>JBDKER010000032.1:0-50900 GCA_039795165.1 Verrucomicrobiota bacterium | reverse complement strand
CAGGCCTTTTGGCGATGCCCCTTCAGTGAACCTGCGACGAAAACGATGGATCTTCACAAAAGGACAGGCCTTTTGGCGATGCCCCTTCAGTGAACCTACGACGAAAACGATGGATCTTCACAAAAGGACAGGCCTTTTGGCGATGCCCCTTCAGTGAACCTGCGACGAAAACGATGGATCTTCACAAAAGGACAGGCCTTTTGGCGATGCCGCTCCGAGGGGCGTGAGCGCCCGTGGCGCGCTTCGTTCGCCGCCAAGCGCCGACAGAAGGCCGACCATGTCGCATCTCTCCGTCCGCATCCTCCGAACCTGCGTGCTATTGAGGGGGGCGAGATGGCTGCCTGTGGCTGAGTGCTGCGATACCTCAGTTACCCGCCGACCCCTGCCCACCCATTTGAGGTGCCTTGGAGGGGGGCGAGAGCCTCACGATACCGCTGGGATCCTTGGCAAAAGGCTTGGCTATTCTGACTCTCGGGTGCTGTGCTCGGGCCAAGTGGTGGTGTTTATGGCTGTGCTGAAGACTGCGGTTCTGACCTGTTGGGGTGCCTGGCTGATTTTCTCAGGCGAGGGAGGCTGTGAGGAGGGATGCGAAGGCGGCGGCGGAATTTCGGCCGGTGGTGGTGACTTCGTGATGGCTGAGAGGGCCTGCGAGACCGGCGGCCCAGTTGGTGAGGCAGGAGAAGGCGATCGTTTCTAGGTTGAGGGCGCGGGCTTCGATGGCTTCGAGGACGGTGGACATGCCGACGGCGTCGGCTCCGAGGGTCCGGAGCATGCGGATTTCGGCTGGGGTTTCGTACTGTGGGCCGGGTAGTCCCGCGTAGACGCCTTCGTGGAGTGGGAGGGAAGCGGCGGCGGCGGAGGCAGCGAATTGGCGGCGCCATGCCGGGGAGTAGACATGGGACATGTCGTGGAAGCGGGGGCCGCCGGTGAGGGGAGATTGGCCGGTGAGGTTGAGGTGATCCGAGAGCATCATCCACTGGCCGGGGGGGAAGGCCGGGTTGAGCGATCCGGCGGCATTGGTGAGGATGAGTCGGGTAGCACCGGCTGCTGCGGCGATGCGGATGGGGGCTGTCACCATGTGGGCAGTGTGGCCTTCATAGAGGTGGATGCGTCCGCTGAAGATGGCGAGTCGGGTGGCACCGAGCGAGGCGAGGATGAGTTCGCCGGCGTGGCCGGGGACGGAGGATGGAGGCAGTCCGAGGTCGGTGAAGGGAATGCGGGCGACTGGGGAGAGTTGGTCGGTGAACGAAGCGAGGCCCGATCCCAGGACGAGGGCGGTGTGCGGTTGGAAGCGGGCCAGCGGTTCCGGGATCTGCATGGCGGGTCAGGCTTCCACGGGGGCAGACAGGAGTTTGCGGAAGGTAGCGGGTTTGAGGCCGAGAGCTTTGGCGGCGGCGGCGGGGTCATCGCCATGGAGGGCGAGAGCTTCGCGGGCCATGAGGGCTTCGATGAACGGCCAGGGGGGTTCGCCCGAGGCGAGGGCGGCGGCGAGCACGAGGCGGGCCGCGGCTTCCGGGACCGCGGCGTCGTCCGACGGGATGGGAGGGATGGATGGGCGGGCCGGGATGCCGAGTCCGAGGGGGATTTCGCGGGCGGTGAGGATATCTGAGCTGGCGAGGACGGAAGCGCGCTGGAGGGTGTTTTCCAGTTCGCGGACATTGCCTGGCCAGTTGTAGCTTTCCATGCGGGCGAGAGCTTCTTCCGAGAGCCGGAGCCGTGGGTTATTCTTCTTGCGGCCGATTTTCTGAATGAAGAACTGGGCGAGCGGGCGGATGTCCTCCGGGCGTTCGCGCAGTGGGGGGAGGTGGATGCGGACCACGTTGAGCCGGTAGAAGAGGTCCTCGCGGAACTTGCCTTCGTCGACTTCCTTTTCGAGGTTCCGGTTGGTGGCGGCGACGATGCGGACGTCGCAGCGGAGGGTTTCGTTGCCGCCGACGCGGGAGAATTCGCCTTCCTGGAGGACGCGGAGGATCTTGGTCTGGACGTGCATGGGCATTTCGCCGATTTCGTCGAGGAAGAGCGTGCCGCCGTCGCATTGTTCGAATCGGCCCATGCGCATGGCAGTGGCTCCTGTGAAGCTGCCTTTTTCGTGACCGAAGAGTTCGCTTTCGAGCAGGCTTTCTGGGATGGCGGCGCAATTGATGGCGACGAAGGCTCGGGTGGAGCGCGGGCTGTAGCGTTGGATGGCGCGGGCCACCACTTCCTTGCCGCAGCCGCTTTCGCCAGTGATCATGACGGCGGCGTCCGAGCGCGAGACCCGTCCGATCATTTTGAAGACTGCCTGCATGGCCGGGCTTTGACCGATCATGACATCGCCGAGGTCGACTGGGGCGTCGGAGATGGGTTTTTCCTCGTGGCGGGCGGCTTCGCGGGTTTTGAGGGCGCTTTCGACGACTGGGCGGAGGTCGTAGGGTAGGGATTCCTTGCGGAGGAAGTCGAAGGCCCCGAGTTTCATGGCCTCGATGACCGCATTGGTGGGGGGGAAGGCGGTGGCGAGGACCACCATGACCTGGGGGTCCTGCTGGCGGAGGCGTTTGAGGAGATCGATGCCGTTGGCGGGCTTGAGGTGGAATTCCGCGATGACGAGGTCTGGTTTGAGGGCGAGGAATTTCCGGAGACCTTCTTCCGCGTTGGGGGCGATTTCTACGCCGACCTTATCGGTGGCGAGGTGGCGCTGGGCCCATTCGAGGAAGTCGGTTTCGGGATCGATGATGAGGACGTGCTGCATCCGTGGTGCTCGGAGGGGAGGGGTCAGGGAGGGAAGGAAAAAGAAGCGCTGAAGCTGTCTTCATTATGTTGAGGGCCTGTCCAGGTTTCAACTGGTAGTGTCGCGGCAGACGCGAAAAAGTACGGAGTTTTGCGGGGAAATGAAGTCAGGTATTCTGCCGGAACAGGGTGAGAGGCGAGGGAGTCGCTTGCGTGCGGTGGGAGTTGGCAAGAGGGGTGAGGGGCATGAAGAAGCAGGAAGGCGAAATGGGAACATGGCGTGGGTCGTGGTATGGGTTGCCGCTGGGATCGGCTGCCGTGCTGGTGCTGCTGGGGACGGTGCTGCGGCTGGTGTTGTGGCGGGAATTTGCGGGTGGGGTGGGGATGACGTGGTGGGAACGGGTGCGGGTGGTGCTGACGGGGTTGCAGTGTGATGTAGCGGTGGCGCTGGTGGTGACATTGCCGCTGGCGGTGTGGTGTGCGCTGCGGCGGAGCGCGTGGGAAGGAACGAGGGCGCGGCGGGTCCTTTTTGGGCTGGCGGTGGCGGCGTGGTTTGGGCAGCTCTTTTTGTTTGTGAGCGAATACTTTTTCTTCGCTGAGTTTCTGTCGCGCTTCAATACGGTAGCTATAGACTATCTGATTTATCCTACGGAAGTTACGACAAACCTATGGGAATCGTATCCTCTGGTCCGGCTGGTGCTGGCGTCGCTGGTGGCGGGGGTGGTGCTGGCGTGGGTGAGTTTCCGGGTGGTGCCTCCGCGGGTGGCTGAGGGTGGGGGGCGGTGGTGGCGGGTGCTGGGCTGGGTGGGGTTGGCTGGGTTGGCTGTGCTGAGTCTGCGGCCGTCGTGGCTGCGGGTGGGGAGCGAGCGGATCGTGAACGAGTTGGCGTCGAACGGGGCGATATCCGGGGTGATGGCTGCGTGGTCGCGCAATCTGCCGTATGATGCCTTTTATGCGGTGACGGGGCCGCGGGAAGCGGTGCTGCGGGCGCGGGTGGCGCTCGGCGGGGAAGGCGTGGAATTTCCGCATGGGGAACCCCCGGTGCTTGCGGACGGGTCGCAGCCTGATGCGGCGTGGCTTGAAGCGGCGCGGAAGTCACTCATCCGGAGGATTTCCGGCGATGCGGAGCGGCCGCGGCTGAATGTCTGTGTGATTCTCGAAGAGAGTCTGGGCAGTGAATTCTGGGGATCGCTGGGGGCGAAGAATCGTGCTGGCGAGCCGATTTCGATGACGCGGAAGATGGATCGGCTGGCGGAGAGCGAGGGATTGCTTTTTGAGAATCTGTGGGCGGATGGGAACCGGACGATCCGTGGGTTCGAGGGGGTGTTTTCCGGGTTTCCGCCTTTGCCTGGGGATTCGATTCTGGCGCGGGACCGGACGGAGAATGTGGAGACGCTGGCGCGGGTGCTGCAGCGGGATGGCTACCGCAGTCTGTTTCTGTATGGGGGGCGAGGGACCTTTGATTTCATAAGGAGTTATACCACGCGGAACGGGTGGGATCGGCTGGTGGAGCAGGGAGATTTTGTGAATCCGGCGCACACGACGGCGTGGGGGGTGTCCGACGAAGATCTCTTTCACCGCGGGATTGAGGAAATGCGGTCGATGCATGCGGCTGGGCAGCCCTTTCTGGTCTCGTTCATGACCGTATCCAATCATCGTCCGTACACCTTTCCGGCGGGGAGGATCAAGGATGCGGCCAATCCGGCTGACCGTCGGCCGGCGGTGCGGTATGCGGACTGGGCGCTGGGTGATTTCTTCCGGCTGGCGAAGCAAGAGGCATTCTGGAAGGACACCGTGTTTGTGGTGGTGGCTGACCATGGGGCGCGGGTGTATGGGAGTCAGCAGATTCCGCTGCCGAGCTATCGGATTCCGATGGTGGTGCTGGGTCCGGCGGTGGTTCCCGGGCCACGGAGGGTGGGGGTGCTGGGGTGTCAGCTGGATGTGGCGCCGACGGTACTGGGTCTGATTGGGCGGCCGTATGAGAGTTTGTTTTTCGGGTCTGATCTGCTGCGGGAGGGACGGCCGCGGCGGGTACTGATGCATCACAATCGGTCTGTGGGGATTTACCGGGACGAGCGGCTGGCGGTGTTTGGGTTGAACCGAGCCGTGTCGTGGTACCGAGGGGATCCGCGGAGTGGGACGCTGGAGCCGATGGGCGAGCCGGATGCGGTGGCGCGCGGGGTGACTGAGGAAGGGATGGCGTTGTTTCAGGTGGCGGATCTGCTGTACATGAACCGGCTGTTCCGGCTGGGTCCCTGAATGCTATTTCCAATTGCGGTGGCAGGAGTGGGGGGCGAGGGAAAGCGTTCCGTTTTTCCTACCATTTCACGACTATGTCACAGCCAGCCAAAGAAGTTCCGGTCATGGAGAAGATTGCCAGCCTCAGCAAGCGGCGCGGCTTCATTTTTCAGTCTTCGGAGATCTATGGAGGGATTGCGGGATTCTGGGATTACGGTCCACTGGGGGCTGAGCTGAAGCGCAATCTGCGGGATCTGTGGTGGCGGGCGATGACGCGTGAGCGGGAAGACGTGCTGGGGCTGGATGCGACCATCATCATGCATCCGGCCATCTGGAAGGCATCGGGTCATGTGGATACGTTCAGCGATCCGATGGCTGACTGTCTGCTGACGCAGAAGCGGTTCCGTGCTGACCATGTGGATCTGCAGAGTGGGATGGTGTATCGATTCAGCGGGGCATTGGGGGATGAGGGTGGGAAGAGCGAGGTGGGCTTTGCGGTGCTGGTGCCGGCAGGCAAGCCGCGGGAGAGTGCCCTCAAGGTAGCGAAGCAGTTTTATGAGCAGCGTGGGGTGAAGAACGCGGTTCCGCAGGGAGGCGAGACGGGGGAGAAAGTGGAGAACACGCGGGCCTTCAATCCGGAGAACGGGGCGCAGCTGACCGAGCCACGGCCGTTCAATCTGATGTTCCGGACCTTTGTGGGGCCGACGGCGACGGAAGCCGATGTGGCGTATCTGCGGCCTGAGACCGCGCAGGCGATTTTTGCGCAGTTCCGCAACGTGCTGGATACATCGAGGCAGAAGGTACCCTTTGGGATCTGTCAGATCGGGAAAGCCTTCCGGAATGAAGTGACGCCGAAGAACTACACCTTCCGGAGCCGGGAGTTCGAGCAGATGGAGCTGGAATTCTTCATCAAGCCCGATGAAGCCGTTGCGGCGGTGTGCGGGGAAGTGGCGCGCTGGCATGAGGGAGCTGATCTTTCCGAGCCGCGGGACAACTGGGGCTGGGAAATGTGGCATCGGTACTGGGTCGCGCAGCGGACAGCCTTCTATAATGGGATTGGGCTGGGGACGGATGTGCTGGATTACTACTGGCAGGAAGGCGACGATCTGGCGCATTATGCGCGGGCCTGTGTGGACATTCTCTTCAAGTTTCCGTTTGGCACGGAGGAACTCGAGGGGATTGCGGCGCGTGGGGACTTCGATCTGACGCAGCATCAGCAGCATTGCGGGAAGCCGCAGGAATTCTTCGATGAGGAACTGAAGGCGGCGGTGGCTGGCTGGGATGAAGCGAAGCGGGCGGCCTTTGTGGAGCGCAAGGTTGCGGAGTTCCGGGCGAAGGCCGGGCAGGCGGCGGCCAAGGCGAGGCGGGAAGCGACTGCGGAGGAACTGGCATCGGCGGAAGCGCGGGCGCAGCATTGGTGTGCGCGCTTCTTCACGGGGAACTATGTACCGCATGTGATTGAGCCGTCGGCGGGGCTTGACCGTCTGGCGCTGGCGGTGCTGTGTGAGGCCTATCATGAGGAAGACAAGGCCGATGTGAACGGGAAGGTGGAGCGCCGCACGGTACTGCGGTTCCATCCCCGGGTGGCGCCGGTGAAGGTGGGGATTTTCCCGCTGCTCAAGAACCGTCCCGAGCTGGTGGCGAAGGCGCGGGAGGTCTATGCCATGCTCAAGCCGCACATGAATTGTTTCTATGACGAGACGGCGGCGATTGGGCGTCGGTATGCGCGCCAGGATGAAGTGGGCACGCCGTTCGGGGTGACCATTGATTTCGAGACCCTTGGCGAGAAGGGTCCGGAGCTGGCGGATACGGTGACCGTGCGTGAGCGCGACAGTGGCGATCAGCACCGGGTGCGCATCAGCGAGCTGCTGGGCTGGCTGCTGGGTCGGCTGGCCTGAGGCTGCGGCTGCGGTGCGGGCGGTGGCCGTGATTTCCTGCGGGAGCGGGGAATCGGCTCACCTGCACGTCATTGGCCTGCGGTTTGCCATCGGTGCTGCGGCCGTCCCTGATGAGTTTTTCGAGGAGGGCCTGCATTTCCGCGACTTTGGCTGGCTGGGAGGCGGCGAGGTTGGTGGATTCGGCGAGGTCGCTATCGAGATTGTAGAGCTGGACGGGCTGGGAGGGGTCGGTCCCCTTGCTCCAGCCGCCGGATCCCTGGGAAGCGATGTATTTCCATGGGCCGAGGCGGAGGGCGGGGACGCCGCTGCTGGCGGTGCTGATGGCGTGGGAGCGGGCTGGCTGGGATTGGCCCTTGAGGGAAGCGAGGAAGCTGATGCTGTCTTCGCCGGCGTCATCCGGGAGGGTGGTGCCGAGGATATCGGCGAAGGTGCGGAGGAGGTCGGCCTGGTGGACGAGGTGCGGGCAGGTGGAGCCGGGGGTCACGGTGCCGGGCCAGCGGACGATGAAGGGGACGCGGTGACCGCCTTCCCATGCGTCTGATTTGGCTCCGCGGAGGGGGCCGCTGGGGAAGTGGCCTTTGGCTTCGAGTTCTGGTTTTCCGATGTAGGGAGCGCAGCCATTATCCGAGGAGAAGACCACGAGGGTGCGGGAGGCGGCGCCCGAGGCGTCGAGGGCGTCGAGGATGCGGCCGATGGCGGCGTCTGTTTCCATGACGAAGTCTGCGTAGGGCAGGAGTCCGCTTTTGTTTTTCCATGGGGTATTGACGGCGAGCGGGGTATGTGGGGACGTGAGGGCGAGGTAGAGGAAGAATGGCTGGGGCTGGCTGGCTGATTCTGAAAGGAAGCGGATGGTGCGGTCGGTCAGGGTGGGCAGGATGGCTTCGAGCGACCAGTTGGGGGTGGCGGGTCCCTGATTGCTGGCCATGTGATTTCCGAGTGACTGGGCTGGGAGGAATTCCGAGGGGATGGTGGTGGTGCGGTTGTTTTCGAGGAAGCAGAAGGGTGGCCAGTTGGGGACATCGGTTCCGAAGTAGAGGTCGAAGCCGCGGCTGGTGGGGCCATCCGGGATGGGTTGGGAGAAGACCTGCTGCCAGACGCGGCGGTGGGCGTCGGTGGTGGTGGCCTTTCCTTTGGGCTGGTCCTTGAAGAGGGCGCTTTGTTCCGGGGGGATGGGCCAGTTCCAGCCGAGGTGCCATTTGCCGAAGCAGGCCGTGCGGTAGCCCTGCTGTTTTGCGAGCGAGGCGAGGGTGAGGCGGCGTGGGGCGATGAGAGGCTGGCCCCAGAGGGGGACGATGCCATTCTGGAGCCGGGTCCGCCAGTGGTAGCGTCCGGTGAGGAGGGTGTAGCGGGATGGTGAGCAGACACCCGAGGACGAATGGGCGTCCGTGAAGCGCATGCCTTCTGCGGCGAGGCGGTCGATGCCTGGGGTGGCGATGCGGCCGCGCTCCCGGTTGTAGCATGAGACATCGCCGTAGCCGAGGTCGTCCGCGTAGATGAGGAGGACATTCGGTTTTGCCGGTGGTTGCGTGGCTGCGTGGCCTGGCGGTGCGGCGGAGAGCAGGGCAGCCAGCGAGGCGAGGACAGCGAAGGGGCGCAATGTCATCATGGAGAAGGAAGATGAGGGAAGCCGTCCGGAATGGGGAGAAAAAACTGAGGGTTCCGGGTGGGATCAGCGGAAATCGTGCGATGGCGGGAGGTCAGCGGCGACTGTGGTGCTGGGGAGGGGGCGGGGTTCCGGGTGGGATCAGCGGAAATCGTGCGATGGAGGGAGGTCAGCGGCGACTGTGGTGGTGGGGAGGGGGCGGATTTTCCATGCGCGCAGGTGGGTGACCCCGTCGGTTGTCTGGACCGAGCCTTCGATTTCGAGGAAGGGTTCTTCTGCGATGAGGAGGCGGTATTTTTCGTAGAGGTCCGGGTAGACGATGGCGTTGGTGGTGCCGGTTTCGTCCTCGAGGCTGAGGAAGACGATGCCTTTGGCGGTGCCGGGCCGCTGGCGGCAGATGACGAGTCCGGCGGTGCGGACGCGGTGGTGGGGCGGGGTGTGGGGGAGATCGGCTGCGGTGGTGAAGCCTGTGAGGTGCGGCCGCAGGATCTTCATGGGATGGGGACCGAGTGTGAGGCCTGTGGCTCCGTAATCTGCGGCCAGCCGTTCCCCTGGCGACATCGGACTGAGGGGGGATGGTTGCTGCTGTTCTGCCCATGCGAAGAGATCGTCTGGGTCGCGTGGTACCTCCACGCTCCACTGGGCGCTGCGGCGGTGGGCTGTGAGCGCGGCGAGGGCACCTGCTGCTGCCAGCGAGCGGAGGCGCGGCCGGGGCAGGCCCGTGCGGAGCTGGAAATCCGCGAGGGAAGCGAAGGGCTGGGTGCGGCGGGCCTCCGTGATGCGGTCGCAGTCGCTGCGTGGCCAGCCCTTGAGGAGGCAGAAGCCGAGGCGCAGGGAATCGTCTTCATCGACGCGGCAGCGCCAGTCGCTTTGCTGGATGCAGACCGGCCGGATTTTCACTCCGTGGCGGCGGGCGTCCTGGACGAGGGTGGCAGGGGAGTAGAATCCCATGGGTTGGTTATTGAGGAGGCTGCAGAAGAATTCGGGGGTGCGGTGGACTTTGAGCCAGCAGCTGGCGTAGGCGAGGAGGGCGAAGCTGATGGCGTGGCTTTCCGGGAAGCCGTAGACGGCGAACGACTGAACGGCGTGGGTGATCTGTTCGATGATTTCCGGGCTGGTGTGATTGGCGGCCATGCCGTGGCGGAGTTTGGTGCAGACGGCGGCCATGCGTTCCGGGGATCGGTGGAAGCTGAGGGCGCGGCGGAGTTCCTCGGCTTCTGCGGCAGAGAAGCTGGCCATGACCATGGCGATCTGGAGGAGTTGTTCCTGGAAGAGGGGGACGCCGAGGGTGCGGGCGAGGACAGGCTGGAGGCGGTCATCGAAGTAGGTGACGGGGGCGTGGCCCTGGCGGCGCTGGAGGTAAGGATGGAGCATATCGCCCTGGATGGGGCCTGGGCGGATGATGGCGACCTCGACGACGACGTCGTAGAAGGTGGCTGGTTTCATGCGTGGGAGGGTGGCCATCTGGGCTCGGCTTTCGATTTGGAAGACGCCGATGGTATCGGCGCGCTGCATGAGCTGGTAGGTGGCGGGGTCGTCCTTGGGGATGGCGGCGAGGTCGACTGGGCGGTGGCGGTCGTGGCAGAGTTCGAGGGTATCCTGGAGGGCAGCCATCATGCCGAGGCCGAGGAGGTCGACTTTGATGATGCCGAGGTCGGCGCAGTCGTCCTTGTCCCATTGGGCGATGACGCGGCCGGGCATGGCGGCGGGTTCGAGGGGGACGACGCTGCTGAGTTTTCCCTGGCAGATGATCATACCGCCGCTGTGCTGGCCGAGGTGTCTGGGGAGGCCATGGATCTGGGGGTAGAGGGCGAGAGCGGCGGGGAGTCTGGGGTGGTCTGCGGGGATGCCGGCTTTGAGGATTTGTTCTTTGAGTTCGAGGGTGTGGGGGAAGTCGCCGTGGCCTGAGAGGCGGCTGAAGCGGTCGAGGACATCGGGAGGGAAGTTGAGGGCGGCTCCGAGGGTGCGCATGGCGCTGCGGCCGCGGAAGGTGATGACATTGGCGGTCATGGCGGCTCCGTGGGGACCCCAGCGGCGGTAGACTTCCTGAATGACTTCCTCGCGGCGTTCGCCTGAGGGGAGGTCGAGGTCGATATCCGGCCATGAGGTACGGCCTTCGCTGAGGAATCGTTCGAAGAGGAGTTGGCAGGCGATGGGGTCGCAGGCGGTGATGCCGAGGGCGTAGCAGACGACGCTGTTGGCGGCTGATCCGCGGCCTTGGACGAGGATGCCGCGGGAGGTGCAGAAATTGACGATATCCCAGACGAGGAGGAAGTAGGCACTGAAGCCGAGTCTGGCGATGATGGAGAGTTCGTGTTCGATCTGGTGGTGGTGTCGGCGGCCCATGTGGCCGTAGCGGGATCTGGCTCCGGCCATGGTGATTCTGCGGAGGAAGGAGTCGGGCGATTCGCCTTCCGGGACTGGGTAGGAAGGGAATTCGTAGCCTGGGTTCTCGAGGGAGAAGGAGAGGCGTTCGGCGAGTTCTGTGGAGCCGTGGAGGGCTTGTGGGAAGGCGGCGAAGAGCGATTGGAGGGCGTGGGGGGATTTGAGGCAGCGTTCGCTGTTGGCCGAGAGGAATTGTCCGGCGGCGTCGAGGTGGGTGTGGTGTCTGGTGCAGGTGAGGACATCCATGAGGGGGCGGCGCTGGCGGGTGGCGTGGGTGACGCCATTGGAGGCCATGAGGGGGAGGCCGAGGGTGGCGGCGAGGTCGCTGAGGGCTTTGAGTTCGTGTGGTTCGTGGCGGTGGAGGTGGCGCTGCAGTTCGACGTAGACGCTGTGGGGTCCGAAGGCGTGGATGAGCTGGGTGGCGGCTTTGAGGGCCTGCTGTGGCTGTCCGGCGGCGAGGGCGCGGCGGACGGGGCCATCGGCATCGCCGGTGAGGGCGACGAGGCCTTCCGAGAATTCCGGGAGGTCGTTCCAGCGGGTGGTGGCGGATAGTCTGGGGCCGCGGATTTTTGTCTGGGTGAGGAGGCGGCAGAGGTTGCGGTAGCCGGTGAGGGAAGCGGCGAGGACTGGGATGACCGAGCCATCTTCCATGGTGAGTTCGGCTCCTGTGATGGCGCGGAGGCCGGCGCTGCGGGCGGCCTTGAGGAAGCGGGGGGCTCCGGTGAGGTTATCGCGGTCTGTGAGGGCGATGGTGGTGAGGCCGAGGCGGGCGGCTTCTGTGGCGATTTCTTCCGGGCTGGAGGCACCCTGAAGGAAGCTGAAGGCGCTGCGGATATGGAGTTCCGCGGTCATGGGGTGAGCTGGCGGGAGGCGGGGGATTCGGAGCAGGCGTCGAGGAACCATGCGGGGCCGGTGCGGCGGATGCGCCAGAGGCTGTGGTCGGGCATGGCGATGTCCCATTCTTCCGAGAGCCATGAAGTTTCCGGTTCCCACCAATGGCCAGAGGATCGCCATGGGCCGAGGCAGCTGGTGATGGGGCCGTGGAGTTTTGGGCAGGTGATGTGGGCGGGTTGGTGGTGGAGGAGGGCGACGGTGGCTGGGATGGGGGGGCGGAAGCGGCGGAGGGGGAGGCCGAGGGAGAAGGAGGGTGCGGTGGCTGGAGAGGGTTTGAGGAGGTGGAAGGCTGGTGGGGTGAGGTTCCAGTGGTCCGGGCGGTGGGAATTACCTTGTTCCGGGGTGCCGGCTTTGTGGGGGCCGCAGAGGGCGAGGAGCCGGGCCATGGTTTCGCTGAAGCGGTTCGGGTCGCGCAGGGAAGTTTCGAAGAGCCGGAACTGAGAGATTTCGCGCGGGGCTGGGTGGAGTTCGAGGGAGACGCTGCTGGCGGGGTTGGGGAGCTGCAGGGATTCGAGGTGGGTATGGAGGATGCGGAAGAGGAGGTTGGCATCCGTGGTGGGGGAGGGGATGGTGAAGGTGCGGCTGGCTGAAGGTCCGTTTTCGGTCAGGATGGTGAGGGACATGCGTCCGGCGGCGAGCCATGCCGACTGGAGCCGGTCCGTGAGCGAGGCGAGGAAGCGGCGGAGGAGGAAGAGGATGGGTTCGAGCGATTCGGTGGGTGATTCGAAGTCGAAGGATTCGCGCCATGTGGTGATGGGAGGTGCTGGGTTGAGGGGTCGCTGGGATTGGCCTGAGGCGAGGAGCCAGAGGGCGGCGGCGGCCGGGCCGAGGCGATCGGTGATTTCCGCGAAGGGGAGGCTGGTGAGCTGGCCGGCTGTGTGGATGCCCCATGAGTGGAGGACATGGAGCAGTTGCGGGTGGGGCGAGAGTTGGTGCAGGGGGATATTCTGGAGGAAGGCGAGGGGTTCGGTGATGAGGAGGATGGGTTTGGCGTGGTGCGAGGCGAGCAGGGCGAGGTCTGGGTTGGGAGCGAGGCCCGCGCGGGCTGTGCAGCCGATCCGGCGGAGGTCGTCGACGGCCTTGCGGGCTGATTCCATCCAGAGGGGCTGATGGCGTTTCGAGAGGTCTGCCGTGACGGTGCCATGGGCTGTGGATTCGGCTGTGGGGGAGAACTGGCAGGCAGTCTGGAGGAGGATGTGCTGGGTGGCTTCCTCCTGCTGCGGGGAGCGTGGGAGGAGGAGGAGGGAGGCGTCGCGGGCGAGAGCCTGGGTGGCGGGCATGCCCTCGCGGACGCCGAGGCGCTGTGCGGCGGCATTGGCTGCGGCGACTGGCTGGCGTGGCTGGGTGGGGTCGATGACTGCGGTGGGGCCGGCTGGCTGGGGGGATTGCCAGCGGAGGACAGCCTGGAGGGGGAAGGCCGGGAGGTGGAGGGTGAGGAACACGGAAGGGGATCAGGCCGGGTGGGCGTGGTGGAGCGGTCGGATGCGTTCCTGGGAAGCCGAGAGGGCGGGAGCGAGTTCGTGGCGTGGGGTGGCGAGTGCCGCGAGCCGGTGGTCTGCGTGGAGGTGGAGGCGCAGTCTGGCTGAGGGGACCGAGGGGAAGCGGCTGAGCACGAGGAGGGCAGCGGAAGAGGATTCGAGGAGGCGCTGGAGCCGGTGCCATGAAGAAGTCGGCAGTTTCTGGAGGTCCTGCGGCAGGCAGAGCTGGAGGTCGAGGATGACGAGTGGGAGGTTGGCATCGCGCAGGAGGAGATCGGCGGCGGCGAGTGCCTTGGCTGGGCTGGGTGGCTGGGCCCAGAGCAGTCTGGGGAGGAGATCAGGTGGGTAGCTGCCGGGGTCGAAGGCGCAGGCGGGGTCGATGAGGGCGGCGAACGATTGGCGGGAAGCCGTTGTTTCGAGGAGGGCGTGGAGGAGGAGGGAGCCGCAGGAGAGCGGGCCTGAGCATTCGGTGAGCGAGTTGCCGGGGAGTCCACCGGTGAGGGCATCGATGCAGGGGAGGCCTGTGGGGAGGGCCGCAGACGGGGGTGGGGGTGGGGCTGCCGGGAATTTTGCGGCGATCAGCGAGCGCAGGGAGTCGATGGTTCCCATGGTGGCGGGGTGGTGGGGCGCGGGCGGGGCTCAGGCCTGTCTGACGAGGCCGCGGAAGACGCCTGCGACCGTGACGGTTTCGGCGGGCACGACGATGTCTCGGTAGGCTGGGTGGGCTGCGCGGAGGCGGACGAGCGGGCCTTCCGGGAAGACGCGTTTGAGGGTGGCCTCGCGGTCATCGCCGACGCAGACGGCGGCGATGGCACCGTGGGGGACTGGGATGCCTGGGCGGAGGAGGACGAGGTCGCCGTCGAGGATGCCGTCGCCTGTCATGGAATCGCCGCATACCTTGAGGAGGAAATCGCCGCTGCGGTGCGGGAGGAGTTCGGCTGGGGAGAGGAATTCCGGGGATTCGAGGGCTTCGCTGAGCGGGCCGGCTGGGATGCGTCCGAGCAGGGGGATGGCGCGGGAAGGGGGATTTCCGGGGTGATTTCCCGGGGGGAGGCGGAGGCTGCGGGCCTTGCGGGGGTCGCGGAGGAGGGCACCCTTCTGGACGAGGGTGTCGATGTGGAGGGCGGCGGCGCGCGGGCTGGCGAAGCCGAAGTGGGCGGCGATTTCGCGGACGCTGGGTGGGGGTTTTCCGAGGGATTCGCGCTGCTGGAGGTAGTCGAGCAGTTGCTGCTGGCGGGATGTGAGCGTTTCCGGTTTCATGTATACAAGTGTATACATGCGCGGGCGTCCGTCAAGTCCGGCAGTGGTGTGCGGGGCTGGGTGATCCGTGGAAAAGAAGTTGCCTCGGGAGGGACGGGCGGGAGATTGCGGGCATGAACCGATCCCGTTTTTCGCGCCGTTCCTTTCTTCGTGGGGCAGGAGTGACGATGGCTCTGCCGTGGATGGAATCGCTGACGGTGGCTTCGTGGGCGGCGGAGTCGGGTGCTGATGCGCCGGTGCGGCTGGCGGTATTGTTTGCGGGGAACGGGTTTCACGGGACCGAGTGGAAGGCGTCGGGTGAGGGGGACTCGATGGAGCTGGGCCGGGTGCTGGAGCCGCTGCGGGATTACCGGAAGCAGATGCTGTTTGTGCGTGGGTTGTACAATGCCGAGGCCCTCAAGGGGAACATTCACAGTTCGCAGACTGGGAATCTGCTGAGTGGGGCGGCCCTTGCGGCGGGTGGGGAGATCCGGTCCGGGACGAGTTTTGATCAGGTGATTGCGTCGCATTACGGTCGGGCCACGAGGGTGCCGAGTCTGGCGCTGGGGTGTGAGAAGGCGAATCCTTCGGTGCACAAGAATTACTCGATGCTGTACAGTTCGCACATTTCGTGGACCTCGCCGACGGCACCGGCTCCGCTGGAAGTGTATCCGGCGCTTGCCTTTGACCGCCTTTTCAAGGAGGGGGCTGGGCGGGGCGACCGCAGTGTGCTGGATGCTGTGCTGGAGGATGCGTCGAGTCTGCGGCGGGATCTTGGGCGGGGGGATCAGCACAAGCTGGATGAATATCTTGATTCGGTCCGCGATGTGGAGCAGCGGCTGGAGAATGCGGGGAAGCGCGGGGAGCTGCAGGGATGGCGTCCGACCCTTGAGAAGCCGGGGATGGGACGTCCGGCCGATGGGATTCCGCAGGACATTGCCGAGCACATGCGGCTGATGTGCGACATCCTTGTGCTGGGGTTTCAGACCGACACCACGAGGGTGACGACGCTCAAGCTGAACAACGACCACAGTTCGCTGCGGTTTCCGAATCTCGGGGTCGACTACATGATTCACCATCTGCTGTCGCACAGCGACACGGAAGACTGGCTGAAGGTGAATCAGTTCTTTGTGAGTCAGCTGGCGTACATTGCCGGGAAGCTGCAGGCGGTGCAGGAAGGCGAGCGGACCTTGCTGGATAATTCGATGCTGATGTTCTGTTCGTCGATGATGAACGGGGGGCATGATGCCACGCAGCTGCCGGTGGTGCTGCTGGGGGGCGGGGGTGGCAAGATCCGTGGCGGGCGGGTCCTTGATTACCGGGACAAGCCCGAGCGTCAGATGTGCCGGCTCTACCTTTCCATGATGGAGAAGTGCGGGGTGCGCATGGAGCGCTTCGGGGATGCGGACAAGCCGCTGGAGGAAGTGTGAGGGATGGGGCGGTGGGCCATCCCGGGGAAATGCCAGGATAAGGTGGACAAGGGGCTGGTGCTGTGGTAATTGAACGGACGTTGGCTGGACAACACTCCAGGCAACGCTGCCTACTACCCGCGATGAAAACCCGCACCATCCTCGGAGGACTCGCCCTGCTGTCGGTTACCTGTTTTCTGGTGCCTTCGTGCAGCTACCGGTACGATACGGTTTCGTTTGGTGCCGTGGGCAGGATGAGTGTGGTGGGAACGCGCGTTCCGAAGATCGAGATCGATACCCGCATTTCTGTCGGTACCCTGATTGGTGGCTCCGTGAAAAGCAGGAAGCCCTACAGCATACGCGCCTTCTACATGGATGACAGCTTCACCTTCGCGTCCATGGAGTTCACGGCAGTGCGGGTGACGTATGACGATGGCACGGTTGATCCGGGTTCTGCTGCGATCAGGCTTCCCATGCGCTTCGGGGGCGTTCTGCATGAGGCTCACAACAGCATGGAGGGCGGAGCCGTGGTGGTCACGAAGTCGCGCATGATTCTGGCGGAATTTCCCGGTGCCATTTCGCGCGACGAACCGTTCACGCTGCTGATCAAGGGGCACTTCACGAAGGAGGACGGACGCATCATTCCGTTTACGGTGAATGGAAGATATGGTGTCTCGCGGGACAGCAGAACGGAATCGTGGGTGGATTTTGTGAGTGGCTGCTGAGGCGGGTTGGGGTCCTCGGGGCTGCCGGGGTCACTTGTTCCTGCGGCATCGCCCAGGGAAGCGCGGCGCATGTCATCCGTGAGTGCGTTGGGAAAGGGATTGCCTGCGGGGTGGTGGTTGGCCGAGGGGTGACGGGAATTTCATGCGACTGACCCGATTTGCGCTTCGACATCCATGGACCGTGGTGGTGGTGGTGCTGGCCCTGCTGGCGGGGGCGTGGCTGGGGGTGCGGAAGATGGCGCGGGATGTGTTTCCGCCGCTGGGGATTCCGGTGATTTACGTGGCGCAGCCGTATGGGGGAATGGATGCGCAGCAGATGGAGGGATTCCTGACGTATTACTACGAATATCATTTTCTGTACATCACGGGGATTGAGCATGTGGAATCGAAGACGATTCAGGGGGCGTCGGTGATGAAGCTGCAGTTTCATCCGGGGACGGACATGGCGAGTGCGATGGCCGAGACGATTGCCTATGTGAACCGGGCGCGTGCCTTCATGCCGCCGGGGACGCCGGGGCCGTTTGTGACGCGATTTGATGCGGGCAGTGTGCCGGTGGGGAATCTGGTTTTTTCGACGGAGAATCCGGCGCGGACGGTGGGGCAGATGCAGGATGCGGCGCTCAACATGGTGCGCCCGCTGTTTGCGACCCTGCCCGGGGTGTCGGCTCCGCCGCCGTTCGGGGGAAGTGCGCGGACCGTGGTGGTGAATGTCAAGCCTGACCGGCTGCGGGCTGCGGGTCTGACGCCTGACGAGGTGGTGCGGGCGGTGAGCGAGGCCAACACGATCAGTCCGAGCGGCAATCTGGCTTTGCCGGGGAGTTTTCCGGTGGTGCCGGTGAATGCGGTGGTGCGTGGCATTCAGGAACTGGGCGGGGTGGTGCTGAAGTCGTCGTCTGACGGGGCGGTATTTCTGCGGGATGTGGCTGAGGTGAGTGATGCCAGTGATCAGGTGACGAGTTATGCGCTCGTGAACGGGCGGCGGACGGTGTACATGCCGGTGACGAAGCGGAGTGATGCGTCGACGCTGGAGGTGGTGCGGTTGGTGCGGGAGAATCTGCCGAAGTTTCAGGCGGCCTGTCCGGAGGACATCCGGGTGACCCTGGAATTCGATCAGAGTCCGTGGGTGGTGCGGGCCATTGATGAGCTGGTGCGCGAGGGGGTGCTGGGGGCGGTGCTGACTGGGCTGATGGTGCTGGTGTTTCTGCGGGATGTGCGTGGGGCGGTGATTGTGGTGCTGAACATTCCGGTGGCGCTGGGGGCGGCGCTGCTGGGCCTGTGGGTGACGGGGGCGACGGTGAATCTGATGACGCTGGGGGGGCTGGCGCTGGCGGTGGGGATTCTGGTGGATGAAGCGACGGTGACCATGGAGAGCATTCATGCGCACCGGGAGCGGAGCGGGGGCGGGGGACGGCTGGCGGCGGCGCGCAGTGCGCTGGAGGCAGCTGGGGAGACGGCCTTGCCGCGGCTGCTGGCGATGCTGTGCATTCTGGCGGTGTTTGTGCCGGCCTTTTTCATGGAGGGAGCGGCGCGGGCGCTCTTTGTGCCGGTGGCTCTTGCGGTGGGGTTCAGCATGGTGGCGTCGTGGCTGCTTTCGAGCACGCTTGTGCCGGTGCTGGCCGTGTGGTGGGCACCGGGCGGCGAGGGGAAAGCAGGAAGCGGCGGGAGTTCCGGGGGCTGGCGCTGGTGGGCGGTGGTGTCGGCGGGTTTGCTGCGGCTGCGCTGGCTGGTGGTGCCCGCGGCGCTGCTGCTGGCCCTGGCTGTGGTGGTCGGGGTGCTGCCGAAGCTGGGCCGGGATCTCTTTCCGCAGGTGGATGCCGGGCAATTGCAGCTGCGGCTGCGGGCTCCCGCGGGAACGCCCGTGGAGGACACGGAAAAGATTGCGCAGCGTGTGCTGGCCATGGTGGCCGAGCGTGCTGGCGGTGCTGACAAGGTGGCGGTCACCATGGGCCTGATCGGGGTCCATGCGCCGAATTATCCGGTGAATCTGATTCATCAGTGGAACAGCGGTCCCGGGGAAGCCGTGCTGCAGGTGCAGCTCCGGGAAGGATCGGGGGTGGCGGTGGCGTCGCTGCGCGAAGCCCTGCGGGCTGACCTTGCTGCGGAATTTCCGGCGGTTGGTTTCTCCTTTGAACCTGCCGACATGGTGAGTCGGGTGATGTCGTTCGGTTCGCCGACGCCGGTGGAAGTGGCTGTGAGCGGGAAGGATTATGCGGTGGCGCGGCGGCATGCCGAGTTGCTGCGGGACAAGCTGGCCGGGGTGCCGGGGCTGCGCGACGTGGGGATCGGGCAGATGCTGGATTATCCGAGTGTGGACGTGAGGATTGACCGGGAACGGGCTGGTCTGCTGGGGGTGCGCATGAGTGATGCCACGCGCAGTCTGGTGGCGGCGACGGCGAGCAGCCGGTTCACGGTGCCGAATTACTGGGCGGATGTGCGGACGGGGGTGAGTTATTCCGTGCAGGTGCAGGTGCCGCCAGGGCTGATGGGAAGTGTCGAGGAACTGCGGAATCTGCCCGTGGGAGGGCGGGGCGGGGAACCCGTGCCGCTGCGGAGCATTGCCGAGGTGACTCCGGGGAATGCGAGCGGGCAGTTTGACCGCTATAACATGGCGCGGACCGTGAGTGTGACCGCGAATCTCGAGGGCATTGATCTGGGTCGGGCGGTCGCTGCGGTTGAACGTGTGCTTGGCGAGGCGGCTGCGCCGGCCGGGGTGTCGGTGGCCATGCGGGGTCAGGCTCCTGTGCTGGCGGGGGTGGAGGCTGGTCTGAGCCGTGGGCTGGCCGTGGCGGTGGCCGTGGTCTTTCTGCTGCTGCTGGCGAATTTTCAGAGTGTGCGGCTGGCTCTTGTGGCGGTGGCGGCGGTGCCTCTGGTGCTGGCCGGGGTGGTGCTGGCGCTGTGGCTGAGCGGGACGGCGCTGAGTCTGCAGAGCTTCATGGGCAGCATCATGGCTGTGGGGGTGGCGCTGGCGAATGCGATTCTTCTGGTGAGTGCGGCGGCGAAGGCAGCCGGGCGTGGGCTGGGGCGGCAGGAAGCGGCGGTGGAGGCGGCCCGTGGGCGGGTGCGTGCGATTCTGATGACGGCGGGGGCGATGATGGCCGGGATGGTGCCGATGGCGCTGGGGGGTGGGCAGACAGCTCCGCTGGCGGTGGCTGTGCTGGGTGGATTGGCCTCCGGGACTCTGGCAACGCTGTTGGTGCTGCCTTCGGTTTATGCGATGCTGGCTCCCGGGCGGGCCGTAGCGCCTTCTCTGCTGCCCGAAGACATGGAAACCCCGTGAAAACCGAGACCCTCATGCGCAAGATTGTTCTGCTTGTTCTGGCTGTGCCGCTGGTGGCCAGTGGTGCCGTGGAGTTGCCTGGGGTGAAGCCCGCGAAGGGACCCGTGAGCCGCTGGGTGACCCTGCCCGGAACGCTGGCACCGTGGCAGCAGGCTGTGGTGCGGTCGCGGATCGATGGCTATCTGGCGTCTGTGCGGGCCGACCGCGGGGACCGGGTCAAGGCCGG
Organism: Verrucomicrobiota bacterium; assembly: GCA_039795165.1. Classification (GTDB taxonomy): domain Bacteria; phylum Verrucomicrobiota; class Verrucomicrobiia; order Verrucomicrobiales; family V1-33; genus V1-33. The sequence continues at coordinate 30,822 of JBDKER010000032.1, read as the reverse complement.
GCAGGTGCTTGCCGTGGTGGAAGCCCCGGAACTCGAGGCCGATCTGGCGAAGGGGAAGGCTGCGGTGGCTGCGGCCGGGGTCGAAGTGGGGAGGCTGCGGGCCGCGCGGGAGAAATCGCCTGCGCTGGTGCTGCCGCAGGCGCTGGATGATGCCGAGGCGAGGCTGGCGGCCGAGACTGCGGCCGTGCAGCGGATCGAGGCCCTACTGCGCTTTACGGCCGTGGTGGCTCCGTTCGATGGGATCGTCACCGAACGCCGGGCCGACCCCGGCGAGCTGGTCAATGGCGGGGACAGTGCACTCTTTGGGATCGTGGATCTGGCGACTGTGCGGGTACGCGTGGCGGTGCCTGAGGCGGAAGTGCGGCATGTGGCCGTGGGCCGGCCCGTGGAGATCCGGTGCGATGCGCTGGGGGCGGGCGAATCGGTCATGAAGGGGACGGTGGCGCGCATGGCGTATGCGCTGGATGTGGCCACGCGGACGATGGCGGCCGAGGTGGATCTTCCGAATGAAGCCATGCGGCTGCGGCCGGGATTCTATGTGAATGTGCGTCTGTCCGTGGAGGATCATCCCGAGGCCACCTGGGTGCCTGCCGGGGCGGTCGTCATGGAGAAGGCGAACGCCTTTGTGTTCCGCTGGGTGGATGGTCAGGCGCACAAGACGGCTGTGCAGCTTGGTTTTCAGGACGGGGAACGGGTCGAGATTCCGTCGCTGCGGATGGAGGACACGGTTCTGCTGCCGGGACCGCTGCCGCTGGCGGACCGTCAGGCCGTCGTCCTGAAACCCTGAACCAGCCGATTTGCCTGCGCATGAGAATTTCGCTGCTGCTGCTGGGGATGGTGTTTGTGATGCCGGGAGCGGGCCGGGGTGCTCCGGTGTTTGTGGATGCCGGGGTGGTCATGAAGCTTGCGGGGGCGCGTCATGCCGAAGTGGAACTGGCGCGGGCGCGTCATGCCGAAGCCGTGGCGGCGTCGCAGCAGGCATGGCAGAAATTCTGGCCATCGTTCAGTCTCAGTGTCGGCTACCGGGGGCATGAAGGCCGGGTGCAGGACATTGCCGGGGCGGTCTTTGATGCCCGCAAGCAGCAGTACACGGCAGGTGGCATGCTGCTGGCCGACTGGGCTCCGGGCGATCTTTATTTCGGGGCGCTGGCGGCACGGCAGCAGGCCGCCGCCGAAGGTCATCTGGTGGAAAAGGCGCGCCGCGACCTCGTGCTGCGCGCGGTGGAATCGTACTACCGTCTGCTCGAAGCCGAGGCTGTGGCTGCGGCGGCTACCGATGATGTGGCGGCCCTTGCAGACTATGAAAAGCAGCTCGCCGGGCTGGTTGATGCGGGCACGGTGCTGCGGGCCGACCTGCTGCGCGTGCGTTCCCAGCTTGCGCGGGGCCGTCTGGCGGTTGTGCAGGAAGAAGAAGCGGTCGCGCTGGCGGCTGCCGCCCTTGCGGAAGCCTTGCGGATTCCGGCAGCCACGGAACTGCGGGCCGCGAAGGCCGATCTCGTGCCGGTGCAGCTCGTCGCCGAAGCGGGGTCGCTCAGCAGACTCGTGGCCGAAGCCATGGGGCAGCGGCCGGAACTTAAGGCGCAGTCGGCCGCCGTGGCGGCGGCGGTGGCGGAAAGCGACCGGGCGCGGCGGGCTCCGTGGGTGCCGCGTGTGCAGGCCGGCTACAGTCTCGGCGGGTTGGGCGGGGGCTTTGCGGGTGACTGGGGAAGGTTTGGGGACAGTCAGGATTTCTACCTCGGGCTTGGCTGGACCATCGGGCCCGGTGGCCTCTTTGACCGGAGCCGGGTGGCGGGAGCCGGGGCGCGCGAAGACGTGGCAAGGCTCGAACGGAGCCGGCTCGAAGCCGCCGTGGGCCGCGAAGTGGTCGCCGCCGCCATCCGTGTCCGCAGTGCTGCGCAGCAGGTCCGCATGAGCACGGAAGCCGTGGCCGCCGCAGAGGAAATGATGACGCTGGCACGCCAGCGGACCGCCAGCGGCGTCGGCGTCGTTCTCGAATACCTCCTCGCCCGCGAGGAATTCACCCGGGCCCGCCGCGCGCAGATCAAGGCTATCACCGGATGCAATGCCGCTCAGCACGCCCTTCTGCGCGCCGTGGGACGCTAGGGACGGAAGGGACGAAAGGGACGGAAGGGACGAAAGGGACGGAAGGGACGGCAGGGACGGCAGGGACGTAAGGGACGGCAGAAAAAAGTGCGCCCGGCAGCTGATGCGGGGACTTTATCCCGCGGGCTGCCGGGCGCTGAAGGTTCTTGCTATGAAATTCCGGCCAGCGGTGGCTGGCTTGGAGGTCACCACTTCATGCTGGTGATGCGGCGGGCGACTTCCTCGGCATTTTCGCGGGAATTGAAGGCACTGATGCGGAAGTAGCCTTCGCCTGCTGCGCCGAATCCGGCTCCCGGGGTGACGACGACATTGGCTTCGTGGAGCATGCGGTCGAACAATTCCCAGCTCTTGAGACCGGCGGGGCAGGCGACCCAGATGTACGGGGCATTGATGCCGCCGTAGACCGACATGCCGGCTGCGGCGGCGGCTTCGCGCAGGATTTTCGCATTACCGAGGTAATGGGTGATGAGGTCATTGACCTGCTGCTTGCCATCCGGGCTGAAGAGGGCTTCGGCCGCGCGCTGCACGGGGTAGGAAACGCCATTGAACTTCGTGGTGTGGCGGCGGTTCCAGAGGGCATGAAGCCCGTGGCGCTTGCCATCGGGAGTCGAGGCCATGAGGCTCTTGGGAACCACCGTGTAGGCGCAGCGGACGCCTGTGAAGCCCCCGTGCTTCGAGAAGCTGCGGAATTCGATGGCGCAGTCCTGCGCTCCTTCGATTTCATAGATGGAATGCGGAACTCCGGCTTCCGTGATGTATGCCTCGTAGGCAGCATCGAACAGAATGATGGTTTCGTTGGCCCGGGCGTAGGCCACCCAGTCCTCGAGCTGGTGGAAGGTGGCGGTGGCTCCCGTGGGATTGTTCGGGTAGCAGAGGTAGACCAGATCGACGCGGCCCCGTGGAATGTCCGGGACAAAGCCATTCTCCGGATTGCAGGAAAGATAGGTGAGCCCCGCGTAGGCCCCGGCTTCATTGGCTTCCCCCGTATTCCCGCACATCACATTGGTATCGACGTAGACCGGATAAACGGGGTCGGTGATGGCGATGCGGTTGGTGGAGCCGAAGATGTCGAGGATGTTCCCGGTGTCGCACTTCGATCCATCGGAAATGAAGATTTCGTCCGGGGCGATGCGGCAGCCGAGCGGGGCATAGGCATTGGCTACGATCGCTTCCCGCAGGAACGCGTATCCCTGTTCCGGACCGTAGCCCCGGAAAGTGTCGCGGCTGCCGAGTTCATCGACCGCTGCCTTCATCGCCGTGCGGGCCGCTTCGGGAAGGGGTTCCGTGACGTCCCCGATGCCGCATCGGATGAGGCGGCGCGCTGCTTCCGGATGATCCGAAGTGAAATGGGCGACGCGGCGGGCGATTTCCGGAAAAAGGTAACCGGCTTTCAGTTTCAGGTAGTTTGCGTTGAGGTGAGCCATGATGGTGTGTTTGGGGATAGTGAAATCGGATGGTCCATGCAAGGACGAACGAGATGGAAGCGGGGGTCCGGCGGGAAAATCCTGTCCGGCTGCGTTTCCAGTTGCCGGGAGGTCAGGTGTTCGCGAGGGATCGCTTCATGTTTGCGGCGATGAAAATCCTGAGCGGGACGGCCCACCCGAGTCTGGCGGACAGCATCTGCGAGTATCTGGCGGTGCGCCGCACGGATGCCACCGTGACTGCCTTTCCGGACGGTGAGACCTTTGTGAAGATCAATGAGAACGTCCGCGGCAGCGACGTCTTCATTGTTCAGCCCACCTGTCCGCCGACCAATCATAACATCATGGAACTGCTCATCATGGTGGATGCGGCGCGCCGGGCGAGCGCTGAGCGGATTACGGCAGTCATTCCTTTCTTTGGCTACGCCCGGCAGGACCGGAAGGATCAGCCGCGCGTCCCCATCACCGCAAAACTCGTGGCGAATCTCATGACGGCTGCCGGGGTCAACCGCGTGCTCACCGTCGATCTGCATGCCCCGCAGATTCAGGGATTCTTCGATATTCCCGTGGACCATCTCTACGCCCAGCCGGTCCTCACCCGCTACCTCAAGCAGCATGGACTGACTGGCGAAGGACTCGTGGTGGTTTCGCCCGACGTCGGCGGCATCAAGATGTCGCATGCCTTCTCCAAGAAACTGGGGGCGGATTTCGCCATCGTGGCCAAGCACCGTTCCAGCGCGACCGAAGTTCAGGCCCTCAATGTGATCGGGGAAGTGGAGGGACGCGATGTCCTGCTGGTGGATGACATGACAGAGACGGCCGGCACGCTCACGGCGGCGGCGCGCCTCCTCAAGGAACGCGGGGCCAAGCGCATTCTGGCCGGGGTGACGCATGCCGTCCTCGGGGAGATGGCCTTCGACCGGCTTGCCGCCAGCCCCATCGAGGAACTGATCTGCACGAATTCGACTCCGCATGCCCGGGGGCCGAAGGTGTCGGCGCAGGACATTTCGCCGATTCTGGGGGAAGCCATCCGGCGGATTCACCAGGGTGAGAGTGTGACCTCGCTGTTTGACAACCCGTAGGTCCGGGGTAATTTCGCGCCCCTTTTCCCGGGAATCTGCCGGGGCAAGGCACATCCTCTGCCATCCGGCCCTGCGGGCGCAGCATTCTGGCTGCGGCGTGGCCCGGGTCCCACAGGGGCAATTCCGCACCATAACCTAATTCATGTCCAAAGCACAGTCTCTCACGGCCCACACGCGCAAGCGCAGCGGCAGCGGCGCCCTCAATTCCCTCCGCCGGGAAGGTCTGATCCCAGCAGTGGTCTACGGCAAATCGCAGCCGTCGCTCAATGTCCGCCTCAATGCGAAGCAGGTCGAAACCGTTCTGCATCATTCCGTTTCCGAACAGATTCTCGTGAATCTGACGATCGAAGACTCGGGCGAAACCAAGCTCGCCCTCATCCAGGATGTGCAGCACAATCCGCTCACGGGCGCTATCATCCATCTCGATTTCCACGCCATCAGCGAAAACGAGCGCATTCACGCGAACGTTCCGCTGGAACTGGTGGGCGATGCGGCCGGGGTGAAGGCTGGCGGTCTGCTTGAGCACCTCGTCCACAAACTCGAAGTGCAGTGTCTGCCCAAGGATCTTCCGGAAATCATCCGCGTGGATGTGACCGGCATCGAAGTGGGCAAGGCCCTCCACCTGCGTGAGATTCCGCTGCCGGAAGGCGTGCGGGCTTCCGCCGATGGGGAACTCATCGTGGCCCTCGTTTCCGAACCTCGCGTGGCCGAGCCGACCCCGGCGGAAGCCGCTCCGGCCAAGGACGCCAAGGGTGCCAAGGGCGGCAAGGCCAAGAAGTGAGCCCGGCAGCCCGCTGAGCCCCCAATTCATTCCTGAACTGAACAGAACAGCCGCCCTTCCTCGTCGGAGGGGCGGCTGCTTTGTTTTGTCAGATCAGTGAGTCGACGCGGCGGTCAGCCGCAGGGAAAATCCGGGCCGGGACCGCTCAGTAGACGCCTTCGATGACCTTCTTTTCGAGCATCCCGAACGGACGGACGTCGCCGACGCCATCCCATGGGTACTTTCCACAGGGCTGACGGCGGATCGCTTCGTCTCGCTCGAGAAAGCGGGGCATGAAGAATTCCTTCGTCATGGTGGTTAGTTCAACGCGTCCGTACTGTCCGTAGTCGACCACTTTCGCCGTGTCCTTGGAATCGACGACACGGAGGACGGCGCGGGGCTGCGGAGACCAGTAGGTGACCGAATAATTGCTGTCGCGGAGGGTTTCCGGGAGACTGCAGGCGAGTCCCATGAGGGTATTGCCGTAGGTGGGCACGAACTGGCTTTTCCCTTCGAGGACTTCTTCCATGAGGAAGCGGACCATCTGGGGCGTCATGCTCGTTCCGCCGCAGAACACGCCTTTGACCCCGAGGCCCGGGATGCTGATGCGTTCCGCAAGGGCTTCCAGCAGACGCGGGGTCGTGAACAGGCAGGAAACACCTCGGTGACGGATCATTTCCACTCCCTGGTCGATGACATGCTTCATGTAGCGTTCCACCTCATCGAACTGCTTGCGGGCAATCAGTTTCTTCACCCAGCGGGGGTCGAGATCGACAAAGTAGCAGGAACCACCACGGTAATTGGCAAGGTGCTCGATGGCCAACCGGAGCCGCCGTGGTCCCGTCGGCCCCATCATGAGCCATTTGCCACCGCGCGGGAAGTAGTTGTCGTCAAGGTTGTCCCCGAATTCCTCATAGTCGACCTTGTAGTCGTCCCAGCCAATCCGTTGCTTGGGAACTCCGGTGGTGCCCCCGGTTTCAAAGATATTGAACGGCCGGTCGCCGAAGCCAGCCGGCACAAACCGCTCGTTCTGCTCGTCACGCAGCCATTCGTCCTGGAAATGCGGGAACTTATTGATGTCCGCAAAGATCCGCACTTCCGTGCGCGGATCCCAGCCGGCCTGCTTCGCCCAGTCGAGCCAGAAGGGACAGCCCGTCTCCGGACTGAAATGCCATGCAATGATGGAGCGGACGTGTTCGTCGAGGCGGGAAGCAGCTTCTTGTGGAGACATGGATGGTAGAGCAAATGGGGAACAATCGGATGCCGGATAAACTCCAGCCCCGCCGGGATCATCATCCCGTGCGGACAATACGAACCCCTCTGACCCGTGGGCGCAAGCGCTGGACCGATCCGCAGAAACGAAAAAACCAGGAGGCGTCTCCACCCCCCGGTCTTCGCATGAAATCTCTCTTCCGTTCCTCAGTTCGATCGCACAAACGTCGAAATCTTCCCATAGGTGTTCAGCAGCGCATCCTGCTCGTTCTTGTCAAGATCCTCCATCAGATCGACCAGATTCCCCACAATGTCCTCCCGGATCCGCTCCACCAGATCAATCCCCTTGCGCGTGATCTGCACCATCACCTTGCGCCGGTCCTCGCTCGCATGCAGCCGCTGCACATACCCCAGCTTCTCCAGCCGATCCACCAGCCCAGTCGCCGCCGCCGTGCTGTGACCCATCTTACGGCTGATGTCCGTCATCGTCAGAAAACTCTCGTTCGCCAGATACCCCAGCAGAAAGAACTGCGCAAAAGACACATTCCCTTTGTTCAGCTCACGCGAAAGATTCAGCAGAAAGCTCCGCTGCGTGAACATGATGAAATCAGCAAGCTTGGTGGCATCCTTGCGGATCGCAGTTTGGTTCTCGTCGATGGTCTCCATGCAGTTGTTTTTTAGACTTGTTCTCAGGAATAGTTGGTCACCGCCATATAATCAATAGAATTTTCGTAAAAACCATAGATTGGGCGGATTTTCGGGAAAATTCCCCCGAATCTTTGCTTAATGGCGGCGAATTATCAAGTCTGAATCTCTGATTTTTCGAGTTTCTCTCAAATCTGATTGGTTTTCTGGCGATTGCCTGCTCCTGGAGTGGTGTGAGTGAGAGAGAATTGGCTTTTCATGAGGGGTGGGGTTCGTGTAGATTGAAGGGAGGATGAGGAAAGGACGACAGGAGATGATTTTGGTGCTGGCGCTGCTGATGGCGGTGATGGGGCGGTTGGAGGCTGGCTGGTCGGTGGCGCGGGAGTGGAATGAGGAAACGCTGGGGGCGATCCGGAGGAATGTGCCGGATCCTCCGGGGCATGCGCGCAATCTGTTTCATGTTGCGGTGGCGATGTACAATGCGTGGGCGGCGTGGGATGAGGAAGCGGTGGGGTATTTGTGGAATGAGAAGGCAGTGAGGGCAGGGGATGCGGAGTCGGGGCGGCGGGAAGCGGTGAGTTATGCGGCGCATCGGGTGCTGCGGAACCGGTTTGCCTCCGGGACGGGGGCAGTGGAATCGCTGGCGGCGATCGATGCACGGCTGGTGGCGCAGGGGTACCGACTGGACGTGGCGCAGGCTGCCGTGGTGGAAGGGGGCGGACCTGCGGAACTGGGGAAGCGGGCCGGCGAGGCCGTGCTGCAGTGGTCGCTCGCGGACGGTTTCACCCAGAAGTCGTATCCTCAGCCGTACACATGGCAGGTGAATCCGAATCTGCTGCGGCCGCTGAGCGTGCTCGGGGTGAATGGGTTGTTTGTTCCGAACATGCCGCTGGGCTATGGGATTCCGGAGGGAACGGATCCGAATTTCTGGCAGCCGCTCGATCTGTCGGCGAGTGTCACGCAGAATGGGATTCCGCAGCCGGGCGGGGCGCAGCCGTTTGTGGGGGTGCAGGGCTTGGCAACGGTGCCCTTCAGTCTGGAGCGGGACGACCCCGTGAAGCCATGGCTGGATCCCTTCGGCGGGCCGTCGCGGCTGAGTCTGCCCGGGAAGCCGTCGGCAACCGATGCGCAATACCGGGAAGGGGTCATGGAAGTGCTGCGCTGCAGCAGCCATCTCAATGACGCGGAACTGGTGGACATTTCTCCGGGGTCGTGTGGCGACAATCCGCTCGGAGAAGACAGCGGAGATGGCTATCCCCTGAATCCATACAAGGGATCGGCCTACACGCCCAACCGGGTGCGGCGCGGCGACTTTGTGCGGGTGCTCGCAGAATACTGGGCGGACGGTCCGCATTCCGAAACGCCCCCGGGGCACTGGCATGTGCTGGCGAACGAAGTGGCCGACGATCCGCAGTTCACCAAGCGCATGCGGGGAGTCGGGCGGGTGCTCGGCGACCTCGAATGGGACGTGAAAATGTACTTCGCCCTGTCGGCGGCCACCCACGACGCGGCTTGCGCCGCGTGGTCGCTCAAACGCTACTACTCCGGTGTTCGCCCCATCACGGCAGTCCGCTACATGGCCAGCCGCGGGCAGTCGAGCGATCCCGGTCAACCGTCGTACGATCCGGCCGGACTGCCGCTTGAACTTGGGGTGGTGGAGCTGGTGACGCCGGCGACGGCCGGGGCAGGGGGACGGCATGAAAGTATCTGGGACGTGCGCTATGGGATGGCACAGCCCGGGATTTATTACCTCGGCCAGATCGTGGTGCGGTCTTGGCCCGGCGAGCATCCGGCCAATCTGCCGGCTCCCTCGGTGGCCGGCCAGGCGAGTCCGGTGTGCTGGATGCTCGGGCGGGACTGGCTGCCGTTTCAGCGCAAAACCTTCAATACGCCGGCCTTTCCGGGCTATGTTTCGGGCCACAGCACGTTTTCCCGGGCGGCCGCGGAAGTGCTCACGCTCCTCACCGGCAGCCGGGATTTTCCGGGCGGATTCCACCGGCACGTCTTCCGGGCGAATTCCATGCAGATCGACCGGGGGCCTTCAGCCGATGTGGAACTGCAGTGGTGTTCGTATTTCGACGCAGCCGATCAGGCCGGGCAATCACGCCGCTGGGGCGGGATTCATGTGCCCGAAGACGACTTCCACGGCCGCAGGATCGGATCGGTGGCCGGACTGCGGGCCTTTGCCCTCGCGGAACAGTACTGGACCGGTGCCGTCGCCAGTGCACTGGCTCCACCTTCGGTCGAACTGCTGCCCACGGGCGTCCGCCTGAAGTGGCCTGCCCTCCGCGGGGCATGGTACCGGGTCCAGACATCCGGCAACCTTGTGGATTGGCAGAATGCCGGCTCCCCCCTGCGGGCATACGATACCATGGCACAGTGGAACGATGTCTCCCTGCCATCCGGCCGTCGCTACTACCGCGTGCTGCGCAGCTTTTCTCCTGTTTCCCCCTGAACACATTGCGCCCCATGAACCTGAACCTGAAATCGAAGTCGCTCATGACCGCCGCTCTCCTGCTGGCGGCGGCATCGCCCGCGATGAGCGAAACCCCCGATGCCCGGCCCCTTCACCAGTTCGCCCCAGTCGAACACAAGGAAAACGTCAGCCTCGCCTACCGCTGGCTCGATATCTGCCAGGAAGCCGCCGCCCGCGATGTCGACCGCTATGGCGCACGCCCCACCATTCTATCGCGTCAGATGGCCATCTGGGCGACCGCCACCTACGACGCATGGGCCGCTTACGATCCCGTGGCCGTCGGTACCCGGCTGGGCGGTGGTCTGCGCCGCCCGGAGGCGGAACGCACCCAGCAGAACCGCGAAGCCGCCATCAGCTACGCCTCGCTGCACGCCCTCCTCTTCGTCTACCCGGAATCAGCCGAATTCCTCCGCAGCGAAATGAAGAAGCTCGGACACAACCCGGACCTCGCAGGCTCCCCCGAGGGCACCACCCCGCCAGACATCGGCATGCGCGCCGCCAAGGCCGTGATCGACTACCGCAGAAACGATGGAGCCAATCAGTCAGGCACCGAAGCCGGCGGAAATGGTCAGCCCTACAGCGATTATACCTTCTACCAGCCCGTCAATCCACCCGACCGCATCATCGATCCCGACCGCTGGCAGCCCATCACGTTCACCAAACCGGATGGCACAAAGTTCACACCGGGCTTTCTGACCCCGCATTGGTACCGGGTAAAACCCTTCGCCCTAGAAAGCAGTGCCCAGTTCCGCCCGGCCCCGCCACCCACCACCACCCGCGACGAAGCAGAACTGAAACGCCAGACCGATCAGGTGCTCGCCTACAATCAGACGCTCACCAAGGAACAGAAGGCAGTCGTGGAATTCATGCGCGATGGCCCGCGCTCGACCGGACAAAGCGGCCACTGGCTCCGCTTCGCTCAGGATGTCTCGCGACGCGACCGGCACGGTCTGGATCAGGATGTGAAACTCTACTTCTGCATCGCCAATGCCGCCTTCGATGCCTTCATCTCCTGCTGGGAAACCAAACGCGTCTACGATACCTCGCGCCCGTGGACCCTCATCCACCATTATTATAAGGGGAAAAAAATCATCGGCTGGGCCGGAACCGACGGCGGCACCCGAGAAATGGATGGCGAGGCATGGCATCCGTATTCCCCCCTCGTCTTCGTCACCCCGCCATTCCCAGGCTACACCAGCGGACACGCCACCGTCAGCGGTGCCTGCGCCAAAGTCATGGAATTATTCACCGGATCGGACCGCTACGGATTCGCCGAACGCCGACGCCATTGCGAACTCACCGAAAAAGACGGCGGCGAATTCATGCTCCTCGACCTCCCCACATGGAGCGGTACCGCAGAAATGGCAGCCCTCTCCCGCGCCCTCGGGGGCTACCACATCCCCGTCGACAACGACGTCGGCCTCCAAGTCGGCCGCGCCATCGCCGATTGGAGCTTCCCCAAATACACCGACTACTTCAAAGGCTCCGCCACCGTCCGCCCGTAAGCCATCCCCGTCCGCCCTGCCATTCCACGGCACGCTGTCGGCAACCGAGGACCCCGGAAGCAAGCGAAACGTCCTGACCTTCTGCCGTGATCAAGCGTTTTAATCACCGGTCGAGGCCGATTCCATAAAAGGCCTGTCCTTTTGTGGCGCTTTTGTGGTGCTGCCGTTCCAGACACACTGTCGGCAACCGAGCGTCCATGCAAAAGGCCTGTCCTTTTGTGGTGATCCGTCGTTTTCGTCGCAGGTCGAACTCGCTCTTATAAAAGGTCTGTCCTATTGTGGCGCTCCTGCCATTCCACGGCACGCTGTCGGCAACCGAGGACCCCGGAAGCAAGCGAAACGTCTTGACCTTCTGCCGTGATCAAGCGTTTTAATCACCGGTCGAGGCCGATTCCATAAAAGGCCTGTCCTTTTGTGGGATTCCATAAAAGGCCTGTCCTTTTGTGGTGATCCGTCGTTTTCGTCGTAGGTCGAACTCGCTCTTATAAAAGGTCTGTCCTATTGTGGCGCTCCGGTGTCGATGCCGTCGTGGGAGCGCCCGGAACCGGCGCATCCTGTGGGATGGTGGGAGCCGAGCATTGCTTCCGGGGGCGCGGGGAATGGGTCAGATCCCTTTCACTTCACTTTCACTTCAGAGGCGCTGCATTTCGCGTTGCCATGGGGATGAGGGGTCGGCGGCGGCGAGGTGGGTGAGGCCGACGGCGAGGGCGTCGGCGGCGTCGTGGGGAGGGGTTTCGGTGAGGGCGAGGAGGGCGCGGACCATGAAGGCGACCTGGGATTTGTCGGCGGCTCCGCGGCCGACGACGGCTTGTTTGACGCGTCGTGGTGGGTATTCGCAGACGGGGAGGCCTGCTTCGGCAGGAGGGATGATGGCGGCGGCGCGGGCGGCACCGAGGGTGATGGCGGTGCGGAAGTTCTGGACGTAGATGGTGCTTTCGATGGCGCAGCAGTCTGGGTGGTGTTCGCGGATGACCGAGCGGATGGCATCGGCGATGGCCGCGAGGCATTGGGACTGGAGGAGGGCGGGTTTATTGCGCACGACGCCCCATGCGATGGCGCGGTTGGTTTTGCCGGTACGTTCGAGGATGGCCCAGCCGGTATTGCGGAGGGCGGGGTCGATGGCGAGGACGCGGAGGGTGGCCGGGGCTGGTGCTGGCGGGGGAGGCTCGCGTCGGGCAGGCATTTGCGGGGTGCGGGGGGCTCAGCGTCGGCGGCGGGTGCTGGCTCCGCGGCCGCGGCCGAGGTTGGCGCGCAGGTGGGATTGGGCGGCCGAGCTATCGTCGAGCAGGGTGGTGTAGAGGTAGGGGAACGATTCGAGGCGGCGGCGCGGCACCTTCTGATTGATGAAGCGTTCGATGGCTTCTGCGTGGATGAGTTCGTCTGCGCTGAGGATCGTGAAGGCATCGCCTTCGCGTTCCGCGCGGCCGGTGCGGCCGATGCGGTGGACGTAGTCTTCCGGGTTTTCGGGGACCGAGTAATTGACGACGTGGCTGACGCCGCTGATGTCGAGACCGCGGGCGGCGAGGTCGGTGGCGATGATGACATCGAATTCGCCATTCCGGAAGCCGGCGAGGGCGCGTGAGCGGTCCTTCTGCTGGATGTCGCTGTGCATGACAGCGACCTTGTAGCTGGCGGCCTCGCGGTTCACGCGGGCGGCGAGTTTATCGGCGTCTGCCTTCGTGCGGGTGAAGACCATGACGCTTTTGAATTCCGTTTCCTTGAGCAGGGCGAGGAGGAGGTCCTCGCGCTGGAGCCGGTTTACCGGGTAGAAGTAATGGGAGATTGTGCTGGCGGCCGTGCGTGGGCGGCCGATTTCGATTTTGAACGGGTCGCTGAGGGCCCAGCCGGCCAGTGAGGCGATTTCGGCCGGGATGGTAGCCGAGAAGAAGAGAGTCTGGCGTTTTTCCGGGCACTTCGAGACGATGCGGCGGACATCCGGGAGGAAGCCCATGTCGAGCATGCGGTCGACTTCATCGAGCACGAGGATTTCGATGTCGTTGAGGCGGATGGTGCCCTGCTGCATGTGGTCGAGCAGGCGGCCGGGGGTGGCGATGAGGATATCGACGCCCTTCTGGAGGCCTTCGCGCTGGGCTCCGTAGCCGACGCCGCCGTGGACGAGAAGGCTGCGGAGGCCCGTGTGGCCGCCGTATTTCTTGAATTGTTCTTCGACTTGGGCTGCGAGTTCGCGGACTGGTTCGAGGATGAGGCAGCGGATCTTGCCCGGGGCGGCGAGTCGGCTGAGGATGGGGAGGGCGAAGGCCGCGGTTTTTCCGGAGCCTGTCTGGGACGAACCGATAACATCGCGTCCGCTCAGGATGACCGGGATGGCCTGTGCCTGGATGCCCGTGGGGCGGTTGTATCCGGCGTCGTGGACGCCCTGGAGGACAGTTTCGGAGAGGCCGAGTTCGGAGAAGGTGGGCACCGGAGCTTCCGGTGCTATAGGCGTTTCAATGGTATCTGACACAACGGATCGGTACCGGGATGCGGAGGAACCCGCAAGGCAAAGTTCCGGCCCGGCCGGGCCGCTGCCTTGTCAGGGCTGGGGATCCGTGGGCGGGGAACCGAGCTGGATTCCGAAGAGGTCGCCAAGGCCCGCTGGGTCGAGCGTGGGACCGTCGGCCGCTGACGCGTCCGTGAGGGAAGCGATCACATCCGGGAGGTGGTCCGAGGCGACGAGAGCTTCCGGCTGGAGGCCGCGGAGCCGGAAGAGGTCGGCTGGCTGTTGATCGAAGTGGCAACCGGCGGCGTAGAGGGTGGCGGCTGCGTGTTCGCAGAGGCTCGCGTCGTCCGGGCAGGAACAATGGAAGCGGATGTCCGACGGGGCGGGGAAGAGACCGTGGTGCGGGTCCGCGACCATGCGCATGACCTCGTCGCTCAGTGTTCCGGCAAGGAGGTCGACGACACTTCCGATGCGGGATTTGAGGCGGAGGGCGAGGGCGGCGGCGGGTTCCTCGTCGAGTGGCTGCACTGTGATGGCGACATCGTAGAGCCGGAGGCCGGCTACGGATGCCTGGAGGGAACCAGTGGTCAGCTGGAAGCCGAGGACGCGGCCGGCGCGGAGGAGAGAACGGCCGCGGGGGAGTCGGCTGGCGTAGTCCGCGCATTCCATGAGGTAGCGGTTCCATGCCTGGCCCCAGAACGAAGTGGCGAGATTGCGGGCGTGTCCCGGCACGATGGGATCGAGTCGTTCCCCGGCGGCCATGCGGTCCTCGATTTCGCGGGCCGTGCGCGCCGGGAGCGCAAGGCGTGGCGAAGCTTCCGCCTCATCGTCGCCGCAATCGTCCGCGGGGCGGCGGCGGAAGCGCGAGGGCCCCGCGTCGTCATCGTAGACAATGTCCTCGCGGAAGGCAGGCGACGGTTTCTTCTTCATGGGCGCAGGTTCATTCGCGGCTGCGGGAATCGATCCAGATGGTGACCGGGCCATCGTTGACGAGGGCGACCTTCATGTCTGCGCCGAAGACACCCGTGGCCACCGGGTGACTGCATTCGCGCGACAGGTCCCTGCAGAATTGCTCAAAGAGCGGCAGGGCGGTTTCCGGGCGTGCTGCCCGGATGAACGATGGACGATTGCCCTTCCGGACGGCGGCATGGAGTGTGAATTGGCTGACCGCGAGGAGATCGCCACCGGTTTCCGTGACCGAACGGTTCATGAGGCCGTCGTCGTCCGCGAAGATGCGGAGTTTTGCGATCTTGGCTGCGAGCCAGAGGGAATCGTCCGGGCCGTCATCGTGTTCGATGCCCACGAGCAGGAGGAGTCCTTGGCCGATCGAGGCATGGAGTTCGTCATTGATCGTGACCGAAGCGGAAAGGACGCGCTGGAGGAGGACCCGCATGAGCGATTCAGAAGCGCTGGCGGTGGAGTGAAGCAAGCGATTGTGGGGCGCGGGAAGTCTGGCGTTGCGGGGCCCGGCGGAATCGGGACAGGTCCGGAGTTTTCTGAATCTCATCCCATCTTCCATGGCCGACGCGCAGACGATCCGGATCACCGGAGCCCGACAGCACAATCTGAAAAATCTGACGGTAGAACTGCCGAAAGGAAGTCTGACCGTGATCACCGGCGTGAGTGGCAGCGGGAAGTCGTCGCTCGCCTTTGATACGCTCTATGCGGAAGGCCAGCGGCGGTACGTGGAGAGTCTCAGTGCGCATGCGCAGCAGTTTCTGGGCAGGCTCGAGAAGCCCGATGTCGATCAGATCGAGGGCTTGTCGCCCGCCATTGCGATCGGGCAGCATGCGGCGGTTTCCAATCCGCGCAGCACGATTGCCACGGTCACGGAGATCTATGATTATCTTCGGGTGCTTTATGCGACGTGCGGTCAGCCGCACGATCCCGTGACTGGTGAACCGATTCACCGCTACACGACGCCCGAGATTGCGGAAGAACTGCTGGCATTGCCCGAGGGGACGAGGATCATGGTGCTCGCTCCCTTGCCGCCGAGCGAGTCGCTGCAGCCGAAAAAACTGTATGAGAAGCTGGCGCGTCAGGGATTTGTGCGGGTGCGGGTGGCCGGGGAAGTGCATGATCTGGAAGACCAGCCAGCTGTTCCCGAGGGAGGTGCGGTGGATCTCGTGGTCGACCGATTGGTTGTTCGTCCCGATGCGCGTGTCCGCCTCATGGACAGTCTGCCGGTGGCCCTGCGCTGGAGCGGCTCGGCCAGCCGCGTACTCGTGCTGATTGGTGAAGACGGGGGCTGGCGAGAGAAGGTGTATACGACTTTGTATGCGAATCCCGAGACTGGCTTCCGCATGCCGCCGCTTACGCCGAAGCATTTTTCCTTTAATAGCCATGCGGGAGCCTGCCCTGTCTGCGAGGGACTGGGGACGCAGCTCTGGTGTGATCCCGATCTCATTGTACCCGACCGGACGAAGACGCTTGCCGAGGGTGCCGTGAAGACGTGGTGGAGCCGGAATCCGAAGCTGAAGGCTGTGCACGACCGGAAGATTGCGGCATTGGCGGCGCATTTCGGGGCTGCGCCGGACGTGCCTTACGGGGAATTGCCTGCTGCCTTCCGCGATGCCCTCATCAAGGGAACTGGGAAGACGGCAGTGAAGCTGGATCTGGCGAAGAGTGCCACGACGAAGGTGGTGGCCAAACCATTCGAGGGATTGGCTGCGGAAGCCGCGCGCCTGCTGCTCGAAAGCGAGAGTGAATTCGTGAAACAGACCATCCGGAGGTTCATGAATCCGGCTCCCTGTCAGGCCTGCGGCGGGCGGAGGCTCCGTCCGGAATTTCTCGCCGTGACCCTGCGCAGCGGATCCGGCGCGGAGGAACGCGAACTGGCCATCGATGAATTCACCGGACTGACCGTCAGTGCGGCGCGGCAGGTGCTGCGGGAACTTGTGCTCAGTCCGCAGCAGCGGGCGATCGTGCCCGAAGTCCTGCGCGAACTCGAAGCACGGCTGCGCTTTCTCGACGATGTCGGGCTCGGCTACCTGACTCTTGCGCGGGAATATGGAAGTCTTAGCGGCGGAGAAGCACAGCGCATCCGGCTCGCCAGCCAGCTTGGTTCGCGGCTCAGCGGCGTGCTCTATGTGCTCGACGAACCCAGCATCGGGCTGCATCAGCGCGACAACGACCGACTCCTCGCCACGCTGCGGGAACTGCGCGACCTCGGCAATACCGTGGTCGTCGTCGAGCACGATGAAGACACCATTGCCGCAGCCGACTGGGTCATTGACCTCGGCCCTGGAGCGGGCCCGCGCGGCGGCGAACTGATTGCCTGCGGCACCGTGGCACAGATCAAGGCATCGGAGTCGTCCGTGACCGGGCGGTTTCTGACTGGCGAAGCGAAGATTGCGGTGCCGGTGCGCCGGGTCGTGCCTCCGCCGGTTTCTGCTGCGCGCAGCGATGTCCTCGAGAATGGCTGGATCACCGTCCAGGGAGCGTCGGCCAATAATCTCAAAGACATCGACGTCTCCTTTCCGGTGGGCTGCCTCGTGGCCGTCACGGGAGTCAGCGGCAGCGGCAAAAGCACGCTCGTCGACGACATTCTGCGTCGCGAAGTCTTCCGGCGTCTCTACCAAGCCAAGGATCCACCGGGACAGCACCGGGCCATCGTCGGACTGCCGCAAATCGACAAGGCAGTGGTCATCGACCAGAGTCCCATCGGGCGGAGTCCGCGCAGCAATCCAGCCACCTATGCCGGAGCCTTCACGCCCATCCGTGAATTGTTCAGTCAGCTTCCATCGTCGAAAGTCCGTGGCTACACGCCAGGTACCTTCAGCTTCAATACGGCGGGCGGGCGCTGCGAAACCTGCGAAGGCGACGGACTCATCCGCATCGACATGCATTTCCTGAGCGATGTCTATGTGACCTGCGAGGCGTGCGAGGGAAAGCGCTACAACCGGGAAGTCCTCGAGGTCACCTACAAGGGCCGCAACATTGCCGAAGTGCTCGAGATGACCATCGATGAAGCCGCAGGATTCTTCCGCGCCGTGCCCGGCCTCGGCGACAAACTGCGCATGCTCGGCAGTGTCGGACTCGGCTACCTGCGCCTCGGCCAGGCCGCCAATACTTTGTCCGGCGGCGAAGCCCAGCGCATCAAACTCGCCACCGAACTCGCCAAACGCAGCACCGGCCGCACCCTCTACCTGCTCGACGAACCCACCACCGGCCTCCACTTCGCCGACATCGAAACCCTCATGAGCGTCCTCTACGGACTGCGCGACGCCGGCAACACCCTCATCGTCATCGAACATAATCTCGATGTCATCAAATGTGCCGACTGGGTCATCGACATGGGCCCCGAAGGCGGTCACGCCGGAGGACAGGTCGTCATGTGCGGGCCACCCGAAACCGTCGCCGCCCACCCCGCCAGCATCACCGGAAAATACCTGCAGCAGAAACTGGGCGGCCGGAAGAAGTGACAGCTCAGGCGTTCATCATACTCAGGCGTTCATCATAATATCCCGCCCGGCAGCCGATCGGGTTCTGAGCCGGTCTCATGCAATGTTGATTCCCTGAAATCACGAGGCTGCCAATGCCCTCTTGCCGCGTGGTTTCGCCGCGGCAAAAATGTCTGTGAATCAATCCCTAACGCTCTATTATACCGCCCTCGGCCACTGCCAGAAGAGAACAGCTTATTCCGCCCGAACCATGGCACCGCGCTCCGGTGTGGCGATTGACCGACTGGTTGCACAGCCAAGGAATCGATCATGTGTTTGCGGTGGCGGGAGCAGATGTGGCGTGCCTGCTGGAGAGCGTGCGGGCCGATGGCCGCATCAGGCTGGTTCCGGCGACCAGTGAGTTCGTGGCGGCATTGATGGCAGAGGGTTTTGCGCGCCGCAGCGGCCGTCCGGCCGCGGTGGTAGTCTGCGGAGGCCCAGGGGAAGCTGCCTTGCTGCCGTCTGCGCTGCATGGCGGCATTGGATCCGTGCCTGTTCTTTGGATCATGGGAATGGTGCATGCCTCTGCTGAGGATACCGGGGCACCGGCATTTTCCTTCAGCGCCGCCATTGCCGGAATCGCTGGAATTTGTTGTGCAGAGGCGACCAGCAAGGCAGACGTGCCTCGCTCATTGCGCACTGCGGGTGCCGCCCTGCTCTCTGGCCGCCCAGCCGTGCTGCGGATTCTAGATGAGATCCAGCGACTCGAATTCGAGCCCATTGTCGGTGAGCCGGAATTGCCTGAAGCGATCCAGCCGGCATCGATGGAAAGCCCTGGGCTCCGCACGATCCTGGCCGTTGGCACGGGAGCGCTGCCGTGGACCGGCAAGATCCGGCAACTTGCGGCGATGCACTGCTGGCCTGTCATTACCGATATGACCTCGCGGGGGGTGGTGCCGGAAGCCAGTGATCTGTCCCTCGGGCATCTTGGATTTCTGCCGTCTCCGGCTGCGCTCGCGGCGACGGATTCTCAGGGGTTGCTGGTGGCCGACCGTGTCGTGGCGCTTGGGGTTTGCGATGAATTCCGGCGCACGCTGACTTCGCGCGGGGCCGTGGTGCAGGAGGTTGGCAAGGGAGCGGTCGGAGCCTGGCTTGAGCGGGTGCTTGCGCAGGGTTCGGATGGGGAAGCCGATGAGGCATGGCTTGACGGACTTCGGCAGTGCCGTCCGCATCGTGAGGTTCATCCGCATGGTGGGGGATTGTGCCATGCGCTGCTGGTGCGGGAGGTCTCGGCCTTTTTCGGGCAGCGGGCCGTGCATGTGGCGGACGCCGGGATCTTTCATCAAGCGGTCGCACTGATGGTGGCGGCTGGGGAACCGCGCACCGTGCTGGCCACGGAAGGTTTGTCCCTGATGGGGTGGTCACTGGGGGCAGCGCAGGGGGCGGCCATGGCTGATCCGGATGTGCCGGTGGTGGCATGGCTGGGAGACGGGAGTTTTCTGATGCATGGGCTGGCGCTGGCGACAGCGGCGCGGGATAAATTGCGGGTCATCCATGTGATTGCGGAGAACGGGGTGCTGGGTTCCCCGCGGTCTCGTCATGCGGTTGGTCCGGAAGATCCTGCGCTGCTTCCGGCTGTGGATCTGGCGGGCGTGGCGGCGGCCTGCGGGGTTGCGGTCATGAAGGTGTCGGATCCGGCTGAACTCCGCAAGGTGCTGCCCCGGTTGCGCGATACGGAAGGTCCGGTGGTCCTGCTCGCAACGGTGGGGACGAGCGATCCCTGTGTAAGGGGATGGGCGACCGGTTATGCGTTCCTTGATCGTCCCCGATCAGTCTAAGCTTATGAAATCCGATCGAAATACTGTGCTGGTGACCAGTGTTGGTACCCTCATCGGGAAAGTGGTGCTCGATTCCCTCGAGGGAAGGCGTGGTGGGCTGCATCTGGTGGGATGCAATGCGGATGTGGAGGCTCCCAATCTGTTCCGCTGCGACGAGGCCATGGTGGTTCCGGCGACCGATGATCCACGCTGGCGCGATGTGATGATTTCGCTGGTGCGGGAATACGATCCCGTGGCTGTGATTCCGGGACGGGATCCCGACGTCGAGGCGCTCGCGGAAATGGCCGAGATCATTCCGGAATTCCGCCGATCCTTTGTGGGTGGATCTTCCGCGATGGCCCGTGTCATCGGCAACAAGGCACTGACCGCCGAGTTCAGCCGCAGGCATGGTCTGCCGTATGTGGACAGTGTCGCCAGCTGCGAAGCGGGCACGGAGGCCGCCGTGGCTGACCTTGTGGCGCGGCATGGATTTCCGCTCATTGCCAAGCCTGGCGCAGGGTCGGGTTCGCTTGGAGTCAGGGTGCTGACCGGGCCGGAACATCTGGAGGCAGCGCTGAGGCTTCCCGGTTATGTGATTCAGCCATTTCTGGATGCGCCGGAAGGACTGCGTCTTTCTCTGGAAGCGGGACTGCCGCTCTTCTGGGAAATCCCCGAGACGAGGCTGTACGGCATGCAGTTTGTGATCCGGCGCGATGGCACGGTTGGTCCATCGATTGGGTTCCGCATGACAATGGTGCGCGGGCGTCTGGAGGACCTGCGCCGCTGCGACGAAGCAGCTCTGCGCGAGGTCGGGCAGGCCTTTGCGGAAGCTGCGGCGGCCGAAGGATGGCGCGGACCCTTCAATGTGCAGGCCAAGCGGACCCGCGACGGCAGTTGGCAGGTCATTGAACTGAATGGTCGGTTCTCCGGCGGGACTTCGTCGCGGCGGCACTTTGGATTCGATGAAGTGGCATGGGTGCTCAACGACTGGGCGGGCCGTGAGATGGTGCCAGCGGATGAACCGCGCTCGGCTTCGCGGGTGCTGCGCTACCTGTCTGATTTCCCACTGAACGAGGAAGCCATGAAGAATGTCCGCGTGCTGCCATCATGAAGATTCTGCTGACCGGAAGCACTGGGTACCTTGGGTCGCGCGTGGCCGTGCGGCTGCAGGAGTCGGGCGTGGCGTGGGAACCGCTCGCGGTCCGGCTCGGAGACATCGCGCCAGCCAGCCTGGCATGCGATGCCGTGATTCACTGTGCGGGTGCCCTGCGGAATCGGCCGGAGCAGCATGCTGCGGTCAATGCGGAGGGGACGGCCCGACTCATGAGGGGACTAGTGCGTCCGGCGCGGGTGATCTTTGTTTCCACACGCAGCGTCTATGCGCTGGGTGAACGGGAGATTCCCGTCAGTGAACCGCCTGATCCCTTTGATTCATATGGTGAGAGCAAACTGGCGGCCGAAGACGCCATCCGGGCGGCGGGATGTCCACATGTGATTGTGCGGTCCTGTGGGATTTTCGGTCATTTGGAACGTTCTGGAGTTTTTCCGGATCATGCGCTCGACCGTGCTCTGCGGGGGGAAGTGCTGAAGGTTTCGGCGGACGATCCGGAAGTGGACTACATGTCGGTGGACTGGCTTGCGGAACTTCTGGTGTCGGCCGCCATGGCGACCGATGGGGAATCTGGCGTGGTGCATGTGACGGGCCCCCGGAGACGGATTTCGGCGATGGTCCGGGCGATGGGAGAGGCCCTGCGGAGCGCGGGACGTGGCGAGCCGGTGGTGGAACGTGCGGTCATGCCGGTGACCAACTATGCATTCATGGAACCGGGCCGTTTTCCGTCTGATTGGCGGGTTCCGCCGCATCCTGGTGACGCGGAAATCTTTGCCGCGATGATCCGGGGTCGGGCGCAGTGTTCCTAACGGAGCCGGATGCCGAAGGCGCGGAGCGGGCTGGTGGCAGACTGGGAGAAGTCGGATTCTGCGCTGTCTGTGAAAGTGGGAATGATGCCGTAGCGGCCATCGGTTTCCGGCGAGGGAAGCTGGATGGGCTGACGGCTCCGCTGGGGAGCGTCTTCGCAGCACCATGCGTTGCGGGCGAAGGTGAACGATTCCGCTGCGGTGCCTGGTCCGGTATTGACTGCGCTGCGGAGGCTGGAGGACTGAAAGACGATGAGATTATCCGTGAAGGTTCCGCGGCGGCACGGGGTCATGTCAGGCGCCGTGTTTTCCTGCAGGATGCGGAGGACCCAGCGCTGCGGATGAATGATGGTATTGTGATGGAACGATGATTGGTCGGAGCCTACGAAGGCGATGGCGGCGTCCGAATTCATGATGAGGCAGTCCTCGACGGTGACGCTGCTGGCTTCGTGCGGAGCCTTGGCCGGGCGGAAGAATTCGCTTCCGGTGCTGCCGCCGAGATTGATGGCGCGCCCGCCGGCTGAGAGGAAGCGGCAGTGGCGAACAGTGATGCGGGACGAACCACCCTTCATCTGGACACCGTTGGCGGCGGCACTCGCGGGGCCTTCATCGTGACGGAAGGTGCAGGCTTCCACGGATCCATCGTGACAGCCGACCATGTCGATGCCCGAGCCGCCCGTGCCCCAGCGGGTGACGGTGCAGTGGGCTACCGAGAAGCTGGCGAGTCCCGAGAGCTTGATGCCATCGCGGTTTCCGGGCGGGGCCTTGCCGGAGACTTTCAGATGGTGCAGGCGGATGCCTTCGGCGCGTGGGTTCTGCGGTCCGCCATCGTCCGCATTGAGACCATTGGCTTCAGCTCCTTCGAAATGGAGGTGACTGATTTCCGTCCACTGGCATCCGGAAAGATGGAAGCCGTTTGCTCCGCCCGAGAAGACGGGCGGCTGCTGCGGATCGGCGGCGGTGATGGTGATCGGTTTCTCCCGGGTTCCCCTGAGCGAGGCGATCGTGATGCCGCCGGCGTACGAACCTTGCGCAATGCGGATGGTGTCCCCTGCGGTGGCCCGGGCGATTGCTTCGATCAGCTGCGGTCGGGATGTGACCGTTGTTTCCGCAGCGGGGGCGGACCGGGCGGCGGTCAGCAGGCAGAGCAGAATGGTGGTTTTCATGCCGCAGGGAAGCGCAGGGCGGGGCCGTTGGCCTTTCCGCAAATGCGCAGCCTCGGGACAGTTCCGCCAGAGCCCGCATGGAGTAGAACCGATCTCTCATGTGGAAGACCATCGCGATGCTGCTGGCGGCTGTTTCCCTGTCCGTGGTGCGGGCGGAGCAGCCGAATATCATTTTCATTCTGAGCGACGACCTCGCGCAGGGTGATCTCGGTTGTTATGGTCAGAAGCTGATCCGGACGCCGACGATCGACCGGATGGCAGCTGAGGGCACGAGGTTTCTGCAGGCGTACTGCGGAACAACCGTCTGTGCGCCCAGCCGGGCCTCCCTCATGACCGGTCTGCACAGCGGGCATTGCCCTGTCCGGGGGAACTGGGAAATCGCCAGGGGCGAAGGACAGTATCCACTGCCGTCCGCCACCGTCACCGTGGCCGAAATCCTCAAGTCAGCCGGCTACCGGACCGCCACCATGGGAAAATGGGGCATGGGCATGTTTGATACCGAAGGCAGTCCCCTCAAGCAGGGCATGGACCACTTCTTCGGATACAATTGCCAGCGGCATGCACATTCGTACTTCCCTGAATTCCTGTACGACGACGACCGCCGCGTGATGCTGCCCGGCAATGACGGCAAAGGGGTGGGCAAAACCTATGCGCAGGAACTCATTCAGCGCGACGTCATGCGCTGGCTCGCGGCGGGCAAGGACGAACCATTTTTTCTGTTCTATGCGGTGACCCTGCCGCACGGACGTCACGAGATTGATGACCTCGGAGAATATGCCGCACGCGACTGGACGCCGCAGCAGAAGGCGTATGCGGCGCAGGTGAGCCGACTCGACCGCGATGTCGGAGCCCTGCTCGACTGGCTGCGTGAGAAGAAGCTCGACCGCAGCACGCTCGTGATGCTGGCCGGAGACAATGGTTCGTCCTTCGCTCCGCAGTCGCCCATCGGATCGCTCTTTCAGCAGGCGTCGAATGGGCTGCGGGGGTTCAAGCGAGGACTATACGAAGGCGCGCTGCGGCAGGCTGCCGTGGCGTGGTGGCCGGGGACGGTGCCGGCTGGCCGTGTCAGCAGTGAACCATGGGCCTTCTGGGATTTTCTGCCGACGGCCGCCGAGCTGGCCGGCGCGCAGGTTCCCGCGGATTGCCGCACAGATGGACTGTCGCTTGTGTCCATGCTGAAGGGCGGGGCTGCTCCGCAGCGACCGCATTTCTACTGGGAACTGCACGAAGGACCACCCATCCAGGCCGTGCGCGCTGGAAACTGGAAAGCCGTGAAGAATGGACCGAAGCGCGCCATCGAACTCTATGATCTCGCCTCCGATCCCGGGGAGAAGCACGATGTGGCATCGTCGCATGCGGATGTCGTCCAGAAGATGGCCACGCTCATGAACGATAGCCGCAGCGATTCTCCCGACTGGCCCCTTGATGGCCCAGCCGCACGCCGCCGGGCCGGACGCCGATGAATGGCATGCGCACAGCACGGAATTCCGGCGAAAACGGGCGGCATTTCGCGCGTAGTCCCAGAGTGATGGATGGACGCACGAGATTGCACAGCCGCGCGATTTCCCTGCTGGCCGCCGTGTGCGGACTGGGATGCGGCGGAGCTATGTCCGCGGAAGTGTCATCGCTCGTGGCCGAACCCGCTGTGATCCGTCTCGAGGCCGGGGCTCAGGCATCGTTTCTGATCACCGGACGGCACGCCGATGGCAGCGAGAGCGACGCCACGGCGGAGGTGCAGCTGACCGGAGCCGATCCGGCCATTGCCGTGATCGAAGCCGAAGGCGTGGTGCGTGCCAAAGGGCCCGGCCGGACCGTGCTCGTCGCCGAATCCTCCGGACAACGCGTCGAACTCCCCATCGAAGTGGCCGCCGCACCGGAGAATTCACCGTCATTCGTCCGTGATGTGCTGCCTCACCTCGGCAAGGCCGGCTGCAGCGCGGCGGCCTGCCATGCGCGCGCCGAGGGTCAGAATGGTTTCAAGCTCAGTGTCTTCTCATTCGATCCAAAGTCCGATCACCATCAGATCGTGCACGGCGCGCGCGGACGCCGGGTCTTTCCTTCCGATCCCGGCGAGAGTCTTCTGCTTCTCAAGGCAGCCGGCATGGTGCCTCATGAAGGCGGGGAACGGATCACAAGGGATTCCGATGCTTGGCGTCTGCTCACCCGCTGGATTGCCTCCGGCATGGAGTATGCGGCGAAGGACGAACCCGTACTCGACCGCATCACAGTACTGCCATCCGAGCGGCACTACCGCAAGGGAACCAGCCAGCGCCTCGTGGTGCATGCCCACTACAGTGACGGCAGTGTCCGCGACGTGACTTCCCTCGCCGGTTTCTATTCCAGCGAAAAACAGGTCGCCACCGTGAGCGACAACGGCCGCATCAGCATCGATCAGGTCAGCGGTCAGGCGGTCGTGGTGGCCCGCTACATGGGAAAAGTGAGTGGTTCGCAGGTTGTCGTACCGTCCGACCGGATTCTTCCGGGCGAAGCCTACGCTGGCCTGCCGGTACGGAACTTCATCGATGAACTGGCCTACGCGCGGTTCCGTCAGATCGGCCTGCTGCCGTCCGCTCCGTGCAGCGATGCCGAATTCCTGCGGCGGGCGTCGCTTGATGCGATTGGGATTCTGCCGACGGCGGACGAAGCGAAGCAGTTTCTGGCCGACGGCGATCCGGAGAAGCGCCGCAAGGCCGTGGAGCGCCTCCTTGCGCATCCCCGCTACGCCGATCACTGGGCCGCGAAATTCGCCGACCTCTTCCGTCCCAATCCCGACCGCGTGGGCGTGAAAAGCGTTTACCTTCTCGATCAATGGCTGCGGGAGAGCTTCCGGCAGAACAAGCCATGGGATCAACTAGCGCGCGAAATCCTTCTCACGCAGGGGAACACGCACCGGCACGGTCCGGCCGTCGTCTACCGCGACCGCCGCGAGCCCGCAGAACTGACAACCATGTTCAGTCAGTTGTTTCTCGGGGTGAGGCTCGACTGCGCCAAATGCCATCACCATCCCAACGAGAAGTGGAGCCAGGAGGACTTTTACCGCATGGCTGCATTCTTTGCGCCGCTGCGGCAGAAAGGC
The DNA here is from genome assembly GCA_039795165.1 of Verrucomicrobiota bacterium. Classification (GTDB taxonomy): domain Bacteria; phylum Verrucomicrobiota; class Verrucomicrobiia; order Verrucomicrobiales; family V1-33; genus V1-33. The sequence goes on along the minus strand of JBDKER010000032.1, from coordinate 4,820 downwards.
GGCGGCATTTCCGCACCGATTTCCGGCGGAAACGAAACCTTCTTCGTGGTGGCCGAGGCGAAGCTGAATCATCCGGTCACGGGCGAAGTCATGCTGCCGCAGCCACCGGATGGTCCGCGGGCCGAACTGGAAGGCCGCCGGGACCCCCGCGAAGCGCTCGTCGCGTGGATCCTGCGCGAAGACAATCCGTTCTTCGCGAAGGCCATCGCCAACCGCATCTGGAGCCACTTTTTTGCCAAGGGGATTGTCGATCCGGTCGACGACTTCCGTCTTTCCAATCCTCCTTCGCATCCGCTCCTGCTCGATGCGCTTGCGGCTGATGTGGTGCGTTCGAAGTACGATCTCAAGGCGCTCATGCGGACGATTATGAACTCGCATCTCTATCAGCTCGGCAGCGAGCCCAACGAAACCAACATGGGGGACGCCCGCAACTTCTCGCGGTACTACCGTCGGCGGATGGGCGCGGAAATGATGGCCGATGCCGTCGCCGATGTCACGGGAGTCCCCACCGACTACCCAGGCCTTCCGCCGGGCGGACGCGCGGCCCAGGCATGGACGTATAAGATTGAATCGCGCACCATGGACGCCTTCGGCCGTCCCAATTCGAGCAGCGATTGTCCCTGCGAGCGGAACATGAAGCCAGCCATCAGTCAGGCACTTCACCTCATGAATGCGGAGTCGCTTCAGGCCAAACTGAGCAGCGCCGCGGAGCAGGCAACGGTGCAGCGGCTGGCGTCGGGCAGCCAGACGCCGTCCGAAGTGGTCGCGGAACTCTATTTCCTCTGCTATGGGCGACCGCCTGCTGCGGAGGAACTGGCGGCGGCCACTGCGGTATTCGGGAACGACCCTGCGCAGCGGCGTCAGGCCATCGAGGATGTCTTCTGGGCGCTCATCAATTCAGCGGAATTTGTCTTCAATCACTAGCAAACCATGGGAATTCACCGCAACTGTGATGGCCGGCTGCGCCGGGACTTTCTGCAACTGGGTCTGCGGGGAGCGCTGGGGATGGGAATGTGTGATCTGCTGCGGCTCAAGGCGTCGGCGGCTCCCGCTCCGGCCACCGGACGGCCGGTGAACTGCATCATGATCTGGCTCGACGGGGGCCCCTCGCATTTCGAGACCTTCGATCCTAAGCCCGAGGCACCGGAGGACATCCGCGGCGTCTTCAAGACCGTGCCCACCAAGGTTCCTGGTGTGCATTTCAGCGAACCGGTCACGAAGCTGGCCGGTGTGTTCGATAAGTTCACGGTGGTGCGGTCGATCTGCCATAAGGATCCGAATCACGGGGGAGGGAATCATTACATGATGACGGGGGCACCGACGCCGGTGCCGGTGGGATGCGGTGCCTTTGTGACGTTTCATCCCTCCATGGGATCCATGGTGTCGCATACCCGCGGGGTACAGCAGGGCATTCCCCCGTACATGGCGACGCCGTCGAACACGAGGTCGGGCGGGCCGAATTTCCTCGGCGGCGAGCACGCCCCGTTTGTGATTTCAGGTTATCCGAATTCCGATGGGTTCCGGGTGAGCGATGTCGTGCTGCCGCAGGGAATTGCGGAAGGACGCATGAAGACGCGGCGCGATCTGAGGCTGGCGCTCGACCGGATGAAGCGGACGGCCGACCGGCTCGCGGAGGATCCGGCGGTGGAATTCGACCGCTTTTATGAACAGGGATTCGACCTTGTGTCGTCGTCGGCTGCCCAGGCTGCCTTCGATATTCACCGCGAGGATGCGAAGGTCCGGGAGAAGTACGGACGGACGGATATGGGTCAGCGGTTTCTGCTGGCGCGGAGGCTCGTGGAAGCCGGGGTTTCGTGGGTGACGGTGAACTGGGGTGGCTGGGATCATCACGGCAATCTGGCCGATGCCTATAAGGGGGATCCGCTCAAGACGCTGGATCAGGGAGTCTCGGCATTGATCACGGATCTGAGCGAGCGTGGCTTGCTCGACAGCACACTGGTGCTGCTGCTCGGGGAGTTCGGCCGGACGCCGAAGATCAATCCGGGCGGCGGACGGGATCATTGGCCGCATGCCATGTCCGTGCTCATGGCAGGGGCCGGAATTCCGGGCGGACAGATTGTGGGGGCGACCGACGCCCGGGGGTACTATGCGTCCGAGAATGTCTACCGGCCCGAGGATTTCGCGGCCTCCGTCTACACAAAGATGGGGATTGATCCGCATCAGATGCTGGAGACTTCCGTCGGGCGTCCCGTTTCGCTGGTGAACGACGGCCGGCTCATCCGTGAACTCTTTGTCTGAGGAATGCGCCGCCTCGCTGTGATGATTGCCCTCGGCGTGGGGCTGGCCGGGAACTTGTCCGCCGAGCTGGCGCTCACTCACATTCATCCGGCCGGCTGGCAGATCGGCCAGACGGTTCAGGTGAAGATGGTGGGGAAGTTCGATCCATGGCCGTGCCGGGCGTGGGCCGACGATCCCGGGATTGTGCTCGAGGCCGGCAAGGAAGCCGGGGAATTCAAAGTGACCGTAGGGGCAGGTGTGCGGCCCGGTCCACATCATGTGAGGGTTTTTGATGGTAGCGGAGCCTCGCTGCCCGTGGCTGTGGCCGTGGAGGCGGCCCCGCAGACGCTGGAAGTCGAGCCGAACGATGCGGCTCCGCAGCAACTGGCAACAGCCGTGGCCGCCATCAATGGTCGGCTCGAGAAGAACGGGGATTCCGACGCCTTCCGGTTCCGGCTCACTGCCGGGAAGACCCTGACGGCACGCGTCGAGGCCCATGTGCTGGCGGCGGGATGCGATGCCATGCTGACGCTGAGCGATGCGGCCGGAAACGTCGTGGCATTCAATCACGATCATGTGGGCATGGATCCATTCCTTGTGTTCACGGCTCCGGCGGATGGGGAATATGTGATCCGGGTGGCGGGGCACAAGTATCCGGCGTCGACCGAGTTGTCCTTTGCGGGGGGAGCCGACTGTCTTTACCGGCTGCGGCTGAGTGATGAATCCGTGCTGCGGAATACATGGCCGCTCGCGGTGCGGCGGGGCGAGGGCCGCCGGGTGGGGCTGGCAGGCTGGAATCTGAACGCGGGCGAGGCTGAGGTTGGGCCGGAACCGCATGCGGCGCTGCCGACTGGCTACACGGATTATCCGGAACTGCTCGAGACGGAGGTCAACGACCTCTTGCCGCTGCCCTGCGGGTTGAGTGGTCGGCTTGAGCAGCCCGGCGAGGAAGACCGCTACCGTTTTGCGGTGGCCAAGGGAGATGTCAGGATTTTCCGCGCCGAGGGCCCCCGTTGGGGATCGCTCATCGATCCCGTGCTGCGCATCCTCGATGCCGAAGGCAAGGAAGTGGCCTCGGCCGACGACACGGGAGGTTCCCGCGAGGCCGAGCAGGTCTGGACGGCTCCCGCCGAGGGAACGTACACGGCTATGGTGCGTGATCTCACATGGCAGGGTGGACCGGATTACTACTACCGGCTCGAGATGAAGGCAGCGGAGGCGGCGGTGAGTGCCGTCACGGCGGCGCATGCGGCCAAGCTGGACGCGGGCAAGACCGCAGAATGGAAGGTGACGGTTTCCCCTGTGCACGGCTACGCCCGCAAGCTGGTGCTGACGGCGCAGGGATTGCCCGCTGGGGTGAGCGCGCCGGAAGTGGCAGTTCCGGAGAAGGGCGGGGAAGTGGTGCTCGTGTTGCAGGCCACCGCGGAGGCAGCCGCGAGCGGAGTTCCAGTGATGCTGAAGCTGCGCGAAATCGAAGGCGGACGGGAGATTCCCGTGCAGCACATCCTTGTGTCGACCGCCGAGAACAACGGGGTGCCGCAGGGATTCAGTCAGCTCCTCATCAACGAAACGGAGCAGCTCTGGCTTACCGTGGTGCCTCAGCCGCCTGCGCCAGCTCCAGAAGCAGGCAAGGAGTCAGCCCCTGCCGAGGCAAAGCCGCAGTAGTCTGCCCGCGTGATCTCCGTGGATCTCCGCGGCCTGCCTGGGCCGCTCAGGCCCGGTGGACGACCACGTCGTGATGGGGCCAGCGCACTTTGCGGGCAGCGGCGTAGCCATCGGTAGATGCGCGGTAGCCAGCTGGGCAGAGGACACAGGTGGAGAATCCAGAGCCTTCGAGGCCGAGGATGCGATTGTATTCCGGGATGGAGAATCCCTCCATAGGACAGGTATCGACGCCGACCATGGCTGCGGCGAGCATGAATTGTCCAAGGGCGATGTAGGCCTGACGGGCCGCCCATTCCTGGGTCATGGCCGGCAGGGAAGCGATCAGCATGCTGCGATAGCCCGCAAGGGAAGCGACGGGAATCCCGCGCTCGCTGGCGACGTGAGCGAGAAACTGATCGCAGTAGGCTTCATCAATGGTCGTCCGCACGGTCATGATGATGAGGTGGGAGGCGTCCGCGACTTGGCGCTGATTCCATGAATGGGGGACGAATTGTTCGCGCAGGTCCTGATTGTCGATCACGAGGAAGCGCCATGGCTGAAGGCCGAAGGACGATGGGGTGAGGACAAGCGACTTCTCGAGGTCGGCCCAGAGGGCGTCGTCGATCTTCCTTGCGGGATCGAACTGTTTGACGGCGTATCGCCACTGGAGGGCTTCGATGACAGCGGAAGAATGAGTGCAGGACATGTGAGTGGGTAAAACGTGTGGCTGGCCGCCATGGATTCCACGAAACCGCGGGGGCATCGCCGCCCTGACAATTTTCCGGTACAGGGCCATTACGGCCCGGGAACCGTCTGGATGACGCTGCTGGCGTTCTGATTGTTGGCGGGATTCTGGTCCACGAAGCCGTTGGGATTGCGGAGCCGGGAGGAATACTGGAGCTGGCCCGACTGGCTGAGCGCGGCGGAATCGACGGGCA
>JBDKER010000031.1:0-56909 GCA_039795165.1 Verrucomicrobiota bacterium | reverse complement strand
GTCGTGGGTTCGAATCCCGCCAGCCCGACCATCACCGCCCCACTCCGGGAAATCACCCCGGAGTGGGGCTTTTTTCGGGCTCAACTTCTAATGCCGCTTCTGAGGTTCCGATTTGGAAAACCTGGGAAAATCAGCGGACAGAGCGATGATTTTCCCTCACCACCCCTGTGGAAATCGCCATGGAAGGGCTCCGTGCTCTCATAAGCCATGGTGACGGCGATGCCATTCCAAGTGCTCCGCCAGCGGCCGGAGCCGGGCATGTTCATGGAAATGCAGCACCCGACCGTCGTGCTCACTCAACCGTCGACCGTGCGGGGCAAACTCACGGAACCGCGCGGTGGCCACCCGGATCACAAAATCATCCCCACGGGGCACTGCCGTCCACAGTCCTTCGTCAAACATCCAGTGCGCATCGGGGGTCAGTGCGAGGCCGTTTCCCGGATCGTCGTTTCCGGACAAGGCATGCTGATAAATGTGTGCCGCCTGCACGAGTGAGGTCGTTTCCGTATCCAGCCGGTACCCGGTGAGGGCGCACGTGAAATAATATCCGGCGAGCACGTCCGATTTGAAGCGGCTATCGCGTCCCGCCTTCTGGCGCGCCTTGAATTCCACGGCTTCTTCCCGCAGCAGGGCGACCTCATCCGATGCCGGCACCGGCAGCCGCAGCCGCGCGCACAGCATCACCTGCTCGCGCGCCGTGAAGTAGAGCGACACGAGGGTCTCGCGCGCCCGCCGCCGGAACGCCTCGTCCCGCAGGCACCGGAAAAAGCCCGCATCCAGCTGGCACAGCCTCGTCGTCGCCTTCGCCGGCGATGGCTCGCCGTCCGCCGTGAACCGATCCCAGACGCGGTCCCCACCGAGTGCATGAAACGGCATCGCTATGTCCGGCTGGTTCCCCTGCCGTTCCCGCACCAGTTCCCAGTAATCCCGGAAACGCGATACCAGCCGCACATCATAGCGCACCCAGCCATCCTCCACCTCGCCCGCTTCCACCAGTTCCAGCACCACCAGCATCATGAGCGGCTTATGCGGAGCCACGCCGCGGGCCACCGTACGCGCCGTACGCAGATTCGCCAGCTTGCCCAGCCAGCCGGCGCAGAGTTCCCTCTCGGCATTCATCGGAAACTCATACCCTTCTGCAGCACCTCTCCGCAAGTGCTCAGCCACTCCGGCAGCGCCCCCTGATTCGTTAGAACTGACTTGGTGGCTGGCTGGGTCTCATGCACCAGCACGAGGGCTTCAGAACCAAAACCAACCAACCACCGTGAACCACGGGAAAACCACAGACACCTTCCGGCAAGGCGAAGAAAAAGGAAGCAACGAACCTGTTCCGCCAGCTGCTCCGGCAGAGCATCACGATCGGGCTGCGGGAAACCATCAAGGAGGCAGTCGATGCACTCTGCGGTCCGCGCTAACGGCCCGATCCCCGGAGTCCCTGCCATCGGGCTGACTCGGAATCCGGCGTTGCCATCATGGTTGGCAGCAAAGAGCCGATCCGGCGACCGTGGGTGCGTCACGCCCCAGGATGGAAGCCAGTATCACCTTCTCACCAAAGGCCAGCCCACCATTTTGTCACCCCGGTTAATACGCCGAAGACCTGCGTCGGATGGCGACCGCGCTGGCGCTCTCCACTGCACCCGGGGCACCGGCATGCTTCGTTGCCCCGTCCTCCGCTGCGGGCACCCGCGCGGAGTGGTTCGTTACTTGTCCTTCAGCCAAAGGCTCACCCCAGCCAGCCGCCACCGGTTTAACGATCACAGAGACATCCCCTCGGCAGCGAAGCCGATGGCCATCGCCCGGCCCAGTCCGCGAGATGCTCCGGTGATGACGACGTGTTTCATGGACAGCATGCAACGCCGGAGGGCTAGCTGCGGCGAGAGGAAACCTCAGCCGGCTCTCTCCAGAAACCGCACCTGAAGCTGCGGCTAATTCCCATGCGCATCCACAAAAGGTCTGTCCTTTTGTCGCGATCCATCGTTTTGATCGCTGGTTTCAGTACGTCCAGAAGAGGTCTGTCCGTTTGTGTGTGTCCACAAGAGGTCTGTCTCTTTGTCGTGTTCCATCGTTTTTGTCGCTGGTTTAGACATGATCGCAAAAGGTCTGTCCGTTTGTGGGTCCGGCCCCAAGTGGTCTCGTCAACAAAAGGTCTGTCCCTTTGTCGAAATCCATCGTTTTCGTCGCTGGTTTCAGTGCCTACAGGAAATGCCTACAGGAAAGGTCTGTCCGTTTGTGTGTGTCCACAAGAGGTCTGTCTCTTTGTCGTGTTCCATCGTTTTTGTCGCTGGTTTCAGTACGTCCAGAAGAGGTCTGTCCGTTTGTGGGTCCGGCCCCAAGTGGTCTCGTCAACAAAAGGTCTGTCCCTTTGTCGAAATCCATCGTTTTCGTCGCTGGTTTCAGTGCCTACAGGAAAGGTCTGCCCGTTTGTGGGTCCTGTATGTGTCCACAAGAGGTCTGTCTCTTTGTCGTGTTCCCAGCCGGCTCTCTCCAGAAACCGCACCTGAAGCTGCGGCTAATTCCCATGCGCATCCACAAAAGGTCTGTCCTTTTGTGGGCCGGCCCGTTTGTGTGATCGCAAGTGATCTCGTCAGGAAAAGGTCTGTCCTTTTGTCGAGATCCTGTCCTTTTGTCGCGATCCATCGTTTTGATCGCTGGTTTCAGTACGTCCAGAAGAGGTCTGTCCGTTTGTGGGTCCGGCCCCAAGTGGTCTCGTCAACAAAAGGTCTGTCCCTTTGTGGAAATCCATCGTTTTCGTCGCTGGTTTCAGTGCCTACAGGAAAGGTCTGCCCGTTTGTGTGATCGGTTTCGGCACCTCGATTCGCAGAAGTCTAACAGCAAAAGGTCTGTCCTTTTGTCGATATCAGTCGTTTTAGTCGTTGGTTTCGGTGACTACATGAAAGGCCTGTCCTTTTGTCGGGCCTTTTGTCGCGCTCGGTCGTTTTTGTCGCTGGTTTAGACATGATCGCAAAAGGTCTGTCCTTTTGCATGATCGCAAAAGGTCTGTCCTTTTGTGGGTCGGCCCCAAGTGGTCTAGTCCACAAGAGGCCTGTCCTTTTGTGGAGATCCACGGAACGAGTCGAAGATTCGCAAACAAAACGGGAAGACCGCGCGCGCCGGTGGAGCGGGTGGAAGACGGTCTATGTGGAAAGGGCTTGGCTCTTTTGTCGGGGCGGGGAGACTCAGTTGTTGTGGGAGTTCCTCGACACGGATGCGGCAGGCGGATGCTGCGCGCGATGCAGCGGAGTCCGGGTTGGGCTGGCGAGACCTGTGGTGGGATCCCGGGAATGGGCGCGGAGAGAGAGGGATTCGAACCCTCGGTAGGGGTTTAGCCCTACGACGCTTTAGCAAAGCGTTGCTTTCGACCACTCAGCCATCTCTCCTGGTCGCGTTGTGCTTTCGCCAACTGCTGCCTACGGATGGGAGGCAGCGCGTCCAATTGATGCCGACAAAGTGAGCGGCGTCAAGGTGGGAATCATGGCAGAATGGCGAATTCGGATCCGGCAAGGATGCAGTCCTGTGCGGCGGAAGGCCTGATGGAAATCAAGCAGCGACGGTCTCCGGGGTGATGACCTGCCATGTGTGGATGGCTGGGTTTACGATGTCGCGGACGAAGCGGTCGGCAAGTGATGCCGTGTCGGCTGCCGGGATTTCGCCGAAGACGTAGAGACGCCGGGCGATGCGGAGGGAATCGATGTGGAAGGACGGGCTGGGATCGCCGCGGTGGTGGGCGAGGATCGTTTCCTTTTCGAGGTCGAGGGCCCCGCCCTTCATGCCGTAATCGAGAATGAAGGCGGCTCCGGGAATGATGGGGTCTTCCGAGATGGCGAGGTCGTGGCTGACGGGGTCGGCGAGCACTTTGGCGAGAAAGGCCGTGAGGGCGTCGCGGTCGCCTGTGTAAGCGACAGTGTACCGACGGGATTGCCTGACTGTGAGCGGTTGCTCCAGCGGGGTGTAGAGGAGGTGATTGGCGTCTGCGGGGCGCTCGAAGCGGCCCGTGACTTCAGCTTGCAGCGAGGGCATTTTCGACGCGTTTGAGGACTTCGGAATATCCTTCGATGAGGTCGCCCAGGTCTTGGCGGAAGCGGTCCTTATCGAGTTTGTTGCCGGTGGCGGCGTCCCAGAGGCGGCAGGTATCCGGGCTGATTTCGTCGGCGAGGACGATGTTATGCTTATCCGGGTAGAGGCGGCCGTACTCGAGCTTGAAATCGACGAGGGTGAGGCCGGCTTTGGCGAAGAAAGCGGTGAGGGTGCGGTTTACCTTGAGGGCGCTGCGTTTGACTTTTTCGAGTTCATCGCCGCGGGCGAGATTGAGTTCGCGGATGTGTTCGTCGTTGACCATGGGGTCGCCGAGTTCATCGCTTTTGTAGTAGCATTCGATGAGGGGTTGGCGGAGGCGCTGACCTTCGGGGAGGCCGGTCCGCTTGCGGAGGCTGCCGGCCACGACGTTGCGGATGACGACTTCGATCGGGATGATTTCGACGCGTTTGACGATGAGGGTATCGGGTCCGTCATCGCGGACGAAGTGAGTGGCGACGCCTTCCTTTTCGAGCAGTTGGTAGATGTGAAGGCTGAGTTGTTTATTGAGGCGGCCCTTGTCTGCGAAGGTGCTTTTCTTCTCGCCGTTGAAGGCGGTGGCGTCGTCCTTGAACTGCATGATCAGTTCGCTGGGGTTCTCCGTGGTAAACAGTTTCTTCGCCTTGCCTTCGTAGATCAGGTCCATCGTCTTGGTCGCGGAAATTCGTTGGTTGAGGGCTTGCACTAGGAGGGTGGCCGACATGAGTCAAGAGCGATGACCTCCCGTTCCCTTCCGCCCCTGCGCCGCGCGGCGCAGTTTCTGATGGAGCAGACGTGGCCTGTGATCCGGCCCGCTGTTTTTGCGCTGCCGGCTGAGCAGGCGCACCATGTGACGCTTGCGGCGATGGATCTGGCGGTGCGTGGTGGGCTTGGGCGGTGGCTGCCGGAGACTCCGGAGGAGGGTGCGGTGACGCTGTGGGGGCTGAGATTTCCGAACCGTGTGGGGCTGGCGGCCGGGCTCGACAAGACTGGGGAAGGAATTGATGGCTTTGCAGCCTGCGGGTTTGGTTTTGTGGAGATCGGGACCCTGACGCCGCGGCCGCAGCCGGGCAATCCTGCGCCGCGCCTATTCCGGATCCCGCGTCACGAAGCCATCATCAATCGGATGGGCTTCAACAATCCGGGCATGGCGGCGGGTCTGGCGCATGCGGCGAAGCGGCAGTGGCGCGGCATTCTCGGGGTCAACATCGGGAAGAATTTCGACACGCCGAACGAGCGGGCGGTGGATGATTACGTGAGTTGCCTGCGGGCGGCCTGGCCCATGGCGGATTATGTCACCGTGAATCTCTCATCGCCCAACACAAAGGGGCTGCGCGACCTTCAGCAGGAAGAAAGCTGCGCGCAGCTCATACGCGTGCTGCGGGGCGAGCAGGAACGTCTTGCCCAGCAGCATGGACGGCATGTCCCCGTGCTCATCAAGATCGCGCCCGACCTTGAGGCTGGGCACATCGATGGGCTGGCAGCCGTCTTTCAGCGGGAAGGACTGGAGGGAGTGATTGCCACCAACACAACTCTCTCGCGCTGCCATGTCGAGGACGATCCGGTGGCAGCGGAAGCAGGAGGATTGAGCGGACGTCCGCTGACGGATCGATCCACTGAAGTGCTGGCGCGCCTCTGCCGGGCCCTTGGCGGGAGCATGCCGGTGATTGGGGTGGGTGGCATCATGGACCCTGCGGATGCGATTGCGAAGGTCGATGCCGGGGCGTCGCTCGTGCAGCTTTACACTGGACTCGTCTACCGCGGGCCGCAGTTGGTGCGGTCGTGCATTGCGGCAACCGCGGCGGCGGCGGCGGCGCGGGTGTGAGCGCACCGCGGCAGCCCGGAGCTGTCACCGGGCCGGGGCTGGTTCGAATCCAGCGGCCACGCCTTCGAGTTTTGCGAAATCGATGACCGGGGCGGGCTGACCTGAAGCGGGGCGCGAGAAGCGGCTGTTGAGAGGCACGGGATTTTCGAAGAATCCACCGTTGCGGAGGAAGAAGACGCCTTCATTGACGCCCCCCGCCCGGTCCATCCGGTACCCACGCTGAGCGATGTCGTCGCCGGTGAAGCGGGCGTCGCGCAGTTCGTGCCATTGGCCCGTAGTATCGCGCATCCATTGATTGGCGTATCGCCCTTCCCTGCCACGCCAGCCATTGCCGTCGCTGAATCCTTCGAGGAACGAATGGAGGCCCGTGAGGTGCTTGTCCGTCTTCGGTCGGCGGAAGCTCGCGATGAGGCGCCATTCCGTGCTGCCCGCCTCCTGAAACCATCCCGTGTAGACCGTGTGGCCTGAGCCATCGGGTTTCGCCCGGTTGAGGAAGCGGTACGTGCCTCCGGTTTTCCATGGAAAGACGAGGAAGCTCTGACCACCCGAGCCTTCGCCACCGAATTCACCGGCCCGCACATCCCTGCCCTTTGCCAGCATGGTGATGCGCTGGTCTTCGGGAATCTCCTTCGGATTGTCCGTGCTGAACGGGCTCCAGACCGAAAACAGAATACGGCGCTCGGCCGGACTGTTCACCTGCATGCCGAAGTATCCTTCCCCGAAACCATTCGCCATGTAGTAGGAACCCACGGGGTCCATCCCCTCCGGAACCGTCAGCTCGTTGTAGAACCACTCTGCCGTAATGCCCTCGGGAATGCGGTAGCCGAGATGCACCGATGGTCCGCGGCGGCCCCAGTAGAAGCGGTTGCCCTCATTGTCCTTCACATAGGAAAACTGCGCCCCTTCCGTCTTCGTGGTCACCACCAGATCGCTCAGTTCCGCAAAGACCGTACCCGACTTCTCCACGCCCTGCAGATCGACGCGCACATAGCCCGCCTTCTCCACCCGCAGCGGGCCCAGTGGAAAAAGGCCCGATCCCTTCAGTGCCAACGTGAAGGTCTGACCTTCTGCGGTAGCCCGGATCCGGCTTTCACCGTCGGGAACCGACCCCTTGAGCGCCAATTCCAGATCCGCAGCCCGGTCGACCCGGAAGAAGACGGAAACCACACGGTCGGGCTGACTCCACGCATCGGCGCCGCGCCGACGCCCGCCCTCGCCTGTGGTCACGAACGAATTGCCTCCGAGGGGGACGTCGGCAGCCCGCAGCGGAACCCCGTGAAGAACCGCAGCCGCAGCTGCCCAGCAGAAAAGGAATCGCGTCGTCATGATTTGTCAGGATGCACCGGGAGCAGGATCCTGGGTCTTGGCCACAGGGTAAATGAGTGCAAGCGAAGCTGTGTAGCCGTGCAGAAAGCTCCGTGGACCAACGGGACCGATTTCCCCGCTGCAGAAGAATCCGCACAGCGGCACGGGACCGAAGGCATCGGCCACCAGTCCGGCGTCGTGATTGGGGACCCCGAAGAGCCCCGTACCGCGCCCCGCACAGGAAAACAGCAGGGCTCCGGCAGGATTCCCCCAGCGGTCAGCGGCTTCCGCACAGCGCTGGCGCATGTCTTCGTCGGCAGCATCGCGTTCCCGGATCTGAAACTGCAGGGTCTGTCCGATCCTCGGGAGTGCCCCGAGACGGAGCGCCCCGGTGGAAGGATCACCTCCGATGATGTTGCGCACGAGAAAATCCCCGCGGCGGAAATCATCCACGTACTCGGAAGCCGCGAGCCCGACCATGACATTCCCGCGCGCTTCAATCCGGCCTTCTTCCGAGAGAGATTCGACCGCTTCCACGAGGACCTCGTAGGCCGGGCGGCCGCCCACCGCCATCACCAAATCGCCCTGCGCTCTGGTGATGGTGAACGGTTCGCCAATCGGCTGACAACCCTGACTGACCACGCCCCGCAGCTGCACGCCGCTGAGATGAACGAGCACACCGGCGGCGGCCTCAGCCCGGTCGGCAAAGACAAAGAGTTCCTCTGGTTCGCCGGCCCCACTGGCAAGTCCCCCGAAGACAGGCACGTCCGGGAAGCGCTTCGCGAGATCCTCCACCAGCACCGTGGCGTTGAGCCGCAGCGGGTCACCAAGGAGAAAGAATCCGCCCCCGTCCGGAAGGTTTTCCGGCAGCTGGAACTTTTCATCGATGGGCCATGCCTCCACCCCGATGTCCTCTCCTCCCAGAAACATCACGGAGCATCCGCTCACCTGTTCGTCTTCCTGGCTCGTCCCGATGAATCCTCCGGCGCAGCAGCCCACCACCCGGCGGGCCCGTCCCTCCAGTTGAAGAACTTCGACGAGTTCCGCAAGATGCGGGTGCCAGTCGCAGCTCAGAAACACAAGGGCGAGAGCGGCCCCGCCCGTCTTCTCCCGCAGCCCGCGCGCCATCTGCACACACGCTTCCTCGTCCCATGTGCTCAGCAGCACTCGGGATGCCGCACGGATCCGGGGGGGCGACGGAAAATCCTCCTTCATGACATCAAGACCGACCGCATGCGGCACACCCATAGATCATTCAAGCGGAACCCCGGCCACGAAGGCAATTTCTGGTTTCGCCTGCGCCCGGACCACGTAACTGGATCGATGCCGATTTCCGCCCGTTTCCTTGCCCCGGTGGCCTGTGCCGCCTCTCTGCACGCCCATGCCGCCAATCCGCCGGATGTGGGCGCTTTCGGGTTCGGTGGAGCCGGCTTGACACTGGAGACGACATGGAACGACACGGCGGCCATCGCCGGTGGCGGTCGTCTCGAGCGGATGGACGGACGATTGAATATTCCCCTCGTGCGTGTGCCCCTGAGTGCCGGAATCTACGGAAATGCCGGAGTCCGCTATGGCTGGGATGCCATCGATGTCGCCACTCCGTTCGTGACTGGTTCCTACACGCTGCACACGCTGGAAGCCAACCTCAGTGTCACGCATTTCCCGGAAAAGGAAGCGACCGGATGGTTCTGGATCGCGCAGGCGGGACCGGGTGTGGCGAGCGATTTCGGCGGGCTTTCCGCGGACGACTTCCAGATCAGTCTGCTGGGGGTACTCGGGCGGAAATTCACTCCGGACCTGTCTCTTGCCGCTGCTGTGTATTCCCGCTACCAGGCCGGTGCGTTCGAGGCTTTTCCCGGTGTCGGTCTGATCTGGGAACCATCGGAACACTGGCAGTTCCGCCTGACCCCGCCGGCTCCTTCGATCACATGGTCGCCCGTGCCCACATGGAACTTCAGCATCATCGCATGGCCCGGTGGCGGCGCATGGAATCTGAGCGATGGCCCCGCCGGACGGATCGATATCTCCAGCCTGCGCACGGCCTTTGCGCTGGAGAAGCGGGTGGGCGAGCACTTCCGGGCGGGCGCGGCAGCCGGCTGGAATTTCGGGAGCGGCATCGCCATCGAAGACACCCGCGGACGCACCGTCATCGACCGCGACGCCGACGATTCATTCTTCGCCTCGTTTACGCTGCGCTGGGCCTTCTGAAGGTGCGGAGGCGTGCCGCCGGCCTCGCCCTTACCAGACGCGGGCCCAGATGACTTTGAGGTAGCGGCTTTCCGGGCAGTTCGAGAGCACCGGGTGATCGGCACCGGCTCCGGTGCGGTCCAGAAACTGCAGTCGCCTCCGGTTGCGGTGCGCCGCCTTGATGACAATGCGTTCGAATTCCTCCATGCCGAGCAGGCCGGAACACGAGCACGTGACAAAAATCCCGCCGGGCTCGAGCAGCTGCAGAGCCAGTCCGTTCATGTCTTCGTAGCGCCGGCGGCCATCGTCTTCCTCGTCATCCCGGCTGTGCACCAGCTTCGGTGGATCGAGCACAATGACTTCCCACTTCGTCCCGTTCCGGATCATCGTGCGCATCCATGAGAAGGCGTCGGCATGCACCCAGTCAATGCCACGGCACTGGTTGAGGTTGGCGTTGTGACGGGCCTGCGCGATCGCTTTTTCGTCGAGATCGACAGCCGTGACTTCGGCGGCCTTGCCAGTGAGTTTGGCTGACAGCGCGAAGCCTCCGGTGTAGCAGCAGATATCGAGGACCCGGCGGCCTTCCGTGAAGTCGGCGAGGCGGCGGCGGTTGTCGCGCTGGTCGCAGAAGAATCCGGTTTTGTGGCCCTCGGCGAAATTCACTTCGTAGCGGATGCCATGCTCGCGGACCCTGACTGTCTTCGGGGCGGCGGGATCCGGCGGCGGCAGCCGCACGCCTTCGATCCAGGCGATTTCCGGATCCATGCGGATGATGTGGCGCCGGGTTCCGCAGAGTTCATGCAGCGTCGCCAGCCAGCCGGGCAGCCGCTGCCAGATTCCTAGACTGTGCACCTCGATCATGAGGACGTCGCCATAGCGGTCAATCGTCAGCCCGCTCAGACTGTCGCCATCGGAACTGACGGCCCGCCAGGCTTCCGTGACGGCATCCAGCCGCAGAATGCCGCGCCGCAGCGAGACCGCCCGCGCGAGGGCCTCGGGAAACCAATCTTCTCCGATGGGCTCGGATCCATGGTGCAAAACCCGCAGCGGCACCCGGGCCCGCCCATTGTGGAATCCGGAACCGAAAATCTCTCCGTTGCGGTCGTACACGGTCACGAGCGATCCAGGTTCGATGCGCGGCGAGGTTGCTGCAATCATGCGGCCGTAAACGGAAGGATGGTAGCTGAAATACTTGAGCTGCACCCACGGTGAGAGCCAACCGGCTGACGGTGTTACCGCCCGCACGGGTTCATCGCGCCGCCCCCGGGGACGGTAGCCGGTTTCCTCCGCCTCCCCGCCGTCCTGCGACCACGCATCCGGCCGCGCTACGTCTCCGGAATCGTCCCGTTCCTCATCGGACCGGGTCGGCGGACGCTGGGCGGGATCGGGTCGGCGGAATCGCGGGGTGTTCATTCGCTGCACCAGAAACCTTTCTCCCCCGTCACGGCAACCGCTATGCCGAGGCATCCCGGCGCGACACTCCGTCGCAGCCCGCCCGGGCAGACTGCGCCATAGCGTCGCCGCTTCCGGGCTTTTCCTCTTCGCTTTCCGGGAAAAGCGGCATGGCACGCTTTCTGATGAATTGTCCGTGGACCCCAGCGTCCATCACTCCACAGTGAACGAAATTCCCAGTGCCTATTCTTTCCCCATGAACCAGCATGGTCTCTTCGCGGAACATTCCCTCTGCCGGGCAGCGCTTGGTTCGATGATGCTGCCGATTCCGCCATAGGCATGCGCGGTCGAACCGCCCTCCCTGCCCAGCGATCCCCCTTTCCATTTTCTCATCATTCCCCCTTTCACCCATCTGATGAAACCCAATTCCCCGCGTACCAAGAATGTGCCACCGGCACCCGCCCTGGTCGTCAACATCAACACTGCCAACCGCCCTGTCCAGCCCAGCCCCGGGAATGGCCCCGCCGAAGCGGAAGCCACCTTCATCCCGGTCCTTCCCATCCGGAATGCCGTCCTCTTTCCAGGCATGGTCGTTCCCCTCACCGTCGGCCGCAGCGCTTCCCGGAAACTTGTCGACGACCTCCCGCAGAAGGACCGCATCATCGCAGTCTTCACCCAGCGGACCGACGACGACGAAAAGGAACCGACTGCGGAGGACCTCTTCCCGGTCGGCGTGCTCGTCAATGTGACCCGCATCATCAAGCAGGACAGCGAAACCATGGTCGCCATCGTTTCAGTGGAAGACCGTGTCACCATCCGCACCGCAGCCCGCCCAGCCCCCTACCTGCGCGCCAGCGTGGAAAAACTCAGCTCGGTCGCCCCGCCGGATTCGCCCGCATGGAAGGCCGAAACCGCCTCCCTCCGCGAATCCGCCCTGCGCCTCCTCGAACACCGCAACGACGTGCCGGACCAGGTCGGCATCGTCATCCGCAACATCGAAGAAGCCGGTAAATTGTCGGATTTCATCGCCGGTGGCCTCGAGATGCCCCTCGCCGAACGTCAGGCTCTCCTCGAGGAACTGAGCGTCGCAAAACGCGTCCGCTCCCTCCAGCTCGCCGTCGCTTCCCAGATCCAGATCGCAGAACTGCAGGACAAGATCCAGAAGGACGTCCAGTCGCAATTCGGCGAAATGCAGCGCCGCGCATGGCTCAGCGAACAGAAGAAAGCGATCGAAAAGGAACTCGGCGAGGATTCCCCGGAAGAAGCAGGCAATGAAGTCGCTCAGCTGCGTTCCAAACTCGACGCTGCCAAACTGCCGAAGGAGGCCCGGGAGCAGGCCGACCGCGAACTGAAGCGCCTCGATCACATTCCGCAGGGCTCCCCGGAGGCATCGGTCATCTTCTCCTACCTCGAAACCCTTGCGGCCCTGCCATGGTCGGTCACGACTGAGGATAATCTCGACCTCGCCCATGCCCGCAAGGTGCTCGACGACGACCATTTCGGCCTAGAGAAGATCAAGCGCCGCCTCATCGAACACCTCGCGGTCCGCAAACTCAATCCGCGGGGCCGCAGCCCGATTCTCCTCTTCCTCGGTCCTCCCGGGGTCGGGAAAACCAGCCTCGGCCAGAGCATCGCGCGCGCCCTCGGCCGGAAATTCGCCCGTGTCAGCCTCGGCGGGGTGCGCGACGAAGCGGACATCCGCGGTCACCGCCGCACCTACATCGGAGCCATGCCGGGCCGCCTCATCAACGAAATCCGCCGCACCGGTTCCCGCAACCCGGTCATCCTCCTGGACGAAATCGACAAGCTCGGCAGCGACTTCCGCGGCGACCCCTCCAGCGCCCTGCTGGAGGTGCTCGACCCCGCGCAGAACCACACGTTCACAGACCATTATCTGGACGTTCCCTTCGACCTCTCCCGCGTTCTCTTCATCGCCACGGCCAATGCGGCGGACACCATTCCGCATGCCCTGCGCGACCGGCTCGAAGTGATCGAACTCTCCAGCTACACGGCTCGTGAGAAGAAGGCCATCGCCACCCGCTACCTGCTGCCGCGCCAGCGCCGCGAACACGGCCTCAAGGCCCGTCAGCTCAAGGTCACCGGCGAAGCCATGGACGCCCTCATCGCGGATTACACCCGGGAAGCCGGCGTACGCGACCTCGAACGCCAGCTCGCGGCACTCTGCCGCGACGCGGCAGCAAAGGTGGCCACCGACTCCAGCTGGACGTCGGTCATTGCGCCGGATGACCTCGCGCCCGTACTCGGTCCCCCGCGCTTCCTGCACGACGAAAAGCTCGACATTTCCCGTCCCGGCGTGGTCACCGGTCTAGCATGGACCCCGGTCGGCGGCGACATCCTTCACATCGAAGCCCTCCGCTTCCCGGGCAAAGGCTCGGTCCAGTTCACCGGACAACTCGGCGACGTCATGAAGGAATCGGTCCAGACCGCCATGAGCCTCGTCCGCTCGCGCTCGGATTCCCTCGGCATCCCCACGAAGTCGTTTCAGACCAACGATATTCACGTGCATGTGCCCGCGGGAGCCGTTCCCAAGGACGGCCCCAGCGCAGGGGTGGCCATGTTCACGGCCCTCGCGAGCCTCTACACAGGCAAGCCAGTCCGCCACGACCTCGCCATGACCGGGGAAATCAGCCTCCGCGGAACCGTTCTCCCCATCGGCGGCCTCAAGGAAAAATCGCTCGCCGCCCTCCGCGCCGGCATTTCCACCATCCTTGTGCCCGACGCCAACCGCAAGGACGCCACCGAAATCCCGGACGAGGTCCGCAAAAAGGTGAATATCGTCTTCGTAAACTCTGTCGACGAGGTGCTGCAGCACGCTCTCGCCCCAGCCACCTGACAGCCCCCCCCGCGAGGAAACGGAAACATCCGGCGGATCGGAAGATTTCCGTGCATGGCCCGGTCCGCCAGACGTTCCTCAACGGGAAGTTCGACGGCGCATCCTGCGTTTTAGAGCCTCTCATTGACACCGCGTCAGCCCTCCTCTACCCAACGCTTGTGAAAAATTTCACAAAGTCCCCCGCCGCTTCGCTCCGCTTTCCTTTCCACCTCATTGCCGACCATCTTGAGTCGGTCGAAGAGGCCATCCGGGCACAGGCCCGGTCATTTGATCCTGCTGTGGAGGGATATGTTTCCACGGTGCTGGGAACGAGCGGCAAGCGGATCCGTCCGGCCCTTGCCCTGCTCTCGGGGGGAGCCTGCGGCACTCCCGACGCAGACCATGCCAAGCTGGGCATTGTCCTCGAACTGATTCATCTCGCGACACTGGTCCACGACGACATCATGGACGGGGCGGAACTGCGCCGGGCAGCCCCCACGGCGGCGGCCCGCTGGGGCAATGCACTCAGCGTCCTCCTCGGCGACTGCCTCTTCGCTCACGCCCTCGAACTGGCCGCCAGCTTCGACAGCACCCATATCAGCCGCCGCATTTCCCGCGCTTCCAATGAAGTCTGCACCGGGGAAATTCTCCAGACACAGCGCCGCTTCGACCTCGGCCTCACCATTCCGGAATACTTCCGCATCATCCGGATGAAAACCGCCGCGCTCTTCTCAGCAGGCACCGAACTCTCCGCATGGCTCAGCGGAGCCAGCATCCCAGTCCAGGATGCCATGCGGCAATACGGCGAACTCCTCGGAACTGCCTACCAGATCTACGACGATTGCCTCGACCTCACCGGATCGGAAAAAGAAGCGGGCAAGACCCTCGGTACCGACCTCGTCAAAGGGAAACTCACCCTCCCGATTCTCTACCTCATGGAGGATGCCACCGATTCCCAGCGCAACCAACTCAATACCCTCATTCTCCGCCAGGAACCGATCGACCTTTCCGTCCTCGCAGGCATCGCCAATTACGCGGGTGCCGTGAGCCGCGCCGTCAGCACCGGCAAAGACATGCTCGCCGACGCCCGCTCCGCCATGCTGATCCTCCCAGGCAACGACTTCGTCACCGCTCTCAACTCGATCACGGATTACCTCGAATCCCTGCTCGACAGCTGCCAGCCCAAGTAGGTCAAACCTTCCGCCTCCGCCGTAGCCGCAGGGGCGCAGGCTTCCCATGATCTGGACGACTGGTGGGGATCTCCCACACAGGAACGGTTCCCCATGCCCAGCACAACGGGCACGGCAACTCCCGCTGCCATTTCCCCAGCAGACGCGGCACGGATAGCCTGTTACTCCGACGATGCTTCCTCAAGTTCCACGGTCGCCACGAGGCGCCGGGCCTCGGCATTCTCAGGATGGATCTTGAGCGCCACATTTGCCGACTTCACCGCAGCTTCCTTCTCTCCCTTCTTAAGATACCCCTCGGCCAGCAGGGTGAGCCGCCGGCTTTCATTGAGTTTGCTCTTCCGGTCCATTTCGAAAATATAGTAGCCGGCCGCCGCACAGAGCAGCAGCGCCGGTAATGCCATACGGTTTCGAATCAGAAAGCCCGGCTCCGGATGATGGGTGGTGTTCATCGGTTTTTAGGGTGACGGTGGTTTGCTGGCCATTTCCTTCAATGCGATCGCTCATCTCTGCTCCGGATCAGTTCGCACTAATTCCTTAAGTTCAGGCAATAACTGAGAAGTGATGGAGATTATGAAATCAGTGACAGTGCTGGCAAGATTAATTCGCCTACATTTTTTACGGCATTAAAGTGATCGGGCGCAGGGCCAGGGAGCACCGGAGGAAGAAGTTCGCATGGGCTCCGCATTCACGGAGGGCGAGGGAAAACCTTGACCCTGCTGTCCGTTGCAGTTCATCCTTGGAAGGATCGGTGCGCACGCCTCCCCCCCATTTGGCCGTGCTGACCACCCATAGACCAACACCCATGATGAAGACCCTTCTGCCCACCCTCACGCTCGGTTTCTGCGCCGGGCTGATGCTGGCGTCGCGCCTCGCGGCCCAGAGCATCCCCAATCCCAGCTTCGAAGGCGATGCCTACGCCAACTGGCCGGGCTATGCCGCAGGCAACGGCGGTGCCATTACCGGATGGACCTTCTCCAATCCGGAACGCGTCGGTCTGAACCCGGCCGGCGGCAGCAGCCCCTTCGGCGACAATGGCACACTGCCGGAAGGTCTTCAGTCCGCCTTTCTTCAGAGCGCTGCGGGCGGAGCGGATCTCAGCACAACGATCAGCGGACTCACTCCCGGCACCACCTACCGACTCCGCTTCCGCGCCAACGCCCGGGCCGAGCAGCAACCGCTCCTCGCGGTCCAGGTCAACGGAACCCCTGTGCCACTTTCGGTGAATTTCGCTTCACCGGTCGCCGGGCCCGTGACCATCACGTCGGTCAATTCCGCTCACCCGTACCATTTCATCGAATGCGAGTTCACGGCCGCCGGAGCCACGGCAGCGCTCACCCTCCGCAACGACGCCGCAGGCGACCACACGCTGTGCGTTGACGATTTCAAGGTCGGTCTCGCCAGCGAGCCGCTGGAGGCCGCCCTGGTGGCTTCCCGCTGGACGAACGATGCTGACTCGGGAGTCGAGAGCCAGTACCGATACACCCATGCCCGCACGTTCGGCGGCGCAGCCACCAATGCCACGGTCAACGGCGTCCTCTTCACTCCGTCCTTCGGCGGTAACCCGAGCGCCCTAAACCACTTCTCGTCCACCGGCTTCGCCAGTAACTTCGGCCCGCAGAACCGCAACATCGCGGACGGAAGCAATGCGGTCGCCCAGTCGTTCATGTACGGCGGCCCAAACACATCGATCACACTGTCCGGCCTCAAGCCGTCCACGACCTACGTCGCCACCATCTATGGAGTCGGCTGGGAACCAGGGCAACGCTCT
This sequence comes from Verrucomicrobiota bacterium, assembly GCA_039795165.1. Classification (GTDB taxonomy): domain Bacteria; phylum Verrucomicrobiota; class Verrucomicrobiia; order Verrucomicrobiales; family V1-33; genus V1-33. Next base: position 40,359 of record JBDKER010000031.1, on the reverse strand, counting down.
GCCGATTTCACTGGATCGGCCGGGGGCGGCACCCACAACGTCAACATCGATGCCTACGGCCCGGCCAATGGCGTGGTGGTCCGCTACCGCTACACCACAGATGCCACCGGTTCCCCGGTCCTCATCGATTACCCCCAGGCAGCCGGCTCGGGATCATGGCACACGGCCGCCCTCAGCAACCGGGAGACGGTTCTCGGCACGACACCGAACCGCTGGACGGTCGATGCATGGAACGATGACGCCACCTCAGGCGTGAACGACGGTGCCACCTACCGCTACACCCACGCCTACAACTTCAATTCCGCCGTCAGCACGGTCATCAATGGCATCAATTTCGTCGGTGTGCCCGGGGGGAATCCCTCGGGGGCGAACTTCGCCACGTCGGGCTTCGCCGCCGCCTTCAGCAACGACACCAATAACGTCACGGGAGGCAGCCGGGCCATGGCGAACGACTTCATCTACAATGGCTTCCCGGGATCGCTGACGCTGTCGGGCCTGACTCCGGGCGAGGAATACGTGCTGACTCTGTTTTCGGTCGGCTGGGAGGACACCGGAAGATTCCTCTCGTTCTCGGAATACAGTCAGCCCAGCGACAATCCTCCTCCGACCATCGATCAGGACACGTTCCTGAACAACAACGGGATCCGCATCAACTACACCTACCGCGCCCCGGCCAGTGGCTCGGTCACCGTCCTTTCCAGCCCGCTCGTCAATGCTTCGTTCCACCTGTACGGCTTTGCGAACCGCCGCACGATTCCGGAACGCGACCTCGCGGTGACCGCGCAGCCGCAGCCTGTCTTCGTCACAGCCCTCGGAACGACGACCACGTTCTCGGCCTCGGCTTCCGGCAATCCTCCCATCGCCTTCGAATGGCGCAAGAACGGCGTCCCCATCCCGGGCAAGTCGGGCACCACGAACCTCACGGCCACGCTCACGATCGAAAACATCTCGGCCGCGGATGCCGGTGATTATTCCTGCGCCTTCACGGGCAGCGGACAGGGCACGGTCGTCACGGAAAATGCACGGCTCCACCTCATCACGGATGCCATTCCCGGTCTTTTCGACACGGGCGTCGGCGCAGGCGGCGAAGTGATCGCCGACGGCGGGTCGGATCCTCATTACACGCTCTTCACCAATCCCGATGGTGCGGCGGATGTTCCCGCGACGGTGCACGACAGCCTTGTCTTCCCGATCGTGGCCGGCCCATGGGTCGCCAATACAGAACGCTCGAAGTGGATCGCTCCGCAGCTCAACACGGTAGGTTCTCAGGGCGACCCCACGGACGCGGGAGCGGGACCCGGGGTTTATGTCTACCGCACGACCTTCGACCTCACTGGATTCGACCTCACCACGGTCCGCATCTCGGGATCATGGGCGTCGGACAATGAAGGCGTGGGCATCTTCGTGAACGGAACGGCCACAGGACTCACCAACACGGCTCAGTTTGCCGGATTCACCCCATTCGTCATCACGAGGGCGAATGGAGACTTCCGGACGGGATCCAATGTGCTCGAGTTCCACGTGCGCAATGCCAGCCCGGGATACACGGGACTCCGCGTCGAGGGCCTCGCCGGATTCGGCGCGATCGCCCCGGGCACCGCACCGTTCATCGCCGCCCAACCGGCGGACACCACGGTAACATGGGGCAGCGGAAGCTCGCTCCTCGTTTCGGCCTCGGGCAGCGCCACGCTCACGTACAACTGGACCCGCAATGGTCAGCCCATCACGGGAGCGAACGGTCCACGCCTGCTCCTCCCAGCGAATGACCCGACCATCGCCGGTACCTACCAGGTGACCATCAGCAATAGTTCAGGCTCCATCGCCAGCCGCAGCGCAGTCGTGACCCTCGCGGACGCACCGATCTTCCCCGGAGGCCTCGGCATCGCCGCCGCCCCGGGCTCCAGCTCCAGCATCAAGGTCAGCAGCATCACGGGCGCAGCCACCGGCGGTTCGGGTCCCATCACGCTCATCGCCGTCCAGTCAGGCCTCACCGCTGCCGGAGGATCAGTCGCCATCGTGGGTGATTCCGTAATCTACACTCCCGCCCCCGGATTTATGGGCGCAGACAGCTTCACCTACATCCTCGCGGACAATCTCCAGTCCTCCACGGGCACCGTCGCCGTCGCAGTGGGGACCGGATTCGGTACCTCGGCCTCGATCGTCGGCTTCACCCGCGAGGGCTCCGGACAACGAGTCGTGGCATCGGGCCTGCCCGGAACACGCTACCAACTCCAGTGGTCGTCCAGTCTGACCTCATGGACGGATCTCGGATCCCCGCAGCTCTGTCCGGATTCCGGGGTCCTTTCGGTCCTCGACCCGGGCCCGCTGCCCGCCAGCCGCTTCTACCGCTCGGTACAGCTGCCCTGAAACCATTTTCTTCCCCGGGTTGCGGGCGCGGCTTGATGGGCTGAAGCCGCGGCCGCCCCGGGGAAGGAAGTACTTCTCGACTACAGAGAGGAACCATCACGGACACCGCGCCTCCCATGGCCGGTGTCCGTTTTCTTTTTCCGGATACCTCCACGGCTCCACCCGCGGAAGCCATTCCGCAGACAGGCCGGAAAAGTCAGAGACGTTCAGACGGACCAAGCGGTGGCGTAAGCCCCGAGCGTGAGCACTCCATCGGCGACCGCCACGCCCGGACCAGATGAGGCAAAGGCCTCGGCATCCCGCACCGCCATGCCGACCGCAGCCGCATCAAGCACACGGAAATTCCCTGCCCCGCCGCGCACTCCGTTAAGCCTGATCCGCTGCGTGCGCCCCGTCTGGTTCGCCAGAAAAACCCGGCGGCCTCCATCGCGCTCAACCGCGAATCCGCGCACGACTCCGGCCACATCTGCAACCAGCGGAACATACTGACCACCTCCGTTCAGCGCGGCCAGCACCTGCCACAGCGGATACACCATCCCCGGGAACGAGTGGAAAACCCCGGGCACAGCCGAACCCGCAGACGACTCCATGACACCGCGCAGCCCAAGCGTCTGGAACAGCGTCACCCCGGCAGCCCCGGCTTCTGCCAGCGTCCCCACACAGCCAAGGGTCCACGCTGCCGCGATCAGCGACATCTGCCGCACATCGGCCTGAGCCGGCATCTGACCCGCCGGCATCGGCGGCCCTTTCTGCGCCCTCGTCCGCAGACTCACGGGCGAAACGTAGCGCGGCACCCCCGGATAGATGGCGGTCAGCGCTTCCATCACCGCCGCCTGACCCGCCAGATTCTCGAACATAGTCAGTTCATCAAACTGATGCGCGAGGGGCCGCATCGGCACAGATACAAAATCAAGGAGCGCAGCGGGCGGACGGTTGTTGTTCAGCTGGAAAAAATCGGAATCGGTTCCCCCACCCACGGGAGCACTGCCTCCAAGCACCCGGCGCGCAGCCTCCAGCGCGTGGACCTGCGTAGCCGGCTTCCCCCGGCTCAGGACCAGCCAGCGCGCGACTCGACCGGACCAGACAGAACCCAGCGCCACCAGTTCCGCCAGCGCCGTCCCGGGATCCTCGGGCAAATGCAGCGCCGCTTCCACGCTGGCTCCGCACATCCCGGCCTGCGCCAGTCCGTCGCCGAGAACCTCACGCCAGTTGCCAGACTCGAAATCCAGATCAATCCGCAGCCACGCCATCCCGGCAGCCCGCAGCAGCCCCGCCTCCACCTCGCTCAGCATTCTCGGACCAGTCACGGCGTGCCCGATTCCCAGTTCAGGCAGCCGCTGCTGACGCGCCACTCCTTCGCGCAGCTCCACTTCCGCCACCACCTCCGCCGGTGTGGCCGGAGCAAGCCCCGCCAGCCCATTTCCCAGCAACCGCAACGTCACCGCCTGCCTCACCCGCTGACCTTCCCGGATCGTTCCCGGCAGAGGAATCCGCTGCGGCGTGCTGTACGTCTTGAAACTCGCATCGGTCCAGTTCCGCTGATCCTCGATTTCAAAAACATCGCCCTCACACGAAACCTCAACGGCGACCCCTTCCACCGCGGCATGCCGGATCACCCGGAAATCATGCAGCCCACGGACCGGCTGCATCGGATCCACCAGATGCGGAAACGCCCGCTCCGCCACTTCTCCACTCACGTGCTCGACTTCGCACGCACTCCCCGCCAACCAATCGGGATGGAGCACACACAGGCCAATCCGGTTCCTCGCAAACGTCCTCCGCGCCACCCCATCGAACCCAAAACGCACCGTGCCATCAGCGTGACCCGTAATCTCGGCCTCCCAGACGAAATCGGCCTCGAACTGCCGGTGTGCAGACCGGTAGCGCACCGTAAATCCACCGTCGCTTTCCTCGACTTCCATCCCGCTGATCATGCCCGGCACCGTATTCCAGAAGCCATCCCGAACGGCTGCATACACCCTCCGCACCACTTCCACACCGCCAATCCGCATGGTCCGCAGCTGCCCGCCGGCCAATTCCATCGTCCACGGCCCCGCCCGCAGCACACGCGATTCCTCCAACCCCGCCTCAACCCCGCTCAATAGTACATTTTCGGTCAGCGTCTCATTCATGACCAGCCCACTACCCCACCATCCCCCATCCCGCAACTACCCACCCGGCATCCATCACCGCCACAGCCAGAAAGCCGGCACCCGCAACAGCAGCCGAACAAGCCGCCGTCAGCGGCGGCGCGACAGAAAACGGCTGAGAACTTCATCGGCAACCACGCCAGCGAGAATGAAGCAGCCGATCACAAATTCCTTGAACTCGTCCCGGACAATGAGCCCGACAGCCTGGCGGACTTCGGCGACCATGAGGATCCCCAGAAGGACACCGGCGACGCCAGCCTGCCCACCGCGGAGGCTGCAGCCGCCGAGCACCGCCCCGGCAATGGCCCAGAGTTCGTAGAAGTTTCCAAATCCTGATCCCTGCGCACTGTTCACCTCAAGCAGGAAAAGAATGCCAGCCAAACCCGCGAGCAGCGAACAGATCACATACGCCATGATGCGCACAGCATCGGTCCGCACCCCGCTGAAGCGCGCCGCCTGTTCGTTGCGGCCCGTGGCCACAAGGTGACGGCCCCACACGGTCTGATTGAGAAAAACTGCCGCAAGCGCAGCAAGGGCCAGTAGCAGCAGAAACACGGCAGGCACCGGCAGATCACCAAGCGGCTGTCCCTTCACAAGACCCTCGCGCATCCACTGCGCACCCGGCGGAACCATCTGTTCCCGGTTTCCACCCACAATCCGGGCGAGCCCACGGTAAATGAACAATCCACAGAGCGTCACAAGAAACGGCTGCAGCCGCAGCTTCGTGACAAGCACCCCGTGAAGCACGCCGGCCATCGCCGAGATGCCGAGGACCGCAGCAACTGCCGATCCGGCACCCATACCATAGTCCCTCATGAGCACAGGAAAAAGAACAGCGGACAGGCCAATCCACGATCCGATGGAAAGATCGATCCCTCCCGTGATGATCACGAAACTCACCCCGAGCGCTATGATGCCGTAGAGACCGGCGTACTTGAGGATGAGTCCCACCCCGTCCCGGCTGATGAAACGGGGCTCGAGGGCCGTGCAGATCACGGTAAGCAGCACCAGCAGTGCCGCAATGATGAGAGTCTTCTGATGACGCGCGAGAATGGATTTCATGCAGCAGATTCGTGGGGGATGGCACCTCCGGTGGCGAGGCGCATGACCGCTTCCTCGGTCGCAGCAGCCCGGTCCAGCGTCCCGGCAACCGCACCCTCATGCAGCACCATGATGCGGTCGGATATCCGCAGCACTTCCTCGAGGTCGCTGGAAATCGCCAGAACCGCCGCACCCCGCGCCGCCAGCGATTCCATAAGGGCGTAGATCTCGCGCTTGGAACCGACATCGACTCCGCGCGTCGGTTCATCAAGAATGATCACCCGTGGGTCAAGCACCAGCCAGCGGCCGAGGGCAACCTTCTGCTGATTGCCTCCCGACAATTCCCCGACCGCCTTGGCAATGCCCGTGGTCCGCACGGAGAGCCGCGCAGTCATTTCCGTGGCCATGGCATCAACGGAAGCATCCTTCACAAAGCCGCCACGCTGAAAGCGCATGAGCCCGGGCAGCGACAGATTATCGCGGATGGCCATGTCGAGAATGAGTCCCTGTTCCTTGCGGTCTTCAGGAACAAGGGCGATGCCCGCAGCAATGGCCGCCCGGGGATCTGCCGACGGCAGGCCCTTGCCCGCCACCGCAATGCGGCCAGCCACCGGACGATCGATTCCAAAGACCGCCCGCGCCAGTTCCGTGCGGCCCGCCCCCACAAGGCCAGCCACCCCGGTGATTTCCCCGGCATGCAGCAGAAAAGAAACCGGACGGTCCGGCCAAGCGGAAGTCCGCAGATCCGTCACCTCCAGAAGTGCCGGACCGCGGTTCCGCCCGGGCCGGGCGGCACCGCCGGCAAGATCGCGTCCGACCATCAGACTGACAATGGCCTCGGGCGACATTCCGCTGCCATCCAGTTCCCCGCTGTTCCGGCCATCGCGCAGGACGACGACACGGTCGGCAACGGCCATGACTTCCGGAATGCGGTGCGAGATGAAAACGACGCAGATTCCCTGCGAACGCAGATCCCGGACGACACCGAAAAGGGTAGCCGCTTCCCCGGCCGTCAGGCTGCTCGTGGGTTCGTCCATGATCACCATGCGGGCGTCCTGCGAAAGCGCGCGGGCAATTTCCACCAGCTGCTGCTGCCCGATCGACAGGCTGGCCACCGGGGTTTGCGGATCCGCTCTCAAGCCGACCCGAGCAAGCAAGGCCGCCGTCCGGCGTCGCATGGCGGGCCCATCGAGGAATCCCCCCCAGCGGCGGATCTCCCGGCCAAGGAATACATTCCCGGAAATATCGAGGTTGCTGCAGAGATTCAGTTCCTGATGGATGAACGCGATGCCCAGCTGCTCAGCCCGGCGCGCTGAGCCAATCCGGACCGACTGCCCCATCCACAAGAGCGTTCCGGCGTCGGGTTCGTGCACCCCGGCAAGGCACTTCATGAGGGTGCTCTTGCCCGCCCCATTCTCTCCCATCACAGCAACGACTTCCCCAGCCCGGAAATCCACAGACACCCGGTCCAGCGCCTGCACGCCAAGGAACCGCTTGGAAACATCCCGGGCCTGCAGGAGGACGTCAGACATGCCGCCGGTAGCTCAGGGACGCTTCAGTTCATCCACCATGCCACGGTGACGCTCGCTCGCATTGCGGGCATCCATCGATCCGACAAAAACCGCAATCTTGCCGCCGTCCGGAAGGGTCCGCCGGATGAGCCGCCCCAGTTCCCGTCCAGCCGTGTAATTGTCCATGCCATGGTACACCTTCCGCGGACTGTCCGGCGCATCACTGTCGTGCGTCACCAGCGCCACCTTTTCCGCAATCCCGCGGAGCACATCAGCCTGCGCTTCAGCAGACATCACCGTAATCGCCACCCCACGGCAGTCTGGCTTGTTCAGCACGTTCTCGATGACCGCATTCTGAGCCGAAACTTCCTGGCGGTCGGGCATCTGGAAATCCACCGCAATCCCCAGTTCCGCCTGGGCCTTGAGACACCCCGCGCGGGCTTCATCCCAGAACGAGGAATTGTTGTTCGTGATGAACGCAAACCGCGGCGCTCCGGCCGGTGCCACCGGCGGATTGGCAGCCGATGCCATGAGGGCCTTGAGGGCGTCCTCGTGCGGCCCGATGTTTTCCTGCGTGATCACCTTGACCGGGATGTCCACAACCCCGCCGGGAGCCTCCACCGCCTTGCCATCCGCAAGTGCCTTGAGCGTCTTCATGGACTGATAGCCATACTCGAACGGCTGCTGCACAATCGTCCCCGCAATTTCCCCGGACTTAATGCCGGCAAGAGTCGGTTCCAGCCCGTCAAAACCAAAAATCTTCACCCGGGGTGGCTGACCAGACGATTTCGCAGCATCCCGCACCGCTTCAAGGCAGGCCGGTGGATTGTAGCCGTAAAGACCAGCCATGCCCGCCAGATCCGGATGCAGCCGCAGGGCATTCTCCGCATTGGCCTTCGCAGCCACCGTGTCGGCAGAATCGGTCATGGTCGCCACGATGGTGTACTTGCCAGCAACCACGGCTCCGGACGCCGCGCCGCCCGCCGCACCAGGCTTCGAACAGGAAACCAGCACCGACGGCAGGCACAGGGCCATGGAAAGAAGAAATCGCTTCATGGGATATCAGGGGAAAGTTAAGTTCCGCAGGTCTCGCCACCCGCAGGGGATGCGGCATACGCGACGCTCCCGTTGCCGTAAAGCGGCGCATTGACGGGATTGCCTCCCGCGTTTCAGGAGTCCCCACAGGCCCGCCGCAGCCATGCGAGACATTCCAACGGGGAATTCATGAAAAGCAGGGCTTCTCCGAACGCGATGACTTCATCGCCGCCAAGCCGAACCAGCAGCGGAGACACCCGCTTCCCAAGCCCGGGAAACTTCCGTTCCACGAGGCGCAGCGACATTTCCCGGCTCCCGCGCAGCCGTCCCTCCAGAACGCCTTCCTCCCTTCCCTCTTCACGTCCCTCTTCACGGCCATGGATCCGGCCGATCTGAACAAATGGATTCACAAGTCTTGGCATGGCAGCAAGCTCCGGTTCGGTTTCGGATAATTTACGCACGGCGGCCTCGACCTGCAAGGCCTGCTGGGGTCCCAGCGGCAGATAGTGTGTCACGAAGGCGGTGGCAGCCTCCAGTTCATCGGGAGCCAATCGCTGGCGCAGTGATTCAGCGAGAGTCTGCACAATCGCGTGAACCTGCTGCGACGGGGTAAGCGGCATCAGCGAAGTCAGGGCAAGAGCCGCGACATTCCTGCTCCGCAGATAGCGATCCGGGCGCATCTGCTGGAAGGCGACCACCGGGCACTTTGCATGAATCCGCGCAAGCGTTCCAAAACGCCAGTCAAGAATCCCGGGAAGCTTCTCCACAGGCTGGCCCGCCGTGAGCAGCAGCACCGGCAGAACCGGCAGGCGGTACCGCAGAGCATCGCGCATCGCATACTCCACCAAGCGCTCGGTCATGCACGACTGGACTCGGCTCTGACCTTCGATGTGCATGAGCATACCAGCCTCACTTCCCCTCCACTTTGCCTTCACGAGAATGTCCCCCGTCCTCCGCGGCGCCCCCCCCGCCCGCGGATGCTCCTTGTCCACATACTGCAGCCCATCGAGTTCCACCAATCCACCAAGTTCCGGCAGGAAGGCACGGCAGAATTCCCGGAGTAGCCGCGGGCAAAGCAGCAATCCCTTGATCAGATCATCATGAGTCACTCCTTCCCCGCTCCGTTCCCGTGGCATCCGGAACAGATAGGCCGTAATTTATTTACCGCAATTACTGTATTGCCGCAAAAAAATAAACTGACTCGGCGTGCCCGGCACAACCCTGCACGGCGCTCGGCGGTTCCTCATCCTCAGCGATCCGCCCCGACAGGAATCAGCATCTCGTTCTCCGCTTCTTCGAGTTCACCGATTTCCTCAAGCGGGGCAAACCGCCGGGCGGCGAACCCGAGTTCGGACGGACAGCCAAGCAAGGTGGATGGGTCCACCGGATTGACCAGTTCCACGAGGAGAACCTTCATGTCCACGGAATCCCATCCCTTCTGGGCACTCACCCATTTCGCCCGGCCAGGCTCGCACTCACGAACCGTATAGGTCACCCCCTTCTGAGGCAATGCCGTGTACAGACAGGCGATCTCCGGATGGAACCGGTCATCCACGCAGACAACTTTCTCTCCAGGTTCAAACATGATGACTTTGCATGGGTTGATAGCCGCAAGTCAGAAGCGGCCGTCGGATGATTCGAAATGCGTCGGCTTGCCCAGCGTCCGCCCGCCTTCTGTCGCCCACGCCGCAGTCCAGTCAAGCATGTCGTCAAGCGACGTCGGTGGAGCGCCCCAGCGGTCATGACTCCAGCCCGCATTGTTCAGCCATGCCTTCGGTTGTTCCGTGCCCGTGAAGTGGACCGATTTCCGCAGCCGCCGGGCGAGTGCGGCGGCCAGTTCGCGCACCGGAAGAATGCCTTGCCCGGTGACATTGACGGCACGCGCCGGGCTCCCGCAGGCGTCGAGACAGCGGATGGCATAGGCACAGGCATCCCGCTGCCAAATCACATTGACCCACCCTGTGGAGACATCGACGGGTTCACCCCGCAGAATCCGCTGCGCAAGATCCACGAGCACCCCGTACCGGAATTCGACGGAATAATTCAGCCGCACAAGGGCCACCAGTGTCCCGTACCGCTGCGAATAGAAACGGAAGACACCTTCGCGCCCAAGACAGGAATGCGCATACTCTCCCGGCGGCTCGGTCCCGTCAGTCTCACCCGACCCTCCGGACTCCGGCGTCACCAGCGAGTAAACGCAGCCGGTCGAGAAGGCGACGATGCGCGATTGCTTCCAGCGCTCGGCCACATTCGCTGGCACGACCGTGTTCATCGCCCACGTCAGCTCGGGCCGGCCACTCGTTCCGAATTTCTGACCGGCAAGGAAGAAGACCAGAGGAACATCGGGCAACCTCGCCACAGCCTCCCGGTCAAGTAGATCCACGCTCTCGGTCTGCACTCCGTGCCGCTCCAGCAGGTCACGGCTGGCGGCATCGGAAAACCGGGAAACAGCCAGAACCCGCCGCCGCCCGCCGGCCGCCGCCGCCGCCCGCGCCAGCATCAGGCTCATGGTTCCACCCATCTTGCCGCCCGCTCCAGCCACAAGGATGTCGCCAGGATACTTCCTCAGGGTCTCGACAGCACCTTCCGTCGGCTCCGACAGAAATTCGTCAATGGTCTCCGCTTCGCACGGCAAGGCAACCTTCATATCCCCAAGCCATCTCGCCAAGCCGCAGATCACGCAAGTCCGCGTCCACGCTCACGGACCAATCGGCACCACAATCCCGCTGAGCGGAAACTCCACACCGGGTTCCCTGTCCGGATCCCGACGCGCCTCAACCACCGGCTCCCGAGATTGTTCCCATCCCTCAGCACCAGGCACCAGATTCCAGCCCAGCCAGACGGCCTCGGCTCCCCATGCCCCCGCATCATCCATGACCGTGACGACATCTTCTTCCTTTCCTGACACCCCGGCACTCTGCCCCGATCCTGCCGCCGCAACCACCGGGTCCCGCTCCACCGGCGGCAATCCCGGCCCCGGACGCGCCGCCACCAGCGCTTCGTACGCCATCATCTGCACCCGCCCCGGCCGCTGCGCCGCCAGTTCCTCGGCACGCGCCAGTCGCGCCTCGAAGTACCGCAGCCCCGCCGCCGCCAGCAACGCCAGCACCCCGCTCGCCCCGCACAGCACAAGGCCCATGCGACGCGGACGCGCCGCAGGTACCGACAGAAAATAACGCTCCGGCACAGGCGCAAAAGGACGCTGACCCGCCACATCGGCGGACACCCCCGGTTCCTTCCAGTCGAACGCTTCCAGCTCCGCCCTCAGATCCAATCCCAGATAGTCCCCGTAAAGCTTCAGAAAACTCTTCGCGTACACGCGGTTCGCAAACCCAGACAAATCGTCGTTCTCCATCTCCCGCAGGAGCGCCACGGGAATCCGGCTCTCAAACGCAGCATCCTCAAGAGTCAGCCCGCGCGATCGACGCACCAGAAGAAGTTTGCGGCCAAGACTGCCGGATGACATGGATAGATTTCGTAACTCGGGTGAAAAGTCAGTAAATCACAGGGAACCGCCGCCGTCAATCCGGCTCACGCCGAATTCCCTCCCCAGTCGCCGCTTCCTCAAGGTCTCCCCCTCGCACAATCCGGATGAATACGTTCTCCATGGAATTCTCGCTGAACCCGGAAACCACCTGCGCCGGAGTCCCCTCAGTCACCACCTTCCCCTTATGCATGAAGATCACACGGTCGCACACTTCCTCAATGTCCCGCATGTTGTGACTCGTGTACAGAATCGCAATGCCCCGCTCGCGCTGAATCCTCCGCAGAATCTTCCGCACCTTGTCCGCGATGTCGGGATCCAGACTGGCCGTCGGTTCATCCAGCATCAGCAGACCAGGCTCGTTGAGAAGCGCCTTGCACAAATGCAGACGCGTCGCCTCCCCCGCCGACAGATGCGATGTCAGCCGTTCCCGCAGGTGCCCGATCTCGAACATCTCCAGCAGTTCCCCGATCCGGTTCCGCAGGTCCTTCACCCCATACAGCTTCCCGAAAACCATGAGATTCTGCCAAACCAGCAGATTGCCAGGCAAACCGGTGTACGCCGAGGCAAAATTGCAGCGCCGCAGAATCGCCTCGCGCTCCTTCACCGGATCCATTCCAAAGATCCTGACACGGCCGGCCGTCGGAGTCACCAGCCCAAGAATGATATGCATCGCCGTCGTCTTCCCAGCCCCGTTGGCCCCAAGCAAACCCACCACCTCCCCTCGATGCACCCGGAAACTCAAGTCGGCCACGGCCACCGACCCGTCCGCAAACTCCCTCCGCAATCCCTCAACAGCAAGGACCACCTCACCCGCCGCCACTTCGCTTGCCAGTTCCATCTTGCCGCAGATCCCCCGAAAAATCAGCGGGTTTCAGCCGCCGGAGGAGCCGCCTCAGCCGCCGGAGCAGTCTCCGCTGCCGCTGCCATCCCAGCCGTCGCTTCCTGCGGCAAAGCCTCCCGACCCGTTCCCCCGGACCCGAAAATCCGCGAGAACAACCGCTTCGGCAGACTCTTCCCCTGATCCTCCGCAGCCAGTTCCTCAACCGCCACCGATTTAGCCGACTCCCACGCCCCCGCAAATCCCGGTGCCTGCACCATCATCCGCTTCTCCGCACGCGTCAGAATCTCCAGATCCCGTACTAGCTTCTGCTCCGGCTTCTCACTCAATTGCCCAATCCGAAGCCGCAGATTCTCGTTCTCCTTCGCAAGCACCTCCTTCTCCCGGCGGATCAATTCATACTGCCGCGCTTCCAGTTCCAGCTTGTCACTCAAGTGCCTCCGGTACCGCCGGAACTCTCGCTTCGTCTTGAAATGCCCCCACACCGACAACCCGAAAAACAACAGCCCCAGACACAATCCCCAGACGAAATGATGCGAAAAAAATTGGATGACCTGCTCCATGATTCAACAGTTTCCGCCCCATTTCCCCCGCTTCGACCCCATGACAAGCACGAGTTGTTCCATTCGCCTCCCACAGACCAGAGGAGCAACACAGGCTTTTGATTATGGTTTTTATGGAATTTATCTAAATTCAGGGTTTTCGCGTTGCGCTGCGGGGGATTGCCCGGATGATTCCGCCGATGTCTTCGCAGGGGAATCCATTTGCACGGGATGCGTATCCGGACGGGTACGGGCCGGGAAGCGCCGTGGTGACGCTGCACGGACCAGTGCGGGACCGGATCGTGGCGGTCCTGCGGGAAGCATCAACCCGGGAACAGCGACTGGACGCGGCAGACGGGGGAGGCGACCTTCTGCGGCTGCACGCAGCACGCGCCGGATTCGGAAAAACAAGGCTCCTCGCGTCGCTGGCGGATGAACTGGGGGCCTCGGCGGCGGTCATCGATGCCAATCCGGAAGGGCCGACCGGCCTCACGTGGGATCAGTTGTTCTGGCGGACGCTGCGCGCATGGCATGCTCCGGAAGCGGGCGATCCCGGCAGGCTGGAGATTCTCGCGCGGGAATTATTCGCATGGATCAATGCCGGCCTGATTTCCGCAGGCACGATTCCCTGCACGCACCCGGAGGCGGCGCGCCAGGCCCTCCGCGAACAGGCGCAGTCACTTTTTGATTTCCAGGACCCCGGTCAGAAGGTCGCCCAGTGGTTCGCTGCCAACTTCGAACGCCTTCTCCCGGCAGCCACCCCCCTGCTGGCCCGTGCCGCCGGAGTCACGGAACCAACGGCCTCACTCTGGCTCCACGCCCTCATGGCCTATTCCCAAGGCAAAGCCGATGGCCCCGCCATCCAGTGGGACGGACTCGCATGGTCCCTCGCACAGCCCGCCACCCTCGGTTTTTCCCGGGTTACTTCGGTCGTCCCAGCCGACACCTCTGCTTCTCGCCTGCGCTTCCTCGAATTCGCCCGGATCACCTCGGTGACACGGCCCCTGCTCGTGGTATGCGACCACCTCGACCTCCTCCATGGTCACCCCGCGGAAATTGCAGGAACGGCAGCGGTCCTCACGGAAATCAGCCGCCACGTCGCCCGCTCTCTCTGCATTCTCAGTGTCAATGACGACCTCTGGGAACAGAACTTTCTGTCCACACTGCCCAGCGCCACCCTCGACCGCCTCACCGGACTCCAGCAATCGCTCCAGCCCATCTCCGAGACGGAAGCGGAACAGCTGATCACGGCCCGGCTCTCCACCGCCGGTATCGAAGGACGGCAAGCTCAGTCGTTTGTCCGTCGGCTCAATCTCGCGGCTCTGTCGGCCGCCCACGGTGGAACCTACCCCAGAGCCGTGCTCCGCCACGCGGCCTCCGCATGGCCGTCCTTCGCCACCCACATCTCCTCCAGCCATTCAAATCGTCCACCCCCTTCGGATGTTCCAAACCCATTCCTCCTCGTCCCGGAGGAATCGCCGCCCGCACCTGCCCCACCAGAAATCCCAACACCCGCACCGCTTCCACCGGCGATCCCCAGCACCAGCGCGCCACCAAGGTCGTTCCACCAGTTGCGCAACCAGTTCCTCAGTGCCCCCCCCCTGCCCGCCGACCCGGACCGACTCTTCCAACTCACCCGCGAAATCGGCCGCAGCCTCGCCGTCCTCTCATGGCTCGAGGAATCGCCCACCACCACTCCGGTCCAGCGCTGCGGCGCATGGATCAGCCCGGACGCCGAAATCTGGTTCGGTGGCGAACCCTACGCCGATCACCATTACTGGTCTGCTCTCATCAGTCACGTCCGCTCACGCTCGCTGTCCCGCAGCCAGCCGGTCCGGCTCGCCATCTTCTCCACCCCACTCCACCCAGCCCCGCTGCGTGCATGGATGGCCGCCGACGAAATAATCGCCGCCCGATCCCATTTCCTCGATATCCACAGCCTCGATCAGGTCGAACTAGCCTCGCTCTACGCCGCCCACGCCATCCTCACCCCAGCCACGGGCTCCGACGCCACCGCGACAGCAACCGCATTTGCCGCGACCGCCCCGCACATCAGTTTCCTCTGGAAGAATCTCACGCGCCACCAGCCAGTTCACGGGTGAGCCCGCAGCCACGCCACCGTGCGGTCAGGATGATCAGAAAACACCCCATCCACCCCCGCTTCGCGGAAAAGCAGCGCATGCAGCTCATCAAGGGAAGCCACCACCGGCGGCAGACTGTCGGCCCTCACCGTATAGGGATGCACCACCAGGCCAGCCGACTGCGCATCCCGTACCAGTGAAGTGACCCGGCGATCCGCCACGGATGTCCCGCTGACCACACTCGCAAGCGCGGGACCGAGGCCATCGGCCACCTTCGCCAGTTCCGCCAGCCCCTCCGGACTGTGCAGCCACGCCGCTTCCTTGCCGGCTTCGCCCGCCGTGCCTCCAGTCAGCTGCAGCAACCGTCCCCGCCACCCCAGCTCGCCCCGCAGCCGCTTTACCTCGGAATAGTCAAAACACTGCAGCCAGCAGGGATCCTCACGGCTCCGATAGCCATGCGACGCCAGCACGGCCAGTACCGCAGCACTCAGATCCCGCCCCTCCCTCCGGTGCCATGCCGGCTGCTTGATCTCCACGTAAATCCCCGCACGCCGCCCCGTGGTCCGGTTCAAACCGTCCACAAATTCCAGTTCCTCGGCAAGCGTCGGCACCTGAAACGCTGACTTGCCCGCCGGAAACCGGCCCGGCTGCGCCGCCTTCCCTGTCTTCGCATCGACCCGCTCACCCGCCCGCAGCGACCGGATCTCCGCCACCGTGAAATCAAGGGCATACCAGCGCCCGTCCGCCCGCCGCCGCTCCGGATAACGCTCGGCCACATCCGTCACCGTATCCAGATGAATGTCATGCAGCACCACCGGCACCCCATCCTTCGAAAGCACCACGTCCTGCTCCAGAAAATCAGCACCCATGGCATGCGCCAGCGCCTTCGCCGCAAGGGTATGCTCCGGCAGATACCCACTCGCCCCACGATGCGCAATCACCACCGGATTCCCCCCGCACAATGGCCCAGCCATCAGCATCCCCAAGCCCACCGTCCAGACCGCCACCCGATTCACGGCCGCACCTCCTTCCCACAACCGCGCAGAGTCAGCCAGCTGAAGAACATCGTCAGCACACAACACCCCACCATCGTCCCGAATACCCCATGCCATCCCCAGCGGTCGGCAATCCACCCCACCCCCGTCCCCGCCACCGCCGACCCAAACGCATAACCAAAAAAGCCCGTGAATCCCGCCGCCGTTCCCGCCGCCTTCTTCGGCACCAGATCCAGCGCATGCAGCCCAATGATCATGATCGGCCCATACACAAAGAACCCAATCGCCAGCAGACAGCCAATGTCAATCCACAGCGGCCCGCGCGCATTCATCGCATACACCACCACCGCAATCAGCGTCAGCCCCATGAACAGTATCGTCGCCGGTGCCCGCCGCCCCCCAAATACCCGGTCTGACATCCATCCACAAAGAATCGTCCCGGGAATCGCCGCAAACTCAAACGCCTGCCACGCCAGACTCGAATCCTTCATCGAAAACCCCTTCGCCATCCGCAGGTACGTCGGAATCCAGTCGACCACCCCGAAACGCACAAAGTACGCAAAGGCATTCGCCACGGCAATCAGCCACAGGTTCCGGTTGCTCAGAACATGCTCCAGAAAAATCTCCCGGAACCCCAGCGCCCGCTCGTGCTCCCCTCCATACGTCCCATCCCCCCGGTAAGCCTCTACCGGCGGCAGCCCGCAGCTCTGCGGCGTATCCCGCAGCAGAAACCAGATCAGTACCGCAATCCCCAGCGCCACCACCGCATTGAAGGTGAACATCCCGCCCCAATGCCCGACCACCCCCACCCCAAGCACGGCCAGCGGAGCCGCCAGCCCATTCCCAATGTTGTGCGCCACATTCCAGTACGACACAATCCGCCCGCGCTCCCCCGTGCTCCACCAGTGCACCATCGTCTTCCCGCACGGCGGCCACCCCATCCCATTGCACCAGCCAGCCAGCGCCTGCAGCCCCACCATCATCACCATCGACCCGTATATGGCAGGCACCAACCCGAACAGCGCCATCACCACACTCGATAGCACCAGCCCCAGCGGCATGAACCACCGCGGATTGCTCCGGTCGGAAACCGACCCCATCAGAAACTTGGAAAGCCCATACGCTATGGCATGCCCCGTCATCACCGTCCCCAGCGCCGCCTTGCTGTACTCAGGATGCGACCGCAGAATATCAGGCATCGCCAGCGCAAAGTTCTTCCGCACAAAGTAATACCCCGCATACCCCACGAAAATCCCCGCAAAAACCTGCCAGCGCAGCCGACGGTACGTCGCATCCACCCGCTCCGCAGGCAGTCGGGGAATCTCTGGAGCCGGCTTCAGCAGGGATATCATCTGATCCCACAGGGCGCGCCTTCCCACCCCTGTCAAAGCCCCGCTCGACGCGAAATCGCGGAAACCTCCCCGGCGCCGCCCACGTCCCAGTTTGACACATCCCACCCAGCAGCGACCCTCCACACCGCCATGCACTTCCTCCGCCCACTCGCCGCCGCCCTCGCCTTCCTCCCCTCCGCACAGGCCGATTCACCACCAACCCCGCCTCCTCCCTCACCGCCCCCGGCCAGCGAATCCGCCGAGCGCACCAAATCCTCCGCACCCGACTACATCCGCTTCCGCGAAGACGAAACGGCCGCCCGACTCGAAGTCGCCCTCCGCTCCCTCACTCTGCCCGACGGCACCACCATCGATCTCGCCGGTGCCGTCCACATCGCCGACGCCGCCTACTACGAAGACCTCAATACCCGCTTCCCCCAATACGACGCCGTCCTCTACGAACTCGTCGGCAATCCCGCCGACCTCAAAGAAGCCCAGCAGGCCCCCAAAGAACCAGAAGCAAAAGGCCGCGCCAACCCCATCCGCTTCCTCCAGCAATCCATGGGCTCCCTGCTCAAACTCTCGTTCCAACTAGAGAAAATCAATTACTCCCTCCCCAATCTCGTCCACGCCGACGTCACCGCCGAAGAATTCGCCGCCCTCCAGAAGGCCCGCGGCGAATCCATGATGTCCCTCTGGGCCAAAGCCATGGCCGCACAGTACGACGAAGACAATGCCGACCTCCGCGCCGCCACGGAACTCGACGCCGGCCGCATCCTCCGCATGCTCCTCAGCCGCAACGCCGCCGCAGAATTCAAAACCGTCTTCGCAAAAATGTTCGATCAGGCAGAACGCGCCACCGCCTCCCTCGAAGGAGATTCCGGATCAGCCATCCTCAAGGACAGAAACGAGGTCGCCTTCCGCAAACTCAGGGAAATCGCCACCGCCAAACCCGGCAGCCGACTCTGCATCTTCTACGGAGCCGCCCACATGCCAGGCATCGAAGCCCTCATCATCAGCGAACTCCAAGGGAAACCCTCCGGCTCCACATGGCTCCCCGCATGGACCATGCCCAAAACCCCACGCAAACCTTCGCCTCAACCCTCCCCCACTCCCCCGACTCCCGCAGAATGATACCATCCCGGAAGAATCATCCGCCATCATGGAATTTCCTGACGGGAAACACAGAAAACGACAGGGGCAGAAAGAAAATCAGTAACATTTGTCCCCCGATTGCGAATAGTACCATGGGGAGACTGTCTGTTTCTGGTTCTCAGGCAGTTCCAACAACCGTCCGGCGCGGTGCCCACTCCGCCTACGTCACCTTCGGGTGGGTGACCTGGCAGAACGCACCGCGCCGGGCACGTTTGTTTCATCGCCCCCGAAACCAGCGCTTCCGGGCTTGCACTCCCACGCGTCCTCACGCCCCTTCCCGACCACTTCCAAGGAAGCGCGCATGCCCAGCCCCCACGAACTGATCCCCGGTAACTACTTCGCCCGACTGACCCGCCAGGCCATCTTCCCGGACACCTCCCGCCCCCTCGAAATCGATGTCGGATGCGGCGACGGCACCTTCCTCCTCGAAATGGCGGCACGCTTCCCGGAACGCGATTTCCTCGGCATCGAACGACTCGGCGGCCGCGTCGCCAAAATCTGCCGCCGCGCAGACCGACTCGGTCTCCCCAATGTCCGCGTCCTCTGCCTCGAAAGCAGCTACGCTCTCGGCTGGCTCCTGCCAACCAGCTGCGCCTCCCGGCTCCACCTCCTCTTTCCAGACCCATGGCCCAAAAAACGCCACGCATGGAAACGCTTCGTCCAACCGGAAATCCTCGGCTCCATTCACCAGACGCTCGCCCCCCACGGGGAATTCCTCTTCAAAACGGACCACACCCCGTACTTCGAAGAAGCCACCGCAACCGTCGACGCCAGCCCACTCTTCTCCCGCCTCCCATGGCTCCGACCAGAGGAATTCTACCCGCTCACGGACTTCGAAAAACAATGGATCGCCGCCGGATGCCAGATTTCCGCAGCCCGCTGGCGCAAGACCGAAAACAACCCGGCTCCTGACGCCAAACCAGGATCGGCTGCAAGCTTGTAGAACCGGCTGACGCCCGCCGTCACTCGGCGACCGCAAAACACGCCGCTTCCTTCGTGCTGCGCGCAAAAATCCGGCCACCCGCCAGCGTCGGCGTCGACCAGCATTTCCCGTCAAGCACATCAGCCCGCGCCAGTTCCTCATATCCATCAGGCTTCGCTGCCATGATCACGAGTTCTCCCTTGTCGCTCAGCGCAAGGAGACGGTCGCCGGATAGGATTACATTGCCGGGACCAAAGCCTTCCTGCGACCACAGCACCTTGCCAGTCGCAATGTCCACACACTTCACCGGACCATTCCCGTAGTTCTTGAACTGGAACATCCCATAAAGCTTGCCGTCCTTCACCACAGGCGTGCTCCAGTGATTCGCCACGTCATTTCCCTCGGTCCGCCAAAGTTCCTCGCTGCTCCACTCGCTTCCCTTCTTCGTGATACGGTATGCCCCGCCACCAACTCCATAGCCCGCAGAACAATAGACAATGTCGTCCCACACCACCGGCGATGCCGCCGTGCTCACATTGAAACGGTATGACTGACGCCAGAGCAACTTGCCATCGGCCGGACTTAGCGACGCCAGGCCTTCCTTCGTGAAGAAGATCACTTGCCGCACACCATGAATCTCCGCCGCGGTCGGCGTCGCATGCGTGATCGTGTCATCCTCAGCCTTCCACTTCAAGGCACCACTGTTCCGGTCGAACGCCAGAAAGGCCGCACCCTTTCCTCCACCACTCACAATCACCAGATTCCCCTCGATCAATGGCGAGGTCGCGTTCTGCCACGAGATATTTTTGCCGCCGTAATCCTTGGCCACATCCTTCTTCCAGACAAGCTTCCCGCTCTTCGCATCGAAGCAATACAGATCAAGGTTCGCCCCGTAGGCATAAATCTTCCCCCCGGCGAGCGCCGGCGTGCTGCGCGGCCCGTCCCCGCCTTTATTGTCTCCCGTCCCATCGTCTCCTCCTCCCTGATACTTCGCAATCCTGAGCGGCTTGGCCCACAACTCCTTCCCGCTGGCCGCATCCATCGCCACCACAAATTCCGTAGGCGTCCCGTCATCGTCCCGCGTCACCAGCGTCGCCGCCACCCCGGCCTGCACCGTAATCGAACTGAACCCATTGGTCGCCGGCACTTTCCACAATTGCTTCGGGCCCGCAGAATCCCACGGCTTGCCCAGCAGTTCAGGAGCCACCCCGTCACCCGACGGTCCACGGTACGATGGCCATTCCCCTCCCGTCCCAGCCACACAGACTCCAGCCAGCACCACGGACAAGGACACAACTCGGGAAACACTCAGCGATCTCATGCTCCATTCTCTCCGCAGCGCCCCCTTTCCGTCAAGTCCCGCCCCCGCGGAACCACCAACTACCCATCATGACTCCCCACGCCGACGTCCCCGCAGCAGCGCTGCGATCGCCACCACCTGCGGCACAAGCACCACCAGACCAATTCCTCCAAAAACCAACGCCATCAGCCACAGCCACCACGGACCGCCACCCTTCTTCTCAAGTACCGCCACCCACGGACGCTCTGGATCCACATGACACACCGTCCGACCCCCCACGGGATACTTCGACACCATCCGCTGCGCCCCGGACGCATTCCCAGTCGAAATAGTCCCCCGGTCGAAATCCGGCCACGCAGAATGCCACACCCGACCCGCCACCTCATAGCGATACCAGATGTCGGGCCGGTACGTCGGACCACTGTTCCGCCCGCTTCCACTCCGGTCAGCAACGCGGCTGACCACCACCTGACACGGCACTTCCTCCATCCTCTCCGCCCGCGACCGCAGCACCCTCCCGGGCTCCAGCCCGAACATCCACACAGCCAGCCCACCCAACCCAAACGCCAGCCCGAACAGCAACCGCCCTAACATTCCGGCTCCCGCCCGCGCTCCGTTCATCCAGCCCAGCCCAGCGAGCACCGCCAGCAGCCCCATCAGCGAGAAAAATGTCCCGGCCAGCACCACCACCAGCCCCAGTCCATACCCAGGCTTCTCCAGATAACTCTCGCCAGGATTCTCCGGCCGATACCGGCAGACCGTCTCCGGCGCAGCCCGCAGCCGCGCACAGCGTTCCTCAATCTCGTTGGTCGATGACTTCTCCGAAGCTTCGGCGAGCGCCAGGCGCGTCCCCTCCAGCCATTCACCACCAGGACGATAACGGTACCGCAGCACCACCTCGGCCCGCGGTTCGCCATCCACCGTCACGTTCACATCAGCCTGCTCCACCACACATGCCACCTCAGGCCACCCCCGCACGTCCCACACCTCCCGCAGCAGCTTCCAACCCAGCAGCCCGGATATCAGCATCCCCGCCACCACAAACAACAAGCCCATAGCCACCGCACAGCCCGACTGTACCGCCGCCGCCCCGGACTTCACTGGAAAAGAAATTCTCATGCTCAGGAACCACCGCGTCCGGCAGCTCCCAGCCCATACCAGCAGGTTTTGAACTTGCCAAGCCCCACCCTGCACCGCATCTCATCGGGGCGAACTCTCCCTCCCGCCATGAACCGCTTCCTCATTCCCCTCGCCGCTCTCGCTTTCACCACCTCCATCATGTCTCAGGAAAACCCCACCAAGGAACCCTTCGGTAAACTCAAGGACGGCCGCGCCGCTTCCCTCTTCACCCTCAAAGCCAAAGACGGTGCCACCGTCCGCATCACCAATTTCGGCGGCATCATCGTCAGCATCGATGTCCCCGACCGCGATGGTAAACTCGACTCCGTCGTCCTCGGCAAGGACTCCCTCGCCGAATACGAAGCAGGCCACCCGTTCTTCGGCTGCATCACCGGCCGCTACGCCAACCGCATCGCCAAAGGCAAGTTCTCCCTCAATGGCCAAACCCACTTCCTCGCAGTCAACAACGGTCCCAATAGCCTCCACGGCGGCAAAGAAGGGTTCGATAAGAAACTCTGGTCAGTCAAAGCGGCCGAACTCCGCAACGGCACCCCCACCCTCGTCCTCACCTACTCCAGCCCGGACGGCGAAGAAAACTACCCGGGAAAACTCGACTGCGAAGTCACTTATTCCTTCAACGACGAGCACGAACTCACCATCCACTACGCCGCCACCACGGACAAAGCCACGGTCGTCAACCTCACCAATCACAGCTACTTCAACCTCGCCGGACACGGCAAAGGCTCCATCCTCGACCACATCCTCGAACTGAACTGCGGTTCCTTCACCGACACGGACGCCACTCTCCTTCCCACCGGCGAAATCCTCCCAGTCCACAACACCCCCCTCGATTTCCTCAAACCTACCCGCATCGGCGACCGCATCGACGAAACTTCCTTCACCCCCATCAAATACGGCGAAGGCTACGACCACAATTTCGTCATCAATGGCCAGCGCGGAGAACTGCGCACCGCCGCCAAAGCCACGGATCCCAGCTCGGGCCGCACCCTCGAATGCCTCACCACCGCTCCCGCTGTCCAGCTCTACACGGCCAATCACATGGAAATGAACTACAAGGGCCGCGCCGGACGCACCTACGCACGCCGCGGCGCCTTCTGCCTCGAAACCCAGCACTACCCGGATAGCCCGAACCATCCCTCCTTCCCCTCAACGGAACTCCGCCCAGGCGATACCTACGAACACACCTGCGTGTACCGCTTCGGAGTGGCCAGATAAAACATCCGACCCCTCCCAGCCTTCGCCCCACCACCTCACAATGAAAGGCGACATGGCTCACTCTCTCTCGGCCGCGGAAGCGAAATTCGAATCGCTCCGCGGCCGGGTCGGCTTCTGGCTCGGCCCCGCCGCCTTTGCCCTCCTGCTCGCTTTCCCCATTCCAGGCGTCAGCCCGGAAGCCCAGAAACTTACGGCTGTCCTCGCCCTCGCCGTCATCTACTGGATCTCGGAGGCCATCCCCATGGCGGCCACGGCCCTCCTCGCCCCAGCCCTCTGCATCCCCCTCGGCATCGCGGACGACAAGGCCATCCTCGCCCCCTTCGCCTCCCCACCCATCTTCCTCTTCATCGGCAGCTTCTTCCTCGCCGAAGCCATGCGCATCCACCAACTCGACCAGCGCATGGCCCTCTGGCTCCTCACCAGAAAGGGAGTCACCCGCTCGCCCTTCACCCTCTTCGCCGCCCTCGGCACCATGACAGCCATCCTCTCCATGTGGATGAGCAATGTCGCCACCACCGCCATGATGCTGCCAGTCGCCACCGGAGTCCTCCACGCCTGCCCAGGCCTGCGCGATAACCGCCGCCTCCAAAGCGACCTCATCCTCCTCATCGCCTTCGCCGCTTCCGTCGGCGGCCTCGGCACTCCCGTCGGCACCCCTCCCAACATCATCGCCATGGGCTTCCTCCGGAAACTCTCCTCCGAAAACATCACGTTCTTCGACTGGATGCGCGTCGCCGTCCCCATCGTCTTCGTCCTCCTCGCCTTCCTCCTCTGGTGGCTCCGCCCCCGCGGCATCAACTTCACAGACCGCGCCGCCATGGACGCCAGCCTCCAGTCCCAGCGCACCGCCCTCGGCCCCATGACCGCAGGCCAACGCAACACCGCCATCGTCTTCGCAACCGCCGTCGCCCTCTGGATGTGGCCAGGCCTCGTCCAGCTGCTCACAGGTCAGAAAATCCTCGGCACCGCATGGATGGAGCAATTCCTCAAGGAAGAAACCGTCGGCCTCCTCGCCGGCCTCTCCCTCTTCCTCCTCCCCACCAACCGCGCCAGCCACCGCTTCACCCTCACATGGGAAGACGCCGTCCGCATCGACTGGGGCACCATCTTCCTCTTCGCCGGCGGCCTCGCCCTCGGTACCCAGATCTTCGCCACCGGCCTCGCCGCAACCATGGGCCAATCCATGAGCGCATGGCTCGGCTCACCCTCCCTCTGGACCCTCATCGCCGCAGGCATCGTCCTCAGCCTCATCCTCAGCGAGGCCACCTCAAACACCGCCTCGGCCAATGTCATGGTCCCTCTCTTCCTCGTCCTCGCCAACTCAGCCTCCCTCCCCCAGAAACCAGTCGCCCTCGCCGTCAGCCTCGCCTGCAGCTTCGGCTTCATGCTCCCCGTCTCCACAGGACCCAATGCCATGGCCTATGGCACCGGCATGGTCCCCCTCACCACCATGGTCCGCGCCGGCTTCGCCCTCGATATCGCCGGTGCCATCACCATCTGGCTCGCCGTCCGCCTCCTCGCCTGACCACCCCGCACGGCGAAATACAGGTTTCCTTCAGGGCTTTCCCCTCCACACTCCCCTCCCCGTTTTCCCCCATCCATTTCCCATTTCTCTCCCATGAGCAGCGACCGACGCAAACCATTCCCATTCGACGAATTCGAACCAATCTGGCAGGCCCGCTGGGATCAGGAGAAAACCTTCCGCACCCCCGGACCAGGCGACCCCGACTTCGATGCCTCCAAACCGAAGTTCTACGTGCTCGACATGTTCCCCTACCCCAGCGGAGCCGGCCTCCACGTCGGCCACCCGGAAGGCTACACCGCCACCGATATCCTCGGTCGCACCAAACGCATGCAGGGCCACAACGTCCTCCACCCCATGGGCTGGGACGCCTTCGGCCTCCCCGCCGAACAGTACGCCATCAAAACCGGCCAGCACCCGCGCATCACCACCGACGCCAATATCGAAAACTTCCGCCGCCAGCTCAAAGCCCTCGGCTTCGCCTACGACTGGGACCGCGAAGTCAATACCACCGACCCCAATTACGTCCGCTGGACCCAGTGGATCTTCCTCCAGCTCTACCATTCCTACTTCTGCGAGGAATCCCAGAAAGCCCGCCCCGTCAGCGACCTCGCAGCCAAAGGCTGGTCACGCCAGCAAATCGACGCCGCTCGCCTCGCCTACGTCGCCGATACGCCCGTCTGGTGGTCCCCTGACCTCGGTACCGTCCTCGCCAACGAGGAAGTCGAAGAATGGAAAGCCAAAGGCCACACCGTCGAACGCAGACCCCTCCGCCAGTGGATGCTCCGCATCACCAAATACGCTCAGCGCCTCATCGACGAACTCGATAGCCTCGACTGGCCAGATGGCATCAAACTCCTCCAGAAAAACTGGATCGGCCGCTCGGAAGGCGCTGAGGTGGAATTCAAAGTGGCAGGCACCCACGAAACCATCACGGTCTTCACCACCCGCCCGGATACCCTCTTCGGCGCCACCTACATGGTGCTCGCCCCGGAACACCCGCTCGTCACACAAATCACCAGCACCAGTCAGCAGCAAACCGTCGCCGATTACAAGAAAGCCTGCGCCGCCAAATCCGACCTCGAACGCGGCGACCTCAATAAGGACAAAACCGGCGTCTTCACCGGCGCCTTCGCCATCAATCCCGTCAACGGTGCACAGATCCCCATCTGGATCGCCGACTACGTCATGATGGGCTACGGCACCGGAGCCATCATGGCCGTCCCCGCCCACGACGACCGCGACCTCGCCTTCGCCACCAAATTCAATCTCCCCATCCTCCAGGTCGTTCAGCCTCCTGACAACTCCGACTGGCAGGGCTTCACCGAAGAAGGCACCGCCATCAACTCCGGCTTCCTCGACGGGCTCACCACCCCCGCCGCCAAACAGCACATCATCTCATGGCTCGAATCTAACAACCTCGGCAAACGCCGCGTCCAGTTCAAACTGCGCGACTGGCTCTTCTCCCGCCAGCGCTACTGGGGCGAACCCTTCCCCATCGTCTGGGAAAACGGCGATCACCGCGCCATCACGGAAAGCGAACTCCCCCTCCTCCAGCCGGACCTCGAAGACTTCAAACCCACCGGCGACCCCCGCGGCCCTCTCATCAAGGCCACCGACTGGATCCGGTACTCGGAAACCGCTCAGCGCGAAACCAACACCATGCCGCAATGGGCCGGCTCCTGCTGGTACTACCTCCGCTACTGCGACCCGCAGAACACCGACCGCTTCATCTCCCGCGAAGCCGAACAGTACTGGCTCGGCGGTAACGGCCAACCCGGCGGAGTCGACCTCTACGTCGGCGGAACGGAACACGCCGTCCTCCACCTCCTCTACGCCCGCTTCTGGCACAAGGTCCTCTTCGACCTCGGTCACCTCAGCACCCCGGAACCCTTCCAGCGCCTCGTCAATCAAGGCCTCATCCTCGGCGAAGATGGACAGAAAATGTCAAAGTCGCTCGGCAATGTCGTCAACCCGGACGATGTCGTGCGCGACTACGGAGCCGATTCCCTGCGCCTCTACGAAATGTTCATGGGCCCCCTCGAACAGGTGAAACCATGGAGCATGAAAGGCGTGGAAGGCGTCAGCCGCTTCCTCGCCCGCGTCTGGCGCCTCGCCTTCAGCGAAGCCGACAGCGGCTGGGTCCTCAGCGGAAAGGTGACCGACTCCCCCTGCACGGATAAAGCGCTCCGCCGCACGGTCCACGAAACCATCCGCAAGGTCACCGAGGACATCGGAAAACTCAGCTTCAATACCGCCATCTCACAGATGATGATCTGCACGAATGCCCTCACCAGCGCTGCTTCCGTGCCGCTCACGGAATTCGTCCAGCTCCTCCTCTGCCTCAATCCCTTCGCACCACACCTCACCGAGGAAATCCACGCCCGCCTCCGCCCGCAGTTCCCCCATCTCGAGGCCCGCCAGCTCTGCGAACAACCATGGCCCACCCACGACCCCGCAGCCCTCACCGTCGATGAAATCGAAATCGTCGTCCAGGTGAACGGCAAGCTGCGCGACAAAGTCACCGTCCCCACCGACGCCGATCAGGCAACCATCGAGGCCGCCGCCCTCGCCTCCCCTCGCGTCACCGAAATCACCGCCACCGGCACCATCGCCAAAATCGTCGTCGTCCCGAAGAAACTCGTCAACGTCGTCGTCAAGTAACCCACCGCCATGAAAACCGAATCCGGTTTCCTCTCGAAAGTCGCTGGCCTCTGGAAACGCCTCACGGGCGCCCCAAGGGACACCTCTCCAGCCCCCACGCCTACACCGCCCGCAGCTACGCCGCCCCCGGCCGCCCCCCCCGAACCTGTCACGGATTCCACCGACACAGACACGACCGGGGAGTCCCCCAAACCAAAACGCCGCACGCCATCGACCGCCGCTTCCGCCGCCGCCCGCCCAGGCACCATGGCGGCTCAACTCGACGACCTCCGCAGCCGACTCGCCACCGCGGAACAGGAACTCGCCAGCCGCTCCCGCGAAGCCACCGATGCCATCACCGCCGCCCGCGAAACCTCAGGCGAACTCGCCGCAGAAACCGCACGCCGCAAAGGCATCGAAGGCCGCATCGCCAACCTCGAAGCAGAACTCGCAGAAGCAGAATCCCGCCGGAAACGCACGGACGACGCCCTCCGCTCGCTCACCACCGAACGCGACGCCCTCCAGCAACGCGTCCAACTCGCCACGGACCACCGCGACGCCCTCAAAGCCGCCGAATTCGAAATCAGCCGCCTCAAGGCCGAATCCCCACTCATGCAGAAACGCGTGGACGACGCCCACGCCCGTCTCGACCCCGCCCTCCGCGAACTCGAGGAAACCAAGGCCCGCCTCGCTCAACTCGCCGCCGACCGCAACGCCCTCGCCTCGGACAAATCATCCCTCGAACAATCCCACAACCGCCTCGCCTCCCTCGAAACGGAAAATGCCCGGCTCCGCCAGCGCACCACCGACCTCGAAGCGGAAACGGAAAAACTCCAGACCGCCCTCTCCGGTTCCCAATCCGCCCTCGCCGCTGCCCGCACCGCCGCCGCTGCCGCCGCTTCGGAAAATGCCTCGCTCCTGCGCCGCCTCGAAGACGCCCTCAAGGATAAACCAGTCATCGTCAGCGGCCGCAAAATCCTCACGAGCCCAAAACAGCAGTAGTCCAGCAAGGGCCTCAGGCCCCACCCTCCATCAGCCAGTCCGACGCCAGCGGACGCCAGTTCTCCTTCCCCGCATCAGGGGCAGGATCCCGCTGCGCCTGCGCCACCGCCGCCTGCACCGTCTCGTAGGCATCCGCTTCCATCATCTCAATCTCCCGCGGCGTCATCCATCCCTGCGCCAGCACTTCCTCGCGCGACCTCCGCAGACAATCCCGGAATTCCGGGCGCTCCCGCACACTCGACGGCACATAGGAAGCATCGTCATGCTCCCCATGACCACACAGCCGCAGCAGATTCCCCACCACCATCTGCGGACCATACCCCTCCCGCGCCCGCTGCACCGCCTTCCCGAAAACCTCAAGACAACCAGCCAGATCAGTCCCGTCCACCGTGTAGCCCTCCATCCCATACCCCACCGCCCGCTGCACCAGATCCGCACAGGCAAACTGACGGTCGTTCGGCGTCGAATACGCAAACTGATTGTTCGCCACCGCCAGCACGAGCGGCAACCGCTCGACCCCAGCAAGATTGAGCGCCTCATGACACGCACCCGTCGACATCCCGCCATCGCCAATCGTCGCCGCCCCCACCACATCCCGCTCCCCTCGGAATCGCTTCGCCACCAGCATCCCACACACCACGGAAATCATGCTACCCAAATGCGAAATCATCGCCGGCGAACCCAACTCTGGCCGACCCCGGTGAATGTTCCCATCCCGACCACGCATCGGACCCAGCACACTGCCCAGATACGTCCGCAGGGTCTCCAGCATCGGTTCCCCAAAGGCCATGCGGCCAGCCTGATCCCGGATCAGCGGCGCATAAACATCCAATCCCGGCCGCAGACACATCGCCAGCGATGCACTGAACGCCTCCTGCCCCTTCCCCAGATACACCCCGCCCACAATCTTCCCCGCCGTATAGAGCGACCCAATCTTGTCCTCAAGCGTGCGCGACAAAAGCATCCAACGGAACCCCTCAAGGTACCGCTCAGCCCCCACCCTGCATCCCTGCCCATCTGCAATCACGGCCATGCTTCCTCCATGGCTGATTCCCCTCTCCCGCTCAACTGCAAAAAATGGTCACCCACCGCCACCCGGCCCCGCAGTAAAGGTTCCCGCCGTCACCCCGGCCGACCCTCCACTCGCATAACTGTCCCGACGGAACTTTCCCGCACAGTCGTCCGCATAATCAAATTGATAGTCGTCTATCAAATCCCGCGACACCCCGGGAAAGGTGAGCGCCACACTCGCCGAGGCCGCCCCCGTCCGCGCGTAGGCATACGTAAAGGCCGTCACCTCAAGCGAACCATTGACTTCCTTCGCCGCCGTCCCCGTACCGTCCGCCTTGAAGGTCAACGTGCACACCGTGCTCCCATGCACAATGTATGATCGCCCCCCAAGCGACTCCGGCGGGCAATCCCCATTGGGAACCGCAGGACGCTCCACCGGTGTCGTGAAAACCCCGCGCCGCGGCACAAACGGCGGGGCCTGACCCTGCGGCGCTGGAACGACCTGTTCCTGAAAAGCCCCCGCTCCCGCCCCATTCATCTCCAGCAGAATCTGCCACCCCAGCGGCTCAAACCGCAGACTGCCCCGGGCCGCATTCTCCCGTTCATACACCACCTCCACTTCCCGCTCAGCCGCCCCCGGCGAAAGCAGCCTCGCCCGATGACCATCCGCAAAACGCACACTCGTCACCACCCCTCCCTCGTCGAGCAGCATCTCCCGCCCGGACAAATCAGCAGGCAACTCAGCGAGCCCATTCCGCCGGATCCGCCCAGTCACCAACTGCAGCAAACCCCCGTCGCCAGTCTCCCCAACCGCCGCCGCCCCCGCCGGATCAGCCAGCAGCTCCATCCCCCAGCGACCCAATGTCTTCGTCTGTAAATCCAACCGCAGCAAGGCATGCGTGCCGTCACTCCAGCTCAGCATGACCTCCGCACC
Organism: Verrucomicrobiota bacterium; assembly: GCA_039795165.1. Lineage (GTDB taxonomy): Bacteria > Verrucomicrobiota > Verrucomicrobiia > Verrucomicrobiales > V1-33 > V1-33. The sequence continues at coordinate 10,137 of JBDKER010000031.1, read as the reverse complement.
CTGCGGCCCGGTCTTCACCCAGCGATAGGAAAAGGTCCGCGCATGCTGCTCATCCAATCGGTAAAACCCCTCCGTCGCCGACATGAAGACAACCTCGGAATGATTCCCACCCGACCGCACCAGCAGGGCCGTCAGACCAGCCCCACCCACGGGCGCATCGCCAACCACAGCCGGATCCACCGAAACCGCACGGAACCTCTGCCCAGCCACCGCCAGACCAAAATCGTCAATCACCACTTCCCCCGCCACCCCAAAGCGAGGCTCTCCCGCCCGTTCCCACGGCATTCCTCCGCCGTCACTCCGCTCAAGCTGCCACGCCGTTCCCGGAGCCGCCGGAATCCTCAGCCGCCTGCCCACTTCCATGCGCACTGGCCCCACCTGTGCCGCACCCACGCCCGCCATCAGGAGTACCCCACCAAGGGCACACCACACGCTTTCCAGTTTCCATCGCGCAGGCTTCATTTCTTCAAAGTCTTCCCCGTCCGTAAAATAGCCCGATCCCGCCAACCGTGGCAAGACCTTTCTCCGCCGCGAAACGTCCTTCATCCCCCCCCGCAAAGGATCGCCTCCCCGCAGTCGGGATTTGCCCGCCCTTCGCCGCCACGCTACCTTCCACCCATGCAGCGCCGCCAGTTTCTCGCCCTCTTCCCAGCCACCACGCTCGCCGCGGATCACCCGCCCGACCCCCACCGCCCGGAAATCGACCGCATCCTCGAACCCATCCGCACAACCCATGGCGTCCCAGCCCTCGCCGCCGGCATCGTCACCCCCAAAGGCCTCATCGCCTCAGGCGTCTGCGGCTTCCGCAAACGGGGCTCCGATACCCCGGCCACCCCGCACGACCTCTGGCACCTCGGCTCCATGACCAAGGCCATCACCGCCACCCTCCTCGCCACGTGGGTCCAGCACGGCAAACTCGCATGGGACGACCCCATCGGAAAATTCCTTGCACCCCTCCTCAAGGGATCGACCCCGGACTTCCCGGCCATCACGCTCCGCCAACTCCTTTCCCACCGCTCCGGTCTGCCCGCCAATCCTCCCCGCTGGCAGGACTTCCCCAGCGCCGGCCACCGCCCGGATGTCCTCCGCAGCGAATCCCGCAAACCTCTCGCCCATTCCCCTGGTTCCTCATTCCTCTACTCCAACCTCGGCTACATGACCGCAGGCCTCATCGCCGAATCACTCGGCCAGAAACTCTGGGAATCCCTCCTCACCGAACGGATCGCCAAACCACTCGGCATGACCATCGGCTTCGGCGGCACCGGCACCCCCGGCCAGATCGACCAGCCATGGCCTCACCTCGCCAACGGCACCCCCACCGGCACCAATGGCCCAGCCATCGACAACCCACCCTCGCTCGGCCCAGCCGGAACCTGCCACGCTTCCCTCGCCAGCTACGCCCTCTTCGCCGCCGACCAACTCAAGGGAGCCGCCGGCACCAATGGATCACTCCTCCCAGCTTCCCTCTACAAGGACCTCCAGACACCCTCCGCCGATCCCCACTACGCCCTCGGCTGGTACCGCCACAAACGCCCATGGGCCCACGGCCCCACCCTCGCCCACACCGGCTCCAATACCATGAACTCGTTCGCCGCATGGCTCGCCCCCAACCGCAGCTTCGGCGTCATCGCCGCCTCCAATCAGGGCGGGAAAAACGGATCCTCCGCCTGCGACCTCGCCTGCTCGGCACTCATCAAGTTTCACCTCGCCTGATCCCAGATTCTCCCTTTCCCGCACACCCCTTTCCACCTATTCCCCTCGCGTCATGCCCGCTTCCGGTCCACCACCACAGCCACCCGCCTCCCCACCCGGAAAAGGACCGGTCTTCGTCCGGCGCCTCGCGAGCACACTCGCCCTCTGGGGCCTCGTGGCCGCCGCCATCATCGCCGGAAATCACTGGCTCTTCTACCTCCTCCTCGGCTTCCTCGGCCTCGCATCGGTCCGCGAATTCATCGCCATGGACCCCTCCGTCCCTTCCCCATGGCGATTCCTCCTCCTCGCCGCTGCCATCGCATGGACCGCCGGCACCTTCACCATCACGGCCCGCACCGGCCACGAATGGGATCCCCTCGTCGACCTCGCCTTCGCTGCCGCTACCGTCATGGCGGCCTTCCTCCCAACACTCTTCCGCCCCATCGAAGGCCGCGCCACCCTCTGGGCCATCATCTGGACCGTCTTCGGCTTCTTCTACATCCCATGGCTCTGGGGATTCATGACCCGACTCCTCTTCCTCCACGGCTTCACCCCAGATGGCCGACTCGCCGGCGTCCCCAGCATCCTCTTCGTGGTCGCTGTCACCAAAATGACCGACGCCGGTGCCTACGCCATCGGCTCACTCATCGGGAAACACAAAATGATCCCGCACATCAGCCCAGGCAAAACATGGGAAGGCCTCCTCGGTGCCTTCGCCGGTGCCCTCGCCGCCGGATTCGCCGTCCGCGCCATCTACGGCCCAGCCCTCCCCATCGCCTCCACCCAGAGCCTCGTCATCGCCTGCCTCATGCTCGCCGCCGTCTGCATCGTGGGCGACCTCGCGGAATCAGTCGTGAAACGCTCGCTCGCCATCAAGGACTCCGGAGCCATCCTCCCAGGCATCGGCGGGGCCCTCGATCTCATCGATTCCCTCCTCTGGACCGCTCCCGTCTTCTACTTCCTCCTCAAGTATGTCCTGCCCACCGCGTAAACGCGTCATCCTCCTCGGAGCCACCGGCAGCATCGGATCCAGTACCCTCAAAGTCGCCCGCGACCTCCCAGACCGCATCGAAATCGTCGGCATGGCCGCCGCCCGCAGCAGCGACGAACTCGCCCGCCACGCCGCAGAATTCAATTGCCGCCACCTCTGCCTCACCGACGACGCCGCCGCCCAGCATCTCACCTCACTCGTCCCCAGCCACACCCGCGTCTTCTCCGGCCATGACGGCCTCTCCGACCTCGTCCGCAGCACGGATGCCGACCTCGTGCTCGTCGCCATCGTCGGAACCGCCGGCCTCCGACCCGCCCTCGCCGCCATCGAACTGGGCCGCGACCTTGCCGTCGCTTCCAAGGAAATCCTCGTGATGGCAGGCCGCATGGTCATGGACGCCGCCCGCCGCAGGGGAGTCCACGTCCTCCCCGTCGACAGCGAACACAATGCCATCTTCCAATGCGTGGAAGGCCGGCCCGCCACGGACATCAAACGCCTCATCCTCACCGCCAGCGGCGGCCCCTTCCGCACATGGCCAGCCGAACGCATCGCCGCCGCCACCCGGGAAGAAGCCCTCCGCCACCCCACATGGGACATGGGCCGCAAAATCACCATCGATTCCGCCACCCTCTTCAACAAAGGCCTCGAAATGATCGAAGCCCGCTGGCTCTTCGATGTCCCCATGGACCGCGTCGATGTCGTCGTCCACCCCCAGAGCATCATCCACAGCATGGTGGAATTCACCGACCATTCCATCCTCGCTCAACTCAGCCGCACGGACATGTGCTTCCCCATCCAGTACGCCCTCACATGGCCGGACCGCGTCCCCAGCAGCATCGCCCCACTCGACTTCCCCGCCCTCGCCAGACTCGACTTCGAAGCCCCACGCCGCAGCGACTTCCCCGCCATCGACCTCGCCGTCCGCGCCGGATCGGAAGGCGGCACCCTCCCCGCCATCTTCAACGCCGCCAATGAAGTCGCCGTCGCCGCCTTCCTCGACGGCCGCATCTCCTTCCCTCAGATCTGGCAAACCGTCGCCCGCGTCATGGACCAGGCCCCCGCCGGAAACGACGACTCCCTCGAATCCGTCATCGCCGCCGACCTCGCCGCCCGCGAACGCGCCGCCCGCCTCACGGATTCCCCAGCCTGATCCTCCCCAGGCCCACGCGCGCCACGCTTCCCGCTCCCGCGGTTTTGACAAGCCTCTGCGCTGCCGCGACCATCGCCGCATGCGTTCCGCCACCGCCCTCGCCGCCCTCGCCCCCGCCTTCGTCTCCACCATGCTGCCGGTCTCCGCCACCGAACCCATCCGGCTCATGACCTTCAACCTCCGCTACGAAAACAAGGGCGACACCGGACCAAAACACTGGTCAAACCGACGCGACACCGCCGCCACCATCATCAAGGACTTCAACGCAGATGTCGCCGGCCTCCAGGAAGCCCTGCGCAACCAACTCGACGACCTCGCCGCACGCCTCAAGGACTACGCCGAAACCGGAGTCGGTCGCGACGACGGCAAAACCAAAGGCGAATATTCCGCCATCCTCTACCGCCGCACCACCCTCGAACTCACGGCCAGCGGCACGTTCTGGCTCTCAGATACCCCGGACCAGCCCGGCAGCCGCTCATGGGGCAATTCCATCCCCCGCATCTGTTCATGGGCCAGCTTCCGACGCCGCAGCGATGGCCTCGCCTTCGATGTCTACAACGCCCACTTCGATCACCAATCCCAGCCGTCCCGCGAGAAATCCGCCGCCGCCATCGTCAGCCGACTCCAGCCCATCGCCGCCTCCCGTCCCGTCTTCTTCATGGGCGACCTCAACGCCGGCGAAGACAACCCAGCCATCAGTACCATCAAGGCAGCCGGCTTCACGGACACATGGCGCACCCTCCACCCGGACATCCCACCCGCAGACGCCTCCACCTTCCACAACTTCACCGGCTCCACCACGGGATCGAAAATCGATTACATCTTCGCCCCGCCATCATGGACAACCTCGACTGCAGAAATCATCCGCACGCCCGTGCCCCCCAGCGGCTGGCCCTCAGACCACTACCCCGTCACCGCCATCGTCTCGCCAAAACCCTGACGGTTCACGCAGCCTGCCTCACCTCGGCACATAGTGCGGCACAAACCGGGAACGATTGCCCGTGATCCTCTTGCGGTCTTCCCGGATACCCAATCCGGCCGGTTCCCCGTCAACCATCCACACACCCAGCACGGGCCAATGCCCGTCAATCGCCTCGTTCCCAGCCAGTTCCTGGTAAATGAATCCCTCCGCCCCGTACGGACCGGTCTCGCTGGCTTCCACCTGCCCAGCCCGCCGGATTTCCACATTGGCTCCCTCCCGGCTGTACACCGGCTTCTTCACATAGGTATCCCCCAGCAGCCCGGGATCACGGTAGCACTGCAGCAGCGCCGGATGCTCCAGATGATACTCCCATAGCAGCGCCAGCATCGCCTTGCTGCTCCACAGCACCTTCCACGGCGGCTCCAGAAACCGGCACTTCCCCGCACGGATGTGCCGCGCAAACTGATCCTTCAGCATCCATTCCCACGGATACAGCTTGAAACAGGTCTCCATGATCCGGTCCTGCTCATCAATGAAATGCTGCAGATCATCATCCCAGCCAATCGCGGGCAGCGGCATCCGCACCGTGTCACTCCCCGCCTGACGGCACGTCTCCTCCAGATACGCCACCGTCATCTCATCCTCCCACGCATCGGCAATCGATGCAAAATGCACCGCCCGCGCCCCGAAACGCTGCCACGCCGCCACCAGACTCTCATGCAGCGCATTGAACTGATCACTCTCCGGCCGCACATCCTTCAGCCAGTACCACTGAATCACCGCCGCCTCCAGCAGCGCCGTCGGCGTGTCCGCATTGTACTCCAGCAGCTTCGGCTGGCCATACACGTCAAACACCATGTCAAACCGACCATAGAGCGTGAAATCTTCCTCTTCCCACGACTTCACCAGCAAGGGTACCTGCTCGTCAGGAATCATCAGATCCTTCCACCGCTTGTCCCGGATCACCCGCTCCGTCGTGTCAATGTACAAACCATGCAGCTCACCAGCAGTCAACTCAAGCCGCGCCACTTCCCCCGCACTCAGTTCATAGCAGACCGATTCATCCCAGTACGGAGAACTCCCGTCATCATGATGCCACAGCAGTCCCTGACCGCTCACCGTCTCTTCCCAGCCCGCCCGCGGAGCACTCGCATGCCGTCTCATGAACCCGAGGAGGAAAAAACCGAACCCACCCGGCCGAATCCACCACGCCGCGCCGGATTGGTCGCCCGGTACGCCGTGTTCGCACGCGTCACCGCATCCGCCGAAGGCCGCGACGAGGTCACCGTCGGCGCACTCGCAGTCTGATGATAATTCCCGCCATAGTAATACCCCCGGCCCGGCGTGTAATCATTGAACCGCACCGGGAAAAACGCCATGAACGGCGCGTGGTAATACCCCACCCCGGGAATGTAATGATTGTTCACATACGTCGTCGTCCCATTCACCGGGTCCGGATCGTCATCGTCACAGGCAGACCACAGCACAGGGACCCCCACCACAAGGGCCGCAATCACCCCGATGGTGACACACCCCGAATTCATCCGGGGAGCCGGCTTGTCATATCGCAGTGCCATCGCCTTCAGCCCGCCACCGCAGCGGCAATGATGATGCAGATCCCCAGCACCAGCGACCCACCAAGAATCGCAGCCGCCACATTCCGGTTCTCAAATATCTCCCGGCTCAGACAGCCGGGCGTGATCAGATCCAGCAACCGGTAAGCCACCAGCGCCAGCACCATCCCCACCACCGCAAAAATCACAGTCGCAGGCAGTCCCTCAGTGATCAGCTGCTGTAGAGTATAGGCAAAAAGTGTCATCGGCTTGGTCAGGTGTCAGGATGTTTGTCCGCACGCATACACGCTTCCGCCCAGCTTTGAAAGGGTTTTCCGATGCCCCCCTCAGAACGCCGCCAGCAGTTCGCAGGTGTAGCCCCGCAGGTACTCGGTCTCGGGAATCGAGGGAATCACCGGATGGTCCATCCGCTGGCTGTGGGTGGCGAGCAGACAGAGGGTCTTCTTGGCATCGACGGCTGCCTCGAGGACGACACCGCGGAAATCTCCGGAACTGACATGATGGGAACAGCAGTACGTGCTCAGCAACCCACCCGACGGCAGCATCTTGAGCGCACGCAGATGGATTTCCTTGTAGCCACGCAGGGCATCACTCACCGACTTCCGGTTCCGCGTGAACGACGGAGGATCCAGAATGATGTAATCCCACTGCGACCCCGCCACTTCCTGTTCCTTCAGGTAATCAAAGACATTCGCACAGACGAATTTCACCCGGTCAGCCACCCCGGCCGCCTCGGCATTGGCCCGCGCCGCCGCCAGTGCCGGTTCACTCACATCAACCGCCGTCACTTCAGTGGCTCCACCAAGCGCACAGGCGATCGCAAAGCCTCCCTGATTGCAGAAACAATCGAGCACCCGCTTCCCCGCCGCCCGGGCCCCGGCCTCGCGGTAATTATCCAACTGATCCAGATAGATCCCGGTCTTCTGTCCCGCCGTGGTATCAATGAGAAAAGTTCCCCCGGGAACCTGTACCCGGAACGGAGCGGGCGCTTCGCCATGCAGCATCCCCGTCCGCAGTTCCAGGCCCTCGGCAATCCGGATCGGACTGTCGTTGCGCTCGGTCACCGTTTCCGCCCCGAAGGCTTCCACCACCGCCGCGGCAATCATCTCCCGCCGCTGATCCATCGCCAGCGTCAGGGTCTGCAGCACAAAATGCGGACCATAACGGTCCAGCACCACCCCAGGCAACCCATCACTCTCACTCCAGACCACCCGGCACAGCTGCGGATCCAGCCCCGCCATCTTCTCGCGCCGACCCCACGCACGCTTCAGCCGCCGCACGAAGAATTCAGGACTCAACTCCTCGCGGTGACGCGAAAACCTCCGCACAGCAATCTGCGACACCGGATTGTAGATCCCACTCCCCAGCGGTCGATCCTTGAAATCCTTCAGCGAAACCACCCCCCCAGGCTCGGGCTTCCCGAAAATCTTCTGAATGTCCGACGCATAGACCCATTCATGCCCATGGAAAATGCGCGCCCGTGGTTTTACAACAATGCCAGCCAAAATAGTTCGTCAGTTATTGGTTTCAGAAAATTGCACGACCGCCCTCAGGCGGCTTCACTGTCATGCCCCTCGGGCGCCACCTGCAGACTCGCCGTGATGTGATCCAGCCGCCGCACCACCTCGTCAATCTGCATCACATGATCCAGAATCACGGGCTCCGCTTCCTGCGGAAACCGCAGAATCAGCCGCCCCGACCGCACAAACGGAAGATAGTACTCGAACACATCGCACACCTCCTTCGTGTACTGCATCCGCATCGAAGAATACCGCTTCCGCTTGTCCAGCACCCCGCCAACCATCACAACCTCGTTCGACTCGATCTTCACATAGTGAAACCGTGAGTAGATGATCGAGGCAATCATCAGAATCGCCCACAGAGCCGCCACGGCGAAATAGAAATGCGAATTCGCCACGGGCGTGAACTTCGTCAGAAATCCCAGCAACCCGGGCGCAAACGGTCGGTAGATATTCAGAATGAAAAGCAGCAGTCCCACAATGACCGCCGCAAAGACCCCGATGAGCGCTCCCGTCAGCACAATGTCCGTGCACACCACCACCAGCGAATACGTGAAGGCCGCAAGGAACACGAGAGCAATCACCTGCGCCGCCCGCAGCCGGGGCGCAAACGTCGCCGGATCAACCGTGTGCACCACCGCCACCGGAGCCGCCACTGCCACCTCACCGCCTCCCTCAACCACCGCAGCCGCCGGTGCCGCGGCCGCCGGAACCTGCGCAAACCGCCGCAGTTCGCCGTCAAACGACAGAAAAATACTCAGAATCCCGCAGACAAGTGCCGCCAGCGCCATCGGATACAGAATCGGTATGTTCGGCCAGATGCGGATCACAAGGCTGTGCGCATGACGCGCCTCAGGCGCAATCACGCCATGCGGAAGGGGGGAACTTGGTTCAGACATGACAGATGAGGCGGTTCAGAATTCAGCGGACTCTCAGGGATCTTCCGCAATGTCGCGAATCGCCATGATTCGGAAAGCGCGATTTCCCCGCCCTCCCGGAAAAAAGAGAAACCCCGGCTGATTCTCGCAGCCGGGGCTCCCGAAAAGTTCCCTGCCAATCAGCCGCCGTCCTCAGGGAACGAAACGGAACTTCTGATTCTTCTTCTTCGCAGCACTGCGGGCCTTCCGGCGGGTGCGCTCCAGATGAGTCTCATGCTGGCGGCGGCGACGGAATTCCTCAAGGGTGCCCTCGGTCTCAATCTTGCTCTTCAGACGCTTGAGAGCACGATCGATCGGCTCGCCCTTTTTAACCTGGATTTCTGGCATGGTGACAGTTTGCTGGAATGTGGATTTGTGATTGGGGGAACGGATTTCCAGGGAAAATGCCCGGGAAAAGAGCGCGGAGAATAATTCAGCCGCACGGCTTGTCAACGGCCCACACGGATTCCCTTCTGGAAAAGAAGAAAGTTACCGCGCGGCCCGCCGACGCTGGATTTCCACCCTGTCACGGACCAACCGGCCGCACACGCACCCGCAGCAGTTGACCCCGCGCTGTTCCTTCCGGAGCGGGCCACACCGCGGTTTCGCTGCCATCCCCGGCCGCCGTCACCACAGCCGCCGCTCCCGGCACCACCACCCAGCCAGCCGCCGCTTCGTCAATCGTGAACGATTCCACATCCCACCGCAGTCCCGTCCCCGCGCGCCGCCGCACAGACAACTGCAGCGGATTCCCAGGCACCAGCACCGCCAGCCCAGCCTCCCGCGTCCCCGCCACCCGGGGATCGGTCCCAAACGCATATTCCCCGAAATTCCCCAGCCCATCAGCGTCCGGATCAGCCCCCGCAGCCGCCTCCGCTGCCGCAGGATCCGCAAAGTACCGCTTCGCCCAGCCATCGTACGTCGTCACTCCCAGCCCACCAGGATCGAGCGATGCCAGCCAACTGCCCGGCAAGGCCGGATCGCCACTCACCCACACAAGCGAATGACCCTCGTCCGCCAGCGGCGGCCAGCCATTGGCGTCGTCATAACGGAACTCGGACAGCACGGTGCCGTCCCGCGCATTGAGCACCACCCGTTCCCCCGCATCATTGAGATCGCCCACGTATTCGCCCAGCACAGGCCATTGCGTCCCGTAACGCGACGCATACCCCGCACGGTTCTCCACCACCACCACGGACGCCCCCGCCGCCAGCCAGTTCTGAATCCCTTCCACTGCCGTGAACTGGACGCCATTCGAGAAATAAATCCCCGTCAGATCCAGCGGCTCGGTCCCCACATTCGTCAGCCGGATGAATTCAAAGTCGTTCGAATTCGTGAAACCCGCCGCCACCTCGGCCTCCGTCGGACTCG
>JBDKER010000030.1:0-61475 GCA_039795165.1 Verrucomicrobiota bacterium | reverse complement strand
AAGGAACGTCTGCGCACGAACACCGGGGATCAGCCGCTCACCCTCCTTTCGAGCGTGGAACTGCGTGCCCTCTGCGTGGACGCAGCGACCGGCAAACTCCTTCACAACGTCCTCCTTTTCACCCGCAAGGACCCGCAGTGGGTCCACCAGCTCAACAGCTACGCCTCGCCCACCCCGGTCCTCGCCAACGGCCACCTTTTCTGCCACTTCGGCAGTCTCGGATCGGCCTGCCTCCGCACCAGCGATGCCTCATTGGTCTGGACCCGCACGGATGCGGAACTCGAAGTCATGCACGAAAATGGTCCAGGCTCGACCCCGGTGGTGCATGGAAATCTGATGATTTTCCACCTCGATGGCAGCGACCGCCAATTCATCGCAGCGCTCGACACCGCCACGGGCAAAACAGCATGGAAGTCGGATCGCTCGGGTTCCATGCACGACAACCCGCAGCTCCGCAAAAGCTACGGAACTCCGCTCGTGGTGGAAACCGCAGGCCGCACGCAGCTGCTTTCCCAGGGATCGAACTGGCTTTACAGCTACGACCCAGCCACGGGACGCGAACTCTGGAAGTACCCGTTCGGCGAGCTGGGCTTCAGCATCACCCCGCGGCCGCTCTTCCACGATGGCGTCGTCTACTTCGCCACGGGCTTCGGCCGCAGCCGCCTCATCGCCCTCCGCATCAGTGCGGGCACCCCGGAATTGCTCTGGACCTTCGACAAGGGAGCACCCACCCAGCCCTCACCAGTCCTCGCCGATGGACTGCTCTACTTCGCCAATGACGGCGGCATGGTCACCTGCGTGGATGCAAAGGACGGATCGGAAATCTTCCGGGAACGTCTCGGCGAACCATTCAGCGCCAGCCCCATGGCCCACGGCGACCGCATCTACTTCCCGGGTCGCGAAGGCACCACTTACATTCTCCGCAAAGGCCGTGAGTTCGCAAAAATCGCGAGCCCGAAGCTCCCGGGCCGGCAGTTTGCCAGCTTTGCCGCGGAAGGAGCAACCCTCTTTGTCCGCACGGACTCCGCCCTCTACGCCCTCCGGCGGCCGGAACCCGCCCCTTGATGCCCCGGCCCCCGGTTTCCTGATCAAACATCCCCCTCCCTTCCGTTTTCCTCCCATGAACACTCTGGATCAGATGCGCCGCCGCGCCTTCCTGCAGCGCCTCGGCCTCGGCTCGCTGGCTCTCGGCACACTCCTCCGCCCGGACGCCCTCCAAGCCGCCGATGCACCGTCGCGCTGGACAGGCATCCTCCCGCAAACCCATTTCCCACCCAAGGCAAAACGCGTCATCTGGCTCACCATGGCCGGCGGTCCTTCCCACCTCGAAACATTCGACCACAAACCGAAACTGGCCCAGCTCCACGGCCAGAACATGCCGGAATCCTTCACCAAAGGCCAGCAGCTCGCCCAACTCCAGGGCCAGCAACTCAAATGCTTCGGCCCACAATGGGGCTTCCAGCGCTTCGGCAAATCCGGCGCGGAAATCTGCGAACTCTTCCCGCACATCGGCTCGGTCGCGGACGACATCGCCATCATCCGCAGCATGCACACGGATGCCATCAATCACGACCCCGCCCATTGCTTCATCAATACAGGATCCGCCATCCCCGGCCGACCCAGCATGGGATCATGGCTCACCTACGGCCTCGGCACGGACGCCGAAGACCTCCCCGGCTTCGTCGTCCTCACCTCGCTCGGCCGCGGCGGCCAGAATCAGCCAATCGCCGCCCGCCAATGGTCGTCAGGCTTCCTGCCCAGCCGCTTCCAGGGCGTCCACCTCCGCTCGAAAGGCGATGCCGTTCTCTACCTCAGCAACCCGCCCGGATATTCCCGCGGCCTCCAGAACGATATCGTCAGCACCGTCGGTTCCCTCAACGCAGAACACGACCGCACCGTCCAGGACCCGGAAATCGCCACCCGCATCGCCCAGTACGAAATGGCCTTCCGCATGCAGGCCAGCGTCCCCGGCCTCATGGACATGGCCGCAGAACCTGCCCACATCCGCGAACTCTACGGCTGCACCCCCGGCGATGGCTCGTTCGCTTCCAACTGCCTCGTCGCACGCCGCCTCGCGGAACGCGGCGTCCGCTTCATCCAGCTCTACCACAAAGACTGGGACCACCACGGCGGCGTTAAGGACGGCGTCCGCCTCAAGTCGGAAGAAATCGACCGCGCCTGCATGGCCCTCATCACGGACCTCAAGCAGCGCGGCATGTTCGAGGATACCCTCATCGTCTTCGCAGGCGAATTCGGCCGCACCCCCATGAGCCAGGGCGACGGACGCGACCACCACATGCTGGCCTATTCCATCTGGATGGCCGGCGGCGGCATCAAAGGCGGCGTCCAATGGGGCTCCACCGACGAACTGGGCTACAAACCCGCCGAGAATCCCGTCCACGTCCACGACGTCCACGCCACCATGCTCAAACTCCTCGGCATCGAACACACGAAACTCACCTACCGCTTCCAGGGCCGCGATTACCGCCTCACCGATGTCTTCGGCAAGGTCGTCAATGGCATCCTCGCCTGACGGGCCACCGCCACGCAGGCACTCTCCCAGATCACCCAAGGCCCACGGACCAGACTACGCCGTTGCCATGAGCAGGGGCGGGCATGGAAACACCAAAGCCCGGACCGGCAAATGGACGGCCCTCACGGACCCGCGGGCACGGGCACCGGAGCAGGCAAGGCAGGCACCGCAGGCTTCACTCCAGCCGGAGCCGATTCCATGGTCTTGAGCAGACGGAACATGTCGCTCTCCATCGAAAGCACCACGGTCGTATCACGGTCAATCACTTCGCCGTACGTCTCCAGCATCCGCTGGAATCCATAGAATTCCGCAGACTCAGGCGACGCATTGTACGCCTTCGCATAGACATCGACAGCTTCGGCCTCGGCCTTCCCACGGATTTCCTGAATCTTCCGGTACGCCTCGGACTCGATTTTCCGCAGTTCCTTCTCGCGGTCGCCGCCAATCCGCGCGGCTTCCCCCGCCCCCTCGGACCGAAACCGCTCGGCAATCTGCTTCCGCTCACTGATCATCCGCTGGTGAATCTTATCCTCCACATCAGGACTGTAGTTCAGACGCTTGAACCGCACATCAAGCAGCTCAATCCCGAAATCCGAACGCAGCCGCGACGAAGCCCGTTCGTGAATCTGCTTCTCCACCACCAGACGACCCTCGCGCACCGGCTCGAGCACCGCCACATTGTCCCCCGTATTCTGCACCTCAGGCAAGGGCGGCCCCTTCCGGTCCTTGTCAGTCCTCACAATTTCCATGAGATCATGCCGCGCTACCGTCCCCAGCGTGGCACTCCCAATGATATCATCAAGCCGGCTCTGCGCACTCCGCTCGTCACGCAGACTCACAAAGAACTTGAGTGGATCCACAATCCGCCACCGCGCAAAGGTATCGACCTGAAGATACACCTTGTCCCGCGTCGGCATCTTCTCAGGCGGCCCGTCCCACTCCAGGATCCTCCGGTCAAACCGGTTCACATCCTGCACAAAGGGCATCTTGTAATACAAACCCGGCTCCGTAATGGGCGGCCGCACAATCTTCCCGAACTGCGTCACAATCACCTGCTCGGTCGGCCTCACCGTGAAGACCGCCCCCTTCAGAATAATCAGCCCCAGCACCAGAGCAGGCACCAGCAGCGCAGAAAGTATCGTTTTCATCATTTCAATTCGTTCGATGGTTCCCCGACTCAAGGCTGACGCCGCACCGCGGGAGCCACCGCGCCGGATTCCCCTCCCAGCGGCAGAAACGGCAGCACGTTCCCCGCCGACCCATCCAGAATCACTTTCCGGCCCATCTTCGGAAGCACTTCACTCATCGTCTCCATGTACATCCGCCGCCGCGTCACATCCGGTGCCTTCCGGTATGCCTCGTAAATCGACGCAAACCTCCCCGCATCACCGTTGGCTTCATTGACCCTCTTGAGCCCATCACCCTCGGCCTCGCTCAGCTTCTGATCCGCTTCCCCCTTCGCCCGCGGCACCGCTTTGTTGTACTCAGCCCGCGCCATGTTCACCATCTGATCCCGTTCCTGCTGCGCACGGTTCACATCCTCAAAGGAATCACGCACCTGCGGCGGGGGATTGATGGCCTTCAACTGCACCTGATCAATCATCATGCCAAGTTCATACAGCTTGGCCACTTCCTGCAGCTTGGTGCGGGCCTCGACCTCGATTTCCTGCCGCCCCACCGTCAGAACCTCATCCACGGTCCGGTCCCCGATGATCTCGCGCATCACCGCTTCGGTCGCATCCCGCAGGGTCTCCTGCGGGTCCCGTGTATGATAGAGATGCTGCGCCAGATCATCAATGTGATACTGCACAACCCAGTCGACATGCACCGCGTTGCGGTCGCCCGTCACCATGTTCTTCACGATCTCCTGCCCACCGCGCCCTCCCTGGTGCAGATCCAGCGCCCCAGGCGTCGCATAGCCGAATTCCATCTTCAGTTGCCGCTGCACGGGCATCATGTCGACCGACTCAATCCCCATCGGAAGCTTGAAATGCAGTCCCGGCTGAATCCGGCTGTCCACAATCCGACCGAACCTCAGCTTCACGGCCTCGGACTCCGCCGGCACCACATACCACGTGCTCATCGCAAAACTCAGCACCGCCAACCCCAGCGCCCCCGTCACGAGCCAGCGCCCGAATGATGAGGGAAGCTTCGGCAAATCGATCTGTACATCGTTGAACTGCTTCATGACTTCATCTGGGTTCCGGAATTGCGCTGGCACCTGCCAACGCCGACGCCGAAGCATACTCCGATTCCCCTGCTGTCATGCGCCTTTTTATCACTGGCCTCGCCATCACTGCCATCTCGCTCACCACGCTCTTCGTCCTGCAGCGCCGCAAGGATTCCCTCCCGGATGGACCGGAACGCACCACGAAGACCATGCTCTGGAAGGCATCCACAGGCAACGCCACCGTCTGGCTCGCAGGCTCCATCCACGTCCTCCGCGAATCGGATTACCCACTCCCCGAACCATGGCGCCGCGCATGGGACGACAGCGCCATCGTCGTCATGGAAACCAAACCCGGCTCCAGCGAGAACCCGGACGTCCAGAAGGAATCCATCGCCCTTTCCTCCCTCCCAGCCGGTCAGTCGATCGATGCCCTCCTCTCCCCGGAAACAAAAAACGCCCTCGCCGCATGGTGCACTGAATCAGGCGTCGCCATCGACTCGTTCCGCCAGTCGAAACCATGGATGGCTTCCCTCCGCATCGGCATGACGACCCTCGACCGGCTCGGCTTCTCGGCGGCCCGCGGCATCGAACGCCACCTCGGTGCCCGGCTCGGCAGCCGCCGCACGGAGGGCCTCGAAACCACCGCCGAAAGCCTCGGCATCCTCGACGCACTCAGCCCCACCGAACAGAATCAGCTCGTGGCCACCGCCATCCGCGACGCCCGCACCGCCCCCACCCGCATCGCCCAGCTCGCCCAGGCATGGCACGAAGGCGATGCCCCCAAACTCGACGCCCTCCTCCGCGAGGGCTTCAAGGACTTTCCCCAGCTCCGCAAACGCCTCATCGACGACCGCAATGCCGCATGGCTCCCGAAAATCCGCAGCCTTCTCCATGGTTCCGAAAACGCCATCGTCATCGTCGGATCCGGTCACCTCGCCGGACCAGACAGCCTCGTCGACCTCCTCGCCAAAGAAGGCGTCTCCCTCAACCAGCAGGAACACACGACCCGCCGCCCAGCCCCGGCAACTCCCTGATTGCCATCAACACAGACGACGGCGGCTTTGCCAGTTGTGCCGCCGCCCCACCCACCTAATCTCCCGCCTCTTTTCCCACCCGTTCTCCCGCGCTACCCACCATGCCCGCCGCCGAATACCTCGCCCACGCCCGCGCCGGCCTCATCGGAAACCCCTCCGATGGCTACAACGGCAAAACCATCTCGTTCATCGTCCGTAATTTCGCCGCCCGCGTCACCATCGAGGATTCCCACGCCATCGAAATCGTCCCGAACGACCGCGACCACTCGCAGTTCGAAAGCATGCTCCAACTCCGCCAGGATGTCCGCCGCTACGGCTACTACGGCGGAGTCCGACTCCTCAAGGCGGCCTGCAAGGTCTTCGGCGATTACTGCGAATCCCAGCACATCGACCTCCCGAAACGCAATTTCCGCCTCTCCTACCGCAGCGATATCCCGGACCACGTCGGCCTCGCCGGATCCAGCGCCATCATCACCGCCTGCTTCCGCGCCCTCATGGGATTCTACGACGTCTCCATCCCACGCGAAATCCTCCCCGGCCTCATCCTCTCGGCAGAAAAAACGGAACTTAAAATCCCTGCCGGCCTCCAGGACCGCGTCATCCAGGTCTACGAAGGCGTCGTCTTCATGGACTTCGCACGCGAACACATGGACCAGCACGGCCACGGCTTCTACGAGGAACTCGACCCCGCCCTCCTCCCCCCTCTCTACATCGCCTACTCGACCGAACTCTCGGAAGGTACCGAAGTCTTCCACAACGATATGCGCGCCCGCTACGACCGCGGCGACCCCCACGTCCGCTCAGCCATCCAACGCTGGGCCCACCTCGCTGAACAAACCAAGTTCATGCTCCTCCGCCGCCAAACCCGCAGCATCCCTCCCCTCCTCGACGAAAATTTCGACCTCCGACGCAGCATCTGCCCGCTCAACCCAGGCCACGTCCGCATGATCGAAACCGCCCGCTCAGTCGGCGTCAGCGCCAAATTCACCGGCTCAGGCGGTGCCATCGTCGGCATCTGCGATGACGAACCCACCTTCCAGCGGCTCTCCGAAGCCATGGATCCCCTCTCGGTGAAAGTCATCCGACCCCAGATCACCTGACCTGCCAACGCCCCGGCCCACCGCCGCCCCCCCCATCCTCCACGCCCGCCCTCAGAACTTGAGCAGCAGGGCCGCGGAGACCCCATGCATGTTCCCCGTGCTCGACTTCAAATCGAACATGTCCGCATCCCCCAACCCGTGGAATTCATAGCCGGCCCGCAACCCGAAGTTGCCCGTGAAATCAAATTGCACCCCCGCCGCCAACCCCCACGCAAATACCCACGCATCCGCATCGAGCCGACGGTTGAACGAAAATTCCCGTCCCCCAATCTCCGCCCGCGCCGACGTCTCCCCGGACACACTCAGATTCGCCACCCCTGCCGACCCCTCCGCGTACAGCTTGATCGCCTCCGTCCCCAACGGAAACAATACCCGCACCGCCAGCACACTCTCAAATAAATCCAAATCCGCCGACGCCCCAGCCGTCGCAAACCCAGCACTCCCCGTCCGGTCAAACGACAACGCATTCACATACGTGAACTTCGGCCCCAAAAACAAATCAATCGGCGCATCATCAAACAAAACCCCAAACTCCCCCACCAACCCCAACTTCACCTCCTCATCAAACTCCGTCCCCTTAAACGCACCCGCCCCCAAACCAAACTGCAACCCACCCTCCACCCGACCCACCATTCCAAACACACCCACCATCACCAAACCCATCAATGTCAGTTTCTGATTCATAAATAATCCGGTTTTCCGAAGTATGTTCGATTCCCCACACATGTCAAAATTTTTGTAAGGCCCCGCCTCCCCACCTGAATCAGCGCCCCCAATCCCCGCAGGAGGTCCGCCCCCTTCCGCCCCCTTCCGTCCCTTCCGTCCCTTCCGTCCCTTCCGTCCCTTTCCGTCCCTTTCGTCCCTTTCCGTCCCTTTCCGTCCCCTTCCTCGTTCAGAGTCGGCAAAAGCACTGGACGCTGCCGCTGCGTTCCCTGTAGCCTCTGAGGAGCCAGTCTGCGCCTGGCGATTCCCCTGAACTTTGCCTATGAGAACGCGAACGTCTCCTTTGGTGGTGATGCTGACCTTGGTGTCGCTGATGCTTCCGAGCGCTGGGGCGGTACGGATCAATGAATTCATGGAAGACAATCCGGGGCGTCCGAATGATGCGGATGCGCTCCTGGATATGGATGGGAACAGCCCCGGGTGGATCGAGCTGTACAATGACGGGGCGGCGGCGGTCAACCTGACCGGTTGGGCGCTGAGCGACGATCCGGCGAATCCCGGGAAGTGGGTCTTTGCGGGGCCGGTGGCGCCGGCGACGGTGCCGACGACCATTCCCGCGAATGGCTACCGGATGGTTTTCTGCGGGGGACTGGAACGCAACGTGGCCAATGTGGAACCACACACGAGTTTCCGCATCGATAATTCCGGGGTGCTGCTGCTGAGTCAGCCTGATGGTGCGGGCGGCTGGATCACAGTGAGCCGAATGGGAACGCCCGATCTTCCCTATCCGATGCAGCGGCGGGGCATCAGCTATGGTTACCCGGCCAATGATCCTGCCAAGGCACCGGTATTCTTTCCTGCGGATACGCCCGGGGCCGCCAATTCCGCCGGGGGCGTGAACGCCTCCTGTGCCGACACGAAATTCTCCGTCGACCGCGGCTTTCACGATGCCCCCTTCACCCTGACGATCAGCTGCGCCACTCCGGGAGCGACCATTGCCTATACGCTCAATGGAAATGTGCCATCGCCCACGGTGGGAACGCAGGTGGCCGCCGCGGACGACCAGACCCTGCCGAGTGCCTCGTTCACCATCAGCGGCACCACCATTGTCCGCGCGGTGGCATGGAAAACCGGACTCGGGAGTTCGACCCCGGACACTCATACCTATCTCTTCGCAAACCAGGTTCTGAGTCAGAACGGTCCGCCCGCGAGCATGGGGCTCACGGCAGCCGATACCTTTCCGTGGGGCACCAGCGGTGGCACCATCCGGACGCCCGCCGGGCCCGACTGGGCGGTCGAGACCGGGAGCAATCAGTACCCGAATCCCGCGAACCGCTTCACGGCCGAAGACCTGCGCAAACTTCCTGTGATGTCGCTCGTGATGCCGTGGCGCGAGTGCTTTGGACCGAACACGACCGCCCCCGATTATGGCTCCACCCCCGTGGCACGGCGCGGGGTCTATGTCGGGGCGGAGGTCGGTGTACCCAATGAACGATCGCCCCGGGCGGCCTCCCTCGAATTCATCAATCCCGATGGCAATGCCACCGATCCCAATGCGCGGCGCGGCTTTCAGACGAATGGACGCGTGCACGTTTTCGGCGGCACCAGCCAGCAGCGCTGGAAAAGCTACAAGCTATCCATGAACTTCAAGGCAGAAGACGATGTCGCTTTCCCGGTCTACGGGGACGACGCCGCACCCACGCACGACCGTTTCATCCTCGATGCCCGGCTCAATCAGGCGTGGGTGCATTCCGATGCCACGCAGCGTCAGCGGGGCGATTACGTGCGCGACCATGTCATGGCCGACCTGCAGAATGCCATGGGTGGTCATTCGTTCCGCACGCGTCCGGTGCATCTTTTCCTCAATGGTCTCTACTGGGGACTCTACCTGGTCCACGACCAACCGGATGAAAAATTCATGTCCGATTACCGCGGGGGATCAAAGGACGACTGGGATATCTTCAAGCATTCGGCAGCCACCGGCGTCGATGGCAATACGGTGGCCGGCCAAGTCGTCGCTTCCGGCCTCATCAATCCCGCCCTCGCCCTCGGCAGCGCCAGCGATACCGCGTATTTCAACTGCACGACTCTGCGCAATTACGAGGAAATGCTCGATCTCCTCGGGATCGGTCGGGTCGCTCCGAATGCCGTTCCCGACCTCGCGAGCCGCGCCGCCTATGAAGCTGCCGCCGCGCGCATCGATATTCCCTCATTCATCGATTACATTCTGCTCAATTGCGTCGCCGCGAATGGTGACTGGCCGCACAAGAATTATTATGCGAGCATCCGGAGGAACGATCCCAAGGCTCGCTGGCAATGGCATTCATGGGATGCGGAACACGTTTTCCGTATCGAATCGGAAAACACCTTCACGCAGGGGAACTGGACCGGCGATGGAGAAACATCGAGCCGCGGCCCGGGCGCAATCACACGCCGACTCGCCCGGAATGCGGAATTCCGCCTGCAGTTTGCCGACCGTGCCCACCGCCACCTTTTCAATAACGGAATCCTTAGCACGACTGGCCTCCGGGCCGCCTTCAACCGGCGCTTTGCCGAGATTGAGCCATGGGGTGTGCGCGGCGAATCGGCGCGCTGGGGCGACAACCGGAGCACAGCCGGCCAACCACATGCCTACACAACCAATGGAAGCTTTCCGACCCCCATCTGGACCGCGGAGAAGAACCGAATTCTCAATACCATCCTCCCGGCGCGCGGGAGCCTGACAGCGACCAGCAATTCCGCGCTGGCCAATCTGCGGTCGTTCAATGTCTCGGGCACGGCCCTGCCGCTGTACCCTGCCGTGGCAGCTCCCGAATTCCGCAGCGATGCCAGCAATGCGGCACAGCACGGCGGCCCCGTTCCCGCAGGATTCAGCCTGCGCATTCATAATCCTGTCGCCACCGGAACCATCTACTACACCATGGATGGAAGCGATCCGCGGGCAGCATGGGAAAACACCCCGTCGCCAACTGCGCAGACGTACACGATTCCCATTCCCCTGACGCAGTCGGGCACCGTCCGAGCCCGCATTCTCAATGGCACCACATGGTCGGCCCTTGCCGATGCGTACTTCAGTGTCGCCACCGTGCCGGCATCGGCCACAAACCTCGCCGTGAGCGAACTCCATTACCAGCCGTCGCCACCCAGCCCGCAGGAAAGCGCCGCCGGATTCAGCCGCCGGGGCGATTTCGAATTCATCGAACTCCTCAACATCGGCCAACTCACGGTGTCGCTCGATGGCGTCCGCTTCGGTGCCGGCCTCGACTTCACATTCGATGCCACCTCACCCATCCGGGAACTCGCTCCCGGAACCCGCGTGCTCATTGTGAGCAATCCGGCCGCCTTCGCGCTGCGCTACGGCGCAAACCTCCCCGTCGCAGGAACGTTCCAACTCGGCAGCGGCCTGTCCGATTCCGGGGAAACCATCGAACTGCTCGCCGCCGACGGTTCGACCATCCGCAGCTTCCGTTACAACGACCGTAATCCATGGCCCGAAGATGCCGACGGCCGCGGTCCCTCCCTCGTCCTCATCCGACCGGAAGCCAATCCCGATCACAACCTCGCCCAGAACTGGCGCCCGAGCGCCACCGCCCATGGATCGCCGGGATCTCACGACCTCATCCGCTACAGCGACTGGAAATCCCAGCACGGCATCAGCAGCGACACGACCGACGACGACGGCGACGGATTCGCCAATGCCTCGGAATTCACCCTCGGCACGAACCCGAAATCCGCCGCCAGCACCCCGGCCATCACCACCGCCATCCAGTCGTTCCCAGTACCCTCGGAACCAGGACTCCCGGAAAACCAGGCCGACTTCCTCACGGTCACGTTCGCGCGCGACCCACGCACGGACGACCTCCCCACCGTCCCGGAACTCTCGCCCGACCTCGCCAGCTGGTCGCATGCCCCCACAAGCCTCGTCCGCCACACCATCCTCTGCAATCCCGACGGCTCCCAGACCGAAGTCTGGCGGGCCACCTCGCCCACACCGGCTCAATCCCGGCTCTTCCTGCGCCTCAGGACCTCCCTTCCCTGATCCCAGTATACTGATCTTCAATCAATTACGCTAATCCGGCCCGTCGGGATCCCTCAGGGGTTGATTCCTTAGCTTTCCGGGATTATTCAGTCCCCAAAAGCAAAATCTCCCCTGCCATGGCCGAGCACGACTACACCGAAGACAGCATCAAATCCCTCGACTGGGTCGACCACATCCGTCTCCGGCCGGGCATGTACATCGGGAAACTGGGCGACGGCAGTTCTCCGGACGATGGCATCTACATTCTCGTGAAGGAAGCGCTCGACAATTCAGTCGACGAATTCGTGATGGGCCACGGCAAGCAGATCGATGTGACCCTGAGCGACGACGGACGGTTTTCGGTGCGTGACTTCGGACGCGGCATTCCCCTTGGCAAGCTGATGGATTGCGCGGCCAAGATCAATACGGGAGCGAAATACGATTCCAAGGCCTTCAAGAAATCCGTCGGCCTCAACGGGGTCGGCATCAAGGCCGTCAATGCGCTTTCCGACCGCTTTGAGATCCAAGCGTACCGCGAAGGCGAAACCAAGGCGATCACTTTTTCGCGCGGCAAGGTCCGCGAGGAAATGAAGAAGCCGGAGAAGACACCGGAACCGAATGGCACCCGTCTTCTCTTCCATCCGGATCCCTCGATCTTTACTGCGAAGTTCCAGTTCGACCCGGAAGTGCTCGAACGCATGTTCCGATACTATTCCTATCTGAATACGGGGCTCACGATTTCCTTCAATGGACGGAAGTTCCGCTCGAAGGACGGACTGCAGGACCTTCTGCGCGAGAATCTACCGCAGGATCCACTCTATCCCATCATTCACCTCATCGGCGCGGACATCGAGATTGCCTTCACCCACGCCGACCAGCCGGGCGAAGACATCTTCAGCTTCGTCAATGGTCAGAATACCACCCAGGGCGGCACACACCTCGCCGCCTTCCGCGAAGCCATCGTCAAGGTCCTCCGCGAACATTACAAAAAGGACTTCGATCCCTCGGACATCCGTGGCGGCATCGTCGCCGCCGTCGCCGTCAAGGTGGTCGAACCAGTCTTTGAATCGCAGACGAAAACGAAACTGGGCAGCACCGTCATGGAACCAGGCGGAGCCACCGTGCGCGGCTTCATGGCCGATTTCCTTGAAAAGCATCTCCAGATGCACCTCGCCCGGAACAAGGAATCCGACCGCGCCCTCCTCGAGAAAATTCAGCAGAACGAATCAGAACGCAAGGAACTGGCCGGGGTCGCCAAGATTGCCCGGGAACGCGCCCGCAAGGCCAAGGTGCACAACAAAAAACTGCGCGACTGCCGCGTGCACCTTGATTCCAATGCGAAGAACCGCGAGGAAAGCACGCTGTTCATCACTGAAGGCAACAGTGCCTCAGGTTCCATCACGAGCGCCCGGCAGGTCGAAACACAGGCGGTTTTCAGCCTCCGCGGCAAACCTCTCAATACCTTCGGACTCACCAAAAAGGTGGTTTACGAGAACGAGGAATTCAACCTCCTCCAGCACGCCCTCAATATCGAGGATTCCGTCGATGACCTCCGCTATCAGAAGGTGGTCCTTGCCACGGATGCGGACGTCGATGGCATGCACATCCGGCTGCTCATGATCACATTCTTCCTCCAGTTCTTCCCGGATGTGATCCGCCGCGGCCACCTCTTCGTCCTCCAGACCCCGCTCTTCCGTGTCCGTTCCCGCAAGGAAACCTTCTATTGCTACACCGAAGAAGAAAAGCTCAACGCCATCAGAAAGTGCGGCAAGGCAGCCGAAATCACCCGCTTCAAGGGACTCGGCGAAATCAATGCCTCGGAATTCAAGCACTTCATCGGACCAGACATGCGCCTCGACCCGGTGGGCATGGACCATGCCCACTCCATCCGCGACCTCCTCACCTTCTACATGGGGAAGAACACACCGGAACGCCAGGAGTTCATCATCCGCAACCTCCGCATGGAACAGGACATCGCTCCGGATCAGGAACCCACACCGCCGGAAGACGCCGAAGCAGCCTGAAAGCATCCCTGGCTGCACACGGGCACATCACCAGCGCACCGAAACCATGACCCACTGAATCCCGGCACCGGGTTCCGTGGCAAACCGCATGGCCGCAAGCACGTCACGCAGTTTTCCGTAATCCACCCCGGACGCCGGCGTCACGGGAAGGCAGAACGCCACCCGGCCCGCGGCATCCACACCAAGCATGCACGGCACCGCTGCCGTCTCAGGCCACGCTTCCCCCACCAGATCGTCCGGCCACGACGGCATCCTCAGCACCTCGCGCGACCCCAACCCGGATTCCACCACCAGCGACGGAACAGGCCGCGGCAACTCAGGTTCTTCATCAACACCCGCTGCCGGAGCAACCACTGGCACCGCAGCCATCGCAGGAGCAACCACCGCAGGCAGCAGAGGACTGCCCGCCTGCACCCCGGGCGGCAGGGCCTGCGGCAGCAGCGGCAGCGGAAACGGCTTCAGCGCCGCCATGGGCCGCTGCTCGCCACCAAAGGCCGAGGGCACCACTTTCGCCAGCGCCACCACATCCCGTTCCCATGAAGCCCCGGCCTCCCTCCGCCACATGCCCGGGAACCTATCCTCCGCCGCGCTTACCAGCGCCTTCGTTTCCGGCTGATCCGACGCCAGATGCAGCACGGTCTGCCGCGGAGGAGCCGTCCGCACGATCGCCGGATTCACCACGCGGAAAAGATAGAACATCCCGCCATGCAGCGCCGCCGCGAGCAGCAGCGCCAGCAGCAGGCGACGCCGAGTCCAACCCGCCCGCTTCCACTGGAAGATCAGATGGCCATGATGCTGCGTCGCTTCGGTTTCCTCTCCCATCAGCCCGCATCCTGCACCCGCACCCCCGCCCCGCAAGCGCCTGATGCCATTGACCTCCGCAAACCCGTAGTACCGAAAATCGGATTGCGCCACTCCATCACCTCCAGCAAGCTATCAATTCATACACCCTGAATTTTCCATGAACCGAATCTCCCTTCTCTCTCTTTCGGCCCTTGCCGCTTCCACCATGGCTGCCTCCGCGGCCTCCGTTTCCTTCAACTCCGGCAGCCTCGGCGCTTCTGCCAATGGCACGGATGCTGATGGCGTTTTTTACGGTGCTGGCGCGGTGGCCTCCGGCGGCGATCAGGCTGCTTTTTATTCAGGAGCCGGCATCAACACAGTAGTCCCCTTTAACGGCGGCATCAATCCGGCTTCCTCAAGCCCATTCTCGATCGAATTCTGGGCATTCCCCACGGCATGGGACAATGACGACGCGCCGATTGCCAACCGGGTTTCGGCGAGCCCTCGTTCGGGCTGGGCGTTCTTCCAGCGCGGTGAAGCAGAAGGCTGGAACCTCCGCATGTACAATGGAGCCGGCAGCGACTACGGCTGGGATCTCACCGGCGGCACCGCCAGCCTGAATGTCTGGACGCATGTCGTCGCCACATGGGATGGCTCGGCCGCCAAACTCTACGTCAATGGCATCCTCGCCGATGACACCAACGGCTCGGGCCGGAATGGCGTCTACAATGCCAGCACGACCGCAAACCTGACGATCGCTTCCTCGGACTCGGGCAGTCCGTTCTCCGGCGGCGTCGATGAAGTCGCTTTCTACGGTGCCGTGCTGTCCCCGTCCCAGATTGCCTCGCACTTCAGCACGGCCGGCAGCGCAGTTCCCGGGGCCTACCACAACCTCGTGCTTTCCAACGGTGCCCGACTCCTCCTTTCTAACAATGGGGTGATCCCGGAACCCAGCTCGGCTGCCCTCCTCGCCATCGGCGCTCTCGCCCTTGGCCGCCGCCGCCGCTGAGCCACGCAAAACTCTTCCGCAGCCCGGTTTCCCTCGCATGGGGAACCGGGCTTTTTGCTGCCTTCAGGTCGCCATCTCAGAACCCAGCCACCGTCACTCCGCGCTCGCCACAGAGCCGTTCCACTTCGCCCCGCTCGAGAATGAGAGTCCGTCCGGCTTCCACTCCGATCAGCTGGATGCCGGCCTCGGCTGCCGTCTGCACGGTCTGGGCCCCGATCACAGGCACATCAAAGCGCAGGTCCTGACCAGGCTTGCTCACCTTCACCATGACGGCTTTTCCCTTCCCCATGGCTCCCCCGCGGCGCATGCACTCGTTGGTTCCCTCGAACGCTTCAACGGCCAGCACAGTGCCGCGGCGCACCACTACGGTCTGCCCTACATCGAGTCTGCTCATCTCCCGGGCCATGCGTGCCCCGAAACCTATGTCTTCCATGTCGCGCGCCTTCCGCACTGGCCCGCAAATGTGACCGTGCGGAGCAAGGTGGTCGTCCAGATAACTCGTAGCCGGCAGCAGTTCGATACCGTCGCCCGCCAGTTCCGACGCCACCGCTCCGAAAAGCGATTCCGCATTCCGTTCCTTCACCTTCGCCAGCATCATGAGCGTGCGCAGATCCGGACGCAGATCGAAAAGATTACGCGGCGCAATCTGACCGACCATGACGGCATGCCTCACGCCTTCTCCACGGAAGAACCGGATCATCCGGCTCAACTGCCCGACCCGCAGCCATTCGACCGCATCGACAGTTCCGGCAATTTCCGGGCGCGTCTCGTTCTCGAAGGCAGCCACCACGAGTCGCTGCACGCCCGCCTTCCGGGCGGCCTCGACCATCGTGAAAGGATAGACTCCATTCCCCGCAATTAATCCAAGCGTCTCTGGAACTGTCGACATCGCTTCCTCTTTTCCCCTGACCCTGCCCCTTTGCAACCAGCTCCCGCGCACCGGCAGAGTTCCCGCCACCGCTACCGCTGGCGCGGCACGATTCCGATTTGCGAATCCCCAAGGCCGTTGTCCACTTCCACGGAATTTCTCTCATGGCCTCCCGACTCACTCCCACCCAGTGGCTGATCTGCATCATCGCCAGCATCGGCTTCGCCTTCGACATCTATGAACTCCTCATGCTGCCGCTCATCATCAAGCCGGCGCTCTTCTCGCTCGGCAAACTGGTGGTCGGCACCCCGGAATACAAGGAGTGGGCCCGCATGCTCTTCTTCATCCCAGCCGTCGCCGGCGGAATCTTCGGACTGCTCGGCGGATGGCTGACAGACCGCCTCGGTCGCCGACGCGTCCTTACATGGAGCATTCTCCTCTACGCCTTCGGTGCCTTTGCCGCAGGCTACGCCACTACCCTGCCGCAGCTTCTCTTCTTCCGTTGCTGCGTCTTCGTCGGCGTCTGCGTCGAGTTCGTGGCCGCCGTCGCATGGCTCGCGGAACTCTTCCCGGACAAGAAGCAGAAGGAAAAGGTCCTCGGCCTGACGCAGGCATTCTCCTCGCTCGGCGGTCTCCTCGTGGCGGGCGTGAACGAATGGTGCATCTCGGCGGCCCCGTCGCTGCCGGCCATCCACGGCCAGCACGAAGCATGGCGCTACACTCTCATTTCAGGCCTCATTCCGGCCATCCCCCTCATCGTCATCCGGCCTTTCCTCCCGGAATCCCCAGTCTGGGAAGAAAAACGCCGCCGCGGCGAACTGAAGCGCCCGCGCATCAGCGAACTCTTCGCTCCGGACCTGCTCCGCACAACCCTCACCACCACAGCCCTCTTCGCCTGCTGCTACGGCATTGCCTTCGGTGCCATTCAGCACCTTCCCCAGATCGTCCCGGGCTTCGCCGACGTGAAGGAAAAATCCGCCCCGGCCATCACCGCGGCCGTCCAGAAGGCAAAAGCCGACGCCGCCGCGGCCCAGAAACCGGAACCAACCGCCGACGCCCTCCGCGCCGTCACCAACCGCGCCAAGGCCCCCATCGAGGAAAAACAAGCCGCCATCGTGCAGAAATGGCAGGAATTCGGCGGACTCATCGGCCGCGTCCTCCTCGCCATCGGAGTCCTCTACATCGCAAGCCGCCGCGCCCTGCTCCGCCTCTTCGCCGTCCCCGCCGTCATCTTCATCCCCGCCCTCTTCTGGTGGATCGGTCAGAGCATGGGCACCGCCGGAACCCTCGGAGCCCTCAAATGGGGAGTCTTCCTCGCCGGCGCACTCCTCGTCGGACAATTCAGCTTCTGGGGGAATTACATCCCGCGCGTCTTCCCTCTCCACCTCCGCGGCACCGGCGAAAGCTTCGCTGCCAACATCGGCGGACGCGTGCTCGGCACCAGCATGGCATGGATCTTCTTCACCTTCTCGGACAGCATGCCCCCCAATCCCTCGAAAATGGCCGCCACCGCCGCCATCATCGCCCTCATCATGGGCCTCCTCACCCTCTCCCTCATCCCGTTCATGACCGAACCCAAACAATCCGGCACGGAAGAATAAGAACCGTCATCCAGAGCGCGGGAAAGCACCTCCACAAAGCAGAACCGGCTGCGGAAGCACAAACTCCCGCAGCCGGTTTTTCATTGTTCATATAGCAGCGCTTCCGCCGCCGCCGCTCAGAAGCGGAATTCCACTCCAATCACCGGACCATGCGTCACGGTGTCGAGCGAGAACCGATCCTTCGAATAATCAACTCCAAGCCCACGGTAGCCAATTGCCACGCTCGCACACTGGTTGAAATGGTAGCCAATGCCCGCAAAGGCCTGCCACGTCAGATCGGAACTGACCCCGAACCCGCCAATGTCTCCGGAATAACGGAAGAACCAGCCATTCCCCAACTCGGCCTGACCCCGCAGCCCCACCACCGGATCAACCCAGTCGGTGTCGCGGCCGAAACTCGTCTGGCCCCCACGGTCAAACCGCCCGGTCAATTCGGCCTCAAGAATCGAAATGCGCGCCCCCGCAGTCAGATCCATGTAGTAATTGTCAGTCTGAATGGCCCGGAACGACAGCGTCGGCGTGAGCAACCACTGCGTTTGTTCATAACGGAAACTCTTGAAGAGCCAGCCGCGCGCTTCGGTGTCGTTCGAGGTCTTCCCGTAGATCACATCCATCCCGAGTCCCCAGCGGCCACGGCGCAGTTCCGCCCCACCCATGAAGGCCATATCAAGCGTGTCCAGCGTATCGCCGAAGCTGATGTCAATCGGAGCCGTCACCCGTCCAAAGCCCACATCCCCTTCAATCGCCGTCAGCCACGCATAAGGAGCCAGACGGAATGACCAACCGTCCCCGGTGGCCGCAGGAGCCGGAAGTGCCGGGGTCGCCGGAAGAGCAGGAACGTTGGTGCCGGCCTCGGCAGCAACCACGAGCGCAGCAAAGGATGCCAGAATGGTGTGTTTCATGATGGATAATAAGGGTTTCTCAATGAATCTCAGTAACGAAGGACCGATTCCACACAATTCCGCGCCCGAACGCAAGCGGGTTCCTGACAGATTCAACGCCACCGCTCCCGCCGATGCGAGGGCGATTTCCGTTGCATCAAGCCACACTCCCGGGACCCTTGACCTCATGATGCGCTGGTTCTTTCTCTTCCTCGCCATGTCTGCCGCTGCCTCCGCCGGTCCACTGCCGCTTTCCCTCCGTTCCCGCACCGCCAGTTCCCCGCAGCCAACGGAATCGGAAGCCACATGGGACACCGCCAGAACCGCGATCGTCGTCTGCGACATGTGGGACGACCATTGGTGCCGCAGCGCCGCCCGCCGCGTCACGGAACTCGCCGGACCAATGAACGAAATGCTCAAGGCCGCCCGCGCCAAAGGCATCTTCATCATCCACGCCCCCAGCAGCGTCACCGATTTCTACAAGGATTCCCCACAGCGGAAACTCGCCCACCAGGCTCCGTCAGCCAAAACCCCCATCCCGCTCGCCACGGCGCCACGCTGGGGCACAGCATGGTGCTGGACCGACCCCCGCCGCGAAAGCGTCCTCCCAGTCGACGACAGCGACATGGGCTGTTCCTGCACGGACCGGAAATGCGAGATCGTGCCCCCATGGAAACGCCAGCACCCTCTCATCGAACTCAAGGACGGCGACGCCCTCACTGATGATGGCCAGGAAACATGGAATCTCCTCGCCGCCCGCGGCATCGACCACGTCATCCTCTGCGGAGTCCATCTCAACATGTGTGTCCTCGGCCGCCCGTTCGGCATCCGCCAGCAGGTCTACCTAGGCAAAAAAGTCACCTTCCTCCGCGACATGACCGATTCCATGTACAATCCGGAACGCCCACCCGGCGTCGACCACTTCGCGGGCCATCAGCTCATCATCGAACACGTGGAACGTCACTGGTGCCCCAGCACCACCAGCACCACGATCACCGGCAAAGCGCCCTTCCGGTTCAAGGAAGACACGCGCCCCGTACCCTGATGAAAGGCCTCCCCCTGAGCGCCACTACCAGCCTTGCTCAGGGCAGCCTGCCAGGCTTCACCGGACGCGTCGTCCAGTTCAGATAAATCGACAGCAGCCGGATCGTCAGCGCCGCCAGCATCCCGCTTCCCGCCGCAATCCCAGCCGGCACCGACAGCACCCGGTCAAGGAAGATGAACAGGGAAACGCCCGCCGCTGCCGCCACCGCATAAAATTGACCGGGCCGGAACACGAGCGGTTCCTCGCGGATGAGCACGTCCCGGATGATCCCGCCGCCCACGGCATTGACCACTCCCGTGAGCACACACGCCGCCGGAGCCAGCCCGGCCGCCGCCGCCTTGGTGGCCCCCACAATTCCATAGGCCGCCATCCCAATCGCATCGAGCACCAGAAACGCCCGCGAAAACCGCTCGACCCTCGCGTGAAACATCCACGTGACCGCACAACCAGCCAGCACCGCGAGCACAAATCCCCCGTCCCGCAGCGCCGCAGGCGGACCGTTCTGCAGAATCAATCCATCCCGCAGAAATCCGCCACCCAGACCAGCCGCAAACGCCAGCACCACCAACCCCACGACATCGTGCCCACGCTGGGTCGCAGACAGCGCGCCCGTAATGCTGAACAGAAAAACAGCCGCGTAATCGATAGCCGCCGGAATCGTGAAAACGTCCATGGTTTCCCGGCCTCGCAGCCCTTCAAGGTTCCACCACATTCACCAGCGTTCCCACCCCATCGATCCGGATCGAAATCTCATCTCCGGCCGCCAAAGTGAACTTCCCGGGCGGCACCAGACCAGTCCCCGTCAGCAGCAGCACCCCATCCGGAAACTCGTTGTCCGCAAAAAGCCACTGCACCAGTTCCTCCGGCGTCCGCTTGAGCTGCGCCAGACTCGTCTCTCCCGCAAAGACTTCTTCCCCACCCCGCAGAATCCGCATCGCAATCACCGTCTCCGGCGGCAGCGCAGAAGCCAGCAGAATCGCCGGCCCCAGCGCACACGACCCCCGGTACACCTTCGCCTGCGGAAGATACAACGGATTGTCCCCCTCAATGTCCCGCGCACTCATGTCGTTCCCCACCGTGAACCCGAAAATCCGGCCCGCCGCATTCACCGCCAGCACCAGTTCCGGTTCCGGCACGCTCCAGCCGGAATCCCCACGCACCCGTACCCCAGCCCGATGCCCCCGCGCCCGCCAGCCGGATCCCTTGAAAAACAATTCCGGCCGCGGCGCTTCGTAAACCCGATCATAAAACACGGAGGCCCCCGCTTCCTTCGATTCATCCATTCTCGCCGAACGGCTCCGGAAATACGTCACCCCAGCCGCCCAGATCTCCTGCGACGCCACCGGAGCCCTCAGTTCCTCCCCCGGATCGGGCACAGGAACCGGCCGACCGGCCGCAGCCACCACAAAACCAGCAGGATCGTCCGCACGGAAGACATCATCCCATGAGAATCCCTCCAGCAGCTCCGCACGGCCCCCGCGCTCCAGCACCAGCCCGTCATTTGTCGAATAAAGCAGCATATCCCGAATCTCCTGCACTACCCAGCGCACGGATGACAGGGCGAATTTCCCATGCCACCTCCTGCCATGCCCGCCATCCGCGCTGACCAATTGCTCTCCCGCTTCGGCTTCTGCAGCCGACGCGAAGCCCCTTTATGGATCCGCGCGGGCCGCGTCGTCTGCAGCGGAAACCCCGTGCTCCGCGCCGACGACCGCATCGACCCTGCCGCCACTACGGTCGATGGCCAACCCATCGAGTTCCCCGACGGCCTCCTCGTGGCCTTCCACAAACCCGTCGGCTTCGCCTGCTCCCACAATCCCGCAGAAGCTCCTCTGCTTTACGATCTCCTCCCGCCCTCATGGCTGCAGCGCCAGCCGCCACCGGAAACCGTCGGCCGACTCGACCGGGAAACCAGTGGCCTCATCATCCTGAGCGACGACGGTTCCCTCATCCACCGCTGGACTTCCCCACGCCACGAAACCCCCAAGACCTACGACGTCACGGTCGATCACGATTTCCCCCCGGACCTCGCCGCCATCTTCGCCTCGGGTACCCTCGTCCTCCGCGGCGAAACCAAACCCTGCCGCCCAGCCACGCTGACCATCACTTCCCACCGCACCGCCACTCTCCTCATCACCGAAGGTCGCTACCATCAGGTCCGCCGCATGTTCGCAGCCCACGGCTGCCCGGTGACCTCCCTCCACCGCTCGGCCATCGGCAGCCTTCAGCTCGGCAGCCTCGCCCCCGGATCATGGCGGCCCATCGCCCCGGGAGATATCGATCCCCCACGGAAAGACGCCGGAAAAATCTGATTGTACCCCCGCCCCGGGCACGCCTTGGTATCGGTTTCCTCCCGCTTCCATGCTCAAACTCGGCGTCAATATCGACCACGTGGTCACCCTCCGGCAGGCTCGCTACGCCCGCACGCCCGGCGTGCCTCATGAAGAACCTTCCATCCTCGCCGCCGCACGCGCCTGCGAGGACGCCG
Source organism: Verrucomicrobiota bacterium (assembly GCA_039795165.1). Lineage (GTDB taxonomy): Bacteria > Verrucomicrobiota > Verrucomicrobiia > Verrucomicrobiales > V1-33 > V1-33. The sequence goes on along the minus strand of JBDKER010000030.1, from coordinate 39,258 downwards.
GTGCCCACTCCATCACCGTCCACCTCCGCGAAGACCGACGCCATATCCAGGACCGCGATGTCGACCTCCTCCGCCGGGAACTCCGCGTCCCCCTCAACCTCGAAATGGGCAACGCCCCGGAAATCGTCCGCATCGCCTGCCTGACCGCCCCCGCCTACGCCTGCCTCGTCCCCGAAAACCGCGAGGAGATCACCACGGAAGGCGGCCTCGACGTCGTCACCCACCGCGAGGCCATCCGCACCACCACCCAGCGCCTCAAGGACACCGGAACCAAGGTCTCGCTCTTCATTGATCCCATCCCCGCCCAGATCGAAGCCGCCGCCGCCATCGGCGCAGACATGATCGAACTCCACACAGGTACCTACGCGAACCTCCCCGCCGGACAGCGCGACGATGAACTGGCCCGGCTCGTGACCGCCGGAGCCCACGGCCATTCCCTCGGTCTCCAGATCAATGCCGGACACGGCATCACCACAGCCAATCTGCCGCCGCTCTTCCGCATTCCCCACCTCTGCGAATTGAACATCGGCCACCACCTCGTCAGCCGCGCCATCTTCATCGGCCTCCCCGCCGCCGTCGCCGAAATGCTCGCCGCCATGGCCCACCACCCCGGCCAGAACCGCTGACCCCACCCCACCCCGCTCCGCCAACCGCCATGCTCGCCTTCTCCACCTGCTGGAACAGCCACCGCCACTCGGAAGGCGAAGCCATGGTGGACGAAATCCTCGCCCTCGGCTTCGATACCATCGAAATCAGCCACGGCCTCAAGGTCTCCCTCCTCCCCGGCCTCCAGAAGGCCTTCGCCGAAGGCCGCATGAAGGTCTCCGGCCTTCACAACTTCTGCCCCTCCCCCGTCGAAGTCCTCATCGACGCCCCGGATGCCTACGAATTCACCAGTCACCGGAAACTCGACCGCGAACGCGCCCTCAAACTCACCCTCCGCACCCTCGAATTCGCCGCGGAATTCGAAGCCCAGTACGTCGTCCTCCACATGGGCACCGTCCCCATGGGCCATCCCATGAAGCAACTCCAGGACCTCGCCGCCGCCGGAAAAATCAGCAGCCGCGAGTTCGCACGACGCAAACTCGCCATGGTCCGCAAACGCGAGTCCCTCGGCCCCTTCTACCTCCAGCGCGCCAAAGACGCCCTCACCCAGATCGCCGCAGCCGCCGAAAAAGCCGGCGTCCCCGTCGCCGTCGAAAGCCGCAGCCACTACGAACAGGTACCCACGGAACGTGAAATGGTCCAGCTCCTCGCGGACTTCGATACGCCATGGGTCGGCTACTGGCACGACTTCGGCCACGTCCAGCTCAAGGCCAATCTCGGTCTCCTCGATCACGAGGAATGGCTTTTCCAGGTGGCTCCCCGGCTCCTCGGCTGCCACTTCCACGATGTCATCTGGCCGGACCAGGACCACCGCGTTCCCTTCCAGGGCAGCGTCGATTACGACCGCCTCCTCCCCCTCGTCCCCTACGACGTCCCCATCGTCTGGGAACTCAGCCCGCGCCGCAAAAAGGAGGACATCATGATGGCCCGCGAAGTCTGGTTGTCCCGCTACGGCGCATGGGCCTGATCCCGTCTTTCCGCTTAGCTCTCTCCACTCCACTTCATGGGCGAACTCATCCGCTTCCTCCGCTCCAGCGACCTCCGCACCATCATCGCCGCACTCGGCAGCCGCGACGTCCACCCGGCTATCCAGTTCCTCAAATACGCCATCTGCGGCGTCGCTGCGCTCGTCCTCCACACCAGCATCTTCTTCACCCTGTCAGCAACCATCAATCCGGCCCTCTCCGGCAACATGCCGGACGACAGCACCCGCGCCAATCACGCCCTCGTCAACAACGCCGCCGCCTTCTTCTTCTCGAATGCCCTCGTCTACTGGCTCAATACCCGCTGGGTCTTCACCTCGGGCCGCCACCACCCCATCCGCGAATTCCTCCTCTTCACCCTCGTCAATGCCCCCGGAGCCATCGGCGGCAGCATCATCCAGGACTGGCTCATCCGCAGCGCCGGATGGCCCACATGGGCCGCCTTCGCAGGCTTCGTCCTCCCCAATGTCCTCATCAATTTCGCCTGCCGGAAGTTCTTCATCTTCCAGCGATGACCGCTTGAGCAGATCACCTTCCCGCTCCTAATCTCCAGCGTGGCGCAGTCACGGAGCCGCAATCCCAGGGCCTCCCGCCCCTCTGCGTGAGCCCCGGTTCCCGCGGAAACTACCTGCACCATCCGTTCCGTCGCCCGCCGGCCAACTCAGAGGGTAGCCGGCGGGCACGGTTCGGCTTTCCCCAGCCCCTCAGTCGTCGTCGTCTTCCACCAGACTGATGGCCCACTCCGGGTACGGTTCCTTCCCCCGCACCGACCGCCACAGAATCCGGTTAAGCACGTCCTCCGGACACGCATCAAGCTTCTCCAGAGGCAGTGCCGCCGATACCTCGGCATCCTTCCGCAGCTCCGCATCCCGGATCGACGCCGCCGTCGGATTCAGCTCGTTCATGTCCCACCGCGCCGCCGGACATTCCCATGGCGAAAAATCTGGCTCGCCACCAAAGCATTCCCTCATCGGCGTGGCCGACGCATCCAGCTGATTCATCGGCGGCAATCCAAGGATCAATCCAATCGTCCGCAGAATGCTGGTCTGATTGTACGCCGTGCTCACGGTCCCACGCTTCCGCGACCACGCACTGGCCACAAACGCCGTCGTCCGGTAGCCACTCACATGGTCCCACCCATTCTGAGGATCATCCTCGATCGCAATCACACAGGTGTCCTTCCAGAACTTCGTCCGGCTCAGAGCAGCCACCAGCTTCCCAAAGGCCTGGTCATGATCCGCCACATGCGCCCGCGGCGTCGGACTCCCACCCCGCGCCCCGCTCGTGTGATCCCCCGGCAGACTCATCACCATGAGCGCCGGCAGATCCCGGCCCTCCCGCTCGGCGGCCTCCATCTCCCGGATGAAAACATCCGCCCGCACCCGGTCGGGTATCTCGTTGTCATAAGTCGGAAACTCCGCACAGAAATGCGGCTTGATCGTGTCAATGCTGGGAATGGCCCGCAGCTCGATCTGACTCCCCGCACCTCCCCGGTGCTGCTCCCAGTCCTCCCAGATCTCCTTCCAGCGCGGCGATCCCTTCCGGCCATCCCGCCAGCGGTTCACGGATTCCGCGAACTCTCCATACAGCCTCACCGTCTTCCCTTTCGCAAGCGCCGCATCCCAGATGAATCCGTTAGGCGACCACGCAAGCGCATCGGCTCCGTTCCGCCCGAACCCATCCGGATAACTGCGCGGAAATCCCGCGAACTGCCGCTCCATGTAGTCGGTCGTGATGGCGCTGCACGACCAGTTATGCCCATCCGCACTGAGAATCCCGGAACAGTAGGCGTTGTCCAGCAGAACAAAGTCCCGCGCCATGGCATGCTGCGCCGGAGTCACTTCCTCCCCGAAAATGCACAGCGACGCATCCCCGCTGCCTTCCTTCATGTCACCCAGCACCTGATCGTACGTCCGGTTCTCCTTGATGACATACAGCACATGCCGGAACACGGATGGTTCGCCGGTCCGCTCAGGCACCGGCACGGCCGCCACCCCCTCCCGCACCGGAGCAAAGGCCTCTAGGATCTTCGGAGCCCGGTAGTTCGCGAGCACAGTTTCCGTATGCTGCTTCCGCGCTGCATCGTCGCCCGGCAGCGGCACGAGCGACACGGTCCCGAAATACTGATGACTGTTGAAGCCACGCCCACCCGTCCCGGGCGCTCCCTCAGCCTTCGCCCCGATCCCCTTGATGTTGGCCACACACAGCTGCCCCCGCCCGGCGTCAACACACACCGCCCCTGGATACCAGCCAGCCGGCAGCAGCGATTCCAGTTCGCCCTTCCCATCCGCAAATTCAATCTCGGCCACCGCATTCTGCGTCCCGTTGCACACCCACAGCGTCTTCCCAGCCGCATCAAAGGCCAACGCATTGGGAGCCGCCCCGAACAGATCGGCCGGCGTATGCTTCGGAAAAATCCGTCCCCCGAAGCGCTGCTGCCTCACATCGAACACATCCACGAAATCCGAAGCCGCACACGCCACACAAAGCCACTTCCCATCCGGCGACATGGCCAGCCCGGACGCATGCCGCCCCGTCACATGCTCCGCCACCTGCGCTCCCTCGGCCAGCGGAACGACACTGAGCGATCCCTCCAGCGCCGCCCCGGTGCGCGGATCGACACGGACTTCATTCCCCCGCCCGGCATGCGCCACGGGCGATGATCCATCAGGCCGCCGCCCTCCCCAGTTGCTCACATAAACCCGCTCGGGCGTCCACACGACGTCGTAAGGGGCCATCCCCACCGGCCACGTCCGCAGAAGCTTCCCGCCTTCCGTATCAAGCTCGCCCAGCTGATTGCTCAAATTCATGGCCACATAAAGCCGCTTCCCATCCCGGCTCACCGCCAGCCCAGCCGGAATCTCCCGGCTGCGGCCCTCGGCCTTCACCTCCGGCAGCAGTATGCTGTGCGACGGCCGCACCTTCCCCTCGTCACTCACCGCAAACACCTTCACACTCCCATTCACGTTGGATAGATAAATCCTCTTCCCATCAGGGGAAAACACCAGCCCCGTGAAACTCAGCTGACCCGATTTGTCAGGCTTGAGCAGCCGTTCCTCAATCGCCGGCTGGGTGTCGCTCTCGGACGGCAGCGCCACGGTCTCACGTACGCGCCCATCCGCAGGATCAATCACCACCAGCACCGACGCCTTCCCGGAAACCACCAGCAGCTTCCCATCCGGACTGAGCGCCGCGGCCTGCGGACGCATCCCGGGCAATTCCACCTGCCGCCCCAGCGGAGTCAGCAGCGCATTGTCCGGCGTCACCACCCGCGCCTGCCCCTTCTCCCCATCCGGCCCCACCCGCTCCACCACGGGATTCTCCCCGGCATACACAGCCGCAGACACCAGAAACGACAACAGAACTCTCCTTTTCATCGCTCCACCCTGAGGGACGCCCCTCCCCGCCGCAAGTCCGCCGCCCTACGCATCCAATGCCGCCACGCCACCTCTCGCCCGACTCGCCCGGCCAGAATCTTCTTTCCAGGAAACCTCCCCAGCCCCACGTTCCCCTACCAAGCGGTCTTCCTCTTCCCACATGAACTCTCCCCAACCGGCCCAGACCATCCCACGGGAACTCGTGCTCCGGGCCGTCGACCAGTTCAGCCCCGCCCTCACAAGCTACGCCACCAGCATCACCAGCGACCACGACGCCGCCCGCGATATCGTTCAAGATACCTTCCTCCGCCTCTGCACCCACGCAAATCCCACCGCACTCGATGGCCCTGGCCTCAAAGCATGGCTCTTCACCGTCTGCCGCCACCGCGCCATCGACTGGCTCCGCCGCCACCGCCGACTCGTCAGCACGGACCCGGAGAACTTCACCAGCATCGCCACAGAAGCCCCCCAGCCCGCTGAATCCGCCGCCGCCCACGACGACGCCACCGCCATTCTCCAACTCCTCCAGAAACTCCCCCGCAATCAGTCGGAATGCCTCCGGCTCAAATTCCAGCACGACCTCAGCTACCGCGAAATCGCAGACGCCACCGGCCTCTCAGTCACCAATGTCGGTTTCCTCATCCACACAGGCCTCCGCCGCCTCCGAGAACTCCTCGGCCACCTCCCGGACCACCACAGACCGTCCCTCTGTCCCTCGACCACCTGACCCCATGCACCCTTCCTCGGACCACCCGGACTTCACAGCCCTCGCCCTCGGCGAACACCTGCACGGCGCACCAGAACCGGAAATTCTCCAAGCCCTCCGCTCGGCACCAACCGGACCCGCCGAAGCAGAGGCCGTCCGCCGTACCGCCGCACGACTCGCCGCCGCCCTCCACCGCGAACCACTCCCCGCTCCAGACCCCACCCTCCGCGCCGCCATCCTCGCCGCCACCCCGGAATCCCTCGCACAACGGTTCGCCGGCACTTCCCCTCCCACCACCCGTACAAATCTGCGCACCCGCCCCCGCCCATGGCTGCGCCCCCTCGCCGCCTGCGCCGCCGTCACCCTCGCCACATCACTCATCCTCCAGCGTCAGCGCCCGCAGACCACCCCATCCAACCCAGCCGGCGATCCCTCTGCGGAATTCACGGAACCCACCGGCTTCGTCCGCTCCACCCCACTCCCCAGACCATCCCCAGCACAACCACGCAAACGCCCGGACTCGGCAGCCCCCCTGAAAAACGTCGCCAGCCAACTCCCCCAGCCCACCGACTCCACCCCCAGTCCCTCCACGGCCCTCCCAACTCCATCCACCCGCCCGCCCGCACCCATCCGCCCACCAGGAGCAAACACCATCCCACGCCTCAACCCGCCACTCCCGGAAAGCGGTATCTACGCCGTACCTCAAACGCGCTGACCACCGCAGCCCACTTTACAAAATACCAACGCCGCGGCGGGCACTCACCCACCGCGGCGTTTCGTTTCAGTGAATCCCCGGAAATCCGGCAAACCTCACTTCTTCTTCGGCTTCCGGCCAGCCTTCAGCTCTTCATAAAGCTTGAAGGCCTTCTGCGGCGTCAGCCCACCATGAACCACCCCAGCCACCGCCTGCACCATCGCCACCGGATCGTCAGCCTGGAAAATGTTCCGGCCCATGTCCACCCCACTCGCCCCCTGCTGCAGCGCATTATACGACATCTTGAGCGCATCCAGCTCCGGAAGCTTCTTGCCCCCGGCAATCACAATCGGCACCGGACAGCAACTCGTGATCGTCTCAAATTCCTTGTCCGTATAATAACACTTCACCAGATGGCAGCCCAGCTCAGCCATGATCCGCGTCGCCAACCGGAAATACTGCGCCGTCCGCGCCATCGCACGACCCACCGCCACCACACCCATCACCGCAATACCATAGCGGTTGGCCTCGTCGATCAGATCCGTCATGTTCTTGATGGTCTGACGCTCATGCTGGCTCCCAATGAAGACCTGCACCGCCAGCACACTCGCATTCAGCCGCAGCGCTTCCTCAATGCTGCACGCAATGCTCTCGTTCGACAGCGGCTCATACCCCGGACGCTCCAGCTTGATCTTGTCATCCCCGTCCACCCCCTCCCACACATCAAACGGACTCACCATGCTCGTGCCACCAGACGCCCGCAGCGCAATCGCCTTCTGCGTCGTCGCCGGCACCACACTCCGCTGAATCCCACGCGTCAGCATCAGACAGTCCACATACGGCTCAAGCGGCAGAATTGTCTGGTCAATCCGCTCCAGCCCAGTCGTCGGTCCCTGGAAGTAGCCATGATCAAACGCCAGCATCAGCGTGCGCCCATCCTTCGGATTGAATACCCGGCTCAGTCGGTTCTTCAGCCCCCAGTCATACTGGTGCGATCCCTTCAGAAAGAATCCAGGAGCAGCCTGCGGTACCTCGGTGAAGAATTCCTTGCTTTTCTTTTGTCCGTCTAAGTCAGCCATGATGTGCAGTTTGGTTAGTGATGATTGGAAACAGAATTGCGCAGCCCGCCGCCATCGTCAGCCACGGACAACCCCGCGCGCCTTATCGGCAGATTGCTCCCCAGGCAAGCCGAAAGCAGTTCCGCATCAATCACAGCCACCCCCGCCAGCGGTAATAAACCCGACCCACCATTTCCGTCAGCCAAAAATACACCGCCCTCATGCCCTCGGACGATGGCAGCACCTGCACATGCCCGTCCGCTGCCACCGCCGCCATCCCCGCAAAATCACAGGCGACCGGCACCACCTCGAGACCAACGGAACGATAGGCAGCTTCCGCACGCTTCATGTGCCACGCAGATGTCACCAGCGCCACCCGCCTCCACCCACGCTCTCCCGCCAGCGCCGCCGACTTCACCGCCTCATCCCTCGTGTCCCGGCATAAGCCCACACCAAGAAATTCCACACCATCCACACCCCACGACTCCAGCATCGCCCGCAGCCGACCGGATTCCGGCACACCACCCGCATCACCCCCACCCCACACCACCGGACAACCAAGACGCTTCCCCACCATCACCGCCGTGAAAAACCGGTCCACGCAATCATGATAGTCCGACCCCGTCAGATCCGGAACGGACCCGCCCAGCACCCCACCGCAGCCCATCACCGCATCAATCCCCGCCAGCTCCAGTTCCGCCAAGCCGGGCACATTCCGGTACGGTTCCTCGAGCGACGCCTGCAGCCGCGCCGGAACCCGCAGCACTTCCATCAGCGGAAATACCAGCAGCAACAGCAACCACACCACGGACAACCGCCGCCCGGAACGAGCACCACGCACCAACTTCCACAGCAGTACCCCCACCGTCAGCAGCCAGACCATCGCCGGCGGATCAAAGAAACTCTTCATCCCAGCCCCCTGCACCAGATTACCCACCCATGAAAGCCGCGAGTTTCTCTCCCACAAACTCTCCTGCGGAACACATTTGCAGCCCGCCACCCAATCCTGCATGATCGCTGCCGTGACCGCTCTTCTCCGCACCCGGCTCACCATCATCATTGCCGTCCTGACTACCCTCCCGCGGCCCGCCCCAGCCGCTGCATCATGGTCGGCTCAGCCCGTCCCGGCTTCAGACCAGATCGGTCTTGTCACCGGCCTCGCTTCCGATGCCTCCGGTCAGATCTGGGCCGCTGTCACAAGGCGCTCCTTCGGGAAAGGAACCGTCTCTGCCGCCAGCGACCCGTCCATGCACCCCGACGACGCCCGCCTCACCTCGGTCGAAGACCGAAGACGCCTCCTGCTCCGCTGGCTCAAAGATGGCAAACTCTCCCCTCACCACGATCCCGAATCACTCACCCGGGAAGCCGAAGCCATCATGGCCCTCCCTAACCCCCGCGGATCACCAACGCAGTCCGTCTCCGCCCCGTTCCAGGAACCGGAAACCGGCCCAGCCGCCGGTCTGATCAGCGAAACCTCCGGACAGCTGATCTTCGCCTGCACGCCATCGCTCTGGCGCATTGCGCCGACCGATGGAACCGCGCAAGCCATCGTCTCGGGACTCGGTGTCCGCTCCGGGAACGCCGGACCTGGCGTCCTCTCCCCCATCATCCTGCCCAATGACGATCTCGCTTTCCTCACTTCCTCAAGGGGAGCCCGGCCCGAATCACCGGACGCCGGACGCCTCGACCTGATCGACACCCCGGCCCTTTTCCGGTGCTCGCCCGACGGCAGCCATCCTCAGGTCCTCGCTGCCAACCTCGAGAATCCCTCCGCAGTCTGCACCGATCCCATCGGACGCATCTGGCTGGCCGAAGTCACCGGACCCCAGTCGTCCCGACTCCACTGCTTCCATCCAGGCGGTACCCTGTCGGAAAATCCCATCGTTATCCCAGGCGTCATCACCTGCCTGCTCCCGGATCCTGCCGACCCTGTGTCCCACGAAACAGTCAGCCTCCTCGCTGGCTTCGGCCCCGGTACCGAATCGGGTATCAAGCGCATCACCGCCACCCGCTCCCCGCAGGAATGGCAGCTCTCCAGCAGCGAAACCCTCTGGAACGGAGGATCCACCACCGCCATCACCATCACGCCGGATGGCTCGGCCTTCTGGACCGACTGGGGCAGTTCCTTCTCCGCCAATTCGCCGTGCCGCATTCTCACGGCCATCGCGCTTCCAGAAACCCTCGTGCCCGCATGGGCCAGTGGCTCGGTCTTTCTACGCGACGATCCTCTCCGTCTAAGCGATGCGCAGCTGGCGGAACGTCTGCGCAGCATCCACCCACCCCTCCGCTCCATGGCCGCCCGCGAAGTCATCCGGCGCGCCTCTCCGGAACTCGCCGCCACCTGCCACTCCATCGCCTCAGACCCGCAACTACCACCGGCGGCCCGCCTCAACGCCCTGCACTGCCTTGCCGATCTCGCGGCTTCCCATCCAGCACTCGCCACGGAATTTCTGGCGTGCGCCAGCCTGCCGGACGCGACGCTCCGCGAAGCAGCCGCTCTCCGGCTCACGGAATGCGAATCCGGCATCGCTTCCCCGGTCGCCCTCCGGCTCCTCAGCGACCCGGCACCGGCCGTCGCCGCCGCCGCCCTCCTGGCCGCCACAGAACTGGACCCCGCCTCCACCGCCAGCCACGTGCTCGCCCGACTCCTCGAACCACTCCCTTCCGATCAATCCCTCAAAGCCGCCCTCACTGCCTGCCTCGCCCGCTGCCTGCCCCCGGAAGAACTGGCCGACCGCATCCGCTCGGAAACACCTGCCGAAGTCCGTGCCATCATCTTCCAGTCCCTCCGGCTCGCCCGCCACCCCGCCGCCACGGACGCGCTGCTCGACCCGGACCCCGCCATGGCCACAAAGTCTGCCATCCAGCTCTACGACGATCTTTTCCTGCCTGCATGGCCAGCCATCGCGGCATTGGCAGACCGCTGCGGGACCGCCCCCGCCTTCAGTAATCCCAACCTCCTCGCCCGCATCCTCGCGGCAGCCCAGCGCACCGGAACCCCGGCCGCCGCCCAGACGGTCCGCCGACTCCTCGAACTCCCCGAACCCATCCTGCCCGCCGCCAGCCGCGCCCTCGCCCTCGAAACCCTTGCCTCATGGCACCAGCCACCGGACCTCGACCCCATCCACAAACGCTTCCTCCCACCAATCCCACGCGACCCGGACTCCGCCCGCCCAGCCCTGCGCGCCATCCTACCCCAGCTCTTCTCGGGTTCACTCGCCGCCCGCGCCCGCGAACTCTCAAAAACCACCGCCCCGCCACCGGTGGAAGGACTGACCAGCCATGCGCTCGATTCCACCCAGCCGGAATCCTCACGGCTCAGAGCGCTCCGCCTCCTCGGCGAATCTTCGCCGTCCCTCGCTGCGCAGACTTCATGGCAAATCCTCCGCCCCGCTGAACCTCCCGTCCTCCCCCTGCTCAATGCCACGGAACTTCCCGCAGCACCGCCTCCTCCCCAATCCCCTCCGCCCGCAGCACTGCTCGCCGAAGCCCGCCGCATCACCCTCCAGCAATCCCCCAGCTCCCTTCCTTCCCAGCTCGCCACTTCGCTGGAATCAGGCACAGTCCCGGAACTGCAGACAGTCCTGCGCGCTCTCAACCGCTACCAGGGAAACGACAGCGAACAACTCTGGGGCCTCGTCGTGTCCCGCTGGATCCTCGGACAGCCCGACCCCGCCTGCCATGTCGAAATCCTCGAAGCCCTCACCAGCCGCGACCACGAACCCCGCTCGCGCTGGAGACGCTGGCTCGAACAATGGGACGCCTCCCTGCGCAGCAATTTCGACCCCCTCGCCCGCTGGCGCATGACCCAAGCCGGCGGCGACCCGGCTCTCGGCCGCATCATCTTCGAATCCCACCCTTCCGCCCAGTGCCTCTCCTGCCACCAGATCAATGCCCGCGGCGGATCCACCGGACCGGAAATCGATGGCCTCGCCAGCCGCCTCAGCCCCTCAGCCATCCTCGAAGCCCTCATCTCCCCATCGCTCAAGTGCCAGCCACGCTTCGCAAGACATTCCATCACCCTGACCGATGGCTCCATCCGAAGCGGCCACATCACCCGCCGGAATGCCAAGGAAACCATTCTCGACACCGGTTCCCGGTTCCTTCCCATCCCGACCGCCGCCATCGCCTCGGTCAGTGAACCCGCCAGCCCCATGCCTTCCGTGGCTACCATCCTCACACCACGCGAAATCCGCGATCTCATGGCATGGCTCACTTCCCTGAAATGACTCCGCCACCCGCCACCATGACGGAACAGGAAGCCGCGGAAATCATCGCCGCGGACAAGGCCCATCATTGGCATCCCTTCACCCAGATGAAGGAATGGTGCGACCCGGACCACCACCCGCTCATCATCACCGACGGCTCGGGCGCATGGCTCCGGGATCACGCGGGCAGACAGTACCTCGATGGCAACAGCACCATCTGGACCTGCATCCACGGTCACCGCCATCCAGCCATCACCAACGCCATCACCAATCAGCTCCAGTCGATCGCCCATGTCTCGGCACTCGGCTTCATCAATGCCCCCGCCGCCCGCCTCGCCAAAGCGCTCGTCTCGCTCTGGCCGGTAAATTCACTCAGCCGCGTCTTCTTCTCGGACGATGGCTCAACCGCCATCGAATGCGGACTCAAACTCGCTCTCCAATACTTCCAGCTCACCGGCCAGCCGCAGCGCCGCCGCTTCGCCTCGTTCTCGCTCGCCTACCACGGCGATACCATGGGAGCCGCTTCGCTCGGCGGCATCCCGGCCTTCCACGACCGCTTCCGCGGATTCGGGCCCGACTCCCTGCTCGTGCACAGCATGGAAGATCTCGCTGCCCTCCCTGCGGAAACCAGGCATTCGCTCGCCGCGGTCGTCATCGAACCTCTCATCCAGGGAGCCGCAGGCATGCGCCTCTGGCCCACGGGCATGCTCTCCCAGCTGCGCACATGGTGCCGGTCGCACGGTGTGCTCCTCATCGCCGACGAAGTCATGACGGGCTTCGGACGCACCGGACGCATGTTCGCCTGTCAGCACGAAAACGTTGTTCCCGACATCCTTGCTCTCGCCAAAGGGCTCACGGGAGGATTCCTGCCGCTCGCCGCCACCATGACAACCGAACGCATCTTCTCGGCCTTCCTCGGCTCAGCCGCGGAACAGAAAACGTTCTACTACGGCCATAGTTACAGTGCCAACCCGCTCGGGTGCGCCGCCGCCCTCGCTTCCCTCGAAACCTTCACCACGGAAAACACCCTCGATCGCATCCAGCCCCTCATCGCCCACCTCGCCACGGAACTGGACCAGCTTTCCCGCTGCCACCCCCACCACATCGCTGCCACCCGCCAGTGCGGCCTCATCGCCGGCATCGACATCGTCCGCGCCCCCGAAACCCCCTACCCTCCCGCACTCCAGACCGGTGCCCGCATCTGCACAGCCGCACGGAAATACGGTCTCCTCACCCGCCCGGTCCGCGATACCCTCGTCTTCATGCCACCTCTCTGCATCACCACCGCAGAAATCTCCTCGGCCATCCACGCCCTCCATTCCGCCATCCGCGACGTCTGCCATGCCGACTGAACCATCCCACCCGCAATTCCCCGCCACCCTGGCCTCCATGACGGCTGCCTGCCTCCTGCTGCTCGCCACCACGGCCGCCGCCGCGGCCGCCTCCACCCCATGGGACGGCCTCACCTCCCACAAGGCACCCTCAGCCCTCGCCACCGACGCCGTCACTTCCGACTGGCCACGCTTCCTCGGCCCAGCCGACCACCCGGCCTCGCCGGAAACCCGCCTCCTCCCCAGCTTCCCGGAAACCGGACCACCACTCGTCTGGGAATGCACCCGCGGCGATTCCTACGCCAGCCCAGCCATTGCCGCCGGCCGACTCTTCCTCTTCCACAACCGGAATAGCCGCGAAACCATCGACTGCCTCGACGCCGTCACCGGCCAGCGCTTCTGGTCGCATAGCTACCCCATCGATTACGCCGACGACTTCGGATACGGCAGCGGACCGCGCGCAGCCCCGGTCGTCGCCGGGGATAAAGTCATCACCTTCGGCGTCACCAGCCGACTCCAGTGCCGGAACGCCGCCAACGGCGATCTCGTCTGGGAACATGACTGCGAATCGGACTTCGGTGTCCCCAAATACTTCTTCGGATCCGGTGCCTCTCCGCTCGTCCACAAGGACCTCGTCATCGTCAACCTCGGCGGCTCGGAGGACCGCTGCGTCGCTGCCTTCGATCTCGCCACCGGCAAACTCCGCTGGATGACCAGCCACGCATGGGGCCAGAGCTACGCCTCCCCCATCAGTGCCAACCTCCACGGCAAGGAACGCATCCTCGTCTTCGCAGGCGGCAAATCCGAGCCCACCACCGGCGGCCTGCTCAGCATCGACCCCGCCAGCGGAAAATCGGACGAACCCTTCTTCTGGCGCGCCCGGCGCTACCCAAGCGTCAATGCCGCCAGCCCAGTCCTCTGCGGCCCCAACCGCGTCTTCCTCTCGCAGGCATACATCGACCGCGACAGCCCCTGCAACGGTGGCGTCATGCTCACCATGAAGGATGACCAATCATGGGAACCAGCATGGAAATCGGAAGACCTCGCCTGCCACTGGACCACACCGGTCTACCACGACGGCCACCTCTACGGCTTCAGTGGCGAAAAGGAACGTTCCTGCCAGCTCGTCTGCCTCGACGCCAATTCGGGCACGCTCCGCTGGAAGAAACAGTTCTCCTTTCCCATGAAGTCGCCGGACGGTCAGGAAATTCCCATCGGTCTCTTCCGCGGCAGTCTCCTCCGCGTGGACGGACGCTTCCTCTGCCTCGGTGAATGGGGTACCCTCTGCTGGCTCAACCTCTCGCCGGAATCGGCAACCGTCAGCAGCCATTGCCAGCCATTTGTCGCCACCCAGAGCTGGACCCTGCCCGCCCTCAGTCACGGCCTCCTCTACGTAAGCCAGAACGAACCGGACCGACTCAATGGCAAGCCGGCCCGTCTGCTCTGCTTCGACCTCCGGGCCCAACCATGACCCGGCTGCCCTGGCTCTCTGTTGCCACGCTCGCCGCCATCCTCGCGGAGCCGGCCTGCCGTCCCGTCACGGAACCCCCGCCGCCCGCCGGAAAATTCGTACCACCCACCCCGCAGCCCCGCCGCACCCTGCACCCGCAGCCGGAAATCATCCAGTGGGTCACCGCATGGCAGGGCGTCCAGAAACAAGTCAGCTCGCTCCAGCAGGAACTCCAGCAGCTCCAGCAGATCCACCTCGACAACCACTTCGATTCATTCCTCGACCTCGATCCGGAATCACTCGACCTCAGCCGCCTCACCAGCCTCTTCCACTTCCTCGAACGAGGCTACTTCACCATCGAACGCGAAATCCTCGTCCGTCTCCTCGAACGCAGAATCGCACGACAGTCATCCCCCGTCGCCCTGCCACCGGATCAGCCTGCTTCCCTGCGGGACCGCGTCGCCAGCGCCATGCAGCGCGACGAACTCCGCACCGTCGACCTCGAAACCGCCCTCGAATTCTACCGCCGCCCCGGCGGCGCGGAATTCACCATCCCGGATTCTCTCAGCGAAACGGAAACCACCGAACTGCGCGCCGCCGTCGCCTCCATGCTCACGGAAACCCGCCGCCGCATCGAGTCGCTCGACCGCCAGATCGCCGACCTCAGACAGCAGGCCGGCCTGCCCGTTCCGGCCGCCCACCCTCCCACGGACCCGCCGCCCGCAGAGGAAGCTGACGCAGAATCCCCGGATGAGCCCCAGGATAACCTCCCGGATGAATCCTGACCAATCCCCCAACTGACCCACGGCGATGCATTTCAATGCGCCTGCATGGCTCCTGCTTCTGCCTGCGCTCGCCCTGGCCGCCTCCATGCCATGGGGCCGCTTCCTGCGCCCGCCGCTCCGCTGCATCATGGCCGCGCTCGTCATCACCGCGCTCGCCGACCCCACGGCAGGACTCCAGCCTACCGGTACCGACCTCTGGGTGCTCGTGGACCGCTCGGCCAGCACCGCAGATGCCGCGGAAGCCTCACTTCCAGAATGGGAAAAACTCCTCGGCAGCAGCCAGCCGTCCGCAGACCATCAGATCCGCTGGATTGATTTCGCCGCTGAAGCCCTCCCGCGCGATCCCAGCAGCAGCAGCCCGGCCTTCCCGGGCAACCGCGGCCTCACCCGCACCGCCCTCGCCATCCGCACCGCCCTCGCACTCCGGAACGAACAAAAACCAAACCGCCTGCTCGCCCTGACCGATGGCTTCAGCACAGAATCCCTCGCCGGAATCGGCGCGGAACTGTCGGCCGCAGGCGTCCCGCTCGACGTCCGCTTCCTGAATCCACCGACAGACCGCGACTTCGCGGTCCGCAGCATCTCGCTGCCGCCACACACCCGGCCAGGCGAACCATTCCTCATCGAAGCCGACATCACGGGCCCAGCCGACGCCAGCATCCCCACCGCCATTCTGCGGAATGGAGCCGTGATCCACCGCTCCACCACGCAGCTCCGCAACGGCCGCGCCCAGCCCCGCTTCACGGACCGACTCAGCGCCGCAGGCAGTCACCGCTACGAAATCCTCATTTCACCGCCGGATGACCCACGCCCAGGCAACAACCGCCGCGACGCATGGATCGAACTCGCCGACAAACCCCGCCTGCTCCTGATCACAGGATACGCGGACGATCCCATCGCAGCCACGCTCGCCACGCAGTTCCGCGTGGAAACGGTCACCGACCCCGCCACCCTCCGACCCGGGATCCTCACAGGCTGCCGCGCCGTCTTTCTGAACAATGTGCCGGCATGGAAAGTGCCGCCGGATTTCACTGCATCCCTCCCGTTCTTCGTGGAGACTCAGGGCGGCGGTCTCCTCATGGCCGGAGGACGCTACAGCTTCGGCGCAGGTGGATGGTGCCAATCAGCCGCCGACCCCCTCCTGCCAGTCTCCATGGAACTCCGCGAGGACGTGGTCCGGCTCCAGACCGCCCTCGCCATCGCGCTCGACCGATCAGGCAGCATGTCGGCCTACGCGGGCCGCAGCACGAAAATGCAACTCGCCAATGCAGGTGCCGCCCGCGCCATCAGCCTACTCGGCCCGCAGGACGCCGCCGCCGTCCTCGCCGTCGATACAGACCCCCAATCCATCATCCCGCTCACCGGAATCGGCGACGAAAGCACCCGCCGCAGCCTCATCCGCCGGACCGAAGGCATCGCCAGCGGAGGCGGCGGAATCTTCATCGGCGCAGCCCTCGCTGCCGCATGGGAACAGATCCGCAGTTCCCCCGCCGCCACCCGCCACATCATCCTCTTCGCCGACGCCGCCGATGCCGAAGAACCCGCCAGCTACCGCGAAACCCTCGCCGCCATCACCGCCGCCGGAGCCTCCGTCAGCGTCATCGCCCTCGGCACCCGCGACGACCCCGATGCCGCCCTCCTCGAAGAAATCGCCAGCCTCGGCAACGGCCGTGCTTTCTTCTCCGCTTCAGCCGACGACCTGCCCTCGATCTTCACCGCCGAAACCATCGCCGTCGCCCGTTCCCTCTTCCTGACCGATCCCACGCCAGCCGCCCCCACCGGACAATGGCAGGAAATCTCACCGCAGCCCCTCGCATGGCTCGCCGGAACCGACGCCTACAACCTTTCCTACCGCCGCCCATGGGCTTCCCCCGGGCTCGTCACCACCGACGAATTCGCTGCCCCGCTCATCGCATGGGGCCGACGCGGCACCGGGCGCACCGCCGCCATCGCGTTCCCCCTCGCCGGGGAATTCTCCACCGCCGCCCGCCAATGGCCCGACGGCCGCAATTTCCTCCTCACCCTCGCACGCTGGCTCATGGGCGACGAAATCCCAGACGGCCTCGGCCTCCGCTGGGCCACCGAAGGCACCAGCCTCTCCGTGACCCTCCAGCACGATCCCTCATGGAACAAAACGTTCGCCACCACCGCCCCCAGGCTCTTCCTCGCATCTGGCCCCCGCGCGGAAAACCAACGCGAAATCGCATGGGAACGCATCGCTCCAGGAGCATGGCACTGCACCACGGAACTCAACGAAGGCGAACTCATCCGCGGAGCCGTCACCGCCGGCCCCCATGCGCTTCCCTTCGGCCCCTGCGCCGTCGGCGCAGACACCGAATGGCAGACCGACCCCACCAGACGTCTCGAACTGCTCGCCGCCGCAGGAGCCAGCGGCGGACGCGAACTGACCGAACTCCGCTCGGCATGGCTCAGCCCACCGCAGCGCGCGCCAGCCAGTCTCCGTCCCTTCCTCCTCCCCCTCGTGCTCGGCCTCTTCCTCACGGAAATCTACCTCAGCCGTACCGGAAAACGCCTCCGCTTTCCTCTGCGCCGCCCGCACCGGATAACCCCACCCGCCCCCTCCAGACCGTCAGCGCAGCCATCACCCGCCACACGTCCGGTACATTCCGACACGAAAACCCCTGCCTCCGCCCCACCCGACCAATCATCCGAAGAAACACCCGAGGCCGAACGCCGCCGCTCCCGCTTCGCCAAGGCAAAGAAACGCTGAACAGACGGATATCCACCCGAGGCCCGCATCAGCGCAGCCTGACCGAAAGCCGCGCCTGCCCCCGCGGACCAGTAACCGGGAGAGGCTGCGCAAACCTCAGCGTCCCGCCACCCGCATCACCCAGCGCCACAGGCTGACCCGCCGCAGCCCGCCATGCCGCAAGGTCATCGCTCTGCTCCACGACCGCTTCCAGATCAGCCGCATCACGGAGCAGGCGGTATTCAAAACGCAGACCGCCGCCATCAGCCATCAGCACCGGCAGTACCGCCGTGGCCTCGTCGCGCGGACTCAGCCCGAACGCATACCGCAGCAGATTGGAAACCCCATCGCCCCGTGCATCCGCCAGCGGACCGCTGATCCCAAGATCGCCAAGTTCGTCTGCGCTGAAATGTTCATGCTGCCACAGGGCAAACTCGCTCTGCGCCGGACCACCCGCCGCCAGCGGACTTCCACCGATTCCTCCAAGTCCCCAGCCCGCCGCTCCATTGACTTCAGCCGACGCTCCACCACGCACCACCAGAGAATGACCACCACCATCGCTCAGCGGCGACCACTCGTCGCGGTAGGTCACCGAATGAATGACCACCCCAGCCCCATCAACGAGCGTCAGCGTTTCGCCACGGTTGCTCAGCCGCGCCGGGCCGTACGACCCCGCCGGTACCAGCGCTGTCCCGTAGCGCGCCGCAAAGGCCGCCGCATGACGCACCAGCACAAGCCGCGCCCCGCCAGCCAGCTGAGAACCCGCCGGAAACACATAACTCATCCCCTGCGTGAACCGCACACCACTCAGATCCAGAACTTCCGTGCCCGTATTGAGAAGCTCGATGAATTCATAGTCGTCCGCATCGGCACTGACCGCCAGTTCCGCCGCCGCCACCGGATCGGCTGGATGATAATGCACTTCCGCAATCCGCAGAAAATCCCGCACCGATGGCCCCGCCACCGTGCTCGTCACCGTCAGCCGGTCGGTTCCCACAACCGCTCCATCGCGACCCAGCGCCTCCAGCACCAGTTCGTTCGGCCCAGATCCCAGCGGCACTTCCACCCGCCACGCCGTCGGACTCGTCCACGTCAGTACCAACGGCACCGCATTCCCCGCCAACCGCACCGCATCGATATCCAGCCAGCCAGTCCCCGCCAGCGTCACCCGCAGAGCATCGACCTGAAAATCCGTACCTCCATTCGTGCTAACCGCAAACGGCACGGCCGCCGGAAGCTGACCAAGCGCATTGGTGCGCCGCTGCGCCAGCCATGCCACCGACCCCGCATAATCATGCCCAGTGACACTGCCGTAATGCGCCAGCCACGTGCTCACGTAGGCAGGATCAAGCACGGTCTGACAAAGATCGCGCACATGCGCCAGATACGCCCGGTTGTTCGCCGGCAGCTGCGTCAGCTTGCGCAGATTGTTGTTGGTCATGTTGACCGATGAATTGACGGCCTTCGAAAGCAGAAAGTCCATGTCCCACGGCAGCAGCACCGCTCGCCCTTCCGTCGGCACAAAGAACCTCGCATTGTGCGGAAAACCACCCGTGAACCACGAATCGTCCACACCAAGCAGATTCACAAGGGCCGTGCACCGCAGCCATTGATCCACATCAATCCGTTCCCGCGTGGCCGCATCCAGCGCCGTCCCCGTCAGCGACATGGCCTGACACATCGCCATGAGCGGACCATAATCGTCCCGGTCCTTGCCCACCCGGATGTCATAGAAACCACGGTAGTGTTCCTTATCACTCCCAATCCACGTCAGATCAGTCATGTGATGCGTGAAGGGCACCGGATTCTTCAGGCTCTCCACATTCCCGGCCGTCGTCGTGGTCGTCGGCTCGTACGTCCCATCGAAATTGAAGATACTGCCCTCGACCCCGAACTGGTCGTCCGCAAAGTCCCCATTGTAGCCATTGAGCTGCAGAATGCACGCACCGCTGTAGACGGGCAGCGGTCCCATCAGATACGCCAGATCATCCCGGGTGCACGGAAGCCCAGCCCGGTGGAACAGATGCTTGCCGTAGATTTCATCCGGCCGCCGCACCGCCGGAGCCCGACCCGACCGGTCGAATCCAATGCTCCCATAGATTCCGAGATACGGCTGGTCGATGGGCAGCTCGACGTTGAATCCCTGATAGTCCGTGCCATCACGCGCCCGGCCAGCCGCACTTCCCTGCAGCCGGATGCCCGCATCATAGAAAACATCGCGACCACCCACCACCAGGGTCGCCCCGCGCAGCGCATTGCTCAGAAGATTGAGTGGCTGCAGCATCTCGGCGGCATCATCCGGCCGCATCACCACCCGGAAATCCCGCGCCCGCACCACCGAACGCTGGCCGTCATCAGTCACATAAAGCGCCCGCGACTCCGGACCACCGGACGGCAGCAGCGATTCCGCTCCGCCCGCGTTCTTCGCAACGACATGAAACTGTACCACGGTTCCGGCAGTCTGACCGGGCACCACGGCACTCCAGCGCCCCGCATTCTGCGTCATCGGGAGTTCCTGAAAGTCGCCACTCACACGGTAGCGCAGCACCACCGATGCCACTCCCCTCGCATCCTCAGCCGCCACCGAAACGGTCACGCTCTCGCCCGGTAATGGCAGCACGGGTTCATGCCGCAGGGCACTCAGCGCCGGACCGACCAATCCCGACTGCGGATTCGCAGCCCCCGGCGTGCCCAGCCGCTCCGGCACCGGCAACTCAATGGCCCGCCCGATCTTCGAATAATACGCCCGCACCCCCAGCCGCGGCAGCCCACTGATCCAGCGCGCCCGGAAGGAAACCTCGTACGTCTGCCCATTCACCACCGCCACATTCCCCGCAAAGGTCGTCTCGGCATGATTGTGATTCGTCTCCGCAGGCCCAGTCGCCACAAGTCGAAGCACGTTCCCCTGCGCCCCGTCACCGACAACGGTACTCGCCCCGTGATTCCCCAGAAACCGCCACGAGGCCGCCGTATCAAAGCTGCCATTCCGCATCAGCTCGGCCCGCACGCCATCGGGATCACGCACCACACTGAGATCGTCCACATGACAAACGCCCGCATCCAGCATGCCAAGGCGCAGTTCATTCCAGAAGGTCGGACCGATAGGCTGCGCCGCAACCATCCGGTAACGGAATTCCTGCATGGTGCTGCGCTGACTCTCATCGCTCGCTACCCACGAACCAGGATGAGCATTGTCCGCCGACGCATCCCGCAGTTCCAAAGTCGAACCATTTCCATCAGCCAGCGACGGCCACTGCCCGCCATGTTCATAGAGGACTTCGTCCGCCGGATTACCCACGGCATCCTCCAGCACAATCCGCTCGCCCCGGTTGCTCAGCTGACCATCGAAATCGCCCAGCACCACCACTCCCGGCCACTTGGCCCGCAGCGCAGCGGCCCCGTTGCTCACCACCAGATACCCCCCGGCCGCCAGCGACGTCCCCGCCGGAATCCGGAAACTGATCCCTTCACTGAATTGCCAGCCACTCAGATCAACCGCCGCCGCACCCCGGTTGTGCAGCTCAATCCATTCCTCCGCACTCCCGGGAAAATGATACATGATCTCGCTGATCACGACGTCGGGATTGAGCGAAAACTGCGCCGCTGATCCGAACGAGGGAGCAGCCGGCACCAGCATCCGCCCGGCCCCGTCCAGCGCCCGGCCCGTCGCCTTGACCACCGCCACATCCGCCAGTTCCTGCGACCCCGGACTGAACAGAAAAACCCGGTCATCAACCCCCGGACGGAAACCCAGCACGGATTCATCAAGCACAAGGAATTCCCCGGGAGCCAGCGTCCGCGCCCCAAGCACATGCCCACCCTGCGGCGCTCCGCTGCCGGACAATTTCCAGCCACCCAGCTCCACAGGCACATTTCCAAGGTTGCTCAGCTCAACCCTCCAGACCCCATCGGCTGCGCCCGCCAGTTCCGTAATCCTCACACCACTTTCCGTGGCCGCGGGAATGATCTCACGGCGCTCCAGGCCCGCCCCCCAGAGAACATCCGGTTCCTGCGGCCCGTAAACCTCCAGCTCATCCACACACGCTCCGCTGCTCACCCCATTCCCAGGCACAATCACCCGGATCCCGGTCATCTCCACAGGCGCAAAGGCATAAACATGACGCAGCGCCGGCGAACCAAGGGCCGCATTCACCGCGATCGTTCCCACCGTGGTCCATGACGCCTCCGGAGTGGCCGCCGTCGGCCCCGGCACAGTCGTGTACTGCACCGTATAGATTCCTTCCGCCCGGTCCGCAAACGACCCCGTATTGTCACGACCAAAGGCCACCCGCGCAACGAGCCGCGGCGACGCAAAGGCAATCCCCGCAAAAGAATTCGCGGAATTCCCAATCCACGAATTCGGATTCCCGTAAATGCCGTCGTTCAATCCCCCGATCGTATGGGTAGGCGCAAACGACCCATTCCCCAGCAGGTCCTTTGCAAAGGCCGTCGCTCCAATCGCCAGATTGGCAGCCGCATTCATCTTTCCTCCCGTCGCCATGAGCGTAAAGACCGGAGCCGGCGGCGGCACGGTCGGCCCAGCCTCCAGTTCATCAATGCACGCCCCATCCGTGAAGCTGTTCCCAGGACAACGCAGCCGGATCCCCGTCGCCTGCACCTCCAGAAAACCATAGAGCCGCCGGATCGAATAGGTCGACCCATTCGATGGATAGGTCACACTGCCAATCACCGTCCAGTTCGTGGTCGCAGCATTCGGATTGGGCACGGTCGTGTACTCGAGCGTGTACGTCCCAGCGCAGCGGTCGCTGAATTGCCCGGTGCTGTCACGACCCCATGCCACCGACCCCAGAGCGACGGGCTGAGCCCCGAAACTGATGCCGCAGAAGGAGTTCAGCGAGTTGCCAATCCACGACGAGGCATTGCCATACGTGCCATTGTTCAATCCGGCAATGCTGTGCGTGGGCGCCGCCGGAATGACATCCTTCGCAAAGGCCACCGCCCCCGCCGCCCGGGAATAGTTCACCGGCATGATCGAGCCACCCACCTGCAGGAGATTCAGTCCCGTCCCACCGGAACTGCCAGGCACCAGCAGACGCCCGGCCTGATGCACTTCGGCACTGACCGTGTTCACGCCGGCACGGATCAGCCGCGATGGAATCTCGAGCACGGTTTCCTCGGCCTGCCCGATCTCATCCTGCGATGCCGTCGCCGGCGTGACTTCACCGGGGGCCATGCCACGGCGCGCCACTTCGGTTCCATTTACGTAAATGACCGCCCCATCGTCAATCATGGCGCGCAGCGTGAACACCTGCTGCGCCGCATCGCCGTCCCACACGAATTCCTTCTGGAAGTAATACGTCCCGGTCGGATGCCCGGCCGGATTGGCCAGTGGCGTAAGCACGGGCGGCGTGAAGGATCCCACCGGAAATCCCAGCAGCCCGGGCCCGCTCTTCCAGCCCTCCTGTCCATCAGCGTACGATTGCGCTGCCCAGCCTGCGGCCAGCCCGGCACTGACGTCATGGTAGCGCCACACATCGCCATAACCGAACACGGGACGCACCGCCCCCAGCTGCAGCCCGCCATTCGCCGCCCCGGGAGTGCCGCCGACGCGACGCGATGCCGTCCACGCAGCCGCCCGCTCTCCGGGTTCATGACCATCCCGGCGCGACAGCGTGCACCCAGAACCATCCGCCCCAGCCGGCCAGCCCCCGCGATCGTTGTACGCCATTTCATCCATGAGCCGACCCGAAAGATCACGCAGCCGCAGTTCCTCTCCCGCATTGCTCAGATTGCCGGACCATGGCCCCAGCACCCCGCTCAGTCCCGTCACCGTCTGCAGGGCCGCTGGATTCCCGGAAATCACCACATAGCCCCCAGGCGCTATCGTCGTCCCCACCGGAAACCGGTAATCCACTCCGCCACTCAGCTGCCAGCCACCCAGATCCACAGCAATACTCAGCCGGTTCCTCAGCTCAATCCATTCAGGCTCGCCGTCGCCCGCAGGATGGTACTGAATCTCATTGAAAACCGCCGCCGCTTCGAGCGCCGTCACGCGCCCGGTGCATCCGGATAAACAGGCAAGACCCAGCAGAAAAGCACGCGATTTCATGGCAGTGCGCCAATTCTGCCGGAAGCACCGCCGCTTCCGCAATCCTAATCCGCGGGACGTTTTCAGCCGCCGCCCGATCCGCCGCCCGCCGCTCGCGCGGTCCTCATGCCCATGAACGCATGCAGCGCCACACAGCCAATGATGACTCCCGCTCCCGCATAGAACCTCGGCCCCATCCACTCGCTGCTCCCAAAGAACAACAGAGCCAGCAGCATCCCATACACCGGCTCCAGATTCCCAGCCAGACCGATCGTGAACGCGGAAATCCGGCGCTGCAGCCACACACACGCAGAAAAGGCAAAAACCGTGCAGACCAATGAAAGTATCAACAGCGGCCACCAGTCGCCCGCCGCCGGAACCAAACGCTCGGGCTCCAGCCAGCGCGGCAACGGAACCACCAATCGCACCACCGGCAGCAGCAGCAGCAGCAAGCCCGCAAAACACGAGGCCGCCAGCAGTTCGTAAAAGGTCAGCGGCAAAGGAGGCAGACGGCGCACCAGACGGCCATTGCAGATCGAAAACAAGGCAGCCACCGCCGCCGCCGCCACCCCAGTAAAGAACGAAGGCAGCGAAACTCCTTCGGCCCCCGTGATCACCGCCACGCCCGCCGCCACCAGCACCGCCAGCACACATTCCCCAGTATGAATCTTCCGCCCGGGCACCAGCAACGGTTCCAGCAAGGCCACCCACAGCGCCGCCGTCGCCACCCCGGCCAGCCCCGTGCTCACATTCCCCAGCCGCCCCGCCAGAAAAAAGAGGACCCAATGAAAGCCGATCAGGCAGCCAGTGCCAAGGGCCTGCCAGACATCCCGCCGCGTCCCAAACCTCCGCAGCTTGTCACGCCCCACAATGAGCGCAAGCGCCCCGGCCGCCAGTCCCGTCCGCCACATCACCAACGGCAGCGATTCCAGCGAAATAAGCCGACCCAGAATCGCCGTGAAGCCCCACAGCACGATGATCCCCTGCAGCAGCAGGTGATCGGACCACCGCGCTTTCCCATGTCCGCTCACATCCGGTTCCATGCTCTGCGCCTCACCGTTGCCACACCTCTGCGCAAGCAGGATCGCATGGCGCACTCAGCGTTCCTGCGCCGGAATGTTGTTGAGCGTGTAGTATGCTTCCCGGTGCAGCAGCGGATGACCCTCGCCATTGCGGACACCCTCGGCCTTCAGCATGTGCACATGCCCCTTCACAAGACCATCAATGCGCAGACGCACGGACTTACCATCCGCCGCCACTTCTGCAGCCTTCACCACCGGCTTCGTCTGGTCAACTTCCGGTCCGCCATACTCGCCGCGGAAGGCCCACGTCCACGCTTCCATGGTGTAGGAGGCAGGCTTCGCCGCCGCTTCCCGGTCCACCGGCTGCGTAAAGGTCACCGTGAATCCATCCGGCTGCGCCCGCATCTCGTGCATCTCAAATGGAACCTTCCCGGTCCACACAATCCGGTCGAGACACCACGGCTTGCCCCCACGCGCACCCCAGCCACGGTCGCTGCCGCCCGCAAAGAAATGCCCCTTGGGCGACTGCACCATGCCAATCAGCCCGGAACCAAATCCCTCGCGGAACATGAAGACCGCTCCCTGATAAAGCCCGTCCACCTTCTCCAGATAGACCCGCTCAATGTTGCTGTAGCATTGCTCCGCCACAAACATCTGATTCGCAAAAGGACCGAATTTGCCGCCCGAAAGATCGGTCACAATCGCCGTCGGACTCTGCCCGACCCGTCCATGCGGCAGCATGACCGCAGGCGGCACCAGCAGTGGATTGCGCTCGCGTTCCTTCACCATCCTCGTGTTGTCGACCGGCTCAATGGGCCGCTCCTTGAGATCCGGTGCCTGCTCGTACCACTTGTTGCCGGCCGGATGTCCCTGGAAACTTCCTGGCTTGAGCCACTTGAGCGAACTCGACCCATTCCACGGTCCTTGGTTGTCTGTATAAAAGACGTCTCCTTCCGCATTGAACCCAATCCCCCCAGGACTCCGGATCCCGGAACAGGTGGGAATCGTCTTCCCGTCAGGCGTCACCCGCAGCGCCCACCCACGGAACGGATCGTCACTGCCAAACGATCCCGTAAGACAAAGCACCGTCCAGAAATTCCCCTCGCGGTCGGGCTTCGAACCGAACGCATACTCATGGTAATCTCCATTCAGTCCCCATGCATCGGAAACCGTCTCGAACACATCGGCCCTCCCATCCCCGTCTTCATCCTTCAGCCTCGTCACCTCAGGCCGCTGCTGCACATACAGCCAGCCATCCTTCCACGCCGCCCCAAGCGCCTCATGCAGTCCCTGCGCATACAGACGAACCTTCGCGCCGGAAACATCAGCATCCTCCGCACCAGTCACCCGGTAAACCTCGCCTCGCCGCGTGGTGGCATACAGCGACCCATCCGGAGCCACTTCCAGACCACCAGTCTCAAGCGCAAAATTGTCAGGATTCGGGATCGGCTGGATCTCGTAATAATCAGATTCCTTCGGATCAGCCGCGAGTGCGGCAGCCGTGCCGAGGAGAAGGGAAAGCAATGAGCGTTGCATGATCGGATTCTTCGGAAAGTTCAGCGGTTCAGCCATTCCATGGCCACAGTGATCTCGCCAGTCCC
The DNA here is from genome assembly GCA_039795165.1 of Verrucomicrobiota bacterium. Classification (GTDB taxonomy): domain Bacteria; phylum Verrucomicrobiota; class Verrucomicrobiia; order Verrucomicrobiales; family V1-33; genus V1-33. Next base: position 12,678 of record JBDKER010000030.1, on the reverse strand, counting down.
GCTGGCAAGCACGGGACGGACCAGAAGTTCATTGCCATCACGCAGCATGGCTTCGCCACCCTCGATGCCAATCCGCAGGGCGTCGTTCAGGATCCACCCCTTGCCATCCTGCTTCAAGGCTCCCGCCGCCACCCGCACATACAGATCATCAGGAGCCTGCACGAGGCGGATCCGCCGACTCAGCCGCTCGTCGGAGGTCTTGTAATCACCCGCAGGCTCAATCCGCTCCGCCACAAGCGTCTCGCCCATCCGGTAGCGGAAGGTCGGAAATCGCTTCACATCCAGTTGGTACCCAAGGAACTGAATCCCCTCAGCACGCGGACCGCCAGCAGGCCACGGAGCCGCTGCATCCTTGAGCCGCGCCAGCCCGGGACGGTCGCCCGTCAGCGAAACCGTGCCGAATCCCAGCGGCTGAATCTCACCACCCCCACGGTCGGTCCAATGCTGACGCGCATCGACAAACGCTCCACGCCAGATCAGCGGAAGACTGAACCGCCCGGCATCAAAAACCACATTGACCCCGTTCGGATACCCCACCGCAATGCCTCGCGAACTGGCCCCGGCAATGAAATTCCGGTACATGAGGGCTTCCCCGTCCTTCGGAATCAATGGCATGCCCGGCGGCTGCGTCTCAGGACGGTCACCGCCACCCTCGCGGCGGCTCGGATGAATCCACTTCGACAGGGCCGTCTCGGAAAACTTCGGCCCTGCCCATGCAAAATACAATTCTTCCTGACCCGATCCCTCGAAGTACTCCAGTCTCACCTTGTGCGGCCCCTTGCTCAGCTTGACGCCTTCGTTGCGCACATCGTTCGACGGATGAATCCCATTGTTGTCGATCACCTGCCTGTCATCGACAAAGAGACGCGATCCGTCGTCGCTCGCGAGCAGAAACCGATAGTTTCCTTCTTCGGGTGCCGTCAGGGTTCCCTCGAAAACGAGTCCGAAATGCTCGGTCATGCCCTCAAGCTGGATGTCGACCAGCTTTTCCTTAAGCGGACCTTCCCGATGTGGCTTGAGCGACCGGAAATCAGGCAACTGCGACCAATCTCCCAGATAGAGCTGGAAGGAGACGTCATCAAACCCAGGGCCGGCCTCGGCAACCCGCAGCTCGCCATTCATGGCCATGGCATGACCCGGAAAAGTGCAGACATACGGATACACACCAGCCTGCTCGGGCACCTTGAGAATGATCTCCTCGCTCTGGTGCGCAGCCACCAGCTTCGAGTGCGCCCAGATCCTTGGATGATTCGGCGGAATCCACGCGAGTTCCATGCCCTTTTCAGCAAGGGTCCATGCCTCCTGCGCCACCGCCATCCCCTTGTCGTTGGCTCCATCCACCGCCGGACGGCAGAACACAATGTTGTGCGGCATCTCATCGTTGTTCCGGAACACAATCTTCAGCTGCGACCCCGGCTTGGCCACAATGACCGGCCGGTCGTACTTCATCTGCCCCTGCGGTGTCGTGATCTCCACCACCGGAAGATCGTCGGCCCGGACCACCGCAGAACCGGCAGCCAGAAACAGATAAAGGAAAGGCGAAACTCTCATGAGACCGGGGCCGAAACGCCCCCCGGCAGACGTATATTTCACAGACCCATGAAAATCCGGCGATTCACCACCAGCCAATGGCTGCCAGCCAGCCCAGCCACCATCTGGGATTTCTTCACCGACCAGGCGAATCTCGCGGCCCTCACCCCTCCCAACATGGGCTTTCGGCCCGGCAAGGCCGACGGACCAGTCCGGCAAGGCCAGATCACGGTCCACCAACTCCATCCCATCCCATGGCTTCCCTTCGTGCGCACTTCATGGGTCACGGAAATCACTCACGTCCAGCACCCACACGAATTCATCGACGCCGCCCCCCACAGTCCCTTCGCGTTCTGGCGCCATCGGCACCTGTTCACCCCGGAAAACAATGGCGTGCGCGTCACCGATGAGGTGCATTGGGCCCTCCCATTCGACCCCTTCAGCCGCATCGCCGCTCCCTACGCCGAGTCCCAGCTCCGCAGCCTCTTCCAATGGCGACAGCAGAAGCTAGCAGCGCTGTTCCCAGCCACTCCGACAGATTAACGGAGCGCCAGCTTCGCAATCGGCCGGATCTTCATCTTCCGGAACTCAATCTTCATGGCCAACCCGCCGTGAATCTGCAGCCCAATCGGCCCAGCTTCCGGATACCGCGCATCGGTATACTCGCTGGCCTTCGTGCCATTGATGAAAACCGTCACCGTATCGCCCTTCACCAAAAGACGGAAATGATTCCAGTCTCCCTTCTTCAGAAGCTTCTCCCCCTCCTTGGCCTGTCCAGCTTCCGGATAACCACCCACGTAAAATGAACCAGTCATGTCGCGCTTCAGACTCCGCGAAACCCCAATCTGCATCTGCAGATCACCCGGCACCTTCTCCGATCCCACTTTACGCCGCATCATGAAACCACTGTCAATCTCGCCCTCCCAGCGGGCCTCGGCTTCGAACTCGAAATCCTTGTACTCCGCCTCCGTGTAAAGCATCGATCCCTTCTTCGCAGGATCATTCTCCCCCACCAGCACGCCATCAACCACCTTCCAGAAGGGATTCGGCGCAGGCACCTTCCACCCAGTCAGATCCTTTCCGTTGAACAATTCCAATCCACCGGAATCAGCGGCCTCGTCCGCCCGCAGAGCGGAAACCAGCACCATCCCAGCAAAGACAGTCAGCCAACGGCGAAACACAGCAGTTTTCATGACTCATCATGTGGCCTTTACCCAACCCCGCACGCAAGCCCATTCCCAACGCATTCCCGGAAGCAATCAGGCAACACCAGCCAAAGCCGAGACGACTCGGCCAAATCTCGGGATAGTCAGAGCGCAGTTCGTGCACACTCAACTGAGCGAACAACGCGAATTCCACAGGCTTCTCAGCCGCACAACCAAACTCACCGGCTCATCGGCATCCCCAGCGGAGAACCCACGTCATTGGCACGCACCGGACGATTCCACGAGAGATCTGAAGCATCTTCCCCAGGGAGAGGCGGCCGCTTCTTCTTTTTCTTCTTAGGAATCGGATCGCTCGCACACGAAACCGCGCAGGCCGCGACACAGAACAACAGAAGAATCCGGGAGAGTGCTGATTTCATGAGCGCATCAGAAAGTTACCCTGAGCTACGTCCAGCGGCTTCCGCCGGAGTCCATCAGTTCGCCGTCGGTTCAAATACCACGGTATCCCCAGGCAGAATCTGCTGCCCCGGAATCAGATCGTTTGGATTGATGTCCGCTACCGTCTGGTTCGGATTGATCTGAATGATATTGACCTTGCCGATCATCTGGAGACCGCGCTTCACAAGGAGCTTGGAATCAACCGTGACTCCCTGATTGCTCCCCATATTGACGACCACAAAGCCCCACTCGGTATTCACCGCACCCACATTTCCCTTGGTTGCACCCAGTTTAACCGCCTTTTCACGGGCAACCTGAACGTCCTTGAGACGGTCCTCCTTGCTCTTCGCATCGGTGAGGGCGCGCTTGGCAATGTCGAGTTCCTTCGTGAGCGTGTCGTCCTCCTTGGTGGCCACATCGATTTCACCCTTGAGGGCTTCCACCTTGGCAAGAACCTCTTCCGGGGTCCCGTTCGCCCCGAGGATCCGGTTGATCTCGTCATTCATCTGCTGGCGCTTGGCCATCACCTCCTCGTGGGCCTTTTTCGTGTCCTGCAGTTCGGTTTCCTTCTGCTCGGTCGTGTTCTTCGCCTTGGTGGCTGCAATCTTTTCGTTCTTCGAGTTGGTCTTCGTCTCGAGCCACGATGCATGCACGTCCTTGATTTCCTTGATGACACCATCGGTGTCCTCATGAACACGCACGGTCAGCCGGTTCTGACGGTCCTTCTCAAGTCGGGCGTCTTTCTTCTGCGACCGGGTGTAGAACGCGAGTCCGGCAGAGGCGAGGCTTCCAAGGAGGCCGAGGATGAAGAGAATTTTCATGTCTTATGCAAAGTCAGTTGGGTGAACCAATCGAGGAATCCAGAATCAATTGGCTTCAGGTGCCTTTTCCATCGGAGCATCAGCCGCCGGAGCCGCGTCAGCAGCAGGAGCTTCCTCTGCCGGTGCTGGCGTCTCCGCAGCGGGAGCTGGCGTCTCCGCGGCGGGAGCTGGCGTCTCCGCGGCAGGGGCCGCCGGAGTCTCTTCCGCGGCGGGAGCCGGGGCAGCAAATGGGTCATCGGAAGCTGCAGGGGCAGTTCCTTCGGCCGCCGGAGCCGCGCCTTCCGCCGCAGGCTTGGCCGCACCGGAAGCTGCCGGAGCCGCACCACCCGCACGAGGCTGCGAAGCAAAGTTAACGACCACCGTATCGCCCGGGAGGATGCTGTCGCCAGCCGCCACCGTGCCAGGCACGATTTCCGCGATCGAGCGGGATTGGTCAATATGCGTGACAACCACCGTGCCGACGACATTGTCGCCGCGCTTCACATCAAGCTTCGCCTGCTTGACGACACGGGCCTGATTGCCCGCTCCGATGACAACGAATCCAAAGTCTGGATTGACGGCAGCCACCCGGGAACGGAAGGCCGGATCCATCGTGCCGCTGCGCTGCCAGTTATCAAGCTTCTGCAGGCGGGCAATGTTCTTCTCAACACCTTCCTTGTTCGAGACCGCGGAAGCGATCTGCGCCTTGTGCGATGCAATCTGCGCCACCAGCTGGTCCTTTTTGGCGGCCAGCGTCTTCAGTTCGGCCACCAGCGTGTCAAGACCACCGAGGTCCTTCAGCTTCTGCTCGAGGTCAGCCAGTTCCTTCTCCGCCGATTCCTTGGCAGTCATCGCCTCGGTCAACTCGGCATTTTTGGCAGCAAGGGCGCTCTCAGCCTCGGTCTTCTCCCCAGTGTTCTTGAGGAGTTCTCCTTTGGCTTCCGTAAGGTCCTTGTCAGCCGTATCCTTGGCCTCGCGGGCCTTGCCCAGATTCTGATCAGCTTTGACCTTGTTCTCCTTGGCAGCCCTCGCCTGCAGGCGCTCGGAAGCAAGTTCCGGCTTGACGGCGAGGTATGAAATTCCACCGGCAGCGAGGAGGGCGGCACCGGAGACAGCAGACAGGGGTTTCCACATAGGATTTCTTCTTAGGCGGGTTGGGGCAATTTCGGCTGTGTTTAAAGAGAAACCATCAGCAAGACAACATGAATTTCACTGCGAACCGCTAGATTTTTCCTGGAGATTTCCGCTTGCACCCGCAACCCCCGGTCTTCCCACCGGAAATGGTCCCGCTGCCGCGAAAAAAACCCGGATCGGAAAGCCTTTCCGGTCCGGGTTTTCCGGGAAAATCAGTACGGTTCCGCCAATCTCACTCTTCGTCGGCCGACTCGGTGGCTTCTTCAGCCTCCGGCACAGTCACGTTGAGCTTCAGAACGGCTTCGACATCAGGATGGACCCGCACGGTCACCTCGTGCTTGCCCGTCGTCTTGATGGGCTTCTCGAGATCAATCTGGTGGCGGTCAATCTTCACCTTGAGCTGTTCGGCGACAGCTTCGGCAATGTCGGCCGCCGTGATGGCTCCAAAGGCCTTGCCGCCCTGACCGATTTCAAGGTTGAGCTTGACCGGGGTCTTGCGGAGACGGCCAGCGGTGTTCTGGGCTTCGGCGCGCTCGGCGGTTTCCCGCTCGGCCCGGCGGGCCTTCAGGTTGTTGATGTGGCGCAGATTGCCGGGATTGGCCTCGTAGGCCTTGCCCTGCGGGACGAGGAAATTACGGGCATATCCGGCGCGGACGGTGACGATGTCGGCCTCGGCTCCGAGGCTGGCGATCTTTTCCTTGAGAATGACTTGGACGTTTGGCATGGTGAAAAAGCAGCAGAAGTTGGCGGGACAGGCCCGGAAAAGGAGGGCGGAACTAAAGGCATCTCCCTGCGCTGTCAAGGCATCGCTCACGCTGATTTTCCACCCCGCCGGAGGATAGGCACCCACCGGCCCAGAGCCCACGCCCCGCTTCCCGGGTCCGGAGCCCCGGCGGTTGAAACTGCCGATCTTTCCTCCATGCTGCCGCACCTATGGCTCCCTGCACCCAGCGCATCATCGCCCCTTCCCTGCTCGCCGCCGACTGGAGCCGCCTCGCGGAAGAATGCTCACGCGCCATCCGCGCCGGAGCCGATTGGCTCCACCTCGATGTCATGGACGGCCACCTCGTCGACAATATCACGTTCGGTCCCCAGTTCGTCGCCGCAATTCACCGCACCAACGACATCTTCCTCGATGTCCACCTCATGATCGAACGCCCGGACCACTACCTCGAACGGTTCATCAAAGCCGGCGCGGACCAGATCACTGTACACGTGGAAGCTCAGCACGATGTCGGCGAAACCCTGCGGCGCATCCGGGCCGCCGGTCTCCGCTGCGGCCTCGCCATCGATGGCCACACCCCCTTCTCCGCCGCAGAACCATGGCTCGGCCAGATCGACCTCTTCCTCGTCATGACCATTCAGGCCGGTTTCGGTGGCCAGGATCTGATTCCGGAAACACTCGACAAGGTCCGCGCCGCCCGCGCATGGCGTGACCAGCACGGCCTCGCCTACCACATCGAAGTCGATGGCGGCGTCAACGCCCGCACCCTGCCCGACGTCCTGCGGGCCGGTGCCAATGCCATCGTAGCCGGCACCGCCCTCTTCGGAGCCCCGGACATGGGCGCTGCCGTTCAACACTTCCGCACACTCGCCGTGTGATCCCTCCCGGAAGGCCCCGGCTCAGACCTGCGCCGCACACACGGCCACAAATTCCCTCATCCGTTCTTCCTGAAGCTCAATGGATTCGACCAATGCCGCCTGCACCCGGAAACGGTCCAGATTGTGACCCGGCCGCGATATCTTGAAGTACTGATCCCCATTCAGATAATCAGTCAGGAACCGCACGGCGATCTCATACGTGATCAGCTTCCCGGAAAATGCCAGCTGGTCGATTTCCGCCGCCGTGAGGAATTCCCGCGCACTGCTCAGATACCCCCGCACAAGGGCTTCGAACATCGGCTGACGCATCGCCACCCGGCTCGGATCCCGTTCATCCTCAGCCGTCGAAATGGTCGTCGTCCGCACCAGATCGCCGAAATCATAATGCACCAGCCCAGGCATCACCGTGTCCAGATCCATGATGCAGAGACCCTCGCCAGTCTGGTGATCCATCATCACATTGTTGATCTTCGTGTCATTGTGCGTGATCCGCTCCTTGAGGGTCCCCTCAGCAAGCAACCCCAGCAGCACGTCCGAGACACCCTCGCGCTCGCGCACCCAGTCAATCTCCCGAGCCACCGACGCCGAGCGGCCCGCCCGGTCTTCCGCCACCGCCTGCGCAAAGGCATCGTACCGCCGCCGCGTGTTGTGAAAGTCCGGAATCGTATCCGCAAGGCGCTCGCCCTCCATGTCGCTTACCAACTTCTGAAACGTCCCGAAGGCACGCGCCGCTTCCTCGGCCAGTGCCGTCGAATTCACATGATCATGCGCCTCCGCCCCCTCAATGTAGAAATACCCCCGCCAGTGATTCCCCTCCCCGTCCTCGTGCCATAGACTGCCATCCCGGCACGGCACCAGAGTCAGGACCCTCCGGCAAGCCTCCGGTTCCCCCGACTCCTCCAGCTTCGCCGCAATGTGACTCGTCACCCGGTGAATGTTGTCCATCACCAGCGCCGGCCGCGTGAAAATCGCATGGTTGATCCGCTGCAGAATATACCGGACATTCGTCCCAGCCTGGTTGAACCGTACCTCGTACGTATCATTGATGTGGCCATGGCCACAGGGCGCGTGACTCACATAATCGCCCGGCATGAGAAAGCGGCGGGCAAGGGAACGGATGTCGTGACTCCTTCGGGAAGACATGAAAATTGTAGAAATTACGGGTGTTCTGGCAGGACGAGGCCTGTTTGGGAATGTGAAAAACTGGAAAAAGCAGCCGCGACCACGGTTTGCAACCACAATCACCTGCCCGGCTGCACCGCTTCCCACCAGGAAAACAGCTGACGCTGAACCGGAGAAAGCCGCCGGAAGCTCCCGCAGCGCCGCCGGTCACATGGGCTTGCGGCCCGGAACCGCAGGCTTCTCCTCCGGCGCAATCAGGTCGGTCGCCCGCAGAAAGAGATTTCCATAGGAGAATCCGCCATGAAGCGTGATCCCGACAGGAGCCTCCAGACGACCGCCAAGAGATTTCTCAGCAACTTCGCCCTGATTCCACGTGAATGCTCCGCGCACGACACCGTTGCCATCGAGCCTGAACCTTGTCCACTTCCCTGGCAGCAGATCGCTGCTCTGAATGAGGGACACCCCCCGCTGACTGACCACAGGACGCGCTTCCGCAGGCAGAGTTTCCGGTGCCTTCACATCAAGAATAATCGTCCCGCCGCTGCTGTCAGCCTCCATGGTCAGCTCCGCCGCAGAATCGCTCCCGGTAAACTGCCAGTCTTCACCGCGCCACGAATCAAGCGACCCCTTGGCAGCCACCCACCCCCGGAAATCCGTGCCCGTGTAGAGCGGCACCATCCCGGGTGCCATCACAGGAGCCGATTGCTCCGCCCCGGCTCCCGTCGACGGCAACTCGCACAGCCGCACGTTCCGCCACTCGGTCGGCGATCCCTCGCTCTCCAGCCCAAGGTACCCCTTGCGCCAGCTGCAGCCGGTTCCCGACGTCACCTTCTGCCCATTCACCGTCAGCGTCAGCGCCCCATCGCGGGCTTCCAGACGATAGTGATTCCATTCCGGAGAGCTGCGCGAATGCTCAGCCGACGGAAAAGCCCGCATCCCATTCGCGCGCCCATCTGGCTTCATGACCGATCCATGAATCGGAAAAATGTCGCCATGTGTCGTGTACCATTCGTTCCGGCCCTGGACATCGTAGCCATTGTCCAGCACCTGCACCTCAATGGCACGAAGAAACGGCTGGCCCGTCGCCGGAAGCGGCGACGCCCACACAAAGATCCCCGCATTCCCACCAGCCTTGAGATGACGCCATTCCAATTCCAGAATGAAATTCTCATACTGCTTCACCGTCCGCAGCGCCGCCACTGGCTTCCCCGTACAGCGCAGCACCCCGTCGTCCCCCATCTTCCAAGTCTCAGGTGCCCCGTTCACATTCACCCAGCCGGACAGTCCAGTCCCGCTGAAAAGCGGCGTGAACGATTCTTCGGCAAAGGCAGTCGCCACGAAAGCCGCCAGCAGGAAGGGAATGGAAGAGGTTCTGGAACAGGTTTTCATTTTTCGGGAATCTCGCCGACACCGCAACCCCAGGCAATCACCCAGATGACCGCACCTGCGGCACCGCATACCGCCCCCGCTTCCTGAGAATCGGCTCCGAAGCTTGACACGAAACGTATTCCTCAGCGCAACTTCCCTCCAAATGCCCCCTGACACCATGACCGCCCCCACCCTCCCCGAAACCCGCCCCGTCACCCCTGAAGAAATCCGCGAGGACGAAATTCACCGCATCGAGAACCCAGACCGACGCTTCGTCGGAGGCCCCCGCGGACGATGGGAGGAACTGAAAACACTCGGAGCCGTCTGCCGCGACTTCCTCCGCGGCTTCCGCACCCTCCACTTCGTCGGCCCCTGCGTGACCATCTTCGGTTCTGCCCGCATCAAGGAAGGTCACGAATACTACGAACTGACCCGGCGCATGGCCCACTCCACAGCCAATCTCGGCTTCACCGTCCTCACCGGCGGCGGCCCCGGCCTCATGGAAGCCGCCAACCGCGGAGCCCGCGAAGCCGGCGGCCACTCGGTCGGCATCAATATCATTCTCCCCTTCGAACAGCACATCAATCCCTACGTCGACCTCAGCGTCGACATGGAATTCTTCTTCACCCGCAAAACCCTCCTCATCAAATACAGCTACGCCTTCATCGTCATGCCCGGCGGACTAGGCACCATGGACGAACTCTACGAAGCCCTCACCCTCATCCAGACAGGCAAAATCCGGAACTTCCCAGTCATTCTCGCCGGCCGGGCCTACTGGCAACCCATGCTCGATGCCATCTACCGCATGCGCGACGAAGGCATGATCAGCCCTGGAGACCTCGACCTCCTCACGGTCACCGACAGCGTCGAGGAAGCCATGTCCATCCTCCACGACAAGTCGATCCAGCAATTCAATCTGCGCCGCACCAAGGTGCCAAAACGCATCCGCATCCTCGGAGAACGCGGCCTCTGACCGGCCCGGAAACGCCCGGGCCAGAACACCGCCATTCCCCCCAATCGCCCGGAAGGTCCAATGCGGCAACCTTGGCTCCCAGGCCCAGCTCGATACCATGGGAGAGACCTCTCCCATGAGCGTCGAGTCCGCCACCACCATGCGCGACGCAGATCCCGAACCGGGCGCACCCGGCAGACAGCTACCGGAACGACCGGCTGCACAAGCATTGTTTCCACACAAGCACCATGCTAGCCTCCGGGACGAAAAACATGACGAGCACTCTCGCCTGCAATGCCATCACCGCAATCTTCCTCGCCAGCGCTGGCCTGCTCGAGGCACAGAACCTGATCACCAACCCGGGATTCGAAAACAATCTCACCGGATGGAGCAACGCCACCAGCGGCGGTGCCAGCGCTTCCTTCGCAGTGGAAAGCTCCCTGCCATACACCGGAGCCAGAGCCATGCGGGTCGCCATCACCAACCCAGGCACCGCTCTCCATAACGTCCAATCCCGCGCCACCGGCACCAGCATCAATCTCCCCATCGGCACCCCAACCACCGTCACCTTCCGCGCCCGCGCCTCCATCCCCGGCGTCAAGGTCCGCTTCGTCCTCCAGGACGCCACCTACCATAACAGAGAATTCACTCTCTCCACCTCATGGGCCCGCTATGCATGGAACCATACCACCACCGAAGCCAACCCGGAACTCCGCATCCAGTTCCGGTCCGCAGGTACCGTCTGGCTCGATGATATCTCCGTCGAAGCACATCCCATCCCCTCCTCCGGCATCCTTCTCACCCTCGATCCCTCCATCCGCCACCAGACCATGGACGGGTTCGGCGGTGCCCTCACATGGAATGCCATCCGCATCATCAACCTCCCATCCCAGCAGCGAAACGAAGTCGAATCCATGATCTTCGACGATCTCGGACTCGACATCATCCGCCTCAAAAACTGGTACTACCCAGACGGCTATCCCGCCAGTAAATCACCCTCCGCCATCTCTCCGGCATGGGAACGGAACAACTTCAACGCCAATCAGTCGTTCGTCAGCATGGCCCGGAAACCAGGGCGCCGCGTCAAAATCCTCCTCTCTTCATGGAGCCCACCCGAAAACCTCAAGTCTAACAATGACCGCCAGAACGGCGGCACCCTCAAGAAGAATATAAACGGTCAATTCCTCTACGCAGACTTTGCCCAGTACTGGGTCGATCTCCTCGACAACCTCAACTGGACTCCCGACTACCTGAGTTTCCAGAACGAACCCGACTGGGTCGCCGCTCACGAAACCTGCGAGTTTGCTCCCACCCAGACCGCAACGAAAGCAGGCCTCGCCGAAGCCATCGACGCCATCCACGCCCGCATCCGCAATCGCCCGGACGTCCCGATCCTCATCGGCCCCGAATCCGAAAGCATGGGCAAATTCCTCGAACAGGTCGTCCCGCTCCGCTCACGCCCCAGCATCGGCATATACGCCTTCCACAACTACAACATCGGCGACCCTTCACTCACCGACAGCGCCTCCGTCATCTCCAACCTCAATGGCATCCGCAGCGAAACCTCCAACCCGAACAGCGGGCGCCCCAACTGGATGTCCGAATTCTCCCGCGGCGCATTCGACTGGCTCGAGACCGCCCACGTCATCCACAACACCATCGTCGAAGCCAACGCCTCCGCCTACATCTACTGGGCTCTCGCATGGGCCTCCGAATCCACGCCCGCCACCCCTCACCCCGAACGCGTCTTCAGCCTCGATACCTCCGGCACTTACGCCCGCGGCGACACCTACTTCGCCCTCAAACACTTCGCCAAATACATCTCCCGCGGCCACCAGCGCTTCGAAGTCAGCAAAGCCACCGGCACCAATCCCAGCATCCGCGCCTCGGCCTACCTCCATCCCGCTGGCAATCAGGTCACTCTCGTCGTCCTCAACATCGGCGACACCGACGACGAAATCGCCCTCCGCTTCCGCGGTCTCCCCATCGCCAGCGCCACTTCCTTCCGCACCAGAAAATCCGATATCGGAGCCTCCCCGTTCGAACAACGCCCGGTCAATCCCGCCAGCAATCTCCTCATCTCGAAGAAATCGATTACGACCTTCGTCTTCAATCTCGCCACCACCCTCAATCCCTACGATCCCGCCCTCCTCCGCGTAAACCAGATCCTGCACCAGGGCAATCAGGTGTCCCTCGCCATTCCCGCACAACCCGGCCACAACTTCATCCTCTGGAAATCATCCAGCCCCGCCGGACCATGGTTCCAGGTCTCCAATCCAACCGTCTCCGAATCCGACGGCGAATCCCTCCTCACCGACCCCAACCCCGGCTCCACCCGTGCCTTCTACCGAGTCCAGCGCGCCCCAAACCCCTGACAGGAAAACTATCGAAGGCAACCCGCGCAAATCCCAGCCCCAGCTTCATCGGCAGCATCCCCCGGGTCGTTAAAACTGGTTGGTGGCTGGTTGGTCTCATGCACCAGCATGAGGGCATCAGAACCAAAACCAACCAACCACCCTGAACCACGGAAAATTCAGAGAGGCCTTCCTGCAAGGCGAAGAAAAAG
>JBDKER010000029.1:0-64602 GCA_039795165.1 Verrucomicrobiota bacterium | reverse complement strand
TACACGGACCAGTCGCTCGCACCAGCACGCCGCGCCGTCGCGGAACGCCTCGCAGCCACCACCATTGATGCCAATGCCCCACCGGACGAACGCACACAGGCAGCCCGCATGCTCCTTGCCACGCGGCGCAGCGACGATTCCATCGTGCCGCGCTTCGTGACCATGCTGGCGTCGGCACAGCCGGAATCGTTCCGCCGCAGTCTCGTGGCAGCGCTTGCGGAGACAGGCGACAACTCGGCGGCAGCGGCTCTCGCGCGGACGTTCCCATCGCTCGGCGCGGCCCTGCGCGACGCCGTCTTCCAGGCCCTCCTGCCCCGGCCGGAATGGACGGATTTCCTTCTCAACGACCTCGAATCCGGCAAGCTGAATCCGGCCCTGCTTTCGCCCACGCAGCGCGGCCGCCTCACAGCCCACCCTCAGGGCCGTACTGCCGAACGCGCCCGGCGCATTCTCGACGCGCTGGGATCGGGCACGAATCCCGCCAAGGATCAGATCATCGCCACTCTCCTCCCGGCCGTCCAGCAACCGGGCAATCCTGCGAACGGCAAAGCCCTCTTTGCCACCTGCGCCAGCTGCCACCAGTTCAAAGGCGAAGGCCACCTCGTCGGTCCGGCCCTCGATGGCATGGGATCTCATCCAGTGGCCGACCTCCTCGTCCACCTCATCGATCCAGACCGCTCGGTCGACGATGAACACCGCACATGGAACATCACCATGAAGGACGGGGCCCAGCACAGTGCCCTCATCGCAGGAGAAAATGAAGCGTCGCTCCGCATCCGGCTTCCCGCTGGTGTTTCGCTCGACCTACCCAAGGCAGACATCGCGGATCTCCGCAGTTCGCAGGCTTCCCTCATGCCCCAGGGACTCGAAGCCCTCGGTGCCGAGGCCCTCCGCGACATCATCGCCTACCTCCAGTCGGCTCCCCAGCCCGCCCAGCCCACCGCCAGCGGCAGCAACTTCCATCCCCTCGACCTCGCCGCCGCCTTCACCGCAGATAACCGGCTCGGCCTTTATAATTCCACCGCCAACCGCGACAACACATTCCCCTTCGTTCAATTGGGACGCGTCACCGCCAATGGCATTCCCTTCCAGCTCGCCAAACCAGAGGATTCCCCGGACGGTCGCACCCTCATTGTTCTCCGCGCGGACCGTCCCGGCACCCACGCCGCTACCTACCCCGCCAAGGTCGAAATTCCGGTCGGCTTCCCAGCACAACGCATCCACTTCCTCGGCGGAGTCGCTGGCTGGGGCGGCCAGCAAGGAGCCAACCTCCCCGCCATGAAGGTCACGTTCGTTCACCCGGATGGCACGGAATCCTTCACCCTCCGAGCCGGACACGAATTCGCCGATTACATCCGCCGCACCGAAGTCCCCGGCTCGCAGTTCGCCGACGGCATCGTCAGCAGCAAACAAATCCGCACGTTCTCACTCCCCGTCGCCCGAAAATCCCCGCTCGAACGCATCATCCTCGAAAGCCCCCTCACCCGCTGCGCCGCCACCACCGCCGCCATCACCGCAGAACTCCCAGAAGGTTCACCGCCACCAGCAGCACCAGCACCAGCACCCGCGGCCAGCCCGCCAGCAGCGCCGGCACCTTCGCAAGTACCGCCACCGCCGGACAGTCCGGACCATCCCCGCACCACCCTGCCCACCGGACAGAAGTTCGCGGAACCAAAGGCCAAGGGGACCCTTCGTGTGCTGCTCACGGGAGCCGGAGGCGCGCACGATTTCCCCCGCTTCTTTCTCCGCAAGGACTCCGAAACGCTGCGCGGCCTCGGCGGAATCGACACAGCCGCGACCCCCAATGCCGACGAAGCCCGCGCCCTGCTTCCCCTCGCCGATGTCGTCGTCTTCAGCGCCAATCACCCGAGCTTCAGCCGCACCAATTTCATGCAGGCCCTCCATGCCTTCGCGGACGCAGGCAAAGGCCTCGTCATTCTGCACGCGGGAACATGGCGCAACTACGCCCCGCACACAGGGTTCAATCAGCGCTTCGTGGGCGGCGGAGCCAAAGGCCATGGCTCAGGCGACATCACGGTCAACATCACCAGTCCCAACCACCCGGTCACCAAGGATGTCCCCCGCAGCTTCCTCATCCGCGATGAAAGCTACCACGCCATCCTCGACGCCGAGACCCCCACCGAAATCCTTGCAGAAAATTCCCCGGACAACAAAACCAATAAAGTCTACCCGTCGGTCTGGACCGTGACCGACCCCAAATGCAGAGTCGTCAATATCTCGCTCGGTCACGCCGAACCCGCCCACTCCCACCCAGCCTACCAGCAATTGCTCGGCAATGCCGTCCGCTGGGCCGCTTCCCCTCCCTGAACCACTTCCATCCACGCCCGCCATCATGAACGCCACTCAGCTCGATTCCCTGCACGCCCGCCACGAAATCATGCAGACTCCACACGGCCCGGTTCTCGGCACTTCCTACCGCTGGCCCGGTGGACAATACTGCGCGATCCATACCGAACGCGGCATCGTCGGCTGCGGCATCTACGACGTCCACACCGCCGGAAAATTCCAAATGGCCGTCGCCATCGCCCGCGGCACACCGGAACACCCACTCTGCGAACCAGAAGACCTCTTCAAGGCCACCATCGCCGAAGTCAGCGAACCCGCTGCCCAGCTCGGCATCTCCAAGGGCATGTCCGGCCTCGACGCCCTCGCCATTCTGCTCGCCGCACGCTGAAGATTCCCGGCCCCCCAACCGCCCCGCTCCTCACGGATCCATGGACCACGGATCGGTCCGGAAAGGAGAAACCGGAAGCCCGGACGTTGTCCAGAGATTGAGAATCGGCCGACCCGCCCACCCAAAGCGCGCGGCCACGGGCTCGGCCATCGATTCGTTCCAGACCTCAACGGTGCGCGGGCCAATGACCTTGGCCTTCGCTTCGATGAATTTACGGTCGCTCCCGGCAATCACGAAACCCGACGGTTCGGCCCGCAGCGTCAGCGCATCGTCGCCCATCAGCCTGAACTCGAGCACGAGCCGGCCACTGCGCGCTTCATGGGAAACGAGGACCGGCGATCCCCATGGCTGCGCCTTGTCTTTCCGGCCGTAGACTTCCGCCATGGCCCAGCGGACGGTACGTTCGGCTGGGGCCTGCTTGCGCATGTTATGCAGGTCGCCATGAAGTTCGTCGGCCGTGACCGTGATCCCCGTGTGCGGGGTAGTCTGCTGAATGCGGAGCTGGGCTTCCTGCACGATCTGAAATCCACTGGGGCCGTAAAGCTCGGGCTGCGGGCCGCAGTTCCCAGTCTGAATGAGGCAGAATGGATGCGCCGGATCCCGGAACGCATCGCGCCATGAAGCAATCACGGCGCGGCAGCTTCCCTCGAAGGCCCGCGTGAAGACGGGATCCATGGAGTTGTTCTCGCCGAGATAGAAAAGAGATCCCCGCATCGCAAAATCCCGGATCGGAAGGATCGTGGTGTGATACAGACAACCCGGAACCCACGGCGGCGATGGCCTGGCAAGGATTTCCTTCATCTCCGGCACGCCGCGCAGCAATTCCGGCGACGCCCAGTAATGCGCCAGGGTGCCGCCCACCGAAGTATCCACCAGCCCAATGGGCACCTTCAGTTCTTCGTAGAGCTTCCGCGCAAACCAGAAGCCGAACGCAGAAAACGGCTGACCATGCAGTCCCAGTGCTTCCTTTCCGAAGACCATCCATGGACGGTCGAACGGAAGCGTTGGCTGGGGATCCGGCAATGCCCAGATCAGCCATGGATCGCCCGACGCCGTCTTCTTCACATCATACGGAGGGTCGGCAAACTCACCATGCAGCGTCGCCATGGCCCTGATGAAGGGGAACTTGTCCGCATCCTTTTCCTCAAAGCCATCCGTGCGCACCCACAGCGGAAACGACATGTTGCTTTGCCCGCCGCAGTGCCAGACCTCACCCACGAGCACATCGCGGAACGTCAGCGCACCACCGGAAGACGTCACCGTCAGTTCGCGGCCCTCGAACGAGGCTTCCATCGGTTCAAGAGTAACCCGCCAAAGCCGGCCCGTCCCCGCAGTCGCCGTCTTCGACTGCCCTGCGAAACTCACCGTGACCGTCTCGCCGGCCTTCGCCCATCCCCAGATCGTCACCGGCTTCTGCCGCTGCAGAATCATATGATCCCCAAAAATCCGGGCCGCGCACAGTCCCTCGGGAATGCGCGCCGGAGTCAGATCGTCAGCCGCCGCCGCCACCCACGGAACAATCACACTAACCAGCAGTGAAACAAGGAAACTGAACCAGCGCATCGGAATCGTGTGGTCGGAAATCACGGCCAGAAAACAAAGGCATTCGCATTGAGCATGGTCCGGCAGACATTGACCAGACTGCTCTCAGCAAGGGTCGCCCGGATCGCCTCGGCTTCCGCTGCCGACGGGGCCCGGCCAAGGCAGAGCAGAAAGAGTCGCCGGATCCGGGCATCAGAATCAGTCGGGCATTCGCGTTCAAGACGCGCCGCCAGCGCGGCCGCCGTCTCCGCAGTGAAGCGGCTATTGAACAGATTGAGCGCCTGAATCGGTGTCGTCGATTCGCGGCGGCGGTCGGTACTCTGCCCGGCATCCGGACAATCAAAGGCCCCAAAGACCGCCTCGCGTTCGCGCCGGATCTTGTGGGCATAAATCATGCGGCGCAGGCCGTCACCGGAAAAGGATTCGATCGGCTGAAACCCACTCAGTCCGCCGCGCTGATCAAAGAGATCGTAGCCACGGCCGAACATGGCAGGATTGAGCAGACCCGCCGCCGCCAGCATCGTGTCGCGCAGCGACTCGGCTTCCATGCGCCGGTTCGGATAACGCCAGAGCAAACGGACGTCGGCATCAACACGCAGCGCGGCCTCGCCCGCCGGATTCGCCAGCACCGAAGAGGCCTGACGGTACGTTGACGACAGGACCATCAGCCGATGCATGGCTTTGACCGACCACCCGTTCCTGACAAATTCCCCGGCCAGCCAGTCGAGCAAGGCCGGGTGCGACGGCGGCGATCCCGCGAGCCCGAAATCACTCGGAGTGGACACAATCCCAGTACCGAAATGAGATTGCCAGAGGCGGTTCACCATGACGCGCGCCGTGAGTGGATGCGACGGCTGCGCCAGCCAATTGGCAAGAGCCACGCGGCGATCCGCTTCGGGCGTCGCCGGCTCAAGCGCGAGCGATCCGAGCACGGCGGGAGCTGCGGGCCCCGTTTCGTCCATCGGTTGTTCCGGGTCGCCTCGGCGCAGCACATGAATGCGATCGGGTTGCCGGAACTTGCCACCGAAGACCAGTTGACCGCCCTGAACTTCGCGCAGGGCTCCTTCCGCTTCCTTCTTCTGCGCTAGCAAGGCCAGTGCCGCTGCCTTGTCCTCCGGCTGCAATCCAGCCACCGTGAAGGCAGGCCCGGAATCCATGCCGGCAACAAACGGGCGACGGTCCCCGGAATCCGCCACCGTCCTCCATCCATCGCCATCCAGAACCTCGATGCGGTACTCGGTCGGGAGCCGATCCTCGAATTTCCCCGTGCGGTCGCGTCCCCAGACAACCCGATCAATCTCCACGGGCTCGGGAAAGGTCAGGACAACGGTGCCCCGGCCCTGCTCACCCGACATCCAGCTGTGTTCATTGCCTGGAAGTCCGTCGTTCAGAAATGCGCGTTCGTGACGACCAGGCACCGTGCTGTCGCTGCCAGTCGTGATGCCCGCCGCACGAGCCACGTTCACGTTCTGCGTCGAGAAGACTTCAATCTCATCAAGGCATGGCTCGAGACTGTTGGTCGCGGCGATCACAAAGCGGAGCTGCTGCGCGGTGACAGACTCAAAACGGTCGGTATTGGCGCGCGGATTGACGGCTGGCCGCAACGGCCGACGCTCGGCGACCGTCATCCACGATCCATCCGGGCCACACACTTCAAGGGTCCATGCCGTCGGCAGACGGTCGGTCAATTGACCAAGCCGGTCACGGCTCCATGCGGCCCGGTTCACACGGGTCGGCTGCGGAAAGCTTATGGTAATCTGACCCGTGCCGATGGCATCGGACATCCACGATCGATCGTTGCCGTACTGGCCATCGTTGAGATGGGCCAACCGGTGCCGCTCGGATTCCTTTGATCCCGCCGCGCCCGCCACGGCCCCGTGGCTGGCAAGGGCAGCATTCACCGCCGGCTCTGCAGCCGTGAACACCTCGAATTCATCAAGGCAGGGTTCAATCAGCCCAAGCGCCGGATGCAGATTCGCATCGTGAATCGAAAAGCGCACGGCCACCGCTTCCGTCGCCGGAAATTCCGCGGATTCACCACGCGGATCGGGCGGCGGCAGACTCACCCGTCCCGGCTGAGCCAGCGGAGCAAAGGTCCCCAGCTGATTATCGATTTCACCGATCCTGCTGCGCAGGGCGTCGGCCTTCGCCCTCCCAGCCATGGCCTCCGGTGTGCGCAGTTCCCGGTCTTCATACTCCACCCCAGCCACAAAGGCCTGCATGGCAAAGTATTCCCGCTGACTGACAGGATCGAACTTGTGATCGTGACAACGGGCACAGCCAACGCTCAGTCCAAGGAATGTCTGACTGATGTTGACGACAATCTCATCAAGCGAATCCTGACGCGCAAGCCGGATGGATGGTTCGTCTTTCCCAATCTGGCCAGGCAAAAGCACGCTGGCCGTGAGCAGGAAGCCAGTCGCTGCATCGCCTTCCGGACCCGACCCGGCAATCTGCTCGTGAAGAAAACGGTCGTAAGGCCGGTCGTCATTGAAGGCACGGATCACATAGTCACGGTACGGCCATGCATTCGGCCGCTCGGTATTGACCTCGAACCCATGCGTATCGGCATAGCGGACAAGATCGAGCCAATGCTGCGCCTGGCGTTCTCCATAATGCGGACTGGCAAGCAACCGATCCACGGCAGCTGCATAGACGGCTTCCCGCTGCTCCCCATCCACCACCGCAGCAAGAAAGGCAGTGACTTCATCCGGCGACGGTGGCAGTCCGGTCAGATCCAGCGAAACCCGCCGCAGCCATGATCCAGGATCCGCTTCCACAGACGGCGGAAGTCCCTTCTTCTCAAGTTCCGCAAGGATGAACGAATCAATGGCATGGCGCGGCCACGCAGACTCACGCACCGCCGGAACCGATGGCGACGAGACTGGCTGAAACGCCCAGTGACCATCACCACTCGGCTTCTTCGCAGCAGGCGCAGGCAGCACCACCGCAAGCGAAATGACCGTCAGGACTGTCGCGCGGATTCTCATGGCTTCGATGCATTCGCTGCCGCCGCCGCCGCAGCCTTCTCCCCAACAGGAGAAATCGGCCAGCGCCAGCGCTTCGTGAAAAGCGGAGCCAGATCCGTGGAGGCTGCCGCACTCGCCGCGATCACAAAATGATCGACCGCTTCCTGCGTGGACGCCGCAGCCGGAAGTTTCGCCACTTCCTTCCAAAGCCGCCGCACGAACTTGAGGCCCCCGTGGTCGCGCGCCAGCCGCAGGCAGAACGATGCAAAAAGGTCGGTGCCATTCAGCCCCAGTGGATTCTCCGGGGCCGCATCAACCTGCAAGGTCGTTTCCCACGTCGACTTCGGATCGGCTTCATGAAGGTCCACGAGCGATTCCATGATCGCACGGAATTCCGAGCCCGTGCGGTCGCGGAAAGGACCGAGCTTCGCCCCGGCCGCATCAAGCGCCATCAACCGCATGAAAACCGCATAGCCAGTCACCACGGAACGGTCACTCACCGGCTTCTGATAGGCCAGCTGCGGACTGTAGAACCAGAAGTTGCGGCCGAATTCATACGGCAGCGCCTGGTCGACCGACTGGTCCTTCTGCCAGCCACCGTAGAGTTCCACAAAAACCCCCGGCGTCAGCTCAATGCCTGTCGCCCCCAGATAGCCGCAGGCAGCCCCGCAGGTCTGATCAACTTCCGCCACCGTGATGAGGCCATCCAGTTCCTTCGCCTTCTCAGGCAGTCGGCCGGTCGCCTCATGATAGAAATCGTGCACCTTGTCGAAAACCCCGCAGAGGGCCGCCATGACCTCAGGGTCGTGCGCATCCGATTTCGTCAGAAACACCATGCGCTTCCCACGCCACGGAAAGAGCGAAACCTTCTTGCCCTCGAACGATGTGTAACTGACCGCAGCCCCCGCACCCGGCGGAACAGCCGCCTGCGCAGCCAGAGCAAACGGAATCGAAACAGCAAGAAATCGTCGGCGGATCATCACGCTCCATACGCAGCCCAGCAGCCGGATTCGACAGCAGATGCACGGATTTTCTCCGCGGAATCAGGCAATGATGTCATGCAGGACGCGCCCATGGACGTCCGTGAGCCGGAAATCGCGTCCGCCCGACCGGAAGGTGAGGCGTTCGTGATCCATGCCGAGAAGATGCAGCATGGTGGCATGAAGATCGTGGATGGCCACGGGCTCCGTGGCTGCCTTGTACCCCCAGTCGTCCGTCGCTCCGTAGGATATGCCCGGCCGGACGCCGCCGCCCGCCAGCCAGGCCGTGAATCCAAACTCATTGTGATCGCGTCCGTCGCTTCCCTGCGCAAAGGGAGTCCGGCCGAATTCGCTGGCGAAGATGACGAGGGTTTCGTCGAGAAGTCCACGCTGCCGGAGGTCGGCAAGGAGCCCGGCAATCGGCTGATCAACCGCGCGGGCATTGTCTCCATGATTCCGGAAGAGATTGCCATGGGCGTCCCAGCGCTGGTAGCCATCAACCATCGGTATGGTCAGTTCAATGAAGCGGACCCCGCGTTCCACCATGCGGCGGGCCAGCAGGCATTGCCGGGCGTACGTTCTCGTATGCGGATCAGGTGCCTCCATCCCGTACATCCTCAGCACCTCGGGAGATTCACCGGACAGATCAAGGATGCCCGGCACCGCCGTCTGCATGCGCGAGGCCAGCTCGGCATTGGCAATGGCACTCTCAAGCGCATCAGCCCCACCCGACGCCGCCAGGGTCAGATGATTGAGCCGCTGCGCCAGCCTCAGCCGCGCAGCCTGGCGCTCACTGTTGCGGTCCGGAGGTTCCAGATTCGCCACCGGCATGCCATTGGCATTGAAAAGCGATCCCTGAAAACTGGCTGGCAGAAATCCGCTGCCGAAGCAATCGAGCCCGCCCGAAGGAATCTGGCCACCATTGAGAACCACAAAGGCCGGCAGGTCCTGATTGTCGCTGCCAAGTCCATAGGCCACCCACGCCCCCATGCTCGGCCGGCCCTGCAGCCCAAGGCCACTATGCAGAAAATAGTTGGCGCTCGTGTGCTCCGGAAAAGCCGACGTCATCGAATGAATCACACAGAGTTCATCCGCCCGGCTCGCCATGTGCGGAAAGAGTTCGCTGATCCAGTGACCACTCTGCCCGCGCTGCCGGAATGGCCATGGCGATGGCAGCAGGGTCCCGATGCTGTCGAACTGCGTCTTCTCCAATTGCCCGATCACCTGCCGGGGATCCTTCCCGCGGTGCTTCTCGAGCGCCGGTTTGTAATCGAACGAATCCACCTGGGACACCGCTCCTTCCATGAAAAGGAAAATCACGTTGCGCGCACGCGGCGCAGCATGCGGAGCCAGCGGCACAGCCGCCCGACCAGCCCCGCCAAGGATCGCCGGAAGCAGGGCCGCTCCGAACCCATTCGCCGCCCGGTGCAGCAGGGCGCGCCGCGAAAGAAATGGCCGGGGAAGATGCGGTGAATCCATCATGGCAGAGATTACTTGGCCGCTTGATGGGCTCAGAGCGGCACACACACAAGCCGGTAGAAGCGCCGCACTTCCGTGACAGGCAGCGACCACGCGAACGTTGCCCCAACCGCAGTGAAGGAGGAATCCACCGACCACACCGCCAGATCGGCGGACGATTCGAGCCGGTACGCCTGCCCCGGCAGCAGCCGCGTCGCCGTCAGCTGCATGACATCCCCGGCACGGAACGCAGAAAGTTCCGGCAGAGAGCCGACCGTCGAGAGCCGCCATGCGATGGCAAACTCGCGGGCCGTGCCACTGCCGCGGCTGACCCGGAGCCGGTACGTTCCCGCAGGTAGACTGCGCTTCCAGACATGCTCCAGATTAAACACCGTGGACGTGCTAGCATCGACGTTCACGGGTTCACCCCCGTCTGACGGCAGCAGATCGACCGAAAGATTGAAATCAACCAGCGGATCGGGCGTCAGATTGAAACCGCCACCGGCTGGATCCGTGAGCGTGCGGTGCCAGACAAGGAACGCAGATAGTTCCGTCCCCGCCTCGCCCGCCGGTACCCTCAGCAGGTAATCCGCCGTGTTCCCCGCACTCAGCTGATGGAAGTCCCACGCCATCAATGGCAGCGGCCCGGCAAGGTTCGGAACCTGCTCCCCTCCCGCCATGATGGCGTCGCTCAGATCAATGTTCAGCTCTCCTGCCCCCGTAACCGCATCAAGAGGCGTCTGCGCCGACTTCGACCAGAACGGAAATTCGTCCTTCGTGGCCCCGGCCAGCAGAATCGCCTTCAGTAGCTGAGGACGGGTCGCCTGCGGTGACCCCGTCGCGGTACTGCGCTGACGCAGCAGGGCTGCCGCCGACGCCGTGTAGGGCGTCGCCCAGCTCGTGGCGTCTATCGGCACCGTGATCTCGGGCTTGAGCCGCCCGGGACCATCCACGAACGCCGACGTCCCGCCACGGCTGTGGTTCCCATTGCTGAGACCAACCGCGAGCGCGTTGTAGGCACTGGCCATGAGTTCCGGGGTCTTCTCCCCCGCCCCGTTATTCACTCCCGCCAGACACAGAAATCCATCGCGGTTGATCGCAAAGTCGAGTCTCCTCAGAAGGTCATTGTAGAGACTCGCCTTGGCCGCATCAGCATAAAGAATCCACGAATGATTCTGCAGCGAGCGCAGCTCCGTGAGCGGTGCCGTGTTTGTGGCTCCCGGCCGCAGGAAGCCATTATCAATGAACGACGAGGATTCATAAACATCCACAAGGCCAATGTCTGGACTCATGGTCGCCCAGCCAGAGCCGGAATCAGTGTACGGCCCGCAGAAATGATAGACCACCCGCTCGGCATGCAGACTCAGCCCGGAAGCCCCGCTCTTCGCCGTGAAGGATTTTCCACTGAACACACCACTGCCCGCAAAAGTCCCGCTGCCGGCCTGCGGAAGATAGGCCGTCCCGCTTTCGACCATGCTCACCGAGATGCCCGACCCCGTCGGCAGACTCGACCCCAGCCGCGCCGCAAGACTCGTGAACCCCGTGTCGTCTTCATAACCCGCCCACACCACCGCCGGAAACAGCAGCAGCACCGCACAGCAGAAAACATGGCGAGAAACAGACATCCCCACGCATTCCACCACAGCACCCACGCCGCGGGCAATCGCCAATTCGCCTGTCCCCTAAAACAAGGACATGCAAAAAGGTGCGCGAAACCCCGGGCGGCAAACCGATTGCAGCGTTCATTCTACCCTTCTCTGATCCCTTCCCCTCTTCCGCCCTTCCTCAATCCCCTGTGACCCCTCAGCCACCCGACAAATCACTGATCGCCCGGCGGTTTGGATCGCACGCGGCCAGCTACGACGATGTCACTCCCGTGCAGGCGGAACTGTGGCGCAACCTCGCCTGCCGCATCGCATCGCACCGAGCCAAGGAAAACACCTACCGCATCCTCGAACTCGGCTGCGGAACCGGCGCACTCACCACATGGCTCAGCCACCAGTATCCGGATGCCGAAGTCACCGCCGTGGACCTCGCTCCGGAAATGGCAGTCATGACCGCCCAGCGATGCCCATCGGCACGCATCACGGTCGCCGATGCAGAGGAATACGTGAAGCTCAATCCCGGACCGTACGATCTCATCTGCTCAAGTGCTGCCGTCCAGTGGTTCGCCCGGCCCCGCGAAACCCTGCAGAAGTGCCAGAGCCTCCTGCGCCCCGGCGGCCTGCTCGCCGTCGCCACCTTTGGACCGGATACCTTCCACGAACTGCGCGCATCCTTCGCCGCCGTGGAAACCGGCATCGACCGCGTCCTGCAGACACCATCGGCAGCACAATGGCTCTCCATCTTCCCCAAAGCGGACATGCAGGAAGCAAAGGTCGTCCAGAACTTCCCGGACGTCCGCGCCTTCCTCGCTTCCATTCAGCAGGCCGGAGCCAATGCCGCGCCCTCCGGCCCATCCCGCCCACTCCGAAGGTCGGTCTACCATGCCATGCTCAGGGAATACTCCTCCCGTTTCGCTGCACCAGACGGCGGCATCACGGCCACCTACCACCTCATCACACTCTGCTTGAGGGCTCACGTCCCATGAACGAGAACCACGAGCCCGCACTTCCTCCCCTCCTGATCTACGGTGCCGGTGGCCATGCCAAATCCGTCCTCGGCATCATCGCGGACGCCGGCGGCTGGGCTATCCACGGGCTCATCGATGAGCGGGAAGACATGCTCGGAAAAGCCGTGCTCGGCCATCCGGTACTGGGATCAGGGAACCTGCTGCCGGAATTGCTGCGCAGGGGAATCCTTCACGCCTTCGTCGCAATCGGCGACAATGCCTCTCGCCAGCAGCGCGGCTGGCAACTGGAGCAATTGGGTTTCCATCTGCCCATCCTCATCCATCCCACGGCCCTCATCATGTCCCATGCCTCCATCGGATCCGGCACCATGGTACACGCCTTCGCCGCCGTGGGCCCGGAGGTCTCAGTAGGGCAGCACGCCATCATCGGCGGACAGACCGGAATCGGCCACGAATCCATCATCGGCGACGCCGTGCACGTCGGTGCCGGAAGCATCCTCGGTGGCAACGTCCGCGTAGGGTCAGGTTCCTTCCTCGGTCTGCGCTCGGTAGTGCTTCCGGGAATCACCATCGGCCGGAACGTACGCGTCGCCGCAGGTTCCGTGGTCTCAAAGGATATTGCCGACAACCTTTCCGTGGCAGGATCGCCCGCAAGGGTTGTGCCGGGCTCGGGATAGCCGCCTCCATGCTTGTACTGCCCGGAACGTCATGGAACGATACCCGCCATGGAGGGCATCTTTGATCCGGTTTCCGACGACACGTATTCCATTGTTTCCCGCGCCCCGGGGCCGGCGGGCCGACTGCCCCTGACGCCCGCCATGCTGCGGGACCAACCAAGCGGCGATCTCTTCGGCTGGTCGCAGAATGCCGCCATGGGCTGGCTGCCCGGGGAACTCGGTCGCGACGAATGGCTCGTCCTCAGTACCCAGGGTGGCATGCGCGATCCCATGGGAAAACCCATCGCCCTCGGATACCATACCGGACACTGGGAAATCGCCCTTCAGGTGCGCGCCGCCGCCGAAGAACTGCGGAAACTCGGCGGCATTCCCTTCGCGGGTTTTGTCAGCGATCCCTGCGACGGACGGACCCAGGGAACCACGGGCATGTTCGACAGCCTGCCGTACCGCAACGATGCCGCAATCGTGCTGCGCCGCCTCGTGCGCAGCCTGCCCCGGCGCCGCGGCGTCATGGGCATTGCCACGTGCGACAAGGGCCTCCCGGCCATGATGATGGCTCTGGCAGGCATGAAGGACCTTCCCACCGTCCTCGTGCCCGGCGGCGTCATGCTGCCGCCGGAATCAGGCGAAGACGCCGGCACCGTGCAGACCCTCGGTGCCCGCTTCTCCCATGGCATGGTGTCTCTCGAAGAAGCCGCCGAACTGGGCTGCCGCGCCTGCGCTTCCCCTGGCGGTGGTTGTCAGTTCCTCGGAACCGCCGCCACCGCTCAGGTGGTCGCCGAAGCCCTCGGCCTCGCCCCACCCCACAGCGCCCTCGCCCCCAGCGGCCAGCCAGTCTGGATCGAAGTCGCCATCCGGGCGGCCCGGCTCCTCCCGCAACTCGCAAAGGCCAATCTGCGCACCGCCGACATCCTGACCGATGCCGCCGTGCGCAATGCCATGACGGTGCACGCCGCCTTCGGTGGCTCCACCAATCTCCTGCTGCACATTCCCGCCATCGCCCATGCCGCCGGTCTGCGCCGCCCGGTCCTCAGCGACTGGCAGGAAATCAACCGCCGCACCCCAAGGCTCGTCAGCGTCCTGCCCAACGGCCCCGTGCACCACCCCACCGTCCGCGTCTTCCTCGCCGGCGGCGTGCCCGAAGTCATGCTCCACCTGCGCGACCTCGGCCTGCTCGACTGCGATGCCCTCACGGTCACCGGACAGCCCCTCGGAACCGTCCTCGCCGCATGGCAGAATTCCGCCCGCCGCACACGATTCCGGGATCTGCTGCGCTCGCTCGATGGCGTCGACCCAGACCACGTGATCCTCCCACCAGCCGCCGCCCTCGCGGCCGGACTCACGGCCACCGCCGCCTTCCCCTCCGGAAACCTCGCCCCCGACGGAGCCGTCATCAAAAGCACATCGATCGATCCCACCGTCCTCTCCGAAGATGGGAATTTCCGGCACGAAGGCCCCGCCCGTTTCTTCACCAGCGAAGCCGCCGCCATGGCCGCCATCCGCAACGGCTCCATCAAGGCGGGCGATGTGCTCGTCCTCGCCGGCTGCGGCCCCATGGGCACTGGCATGGAGGAAACCTATCAACTCACCAGCGCCCTCAAGCACCTCCCCTTCGGCAAACACGTCGCCCTCCTCACCGATGCCCGCTTCAGCGGCGTCAGCACCGGTGCCTGCATCGGCCACATCGGCCCAGAAGCCCTCGCCGGCGGCCCCATCGGAAAATTGCGCGACGGCGACCGCATCCGCATCTTCATCAACCGACACGAACTGACCGGATCCGTCGACTGCCTCGGCACCATGGAGCAACCCATGACCGCCGAACAAGGAGCCGCCCTGCTCGCCGGACGTACTCCGCACCCAAACCTCGCCCCTCATCCGGAACTGCCGGAAGATACCAGACTCTGGGCCGCTCTCCAGGCCGCCAGCGGCGGCACATGGGGCGGCTGCGTCTACGATGCCGATGCCATCATCCGGAAACTGGCACACACCCCATGATTCCAGACGACCGCAGCAAGGCCGCATGGCGCAGGCATTTCCGCTCGGCCCTCCGCCAGATGTCCCCATCCGACCGCGCCGCCCAGTCCGCCGACATCCGCACCGCCATCCTCAACTCGCAGCCATGGCACGATGCCAGCGCCGTCATGATCTTCGCGGCCATGAACGACGAACCCAACCTCCTCCCGCTCCTAAACGAAGCCGGACCCCGACACATCCTGTTCCCCAGAATCGCACCAGATGGATCCTCCCTCTCCATCCATCAGGTCAATCACCCACAGCAACTCATCCCCAACCCATGGGGCCTCCGCGAACCCGACCCCGCACAGTGCCCCCCATGGGACCCGCACGGGGTCGGTTTGATCCTCGTCCCCGGCCTCGGATTCGGCCACGACGGCTCCCGGCTCGGCCACGGCAAGGGATTCTACGACCGCCTGCTGCCCAGCACCAGCCAGGCCATCACCTGCGGCGTCGCCTTCCTCTGCCAGTTGGTCCCGTCCCTGCCCACCGAACCGCACGACATTCCCATGCAATGCCTCGTGTCACCACAAGGCTGGCTCCACCTCCAGAATCCATCGTGACCCGGCCAAAACGCAGATCGACTGTAGTCATCCGTCATTCCGCTCGGTCTCCTCGCGGATCAATTCCGTAAGCGGTCGTTCGTCATCCATCGACATGTTCGCCGAATAATGCGGCGTGTTGCGCAGCCGCACGGAAGCAACCCGACGCGAAACAGCCCGCATCGATGCCATCATGCCCTTCTTCGAATACTCCGCATTGCCACTGCTGTGCATCGACATCTGCATGTGCGCCGCCGAGGCTATCGCGTCCTGATTCGCCGCAAGGAAGATGAATTCCCAGCCCCTCTCCTCACGATACTTCCGGATCAGATCCCCCACCCGACGGTCATCAAATTCACGCGAGGCATTCTCCTGCCCATCCGTGAAAATTGCCACCACCACCTTGCCTGGTCGCAACTGCTCAGGCCGCGCCGCGATCGCCGCATCAATCTTCAGCACCGTCCGCCCAATCGCATCCAGCAGCGCCGTCGATCCCCGTGGCACAAAATCCTTCGCCACCAACTCCGTCACCTCCGGCAAAGGAACCGAATCCACCGGCACCTCATACACATTGTCAAAAAGCACCAGCGTCAGACGCGCCGTCCCCGGCACCGCCCGCTGCGCCCCCAGAAATTCGTTGAACGCTGACACCGCTGCTTCCCGCAGCGTCTCCATCGATCCTGACCGATCCAGAATATAGGCAATTTCCGTCGCATTGATGTCGCTCATGGCTTTTTTCTTTGGTTGGGGGTTTGTCGTCGTCAGGGGTGTGCAAAAAATGGCGGACGCCCGGAATCTATTCGTCTGATTAGTCTGCACAGTTTTTCTTTTTCCTTCCGAGCAAAACCGCCCACAGCAGACTTCCGTCACGATGCGGCGCAATTCCCAGCCCGGCAGGAAAAATGTGGGGCGCTCAATCGCACTTCCAAAGAAGGCACCCCGTTCAGATTCAGGCTCTTGTTTCGCGTGTCAGGCCCCATCCGGAGCCTGAGGGAAATGGCTCCGACCCGGGGGGATCATGTGTCCAGCAGGAGAGAGCCAACATTCAGCGGACCCGCGATGTCGCAGATATCGCTCCGATCACCATATCCGCTCCATACTCATAGGTCAAGCGTTTTTTATTTTCTTGCCGCAAAACACACTGCCCGGGATGGGGACATACATCCAAATCTGACAGTTCCGTCACGCAACCACGGCTGCGCTGGCAGCAAAAAAGTACGCAAACTCATCCGACAAAAGGGTGGCGCGCCGATTCGCCAACACGTAAATTCCCATGAAACTTTGGCCTCGTGTACCGCATCCAACTGCGTGGCTGATCAACCGCAAGACACACGATGAAAACCTTCCGAAACGCTCTATCCCTTCAGATTCCTGCTGCTGCCTCGCTGATGCTCGCATGGGCAGGCCCCGCAGGAGCGGCGACTCTCACGGCCCTCACTTCCTTCGGCGGTGGCGACGGCACGCTCGTTCCGACCGACTTCGGCGGCGGGACGGCAAACAACGAACGCCATCTAGCCTTCAATCCGGTCACCGGAAACCTCGCCCTCGCGTCCCGCCAGACAGCCAACCGCATCGACATCATCGACGGAGTCAGCGGTGCCTTCATCAAGACGATGACGGCTCCCGCCGGTGGCTACACCAACAGCGTCCTCAACATCACCACGGTCGGCATCTCGACCGATGGACAGATCTTCACCACCAATCTCGCGGACGGATCGAACGCCAATCCTTCGCTGGCCACCCTTTCGGTGTACCGCTGGAGCGGCGAAGCCAGTACCGATCCCGCAGCCGGCATCACCGCCCTCCTGCCCACCGGGATCCGGTTGGGCGACGCAGCCGACGCCTTCGGGGTCGGTTCCGCGGCCCGACTCATGCTCGGCAGCAATGACACGAATGCAGGGGTTGCTCATCCCGGAGACAACGGTTTCATCATCCTCGATCCCTTCGGAAACGACCCCCTCAAGCCCTACACCGCAGCCACGGGCTCGGCCAGCAGCGCCTTCCGCCTTTCATCGGCCTTCGTCAACGGACAGACCGCCATCGGCAATCAGAACGGAGTAACCAGAATCGGTACGTTCGACGACGCCGGTAACCTCACGGGGGTCGGCACGGTCGCCGGTCTTCCCACCACGGAACGCCACGTCGATGTCATCAGCATCGGCGGAACGCAGTACCTCGCAACGCTTTCAAGCCTCGACGCCACGACGCGCAACCGCGTCTCGGTCTGGCAACTCGACGGATTCAATGCCACCCTGCTCGCCTCAGCGAATCTGCTCGGCGTCGGCACCACCGCCAATGCCAACGGCACCGGCGACATCGAATGGGGCAATGTCACCGGCGATTCCGCAACGCTCTATTCGCTGACCACCAACCACGGCATTCAGGCCTTCACTTTCACCGTGCCAGAACCCGGCTCGGCGATGCTGGCAGCCGCCGCTGGTTCCCTCGCCCTGCTGCGCCGCCGGCGTTCCTGAACGACAGTTCCAAGTCAACCGGATCTCCTCCGCGGATCCGCCGGATTTCTTCCGGGTAGATTCCCCGTGCCCACCATTCTTTTCCTAACCAATCGCGCTCCCGTCCCCATGAAGCCGCTCCATCTCATATTTGCCGCCGCCGCATCACTCACCCTCTCCGCCCACGCAGGAACCACCCTCCAGCAGGCATGGGCCCTCGCTCCCAATACGCCCTTCATTCCCGACGAACCGGCTTTCGTGATCGGGGTCACCTCCGCAGGAGCTGTCAGCAATGCGGAACGCGGGGTCGGCTACAATCCGAAGTCGGGAAATGTCCTCTTCACGAGCCGCACCGCGGGCAACCGGGTCATCGTGCTGGACGGAGCCACCGGCACTTACAAGCACCAGATGAGCACGAGCGGGATCAGCGGGGGCGGCGGCGCAGTCCTCAACATGATCGGAGTGGCCGACGACGGAGCCGTCTACGCGGCCAATCTGGTGACGGCCACTTCCCCGCTCCTCAAGATCTACCGCTGGGCCAGCGACGCCCCGCATTCGGATGAAGCTCCCAATCTTCCGGAAGTGGTATGGTCCGGCGATCCCTCGCAGGATGAATTCGGCACCTCGCGCATTGCCCTGCGCTGGGGCGACACCATGGCGGTGCGCGGCGGCGGCCCGAGCACCCAGATCGCGTTCGGATCGGGAGCCTCCGGCATCGCCATCTTCACCACGGAAGACGGCATCACCTTCAAGCCAACCTTCATCGACGGAGCAAACCTCAATGGCCAATGCCGCGGCATCGCCTTCGGCACCGGCAATACCCTTTACCTGCGCGGCAGCGGCACGGCCATCAATGTCCGCCGCATCACCTTCAACCTATCGGTCAATCCCGGAGCCTACCAGGAACTGAATCAGTTCCCCATCTTCCCGCTGGTCAATGCCTCGGGCAATCAGTTCCTCGCCTTCACCACCGATACGGTCAATGGATGGCTGGCAGGCTTCGATTACACATCGACCGCCAACACTCCGGAGACGGCCCGGATCTTCGATATTTCAAATCCTTCGACCCCACCGGCTCCCCTCGCCACGGCTGACCTGCCCACCAACATCGCCAACGGCAACGGTGCCGGTTCCTGCGCCATCGGCGGAAACCGCCTCTACGTCTGCGATACTAACAACGGCATCGTCGCCTACAACATCGTGGTCACCCCGGATGCCGTCGCTCCCACCCTCGGAGCAAGCCCGGCCGCCCGCTCGGTCTTCGAACGCGGACAGACTACCTTCACGGCCACCGTCACCGGCGGCACCCCGCCGCTTTCCTACCTTTGGTACAAGGACGACGTCGCCCTCACCGGCCCCAGCGCCACGCAGGCCTCGCTCACCATCAATCCCGTGACCGCCGCCTCCGCCGGAGCCTACAAGTGCGTCGTTTCCAATCCTGCCGGATCTTCTGAAACCGTCCCGGCCACGCTCACGGTCGTCCCCAGTGTCGACAGCGATGCCCTCACCCGCACATGGCAACTGGCTCCCGGCTCGCGTTCCTACCTCGCAGCCGATGACACGAACCGAGGCATGGATTATCACGCCGCCAAGGACCGGCTCTACCTCGCCGTCCGTTCTCCTGGACCAGGCATCCGCATCCTCAAGGGATCGGATGGATCCGACCTCGGCAGCCTCGACATGACCGGCGTCTCCGGCGGTCTCTTCGCCATCAACATGGTGGCCGTCGCGGGCGATGGCAGAATTTACGCCTGCAACCTCACGGACGGAGCCACCCCCTTCAAGATCTATCAGTGGACGGACGACGAACCAACCACTGCCCCGACGGTTGTCTTTGAAGGATCGGCTGCCACCGGACGCATGGGCGATACCCTCGACGTCCGCGGAACGGGAACCGCCACGGAAGTCCTCGCCGCCTCCCGCAATGCCCCCTCGTTCTCCATCTTCCGACTCGATGAATTCTCCCAGACTCTTATCCCGAGCACCTACCAGGTAGGCGAACTCGCCGCCAACACGCCAGCCTTCGGACTCTGTGCTGTCTTCGGACCGGGCAACACCGTGTGGGGCAAAGCCTCCGGCCAGCCACTCGTAGCGGCCTCGTTCAACCCGGACGACCTCACCGCCACCATCGTCGCCACCTACCCCGCCACCGTTGTCCCCGGGAACAGCGGTGTTTTCGGGATCGCCCCCGACGCCGGCCTCCTCGGCATGGTCCAGATCGACAACTCGGACAATGTCCGGCTCTACCAGTCGCCCGCCCCCTTCCCCGCAGCCCCGCCCGAAACCTTTGCCCTGCTCGACATGGAATTCATGGCCGCCGACAACGGCAACGCCAATGCCACTGGCTCACTCTTCGTGTCCGGCGACCGACTCTTCGCTCTCAATACCAACAACGGCCTCTCAGCCTTCACCGTGAAGGCCCCCGCCCCGGAACTGCCTCCTTCCCTCGGAGACATCACCTACAACCCAGCCGACAATTCCGTTTCGTTCCAGCTCACCGGCACCCCCGGCCGCACCTACCTCATCGAACGCACCGACGTTCCCTCGGCTTCCCCATGGACCCCGGACGGCACAATCACCCTCACGACCCCCACCACCACCGTGACACGTCCCGTCGGATCGACCCGCCAGTTCTTCCGCGCCCGCCCACAGTAAGGCAAACCGCCATCCCAAGCGCAGGCTCAAGCAACGCGGCCAGGACCGGATTCAGCCCATCAACAGCGGAAGTGTTCGCTGCAGACGAACCTCACAAGGTGAGACGAGGTGCGTCGTTCCACATGTCCTCCAGACCGTAGAATTCACGCTTCTCCGCATGGAAGATGTGCACCACCACATCGCCGAAATCGATCAGCATCCAGCCGCTGTCCGGTGTTCCATGGCTGGCATACGCCCGCACTCCCCGTTCCTGTTTCATCCGACCCGTGATCTCGTTCTGAATGGCCCGCAGATGCGGCGTCGATGACCCATCGCAGATCACAAGGAAATCCGTCACCGGCGACAATCCACGCACATCCAGCAGAATCGCGTTCTCTGCCTTCTTGTCGTCGGCAAACCGCAGAGCCTCCCGCGCCAGCGCCTCCCCCTCGAAAACCCCACCGGCTTCCTCCGCCGCCACCTTCTTCTTACGCACCACCTTGCGCACAGGCACGGTCTCGCCTCCCGCCTCCACAACAGAGGTTTTCTTCTTCGGGGCGGAACTGACGGCTTTCTTCCTGACTGGCATCGGAACCGACTACCCCCGCCATGCCATCCCCGCCAGGGAAGATTTTCACAGCATGACACCCCTTCCCGCCCGCATCACTCACGATGCCCCTCCCGGGAATCCAACAATCCGCAACGGACCGGTCCCACGACGGAGTTTGCGGTACACTGGCTCTTCCCGGGGCATCGCTCCCTGCCTCCGCATCCCGACGGGCGCGAAAAAGTCTTTCCAACCCTCTCCCCCTCACCTCATCGGCCGACTCCGCCCCGCCGCCACCGTCGCTTCCAGCAACGCCTTCATCTCCCCGGCCTTTTCCGCCTCTTCCCGGATCCGATTCCTCGTCTCCCCCGGATCCTCTTCCAGGTGATACAACTGACAAGGCTCGCCCGGCGCCGCCTCCGGCAGCATGTATCCTTTCAACCGCGCGTCGTTCTCGTAACGATTCCCCCCGGAACCCGCGTGATTCATGTACTTCCACGGCCCCCGCCGGATCGAAAGCGTCTTCGCCCCGCCAAACGCCTGCACCAGCAGATACGGCCGGATCGGTCCCGCATCCTCCCCGCGCCACGCCGGCAGCATGCTGAAACTGTCTTCCGCCGCCCCATCCGGCAACTCAATCCCCACCACCTCCGCAACCGTCGCCATCACATCCGTCAGGCTCACCACCTGCGCACTCGTCGTCCCAGGCTTCACCCTCCCTGGCCACCGCACCAGAAACGGAACCCGGTGCCCTCCTTCCCAATTGTCCCGCTTCACCCCCCGCCACGGACGCGCCCCGTCATGCCCATGCTCCCCCCTCATGTGCACCACACTCGTCGTCTCCGGCCCGTTGTCGCTCGTCACCATCACCACCGTCTCCCCGGCAACCCCTAACTGCTCCAGTGTCGCCAGCAGTTCCCCCACGATCCAGTCAAACTCATGGATGAAATCCCCGTGCGGTCCCGCCCCCGACTTCCCACGGAACTGCCCAGCCGCAAACGACGGCAGATGCACTGCCTGCGCCGCATGATACAGAAAAAACGGCTTCCCAGGCGTCTCCCGCACATGCGCCTCCAGAAACTCCCGGCTCTTCCGCAGAAACACAAGATCCACTTCCTCCATCGGAAAATCCGCCGCCACTAACCCGGCCCGGCAATCGTCCGCATACGGATGCTTCGGCAGCTTCCCACGGTCGAGCAGCACCGTCGGCACCACCGGCACCCGGTCATTCTCAATGAACGCATACAGCCAATCCGTCGTCGGACAGCACGCCGTGCCGAAAAACTGGTCGAACCCGTGATCCACCGGCCCGCCCTCAACCCGCCGCCCGAAATCCACTCGCCGCACCGCCTCCACCCCGTTCCCCCGAACCTCCCGCCCGTCTCCATCACGAAACGTCAGCCCCACATGCCACTTCCCCACACACGCCGTCGCATAGCCTTGCGCGCGCAGCATCCCCGGAAGCGTCAAACGCCCTGCCTCAATCAGCGACGGCCCACCCACGCCATCAAACACCCTCCCGCCATTCGGTACCCGAAACGCCATCACCCCGGTCATCAGGCTGTACCGCGACGGCGTGCACACCGTCGCCGGACTGTGCGCATCCGTGAACCTAATCCCCTCCCGCGCCAACCGATCCATGTGCGGCGTCGCCACCTTCGCCTTCTCATTGTAACAGCCCACATCCCCGTACCCAAGGTCGTCCGCCACAATCAGTACCACATTCGGACGATCTCCCGACCGCACCTCTCCACTCAGCAGCACCACCAGCACCGCACAGATCCACTTGGGAAAGTTCTTCGTCTTCATCCAGACGATCACCCTACGGTCCAGCCAAGCGCTTGTCACCACCATCTCTTCAAGGCAGTTTGAGGGGTTGACCGGTTACCCCGGACATCGCTGCGCTCAGCCCCTGGCTGTCCTCTCGGTCGCCGTTCGGGACGCACCGGTTCGGTAGGGGCCGGCATGTTCGCAGAGTTCTGTCCTTCTGTGGTTCCCGAGGGCCAAAGGCCCGGAGCCATACCAGCCTGGGCCAGCGGCCCAGGTATCCGGATTGAGTCATTCCAGAAGGGCTGAAGGCCCGTTCCGTCCGGCCGGAATGGAGCGCCCCTACAGGGCTTGCGGGATTGGTGCATCGGTAACCTGGGCCGCTGGCCCAGGCTGGTATAGGGCGCGCCGTTGGCGCTGATGACCGCCGGAGGATCGATGCGAAATGGTCTGTCCTTTTGTTGGCTCGGTCTCCTGTCGCCCGAGGGCCAAAGGCCTGGAGCCATACCAGCCTGGGCCAGCGGCCCAGGTATCCGGATTGAGTCATTCCAGAAGGGCTGAAGGCCCGTTCCATCCGGCCGGAATGGGGCGCCCCTACAGGGCTTGCGGGATTGGTACATCGGTAACCTGGGCCGCTGGCCCAGGCTGGTATGGGGCGCGCCGTTGGCGCTGATGACCCGTTCCCTGCATCGGGCATCGTGGCGGACTCGCTCGAATCCTTCTCCGTCGGACTCTGCGGCAGCGACAAGGCCGGGACGGACTTGCTACGGGTTCCTGTCGACAGCAGAAAGGCCGGGATCACCATGGCGGTCCCGGCCTTTCCTCGGACAGTTAATATCCGGTCAGGCTTTGAGTTCTTCACCCACAGCGAAGCGGGCGAAGCGCTCGATGCTCAGCGTATCGCCGAGGGTCTTGCCGGTTTCGGCGAGGAGGTCGGTGATCGACTTGTCAGGGTCCTTGATGAATCCCTGTTCGAGCAGGCAGACCTGGCTGTAGAACTTGTTGAGCATGCCATTGAGAATGCCTTCAAGAGCCGCGGCGGGCTTGCCTTTGAGGCGGTCGGAGGCGGCATAGATTTCCTTTTCCTTGGCCACCACAGCTTCGGGGACTTCGCTGCGCTGCAGGTACTCCGGATTGGCCGCCGCGATGTGCATGGTAAGATCCTTGAGCAGAGTACGGAAGGGTTCCGCGCTGAGCGACTCCGGCTTGCCGGCCTTGACCTCTACCATCACGCCGATCTTGCCACCCATGTGCAGATAGGTCGCCACGGAGCTGCTGGAGCCGCCTGAGAAACGGACAAAGCGGCGCAGCACCGTGACTTCACCGGTTTCCGCGCCCTTGCTCTTGACCGCTTCGTCAACCGTTCCCGAGCCGCGGCTGTAGGCTTCGCCGAGCAGGGCATCGACGGAATCCGCGGCCGAATCGAGGGCATGCGCCGTCACTTCGCTCACGAATCCGCGCCAGCCTTCATTCTTCGCCACGAAGTCGGTTTCGCAGTTCACTTCGAGCAGGACCCCGCGGGTGCCGCAGGCGCTCAGCATGGCCTGGACCACACCTTCCTTGGAAATACGGTCGGTCCGCTTCTCCATCTTGGTGATCCCCTTCTTGCGGAGAATTTCCTCCGCCTTGTCCATGTCGCCACCCGCTTCCGCGAGGGCCTTCTTGCAGTCCATCATGCCCGCGTTCGTTTTCGCGCGGAGATCCATCACAGTTTTAGCGCTGATTTCAGCCATGGTATTGTTTGCGTTGCTGGTTGTTGCTTTTTGGAAAGGAAGAACGGCGGGGCACTCGCGGTGCCGCCGCCGTTCCGTTCAGATCATGCGGTCAGGCGGCTCACTTCTTGCGGGGCGCACGGCCTGTGCTCTCCAGAGCCGACACCACCGGTTCCACGAGGTGCTGCAGAATCGCTTTGATGGAACGCACCGCATCGTCATTCGAAGCGATAGGATACGTCACCTTGAGCGGGTCGGCATTCGAGTCGGTCATGGCGACGATGGGGATATTGAGGCGGTTGCCTTCGGCGACGGCGATGGATTCCCGGTGGCTGTCGACGACCACCATGACATCGGGGAGACCGCCCATTTCGCGGATGCCCGCGAGGTTGCGCAGCAGCTTAGCGCGTTCCCGGCCGAGGGCGGCCAGTTCCTTCTTCGACATCATCTTGTATTCCGGCTGGGTCTCGATGGTTTCGAGATACTTGAGTCGCTGAATGGACTTCTTGATGGTTTCAAGGTTTGTCAGCGTGCCACCGAGCCAGCGGTGGTTGACATAGAACTGGCCGGTTGCTTCGGCGGCTTCGCGGACGGCGTCCTGGGCCTGGCGTTTGCAGCCGACGAAAAGGATCTTGCGGCCTTCCTTGGCGAGACCAGCCAAGTACTCGGAAGCGGCGAAGAGTTGCTTCACGGTCTCCTCGAGATTGATGAGGTGCACGCCGTTCTTGGTTCCCAGGAGGAACGGCTTCATGTTGGGATGCCATTTCCGGGATTGGTGACCGAAGTGGACGCCTGCCTCGATGAGGCCCTGCAGGGTTTCTGTGCTCATGTAGTTGGATGGGTCTCCCGGATGCACAGGCTGCGCCAGCGGGCGCTCTTTGGTATTCCTGCTCGGGCTGTCGCCCGATCCACCTGGGAGGATGGTTAAGGTTGGTTCCCTGTCCCGGAGGACGGGGAGCTTTCCCCTTCCTCACCCTCATCCTTAATGCAAGCAGAATCTGCAGGATGCCGCAGAGAGCCCGCCCGGAATGCGGTCACTGCCCGGGCACGACCCGGACGCGGTAAAACCAGCTGGTTCCGGCCGGCACTGCCGGATCGGTGAACACCGAGACGAATCCGTCGGCCCGCACCACTGCTCCCACCGGTTGCCAGCCCACTGCCTCAGGCAATTGCGGGCCCGCGACGCGTTCGACGCGGTAGCTTTTCCCGGGCACCGAAGCCCAGTCGATGGTGGCCTGACGCGTGGCCGGGTCGATGAAGATTCCGGTGATCTGGAGCACGCTACGGCCGTCGGTGGGCACGGTTCCGGCGGCATATTCAGCCGCATTGTTCTGCCCGTCGCCGTCCGGATCGCCGCCGGCCGACGCCAAGAGATTCCCGAAATTCTCCAGTTCCCACGCATCGGGCAAACCATCGGCATCGGCATCGCCAGGAACTCCCGCCACCACCAGCACGTCCTTGAGAAGGAAGTATTCCGCCGTGGAATTCGCCGCCGCCTCCGCAATGATGCGGAGCGAGGCAGTACCCGGCGGCACCGCATAGACGAAGGAGAAGGTCCCGCGCGAAGACTCCGTGGCCGGAGCCTGCGCCGCATTGAATTCATCACTGCCCGCCGCCGCCGTGTAATCCGCTGCCGTCGCTCCCGTGAATCCATTGAGCAGGCCGTCCGCGGGCGTTTTGTCGGCAGGATGTCCATTGATCAGATTGACCAGCGACGTCTGGCCGCCCGCGTCGGTCAGTTCCACTTCGAGCCGGAAGGTGTCGCCGATTTCAAAGCCAGAACCTGTACTGCTTTCAAATGCCCGCAGCGTGGCGAGCACCGAAACGTTGTCCCGGCCCGCCACCGGAATGCTTTCGGATTCCAGCAATCCTTCCCCCGCCGCCGGAACCCGGCCAAGATTGAAGAGCGCCGTCAGGCTATCGGGCGTCACTTCCGCATCTCCGGTCACCACCCCGAGACCCTGACGCCACACTGAAGCCACCGCACCGGGCACACTGTAGAATACCCTGTTTCCACCGAGCAGACTGCGGCCCATCGCCACCGGCAGGCCCACCGGCGCAATCGCCAGAGTGCGCCGCACCGTCGTGTCGGACTGGTCAATGACCACCAGCGAAGCCACTCCCACCGGAATCGTCAGGGTCGCCGGAACCCCGTACGTCCCGCTGCCGTAAAGCACCGCATTCTCCGCATCCGCCGAACGCGCTTCCCATGTCTGCCCGAGCGCGGTTCCCACGGGATCGAGTTGAAATGAATAGACATCATCATCCGGCGATGCCGCATCCAGACCGGGCAACCGGGTGACATCGGTCGGCCCGAACGCCGTGCCGAAGGCTGGCGCGGGAACCGTCACGGTCACTCCAGCCGAACAGGACGCATTACCGACCTCGGACACACGGAAGACGACATTCTGGCGCGCACCAGTGGCATCGGTGGCGGGACGGCTGATGGTGACGGCTCCGGCCGCCCCGAAGGTGGAGGTCACTTCCGACCCGGGACCGAAGCCTTCGGTGGTCCACTGGGTCCCGGCATTGCCGGCTCCGTCGACCTGGAGGGTGAAGCGGATCTGGTCGTTCGTGCGGTCGTTGTCGCTCCGGTTGTCATACGTCACGCCAGTCACGAGCGGGGTCACGAGGCAGCCACTGATGATGGCGTCATCAAACCAGATGGTTTCGTTGGTGGAATCGGTGCCGCCTTCGATGACGAGCCTCGCGGCCACGGCTCCGCCCGTCGCGATGGCCGCACTGCGGGTCACCCACTGACCCTGGAAGGCCGTCAGCAGATCAGCCCCGCTCAGCAGCGGCACAATTTCCGCGGCCGGAGTTGGCTCAGCGAAATTCACGCCGTCCGTACTCAGCTCGACGAAGACGCGCAGTTCGTCGGGCGCCTCGAATCCCGACGAGGCATCGTTCGTGCGCACACGCAGACCCGCGCCGAACTGCGCGAGGCCCGCCACGGATACCGGTTCGGTCACAAAGCGCCGCGCCTCCGCATCCCGCAGCCGCAGCACCTTCTGTGCGGTGCCATCAAGTGTCTCGCTGACCACGCAGCCACCGGAAAGAGCGATCGTGCCGCGCACATCCGGACAGACCATGTACCATGCCAGGTCACCCTGACCGGGATTCGGAGCAAAATGATGTTCGGCGACGGGAATCACTGTCGCCGTCGTGCTCCCGTTGACCCATGTCACGTCATCAAACCCGATCTTCGCGCCGGCGGCCGGCATCGGCAGCGGATCGAAGTCGAACAGGGTCATGGCAAAGCCCATGTCGGAACTCGTATTCACATTCTGCCGCACGGAGACCGCCACGCGATGCACCCCGGCACTGAGCTTTCCGGTGAGGCCGCCCAGAAACACAAACTGCGTCTGCTTTTCGTTATCGAATCCCGTGCGCATGTAGGCCCGGCAGCCGGGCACCGCCACGTTGGCATTGGCCGCCGGAATGGCTCCGGTCAGATGATTCTCGCGCTGCGGACGCCAGCCGTTGTGCGCCGTGTTCGTCGTGAACGATGTATTGGTGAGCGCGGCGGCAATGCGTACGGGCACGCCGGGCAGATCATCGATGTAGATATAGGCTCCATCATCTGCGAGAACCTGCGCCCATAGATTCGAAGTGTCCCGGTCCAGCGTGAAGGTGGTGCGGAAATACGCTGCGTTGTTGCTGGCCCCGCTCGGGGCCGTCCCGATGTTCGTTACCGTTCCGGGTGCCAGATCAATGCCGCCGAACCCAAAGGGAGCCGGACGGTTCAGGGTAAACGAAAGCGTCGGATTGCCAAGGTATGCGGTCGCGTCCCCTGCCAGCTTCCATGTGGTGGCCCACGCCGGATCGGTGGTCGGGTTCTCCCCATTGACCGGATGCAGCCAGTCCCAGCCCGCATACATGGGCAGCACCACCCGGCCCGGGCGCTCCATGGAAACGGTCAGATCAAAGGGTGCCGCGG
Organism: Verrucomicrobiota bacterium; assembly: GCA_039795165.1. GTDB lineage: Bacteria > Verrucomicrobiota > Verrucomicrobiia > Verrucomicrobiales > V1-33 > V1-33. The sequence continues at coordinate 36,101 of JBDKER010000029.1, read as the reverse complement.
CGGTGCTGGTGTTGCCGCTCACCTGAAACCACACGGGTGCGCCTGCCGTCACCGCAAAAAGATTCCCGGGCCGGGCCACCCCGGCGGTCGCGGGCGGGCCCGCCGCTCCCGCTGAAGAAGTCGTCGCCGCCACCCGCCCGAGCGCAGTGATAGCCGCACCGAGATAGACGTTGGCATGCATGATGGCAGCGGCCGCACCGGTGCCCTGGGCCACCACGGAAACCGAGGCGAGTCCGCTCACCGCCGGGGTCCAGCGGTACCATACCGTCCGGGGCGCACTGCCCACGACATTCGCATTCTGAAGATGCGGAAACGGTTCGCTCGTCTGCGAGGTCGCTCCGGCATTCGTTCCCGTAACGGTCCCAGGCCCGGGAATCACCTCAGCGGAAGCAAAGGCATCATTCGCAGGCGCCTGCGCACAAACAGGAACCGCAGTCAGCAGCAGAGCCGCTCCAGGGGCAAAATAGGATTTCATCGGGTTCAGGGAGGTTTCTCCGACCCTGCCAGATTCAGCCACGGCGGGCAACCACGATGTGCCACCCGGACACGCGGTCGCTAAAACGACGCCATCGCCGCGCCACTGGTGGGTCCTGTCCCCCGGCGCAATCGTACATGCCATGAAAACGGTGCCTCTTGGGTTCCGTTCCCCTCTTCATCCATGGCCGCCCGCCTCTCATTGCTTCTTAAACTTTCCGCTCTCGGTGCAGTCCTCGCCGCCCCTGCGTCTCAGGCGGCCGACGCCGCCCACCGCAAGGCGTACGAGGAACGCTTCCGCGGCATGCTCGACCGCTTCTGCTACAAATGCCACGGCAACGAAAAACAGAAAGCCGACCTCAATCTCGCCAATCAGGCGGAATACGACCAGATCGCTGCCAACCCGAAGCTCTGGACGGATATCCTCGAACGCGTCTTTGCCTTCGAAATGCCCCCGGAAGGATCTCCGGGGCCGGACTTCAACGAACGCAACGAACTGCTCGACTGGCTCCGCAAACTGCCGCGCGAGGAGGAAATCGATTGCTCGAAACTCGCCTCGGACCGCACCCAGAGCTTCTACATGGGTCACGTCATGAGCCGCCGCATCACCCGCGACGAATACCGCCATACCATCCGCGACCTGCTCGGCATCACCACGGACACATGGCAGGACCTCCCAGCGGACGGAGCGGGCGGCGAAGGATTCGATACCACCGGCGATACCCTCTTCACCTCATCGCTCGCCATCGAGAAATACCTCGACGCTGCCGAGAAAATCATGGCAGCCATCCTTCCGGATCAGCCAGACAGTCTTCCGGCAGGCCCTGCCGCCGCCCGCTCCGCCCTCCTCGGCCAGCTTCCTTCAGATGCGCTCGCCCCGCGCGATGCGGCCCGCGCTTTCCTTGCCCGATTCCTTCCGCGCGCCTTCCGCCGCCCGGCCGACCCCGCGGAAATCGACAAGTACCTCGCGGTTTTCGACCGCGTCGCCCAGCGTGGCGATCCCTACGACCGTGCGGTTCGCCTCATGCTCACCGGGATCCTCGTCTCCCCGCACTTCCTGTTTCTGGCTGAACCGGAACCGGCGGAACCCGGCGTCCAACCTCTCAACGCCTTCGCCCTCGCCAGCCGTCTTTCCTATTTCCTCTGGGCAAGCATGCCGGACGACGCCCTCTTCCAGAAGGCAGCCGACGGCAGCCTCCTGAAGGATGATGTCTATCTCGGCGAAGTCCGCCGACTCCTCGCGGACCCGCGCGCAGATTCCCTCGGCGAACGCTTCGCGGCCCAGTGGCTCGAACTCGACCGCCTCGGCACGGAAGTGAAACCCGATCCCTCACGCTTCCCGGAATTCGACGATGCCCTCGCCCGCGCCATGCGCACGGAAGTCATCACGTTCTTCAATCACCTCGTCCGCAGCAATCAGCCGCTCACCGACCTCATCGACAGCAAATACAGTTTCGTGAATGCCCGCCTCGCCGACCTCTACGGCCTCAGCGGCATCGAAGGCGACAATTTCCAGCAGGTCACCTTCAAGGACCCGGCCCGCGGCGGTCTCCTTGGCATGGCAGCCATCCACACGTCCACTTCCTTCCCGCTCCGCACAAGCCCGGTGCTCCGCGGCAAATGGATCCTCGATGTCATCCTCGGCGAACGTGTCCCGCCGCCGCCACCCGGCGTTCCCCCACTCGCCGAGGACGCCCACAAAGCCACCGCCGCCTCGCTCCGCCAGCAACTCGAGGAACACCGCCGCAATCCGGACTGCGCCGCCTGCCACAACCGCATGGACCCCCTCGGCTTCAGCATGGAATCATTCGATGTCCTCGGCCGCCTCCGCACAGAACAGGTCGATACCTCAGGGAAACTGCCGTCGGGAGAAACCTTCAATGGCCCAGCCGATCTCCGCCAGATCCTCCTCCGCCGCAAAGACCAGATCATCCGGCACCTCGTGAAGAAACTCACTGGCTACGCCCTCGGACGCGAACTGAACCGCTTCGACGAATGCATTCTGCGCGATGCCATGAAGGCCCTCGCGGAACAGAACTACCGCCCGGCCGCCGCCATCGAAACGATTGCGACCGCCAAGGCCTTCCGCTATCGGTATTACCCTCCTTCCGAATGATCTCCAGCACCATCATTCCCCAGCCCACCACCCAAGGATTCCTATGAGCCGCAAACCATGGCATCTCCCCCGCCGCAGCTTCCTCCGCGGAGCCGGCGTTTCCCTGAGCCTTCCCCTCCTCGAAGCCATGGGCCGCCTCAGCGGCTCAGCCCACGCCGCGGCCGCCGCCTCGGCCTCGCCCACAGGCACGGTCCGCCCACCCGTGCGCATGGCCTGCCTCTACTTCCCCAATGGCGTCTGGCACCCCACATGGTTTCCCAAAACAGCCGGCGACGACTACGAACTGACCCCTTCCCTCGAACCCCTCAAGGCACACCGCAGCAAAACCATCGTCTTCTCGGGCCTCGACAAGAAACACAGCCACGGCGGCGATGGCCACTACGCCAAAACCGCCAATTTCCTCACTGGCCTCCTCGTCCGCAAAACCACCGGCAAGGACCTCAGCGTCGGTTCCATGTCCGTCGACCAGATCGCCGCACGCTCCACTTCCCGCTTCACTCCCCTGCCCTCCCTCGAACTCGGCATCGACCCCGTCATCAGCGGCATCGACTCCATCGTCGGCTACACCAGACTATACGGATCGTATATATCATGGCGCTCGCCCTCGCAGCCAGTCGCCCGCGAAATCAACCCGCGCCTCGCCTACGAACGCCTCTTTGGCGTCCTCCGCGCCGGCCGCACCAGCAACCCAGCCGAACTCCAGCACGCCGCCGACCGCCGCGCCCTCCTCGACCTCGTACTCGATGACGCCCGCTCCCTCCGCGGCAAACTCGGCCGCGATGACCAGTTCAAAATCGATGAATACCTCGACTCCGTCCGCGAAATCGAACGCCGCATCGAATTCTTCTCGGCTGCCGACCCCCGCGAATGGAAACCGGCCACCCCAGCCGAATCCGAACTCGCCGCCCCGCTCGGCACCCCCGGCAATCACCAGGAACACGTCCGCCTCATGCTCGACCTCATGGTGCTCGCCTTCCGCACGGACAGCACCCGCGTCAGTACCTTCATGTTCGCCAACGACGTCAGCGGCAAGAACTTCAATGGCATCATCCCCGGCGTGAACGGCAGCCACCACGAGTTCAGCCACCACCAGAACAAAACGGAAAACTCGGAACCATACGCCAAGATCAACCGCTGGCACACGGAACAACTCGCCTACTTCCTCGACCGACTCGCCGCCATCCCGGAAGGCGATGGCAATCTGCTCGACAACAGCATGATCTTCTTCGGCTCCAGCCTCTCCGACGGCAATAGCCACCAACCGGATAACCTCCCCATCATCCTCGCCGGCGGCGGCGGCGGCACCATCCGCGGCGGACGCCACTTCGCAGCCACCCCCGGCACTCCGCTCTGCAATCTCTACGTCTCCCTCCTCGAACGCATGGGCACCCCCGTAGACTCCTTCGGAGACAGCACCGCAGCACTCGCCCTCGGCTGATTCCTCCCTAGAAGCCAGTTGAAAAAACCGGCCCGGCAGCGGGCCCGGGATCCCCTCAGCCCTTGAACGGACTGATCCGCTTGACCGGAGCGTCCGTGATCAGACTGCCGGCCGCCGAGCGCGACTTGATGTCAAGCGCCCCAAGGTCGACATGCTGCTCTAGTTTGCGCAGCCGCGGAGCCGGCTGGAAATGCAGCATGAGCTTCTGCGCCGCACTCTTCTCGGGATTCTGATGGCACGCAAAATAGACAAGCCTCGACCCCTTCGTCCCCTTGGTCAGATCGTACACCGTATCACGCGTCACCCCACCCATGCGGAACCGCTTGCCATAATAGCGCCCACGCGGGCCATCCCGGTAGATGATGCTGAAAACTGGCTGACTCGACCGGTCGTAAATGCCCACATAAACCGGCTTGGGACCGAAGAATGCCTTCTCCGTAACCCGGCTCACTTTCACGGTCCCGTCCTCCAGAATCACAATGACATCGTCAAGCCGCGAACACTTGCAGATGGCTTCCCCGGACCGCTTGAGCCCCCAGCCCACATAGCCGTCTTCCCGGTTCACATACAGCGTCTCCGTGGCCACCGCCGCCTCGCTCGCCTTCACCGCTCCAAAGGTAGCGATCTCCGTGCGGCGTTCCCGCCCGGCTCCATACTTGCGCTTCAGTTCCTTGAACCAATTGACCGCATAGCGGGTCAGATTGGCCAGATGCCCCTTGGTTTCCTCGATGGCTGACTCGAGCGACCGCAGTTGTTCATCGGCTTCGAATGAATTGTACTTCGAGATCCTCTTGATGCGGATTTCCGTGAGCCGGACAATGTCGTCGTCCGTCACTTCACGCCGCAGGAGCTTGAGGTATGGCTTGAGCCCCTTCCAGATCGCCGCCATGACCGCGTCCCACGTCGTGCATTCCTCGATGTCACGGTAAATGCGCTTTTCGATGAAGATCTTCTCAAGCGACGAAAAGTGCCACTTTTCCTCGAGTTCCCCCAGCTTCAGTTCCAGTTCCTGACGCAGCAGATCACGGGTCTGTTCCGCCGAATGACGCAGCAGATCGTTGACACTCAGAAACGCGGGCTTGTCATCCTGAATGACCACGCAGTTCGGCGAAATGCTCACTTCACAGTCGGTGAAGACATAAAGTGCCTTGAGCATGTCTTCGGCATCCGTGCCGGGCGGCAGATAGACCATGATGTCGACCTCGGCCGCCGTGCAGTCCTCCACCTTCGAAATCTTGATCTTCCCCTTCTCGTTGGCGGAAAGAATCGATTCAATGAGACTCCCCGTCGTCGTTCCAAAGGGAATCTGGGTCACCCGCAGAACATTCCCCTTCTTCTGAATCTCAATGCGGGCCCGCACCCGGACTTTACCGCCACGCACGCCTTCCTGATAATCGGAGGCATCCATGATCGCTCCCGTCGGAAAATCAGGCAGCAGCGACACGGGCTTCCCGCGCAGCGCATCAATGCACGCATCAATCAGCTCATTGAAATTATGCGGCAGAATCTTGCAGGCCAACCCGACCGCAATCCCCTCCACTCCCTGGGCCAGCAGCAGCGGAAACTTGGCCGGCAGCGTCACAGGTTCCCGGTTCCGTCCGTCGTACGACATCGCCCACGTCGTCAGCTTCGGATTAAAGGCGACATCGATCGCAAATTTGGAAAGCCGGGCTTCAATGTAGCGCGCAGCCGCGGCTTCATCCCCCGTCAGCAGATTCCCCCAGTTCCCCTGCGTTTCGACCAGCAGGTTCCGCAAACCCAGCACCACCAGAGCATCGGTGATCGCCGCATCTCCATGCGGATGATACTTCATCGTATCTCCCACAATGTTGGCGACTTTGTTGAACCGCCCGTCGTCCAGACGCTCCATCGCATGCAGAATGCGCCGCTGCACTGGCTTCAAGCCGTCATCAATGTGCGGCACCGCCCGCTCCAGAATCACATAACTGGCATAATCCAGAAACCAGTGGCCATACATCTCAGCCACATCATTGAGATGCCGCGGAGTCACCGCCGTAGTCACAGCCGCCGTCGGATGCAGAACCTCACGCTGACTTTCCTCTTCCCCGCCAACCGCAGAACCGACCGCCTCCACCTCGCCTTCCTCCACCGCACCATCAGGCAATCCCAGCGGCAACTGGTCATCCGGTGAAGCGTCTTCAGGCGGTCGGGACTTGGATGGCATGGCTCGTCGGAATTTCGGAAATCAGGAGAGCCCGCTCCATAAAGCATTTCCCGCCGCCTGCAAATCATTAACATGACCGAAGTAATTCGCGCCCCGCGCCCGCGGACCCCCAACCCGCTCGCCTCCCCGTCACCATCGTGCCAGCATCCACCGAATGACCCGCCCTGCCCTTCTCTGGTCCATCCCATGGCTCGCGGCCGCACTTCCCTTTCCGCTCGCGGCACAGGAATCTGCCGGACTCCCCCGGCTTCCCGCACTTTCCCCGGACGCCGCCCTCGCCGCCTTCACCATTGCGCCTGGTTACCGGATCTCCCTCGCAGCCGCGGAACCGGAGGTGGTCGATCCAGTTTCACTGTCCTTCGCCCCGGACGGAACTCTCTACGCCGCAGAAATGCGGGATTACTCGGAACGAAGGAATGAGAAACTCTCCCGCGTGCGCTGCCTGCACGACCGCGATGGCGACGGGCGATTCGAGACCAGCACGGTCTTCGCCGATGGCTTCGCATGGATCACTTCGGTCCTCGCCGTGGCCGACGGAGTCTACGTGGCGGCCAGTCCCGACCTCTGGTTCTGCCGCGACCGCAATGGCGACGGCAAGGCGGACGAACGCGAAATCGTCTTCACCGGCTTCGGTTCCCACGCGGCCCGCCTCAATGTCCAGGCGCTCGTGAATTCCCTCACCATCGACCCCCGCAGCGGGCGAATCTTCGGAGCCACCGCGGGCAACGGTGGATCGGTCCACCGCGTCTCCGCTGGCCAGCCAACCGGCCCACCGGTCAATCTCGCCGGGGCGGATTTCTCATTCTCACACGACCAGCGCGACCTCCGCGCGGAATCAGGAACCGCCCAGTTCGGCCTCACCTTCGACCAATGGGGCAACCGCTTTGTCTGCAGCAACAGCCGGCACTTCATCTGGGTCGCCTACGACCGCTCTCTCCTCCCCGACAAGGCTGCCTTCGCCCCCCCATCGCCACTGGTGGACGCCGCCACAGAAGGCCCCGCCGCAGAAGTCTTCCGCGCCTCGCCGGAAGAACCATGGCGCGTCGTCCGGACCCGCTGGCGCGCCTCAGGCCTCGTCCCGGGCATCGTGGAAGGCAACGGCCGCGCCAGTGGCTACTTCACCAGCGCCAGCGGCATCCACATCTCCACCGGCAGCACCGGACAAGGCCACGCCTTCATCGGCGATGTCGGATCAAACCTCGTCCACCGCAAGGAAATCACATGGACTCCACACGGCCCCATCGCCCAGCGACCCAAAAGCGAAACGGACCGCGAATTCCTCACAAGCCACGACACATGGTTCCGCCCTGTCTCGTTCGCCACCGGACCCGATGGCGCGCTCTACATCGCTGACATGTACCGGGAATTCATCGAGCATCCCGATTCCCTCCCGCCTCCTCTGAAATCACAGATGGACCTCAACAGCGGCCACGACCGCGGCCGCATCTGGAAAATCACCCGCACAGACCACAACAGCAACTCAGCCAGCCATGGCCCGCCCCCCGCCGGCGGCCTGCTGCCGAACCGCATCCTGCAGTCCGCCACGCTGCCCACCGAGACAAGGATCCCCCAGCTCGCCGCTTTCTGGAAGGACTACGCGGACAATCCTCTCCACCGGAACCTCATCCTCACCTGCCTGCCCGCCTCGGAAGCCCCGGCCTTCCACGCAGCCGTCACCACCCCGGATACCACCGCCGCCCTCGAACTCGCCGCGGAACTGAAACTCCCCTCAGACAAGAATCGCATCAGCACGGCCCGGAAACTCCGCCACGGCCAGAGCCGCGACCGCCTCGCCGCACTCGCCACCCTGCGCGCGGCCCATGACTCGTCATGGAGCACCACCGCCCCCGACGACCCCCCGGAAGTCCGTGCATGGCTGCTCCGGCACCACCTTCCCGCCGCCATCGCTCTCCTCAACCCATCATGGAAAACTCAGCAGGCCCTGCTGAGATCGGCTGCCCTCGACGGCCTCGCCGCTCACCCCGACGGTCGCTCGGCTCTGCTCGACGCACTCGCCGCCAGCCACCTGCCCAGTCAGGAAATCCCCGCCACCCTCGCCGCCCAGCTCCGCCGCAACCCGGCCACGGCCAGCCGCGCCCACAACCTGCTCCCGCCTCCGCCAACCGACCGCACCGCGGAAATCGCCCGCCGCCAGCCAGCCCTCGCCCTCACCGGCAACCCGGATCACGGCCGCCGCCACTTCCTCGATCGCTGCGCCGCCTGCCACCGCGACGGCCACGATGGCTTCGCCGTCGGCCCGGACCGCGCCACCTTCCACGGAAAAGGTTCCCCCACCCTGCTCGTCGCCATCCTCGACCCCGACCGCGAAGTCGCCGGACAATTCGCCACCACCACCGTCCAACACACCAATGGCCCGGAAGAATCGGGCATCCTCCTCCGCGACGACCCCGCCGGCGTCTCGCTGCGCCTCCCCGGCGGAACCGAACGCAGCTTCCCACGCAGCGAAATCACCAGCATCGGCCGCCCGGCCCGATCCCTCATGCCCACCGGCATCGAAGCCGGACTCAGCGACCAGGACCTCGCCGACCTCCTCGCCTTCCTCCTCAAACCCTGATGCCACCACGGGAATCAGCGGTTGCCGCCCACCCGCCCCAAAGCGAAACTCCCCCTCTCGCGACTTCCGGTCCTCTGCCGTCAGCGCGGTCATCCCAACACCATCCAGACCCATCCCCATGCGTACTCCCACGCTCCGCGCTCTCGCCGCCTTCGTCATCACCGCCGCCAGCCCACTCCACGCCGCCGAAGGCTGGACCGAAGACTTCGCCAAAGCCCAGAAAACCGCCGCCGACGAAGGCAAGGACCTCCTCATCGACTTCACCGGCTCCGACTGGTGCGGTTGGTGCATCCGACTCCAGAAGGAAGTCTTCACCAAAGACGCCTTCAAGGACGACGCCCCCAAACACTTCGTCCTCGTCGAACTCGACTTCCCACAACAGAAGGAACAAGCCGACGAACTCAAGAAACAGAATGCCGAACTCCAGGAAAAATTCGGCATCGAAGGATTCCCCACCATCGTCCTCGCCGACGCCAAAGGCCGTCCCTACGCCAAAACCGGTTACCAGGAAGGTGGACCGGAAAAATACGTCAAACACCTCGCCGAACTCCGCAAGGTCCGCGAAGAACGCGACGAAGCCATGAAAAAGGCCGACGCCGCCGAAGGCCTCGAAAAAGCCAAACTCATCGCCGCCGCCCTCGACAAAATCGATGACGACGTCGTCGAGAAATTCTACACCGAAGAAGTCGATCAGATCATCGCCCTCGATAAGGACGATTCCCTCGGAATGAAGAAAAAGAAGGAAACCGCCGGCAAAATGGACGCCCTCAACAAGGACCTCGAAACACTCGGCACCAGCGGCAAACTCAAGGAATTCGAAGAACGCATCGAAAAATTCATCACCGACGAAAAGCTCGAAGGCGAAGAAAAACAGCAGCTCATGATGCAGCGCCTCCAGGTCTACGGACCCGACCGCCTCGAGGAAGCCGATAAACTCATGGACGCCGTCATCAAAATCAAAGCAGACAGCGACACCGCCACCCAAGCCAAGGCCATCAAGGAACGCATCGTCGAAATGAAGGACCAGATCGACAAATCCAAAAAAGCTGAAGGCTCCGCCCCAGCCGAAAAGGAAGACAAGTAATCCCCTTCCTCAGAACATCCCACTCCCACAAAAGGGGTGCCCGGGCCGCCACAACCCAGGCACCCCTTTTCCATGGTCATCGCTGGCAAGGCGGGACAAAAGGGACAAAAGGGACAAAAGGGACAAAAGGGACAAAAGGGACAAAAGGGACAAAAGGGACAAAAGGGACAAAAGGGGCGCCAGGGGCAGAAAAGGTCTGTCCCTTTATCCGGTCCTCAACCGCACCCGTGCGTCTCCTCCGGGGACCGAGTGTGAGCTTCCCCTCGCATGGGACAGTTTGAAAGGCGAGTCTCCGGGTCGGAATCACAGAACCGAACCCACGAAAAAGAGCCGATTCACCGAGAGCCAGGTCGTGGTGATCCTCAAGGAAGCCTTCGGCATCAAGATTCTCAATGCCGCCGGCTTCCCCGCACCCAACTGTCATGGTGCCCACCCACCCACCAGTTTCAACGATTCAGGGGACGGTAGCGGAGGTTGCGCGATCCCGGCTCCGGATGGAACTGCCCGCCACGCTAAGCGCGGTGCCTTGCCGGCTTCCGGCGGCGTCACCTTCTACCTGAATCAAAAAGCAACCCCTGTCTGGCGGTGACACCTGACAGGGGTTGGAAATGCGGACCGGAAGCAGTGGATGGAATATGATGATGGTTCGGTTCAGTCCGATCCCGTCATTTCTTGGCCTCCATGGTTCCGAAGGTGACGACTTTGTAGCGGGTCGCTTCTGCTCCCAGCGACTTCACAGCGTCTTCCTTCTTTAGTTTCTCCGAGGTCGATCGGAAGGAGACCTTCTGGGTCCCTTCTTTTTCGCCGGCCTCGATGGTGATGGTGGTCTTGTCGACCCCTGCGAGCTTGGCAAACGCCTCACGGACGTGCACTTTACAGCCCCCTCAGGTGACTCCTGTCATGCCCACCAGATAGGTGGTCGTCTTCTTGTCGTCGGCCAGACCGACCCCGACAAGCGGCAGCGAGAGAATCGCTGCGATCATGCTGATTCGCTTCATGGTTTTCTGTTTTGGATGGTGGTTGGGCTTCCGGCCCGCATCCAATTTTAGTAACGCACGGAAAGACCGGGAGGTCGAGTCCACAATCGCGGACCGGCCAGGGATCGGGTCCTTTGGTCCCTTTGGTCCCTTTGGTCCCTTTGGTCCCTTCATCCTCGAATTCCCTGGATGCGTGTGTGGCTGGCGTGCGTAAGTGATCGGGAAAACCTGCTGACATGCGCTGCCTTCTTTATTTTCTTGCTGCCCTGCCCCTTGCTGCCGAGAGCGATGCATTTCTGACGAATGCGCGGCAACTGACCTTGTCCGGGAAGCGGGCGGGCGAGGGATATTTCAGTGCGGACGGGAAGCGGATGATTTTCCAGAGCGAGCGCGAGGCTGCCAATCCGTTCTACCAGATTTACCTGTTGGACTTCGAGAGTGGCGACATCCGTCGGCTCTCGGATGGGACGGGCAAGACGACCTGTGCGTGGCTGCTGCCGGACAATCAGTCGTTTCTGTATGCTTCGACGCATGAGGACCGGGGCAGTGCGGCCAAGCAGGAAGCCGAGCTGAAGGACCGGGCCGCGGGCACGCAGAAGCGCTACGCATGGGATTACGACGAGAACTACGACCTGTTTCTTGGCTCGCTCGACGGCAAGGCACCCGTCAATCTCACGAAAGTCCGTGGTTACGATGCCGAGGGATCGGTCAGTCCGGATGGCAAGTGGATTGTTTTTGCGTCGAACCGGCATGCCTACGGTGAGCAGCTGGAGGCGGCCGCGCAGGAACGCTTCGAGCGTCAGAAGTCGTGGCTCATGGACATCTACGTGATGTCGGTGGATGGGTCGCAGACGAAGCGGCTCACGGATGTGCCCGGGTACGACGGCGGGCCGTTTTTCAGTGCCGACGGGAAGCGCATCTGCTGGCGGCGCTTCAATGAGGAAGAAGACAAGGCCGAGATCTGGACCATGAATCCGGACGGTAGCGATCAGCAGCAGATCACGAAGCTCGGGGCCATGTCATGGGCTCCGTTCTTCCATCCATCCGGTCAGTACCTGATCTTTGCGACCAACCGTCATGGCTTCGACAATTTCGAACTCTATATGGTCGATGCCGCCGGGAAACACGAACCCGTGCGGGTGACCAACACGGAAGGCTTTGACGGACTGCCCGTTTTCACGCCGGATGGCGCGCGGCTGTCATGGACGAGCAATCGGACCGCCGACCGGACCAGTCAGATCTTCATGGCCGACTGGGATCATGCTGGGGCGCTCGCGGCATTGGGGCTCGGCGATGCGCCCGCTGAGGCTGCCGCCATGCCGGCCCCCGCTCCGGAATCATTCAAGGACGACATCGCTGCCGAAGACCTGCGCGGGCACGTGACCTATCTCGCGTCCGATGCCCTCGAAGGCCGGGGGACCGGCACGCGGGGAGAGGCCCTTGCGACCGGCTACGTGACCAATCTTTTCAAGGCATGGGGATTGGAACCGGCCGGACCCGAGTGGCTGCACGCGTTCGAGTTCACGGCGGGTGTCGATCTTGGTCCGGAGAACCGACTGACCGTCACGGGCAGCAGCAATGCGGCTCCGGCGGTGCGCAGCGACTGGTCACCGCTCACGTTTTCCAGCACGGGAGAGATTCCGTCGGCTGGCGTGGTCTTTGCGGGTTACGGACTGGAGATTCCCGAGGAACGCGGCAGCGATGGCAAGCCCCTGCCGGGCTACTCGTCGTATTTCCACCTCGATGTGAAGGACAAATGGGTCGTCATGTTCCGCTACACGCCCGAGAACATCACCCAGGACCAGCGCGTCCGCTACGCCCGCTACAGCAGTCTGCGATTCAAGGCCATGACCGCGCGTCAGAAGGGAGCCCGCGGCATCCTGCTCGTGAGCGGACCGAATGCCAAAGTCGTCCAGCAACTCGTCCCGCTTTCCTTCGATTCCTCCATGGCCACTTCGGGCATTGCGGCCCTCTCGATCACCGACGCCCTCGCTGCAAGCCTCCTGCAGTCGTCCGGCAAAGATCTCAAGGCCCTCCAGGACGAACTCGACGGCGGAGAGCAAAGTCAGGGCTTCGAACTGAAGGACGTCAACATGGCAGCCTCGATCGATGTGAAGCAGGAAAAGCGCACCGGCCACAATGTGGTCGGCCTGCTCCGCGGTCCCGCCAACTCAACCGAACCCGCCCTCGTGATCGGCGCGCACATTGACCATCTGGGAACCACGGCCGGCAGCGATTCACGCGCCAGCGACGCAGAACGTCATACCATTCATCATGGAGCCGACGACAATGCGTCGGGCGTCGCCGCCATGCTTGAAATCGCCCAGGCCATGGCTGCCCAGCAGAAGGCAGGTACCCTGAAACTGACCCGCAACGTCATCTTTGCAGGCTGGAGCGGCGAGGAAATCGGTCTGCTGGGATCGAATGCATGGTGCCGCGACCTCGCGAAGTTCACCGGCGACGAAAATGCGAAGCTGGGCAATCAACTCTGCGCGAACCTCAACCTCGACATGGTGGGACGGCTGGGACGCAATCTCATGCTGCAGGGCACTGGTTCGAGCGACTGGTGGGCTGGCGAAATCGAGAAGCGCAATGTGGTGACGGGTCTGCCCATCCAGATGCAGGCCGATTCCTATCTTCCCACGGATGCCTCCACCTTCTACCTGCGCGGCGTGCCCATTCTGAGCGCCTTCACGGGATCGCATGACGACTATCACAAGCCAAGCGACACGGCCGACAAGGTGAACTACGACGGAGCTGCGAAGATCACGCGCCTCATGATGCTCATCGGGAGGACGCTCGCGACTGGCACCGAGGAACCTGCACTCCGCGAAATGGCCAAGCCAGCCGAAGGCCCGCGCGGTGGACTCCGCGCCTACCTCGGAACCGTGCCGGATTACGCCCAGGACGGAGTGCAGGGCGTCAAACTGAGCGGCGTGAGCGCCATCGGGCCCGCCGCCAAGGCCGGCGTTCTCCCCGGCGACATCATTGTCAAACTGGCAGGCAAGGACGTGAACAACATCTATGACTACACCTTTGTCATGGGTGCCCTCAAGATCGGTCAGGAGACCGAGATGGAAGTCATGCGGGGCGACAAGCGCGTGACCCTCAAGATCACGCCAGGCAGCCGCGAGTGATCACTCATGCCATTGACACCCAATTGCTGCCTCCTACCCTCACATCCTCCAAACGCACCATCCATGCGCACCCCATTCCCTGTTTTCCCGGACGACCGTGAATTCGCTGCTGCTGCCCCAGGTTACTGGGCGGACCGGAACATTTCCCCGCAGGACTGGAACAACTGGACATGGCAGCTCCGCAACCGGGTCACTTCGCTCGCGCAACTCGAGGAACACCTTGTGCTCAGCGAAGAAGAACGCGCCGGCGTCCTCCTCTCCGGAAACAAGCTCGCCCTCGCCATCACTCCGCATTTCTTCAATCTCGTGCATCCCACCGACCCGGATTGTCCGATCCGGCGTCAGGTCATTCCGAGGATCGAGGAAACCTTCGATAATCCAGAGGAAATGCTCGACCCCTGCGGTGAGGATTCGCACATGCCCGTGCCGGGACTCGTGCACCGCTATCCCGACCGGGTGCTTTTTCTGGTGACCGACCGCTGTGCTTCCTATTGCCGCTACTGCACGCGCAGCCGTGTCGTCAGCGGAGCCGGCGAACAGGAACTGCACACGGAATTCGAGGCCGCCTACCGCTACCTCGAGGAACACACGGAAGTACGCGACGTCCTGCTGTCGGGCGGCGATGCTCTCCTGCTGTCGGATGGGCGGCTCGAGGCCATGCTCAAGCGGCTGCGCAGTATTCCGCACATTGAATTCCTCCGGATTGGTTCGCGCGTCCCCATTTTCCTCCCGCAGCGCATTACGCCGGAACTCTGTGAAATGCTGGCGCGCTACCATCCGCTCTGGATGAGTGTCCATGTGAATCATCCACGGGAACTGACCACGGAAGTGCGCGACGCCCTCGAACGCCTCGCCAATCACGGCATTCCACTGGGAAATCAGAGCGTTCTCCTCCGCGGCGTGAACGACGACCCCAACGTCTACAAGACGCTCGTGCACAAACTGCTGCGCTGCCGGGTGCGTCCGTACTACCTGTACCAGTGCGACCTCATCAAGGGATCGTCCCACCTGCGCACGAGCGTCTCCAAAGGCATCGAAATCATCGAGAATCTGCGCGGCCACACCACTGGCTACGCCGTGCCGCAGTTTGTGATCGACGCCCCCGGCGGCGGCGGCAAAACGCCGATCAATCCGGAATACCTGATTCACCGCGACGATGGCGTCACCCTCATCCGGAACTACGAGAACAAACTCTTCGCGTATCCGGAACCGTCCACCAGCCCGCTGCCCTTTGAAATTGCCGGCTTCCGCCGGGATTGATGGCGGCGTGATTCATTCCACGGCAAAGCCCGGAGCGGTCACCGACTTGAGCCGCCAGCTCCACGGTTTCCAGCTGCTGCGTTCCCAGCGGAAGGTGAAGGCGGCACTTCGTACGTCTTCGCCTCCGTGAATCGTTAGGTCCTGACGCACGGTGGCCAGACGGCCATCGCGTTCGAATGACGGCGGGCCTTCCTGAATGGTGAAACCGGAAAGGGCGTAGCGGGCCATGCGGATGCGTTCGGGCACTTCCGATGCCCGGTGTCCCCATTGGTCTTCGTAATCGACGGCCGCGAACACCTCAGGGAAATCGCCCGGGGCACCCGTCTGCGCCCATGCCAGCAGGGCAGCGTGCTTCACCGCGAGACGGCGGCCCGGGAGAACCTCATATATACCAAAGCCAAGCCCGAGGACGGCGAGGCCTATCAGAATGATGCTGCGCAGTGACATGGCCATGGCTCAGTTTGCCGCTGCGGTCGTGAGCCATCCCGAGCTGGACAATCCGAACTTCTCCGGGTCGTACATCGCTTCAAGGCGGGCTGCCGGGGCCATGACCCGTCCGGCTGCCGTGACCCTTGCGAGGTACTGGCAACGGAAGCGGCCCTGCCCTGCGAAATGATTGCGGAAGAAGAGCACGCGGTCGCGGCGCATCTCGCGGTAATCGACCGACCAATCCTCCGCGGGCACATCGCTGGCAGCCATGCTCGCAAAGGCGGGATTGACTCCCTCCATGGTCGCGGGCAGTGGGTCATCGATGACAAGGTAATGCGTGGATTCCGGAACTTCGATGTCGAGCGAGACAAGCACGAGATCGCCGGTGCGCAGTGACTCCGCGGGTTCGAGCGAACCATCGCCGGAGAGCTTCTGATAGGTACGGGTGATGCCGAGACTGGCGCGGCGTTCCGGCTGCGGTCCGGCTGCCCCGCGGCCGCTCACGTCGATCGATGCGAAAACCGGGAAACCAGCAGGCGTGGTCACGGTGAGCTGCGGAAGTTCCCGTCCCGCTGGACGCGGCAGCCGGACCGTCTGCGACGAAACCCCGGCGGCCAGCACGACCTCGCGTTTCTCGCCACCCAGCGCGACCACGCAGGACTTGGCCTTGTCCCATGGCTTCCAGCGGGCAGCATCAAGGCTCAGGGCAAGCAGAGCCCAGCCATTGTTATAAGTATTCCGCCAGTCGCCCCGCGGGCTGCGTTCCGCGAGCAGACGCCCGAGTTCCGCGTCGGCTTCCGGTGCCTTGATGCGCATCCATGCCATCGCCCGCACCGCCCGGACGCTTTCCTCGCCCAGCCAGCCCATGTCCTCCGGCGCCGTGGACGGCATCGTCAGCAAGGTCCGCACCATGCCCTCGGGACCAGCCGACTCGGCAATCGCCAGCGCCAGAAACGCCCGGGCGGACGGCAGCAGCTTCTCGCGTCGGCTGAAATACGTTTCGTGATAGGAAGCCTCCGGATGCCCCGCGAGGGCCAGTGCCCAGAGACCGCGGCAGGCCTCCAGCGACTGTCCGGCATTCTCCAACGCCTCCGCCGGAACACGCAGCCGCGCCGACAGCCATTTCACGAGCGATTCCATGCGGGAATCCGGCACGGTGGCTCCTGCCCTGCGTGCCAGCACGAGACCGAGAGCGGCATGACTGCTCGCCCAGTGATCTTCCGTATCCGCGTCGGGCCAGTATCCGAAGCCACCGCTGCGCGTCTGCAGCCTCAATAGCCTCGCCACGCCCGCCTGAATGGTCGCAGCAATTTCCTCATCACTGCGCCGCAGCGACGGCAGAGCCGGCCGGAGATCGCGCAGCGCCAGCCACGGCAGCAGGGCAGAAACCGTCTGTTCCGCGCAGCCATAGGGATAACGCAGCAATTGATCAATGGCCTCGCTGCCTTCCAGCAGTCGGCTATTGGAAAGCGTCACCGTCACCTCGCCATCTCCCTCGAGCACTTCCGCGCGCACACCATCGAGGAGATTCCGCCCCGCCGAAGCCTCGGACAGCGTGAAGAATTTCACCTCGCGCAGCACCGGTTCCGTCCGCCCCACCGTGAGAGTATGCGCCACCGCATCGGACAACTCCGCTGTCGGTCCCTCCGCCTTCCAGCGCAGCGGTGCCGCCCCCGGCCTGCGGAAGACGACCGGAAACTCAACCGACCTCGTCGCTCCCGCTGGAACCTCGATGGCCCGGGGCGCGGCCGCCGTTTCCGCGCCGTCGATCGACTCGAGAAACTGCACGCCGTCCCCGGCTTCGAGCGAAACCTTCAGAGCGACCGGCTGCGGCGAATTGTTATGAAGAACGCCGCGGAGCACGACCGTGTCGCCCGCATTGACGAAGCGCGGCAGGGCGGCTTCCAGCATCAGAGGCTGATTGATGCGGAACTTGCCCTCACCATTGCCGAAACGGGCCGCTCCTTCCGCCGCCACGGCCATGATGCGGAATTCGCTGAGCGTATCCGGAGCCGTGAAGCTGACACTGACCCGCCCGGCGCCATCGCTCCGCAGCGCACCAGCCCAGAAGGCCACCGCCCGGAAGTCGCGCCGCAGCAGCAGCGGACTGGCACCATCGCCGTCGCCACCGCCGCCGACCACATAACCCTTGTTCGCAAATTCCCGCTCGGATGGATCTTCCTTGAAGAGCGCAGCGAGCGTCGTCCCGGTCGTCACGCCAAGTTCCGCCGCCGGATGGAAAAACGCACGGACATCGGGAGCCCGCCAGCCTTCCCGCAGACTCAGAATCCCTTCGTCAACAGCCCACAGGGTCACTTCCGCTCCCGCCACCGGCTCGCCCGACGCCGTCGTGACCACCGCTTCGACCTTTCCCTCGGATCGCGGCCGGAATTCCGCGAGCGAAGGCAGCACCGAAACCTTCAGGGCATGACGCTCACTCTTCACGGGCAGTTCGCAGAAGCCAACGCGGTAATCGGGCGACTTGACAGCCCGGCTGTCGTCGTTGCCTCCACGGAGGTGCATGACACTGACAAACACGTTGGGGTCCCAGCCTTCCTGCACGGGGATTTCCACCACACCACCCGCTGCCAGCGGCACAACTTTCCGCCACAACACGGATCCGCGTTCGACGCTGACGAGCGCGTTTCCGGTGAGCGGAGATTTCACCAGAATGCGCGCCGTATCACCGGGAGCATAGCCATCACGGTCCGGGGTCAGTTCAATGCGGATGCCATCGCTACCCCGCCACACCAGCGCATCCGCACGGTAGACATCGATGCGCGCCACCGTGCGCACCGCCCGGCCCGCCGCATCCTGCGCCGTCAGAATTATGAGATGCGTGCCGGGAACTTCCGGCCGGAACGACAGCCCTGCATCATTTCCAGGCACCATTTCGAGCGGCTTCTTCATCACCGTCGCAAAAACCGGATCGCTGCGCACCGCCGTGCCGCCACCCGCAGTCTCGACCCTCACGGCATTCCATCCAAGGTGCTGAATCTCCGCCTCGATGGTCAGGGGTTCCGCATGGCGCGCGCCATCCGGACTCACGGCCGCCAGCTGCAGGGTCACTTCCTCGCCCACCGCCACCGCATTGCCACTGCGCTTCGCTCCCAGATAGAACGCGGACGAATGCTCCAGCCGATTCCATTGCGCAGCAATCGTCTGCTGATTGATGTCGGTGATTTCGGCCCCGATGCTGATCCGTTTCGGTCCCGGCGGTCCGAAGGCGGCGGGCACGGGAGCCGCAATCTCAGCCGTACCGGTCTCGGAAAGCGTCAGACTTCCCTGCCCCGTGAGGACGGGAACGGAAAGCTCGGCAGCTTCCATTTCATGATAGCGCGAGCCATCCCAGACATAACTGGTGTCGGCCAGACCGAATTGATAGTCCGTCCACTTTTCGTGGGAAAAGCCTTCCGGGCTCAGTCTCGCGGTCCAGCGCAGGGTCGCCTTGCTGAGCGTCTTGCCCATGAGATAGGCGGCCTGCACGGGAAGGTGCAGCATTTCCCCCTCGCGACGCACGGTGTCGTCGCCGAACGCGATACGGAATGCGTTCGGCTGATATTCCTGCACGAGGAGAAACGTGCTGAATTCCCGGCGGCGGCGTTCCTTGCCATCGGGCCCGGGCGGCTCCGGAAAGGAAATCTCCGCACGGAACCAGCCCACCACCCCCGATGGCAGCGTGAGCGTTCCGTCGAACGATCCCGTTTCCGAAAAACCGATCTCCGACTCATGGAGCAGACGGCCCTGGGGATCGTGCAGCGCCAGCCTCGCCTTTTCGCCCGCCGGAGGCAGCTCGACCACTTCATTCCGTACCATCCGGCTGATGGCCTTCAGGTAGACGGTTTCACCGGGCTGATGCACCGGACGTTCGCTGAAGAGCAGTACTTCGCGCGGGTCGTTGCGGCTCCCGTAACGCACGCCGAACGACCACATACTCAGCGCATGCCGCGAGCCGCCGAGCGCTGCACAATGATAATCCTCCCCGTGGCTCACCACCATCCATGCCAGACCCTCATGGGGGAATTCAGCGAGTCCATCCGCATCGGCCACCACTTCCCGGACTGGCTCGGCGTCCGCATTGAACAAGGCCACCCGCGCTCCGCCCACGGGGACTCCCGTGCTGTGCGAAAAGACGAGCACAGACGTCTGCGCCACCCCGCGCTTCCATGCGACACCAAGGTCGGTCAGCATGATCACCGCTTGTCCGCCCCGCCGCTGCGACCCGTATGAACTCCCGCCACCCGATCCGTCCAACGCAGGATCCTTCGGAGATCCTTCCGCATTCACAAAGTACAGGCCGGGCTGGCGCTGCCCCCCGCCTGCTTCCGCCCACGTGAAACCAAAGCGTTCGCTCTGGTCGATCTTCACCGCCGACGGCAGCGACTTCCGCAGCACGGTCCGGCCAGGCACGGCAGGCAGCGGAATCGCCGTCAACGATCCATCCTGTTTCTGATGCTCATACGCACCGTATCCCCGCAGGGCCAGCGGCGCGAGTTCGGGCGGCACCCGCTTCACGGTCAGATCCACGCCCTGCAGGTTGGCTGATGAGATGGCGAATTCCGCCTGCCCATGCAGCCACTGCGGCGCATCGAAGGCCGGCAGAGAAAGATGCGGGGCGTGCGGCGCAAAGGTCACCCGGTACGCCGCCGGGGCTGCCAGCACGGTCCCATCCGCCGCAGTCAGCCCGGACTTCACTCGGACATTGTATTCAATGCCCAGCGCAAAGGAACCCGTCGCCGTCGCCGTCGAGCCGGACGATTGCCATTTCAGTTCACCAGGCGTGGGATTGATCTCGACCCATTCCGTCCAGTTCACGGGACTGCCCTCGGTGGCCATCACCTTATTGGCATGAATGACGAGAGTCCGTGGCCCGTCGAGCTTCGGCTGACCTTCCGCTCCCATGATCACAAACGGTGGAATGTCGCCAATCGGCAGTCGGTATTCCTGCGGCAGCAGGGCCGTGCGGCTGCGGTTGGCAAGACCCGCCCGGATCACAAGGGCCCACTTCTCTCCCACCGGCAGGGCTTCCATCGGCTCAAGTGCCACCACAGAGGTAAGCGGCTGATCAGCGGAAGGTTCGTTCCCGGATTTCTGCTGCGCCGCCCACGTACCCACCGGAACCGGTAGCCGCCGCAGCGCAGAACGCTTCGGAACACTAACCTTCACAGGCACCTTGCGCCCGATGGCATCCGCAAATTCCGCATGCATCCCCATGAGGGCCGCATCGACTTCGTCATTGAAGAAAAGCATGGTCCGCGGCAGCCGCGCCCCAGCCCCACCCTGCGGAAACCAGCGGGGCGTCGCATGCGTCACCCGAAACGCCGGGCCCTGCATGACCACGGGAGCCGGCACCACCACTTCCTTGCCGCTCAGATCCCGCAGGCCTGCCTTGAGAGCCACCGTGAGCGACGCCCCGATCGGCAGTTGCCCCACCGGCAGCACGGCACTCCGCGTGCTCCGCCACCGCAGCGGCACGTTCTCCGGCGGAGTCACCGCAAGAATCGTCCCAGCCTCGGCATCGCGCCCGACCGCAGCCGACTCCACCATCGCGGACGGAAACTGCACTTCCACATCCCCCGGCTGACCAGCCAGCGGAACGAGCAACCGGACGGCTCCCGGGGCAGCGTCAGCAACTGCCTCCGGACTCTTCGCAGTCTCCGGCCCGGCAGCCCGCAGGCCCCCGGCCATCAGCACAAACACACACCAGCCAGCAGTCAGGATTTTCATGGAAGTACCGCATGGTATCACAGGCGGTTGCCGGTGACCAGAGATTCGCCGGAAATCGTCGCGTCCACAACACTGCCCACTTGGCGGAATCGCCTTGTGCAGCGCCCACCCCGCCGCCATGGACAAAGGCTTTCCCGCATCCTTCCCCGCATGAACCTGCCGAACCAGCTGACCGTTGCCCGGCTTGGCCTGACGATCGTCTTCGTCGTCCTGGCCTATTCCGGCCTGCCGTGGGCGTTTTCGGCGGCGGCCATCATCTTCGGGATCGCTTCGTTCACGGACTATCTGGATGGAAGAATTGCGCGGGAACGAAATCTCATCACGGCCTTCGGAAAGCTCATGGATCCCCTCGCGGACAAGGTCCTCATGGCAGCGGCTTTCGTGGTTCTCATGGACGACCGCTGCGGCACGCTTCCGGGCTGGCTGGTCATCGCAATCCTCGCCCGGGAATTTCTGGTTACCGGGCTCCGCCTCGTGGCATCAGCCCAGGGTGCCGTTCTTTCCGCAGACCGACTCGGCAAGCAGAAGACGGTGTGGCAAATGATCACAGCCAGCTACCTGCTGCTGCTGCGAGCTTCCGCAGAACCCCCCTTCGCATGGTGTGCTCCCCTGTTCAAAGCCCCGCTGCTCGACACACGCTGGGCCATTCCCATTCTCCTCGCCATCACGGGCATCACCACCATCTGGTCGGGCTTCGCCTATTTCTGGAAAAACCGTAGCCTCGTCATGCGCGACTGCTGACCGCGCGGGAAACTTCCACGCTCCTTTCTCCGCCACCGGCATCCTCCCGCAGGGCCGCAAGGCCACAGCCCAGTCAGCCCCGCAGGAGAAAGTCACCGTAACACCGCCGACCTCAGAGCGGAGTCACCTTCACCGTGTGGCGCACCGGTCGAAGCGCCGCGCGGGCCTGCATGTCGAGTGCTTCATGCCGCGCCGCGAGCTTCGACTTCAGGGTCTGGAAGGCCGCCGCCATCTCCGGATCAGCCTTCGCATCGCCATCGAAGTAGCGGAAATTCGTCACCAACTGTTTGATCAGCATCGTCTCGAACTGCTGCTTTTCTCCCACCTTGCCAAGGTAATCACTGAAGTTCGCATCAAAGGGCGTCGCCGGGAATTCCGACGCCAGATTGACTCCGGCAGCAAGCTGCTCACGGCTGAATTCCTTCGCGGCTCCACCCCACTCGACCTTGGCCTTCGCCGCGGAAAGTCCGCTCACGGTCAGAGTCAGCCGGTTGAGGTCCTGATTGAACGGCAGGAATGGCGCAATGCTGCGGGTGCCTTGCGGATCCTTGCTGTCGCCCGTGAAGCAGAACGGATAGCGCACGCTCTCGAATTCCGCACTGCCACCGCTGCCGGACACGACGGCATGACCGTCGCTGCCCTTCGCGCCACCATTCATGTCGATCGTCAGATTCCCGATGCTGCCATCGCATCCCAAACCCTTCAGAAACGCCGCCGCCATCACCAGATGACCATTGGCGTCAGGATGAAACCCATCGCCGCCGCAGACCGCATACTGTTCCCCAAGCACAGGCTTCGCTTTCTTCATGGCCTCAACCATCGGCTGATGCACATCCGCAAACACCTGCTGGAATTCCCCAGCCAGCTTCTTCCCGATCATGCCCAGTTGACTCAGCGTCTCGTTGTAGCCATCCGCCCCGGACTTGGGCGCAAAATTGTCGCGCCGGAAATGAAAGGTATCGACGGCTCCCGGCGACCCCACCACGACATGCTTGATCCCATTTTCCTTCAGAATCGTCAGCACGTTCCGCATCGATCCCTCATACGACTTCCCGGTATTCTCATCGAAAGGACGGTAGCCGCCGTCATTCATCCCGTAACACAGCGTCACCGTGGTCGGATGGAATAGGCCAAGGTCGTTCACCGCCCGGTTGGCAAAGCCTCCCGCCGTCTCGCCACCCCAGCCGAACTGAAAGACACGGACATCAGGACGCCCGGCACAGGCCACCACGTACGCTTCGATGTAGCGCGAATAGAGCTTCTGTTCCGTAATGGAATCGCCAACGACCGCCAGACGGGCGTCCCGCGGCAGCGTCGACACCGCATTGAGCGGTGCGTCGGCACGAGCAATGACCGGCAGAAGCGCAAGAGTAAGACACAGGGAGGTTTGCAGAGACATAAGGAAGCGAACGTGCCCACGGGTTCCGGCCTGTCACCTCCCGCACCCTTCCGCACCCGCGGGTTTTCGTTGCCGCCACGCCTTTTCCCGCCATTGCTTACCGCATGTCCTCCATTCCGGAAATCACTGCCCGCATCCGCGCATTCCGCGACGCCCGCGACTGGCTCCAGTTTCACAGCCCCAAAGACCTGTCCGTCGCCATCGCCGCAGAAGCAGGCGAACTCCTCCAGCACTTCGTCTGGAAATCCCCGGAAGAATCATGGCAGCGCGCCGAAGCCAAAAAACCAGAGGTCGCCTCGGAAATCGCCGACGTCGCCATCCTCCTCTTCGAGCTGGCAGACAACCTCGGGCTCGACCTCGCCACCGTCATGCTCGAGAAAATCGAAAACAACGAATCGCGCTACCCAGCCGACAAGGCGCGGGGCTCGAATCTGAAATACAACGAACTCTAACCGTTCCACAATCATGACCATCGCCTGCCTCGGCTCCGGAAAAATGGGCACTGCCCTGCTCCGCGGAATCGTCAGCCGCAACCTCTGCAGCCCCCGCGACATCATCATCAGCGACCCGGTCGAAGCCGCGCGGCAGGCAGCTGCCGACGCCATCCCGGGCCTTCTCATCGCCGCAGACAATGTGCAGGCGGCCGAGGCAGCGGACGTCGTGCTGGTCTGCGTCAAGCCTGCCGGGGTGGTCCCCCTGCTGGCCTCGCTGCAGGGCCTGCCACCGAAGCTCATCATTTCCATCGCAGCCGGCGTCACCCTCGCAGACATGGAAGCAGCCGCTCCCGCCCACCGCATCGTCCGCGTCATGCCGAACACTCCGGCTCTCGTCGGCAAAGGCGCCTCGGCCTTCACGCCGGGCCGCCTGGCCACAGAAGCAGACATCGCCACGACGACGTCCATCCTCGGCGCAGTCGGCACCGTTTCACGGGTCGCGGAACCCCTCCTGGATGCCGTCACGGGAGTCAGCGGCAGCGGCCCGGCTTATATTTACACGGTCATCGAAGCCCTCGCAGACGGCGGAGTGCATGAAGGACTTACCCGCGAAGTGGCCCTGCAGCTGGCAGCCCAGACGGTGGCGGGCGCCGCGGCCATGGTGCTCGAAACCGGCCTCCACCCGGCCGTGCTGCGCGATCAGGTGACCAGCCCGGGCGGCACCACCATCCGAGGCCTCGCTGCCCTCGAAGAAGGCGGCCTCCGTTCTGCTCTCATTCGCTGCGTGCACGCCGCGGCCTCCCGCGCCCGCGAACTCGGCCGTCCTTCGTCCTGATCCTTTCCTGAATTCCCTGCCATGCCTGCTGTCAGCATTCTCAGCCTCGCCCTCGGTCTCGCCTTCCTGTCCGGGATCAATCTCTACCTCACCACCTTCCTCGCTGGCCTCGCCTCCCGCATGGGCTGGCTCGATGCCATCGGCCTGAGCGGAAGCCTTCCGCTGGTCTCGCATCCGGCGGTCATGACAGTCGCATTCCTGCTCTTTCTGCTGGAGGCATTCGTGGACAAGGTGCCGTGGGTCGACAGTCTGTGGGACGCGCTGCACACGGTGATCCGCCCGGCCGGGGCGGTCCTTCTCGCTCTCGAAGTCATGGGAAATGCGGATCCGGCCTACCGTGCCGCCGCGGGCATTCTGGCAGGCCTCGCCGGCCTCACCACGCACATGACCAAGGCAGGCCTTCGGCTCCTCATCAACACGACCCCGGAACCGCTTTCAAATATCCTCACAAGCATCGCGGAAGACATCGCCGTCGCCGGAATCTTCGCCCTCCTCCTGCTCCACCCGCTCGCAGGTCTCATCACCTGCATCTCTCTCGTCGTCATTCTCTGGATGCTCCTGCCAAAGCTATTCCGGCTCATGAAGGCGAACCTCTACCTCATGTGGAAGAAACTCCGCCTGCCAGGAGGATCCGAACGGGCCAAGGTCGTCCTCTCGGACCGCATCACCGCAGAACAGGACATGCTCCTCCATTCACAGCTGAGCGGCCCCGTCACCGTCACATGGGCCGTCCCCTGCGTCACAGGAAAGGTCCGCGGCTTCCCTAACCTCCTCCCCAACACGTTCGGCACCCTCGTCTCCACCCGCGAACACCCCGGTGCCCTCGTCTTTCTCTCCCGGCGCTGGTTCCGCCATTCCGCCGCCCGGCTCTCCCTCCCGGGCTGCGATGCCCAGCACGAAAGCAGCTTCCTCTCGGAATCACTCGTCATCTACTCGAAAGCCGACAAACGCGTCGCCACCTTCCGCTTCACCCGCGGCCACGAAGCCCTCGCGGCCCAACTCCAGAAGGATATCAGCCGCCGCATCCGCTCAGGTGCCTCCGACGATGCTCCCCCCATCCTCCTAACCCCAGCCGAGGAAATTCCAGCGGCCATTCCCCATGCGGACCCCGCCCCGGATACCACCACCGTGGTCACCGCAGAACCACCAGCGGCCCTGCCAGCCACCGCGACTTCCCCGGAAATTCCCGCAGGTCCCCAAGACGACATCTTCCGCGAACGCCAGAGTCCGCCCACCCAGCCGGAGCCTGCTCCAGAAACCCCGGCCGCCACCCACCCGGCAGCCATCGATCCCTTCCCGCTCGACAGCACGACCGCAGCCCCGGCCCACACGGATCCCTCACCACCCCCGGCTCCCACGCAGCCCCAGCAGAACGCCAGCTGACCAATCGCTTCCCCAATGCCTGAGCCGAGCCCAAACCCTGAACCCCCGGAACTCCTCGCCCCAGCCGGCAATTTCGAATGCGTGCGCGCCGCCGTCGCCAATGGAGCGGACGCGGTCTACTTCGGCCTGCCGCGCTTCAATGCCCGGCTCCGCGCAGATAATTTCACGGAAGCCGACCTCCCGGAAGTGATGCGATTTCTGCACGACCGTGGCGTCCGCGGCTTCGTGACCATGAATACCCTCATCTTCACGGAGGAATTGCCGGCCGCCGCCGCCCAGCTCCGACTCCTCGCCGAGGCCGGCGTCGATGCCATCATCGTCCAGGACATCGGCCTCGCAAGGCTCGCAAGGGCCGTGGCTCCTTCGCTCGAACTCCACGCGAGTACCCAGATGACCATCACCTCGCCGGAAAGTCTCAGCCTCATGAACGAACTGGGACTCGACCGCGCCGTGCTCGCCCGCGAACTTTCCCTGCGCGAACTCGCCAGCTTCCGCGATTCACAGGTTCCGCTCGAAGTCTTTGTCCACGGTGCCCTCTGCGTGGCCTACAGCGGCCAATGCCTCACCAGCGAAAGCCTCGGCCAGCGCTCGGCCAACCGCGGCGAATGCGCCCAGGCCTGCCGCATGCCCTACGAACTGGTCGTCGACGGCGAAACCAAAAGCACCGGCGGCCGTCCCTACCTGCTGTCACCCCAGGACCTCGCCGCCGTCGACGAAATCCCCGAACTCGTCGCCCTCGGCATCCGCAGCTTCAAAATCGAAGGCCGACTCAAGTCGCCGGAATACGTCGCCGCCGTCACCCGCGTCTACCGCAAGGCCATCGATGCCGCCCTCGCCGGCGAGACCGACACCATCACCCGCGAGGACCGCTACGACCTCTCCATGACCTTCAGCCGCGGCCTCTTCCCTGGCTGGCTCCACGGCGTCAATCACCAGCGCCTCGTCGACGGACGCTTCGCCAAGAAACGCGGGCCCTTCGCCGGTCAGATCACCGCCACCGGACGCGACTGGGTCGAACTCGACCGCCTCGGCGCTGGCCTCAAACCCGGCGACGGCGTGGTCTTCGATACCGGCGGCGACACCAACCGCGAACAGGGCGGCTTCATCTTCGCCATCCACGGTCGCCGCCTCTCGTTCCAGAATGGCCGCCTCCGCACCCACCTCATCCCTCACGGCTCGCGCGTCTGGAAGACCAGCGATCCCGCCATGGAACGCCGCCTCCGGTCGTCATGGCAGGGGAATATCTCGCCGCAGCGCACCATCCCGCTCCACCTCCGGCTAACCGGCCGCACCGGTTCCCCACTCGTCATCACGGAATCCTCAGGCAAGGCATCGGTCACTTCCGAAATGCCGCTCGTCCCAGCCCAACGCCAGCCCCTCACGGAAGCCATGGCAGCCGCCCAGCTCGGCCGTCTCGGGGGTTCCCGCTGGCACCTCGCAGGCATCGATTTCGCCGTGACAGGCAGCGCCATGCTCCCCGTCAGCGAACTGAACCGCATGCGCCGCAGCCTCGTAGCCGCCCTCGAGATATCGGAAGCTCCCGACTCCACCAAATCCGCGGCCCGCGCATCAGACTCCCGTCCCCCGGCTGAAGTCCTGCATCGACTGCTCGCTCCCATGGCCGCTGCCCGCACGGCTTCTATTCCCAGAACTCCGGAACTCCACGTCCTCTGCCGCTCGCGCGCCCAGCTCGAAGCCGCCGCCCGCGCAGGAATCCACACGCTCTATCTCGACCTCGAGGACATCCGGGGCTACGCCGACGCCGCCGCATGGATCCGCGATCATTCCCAGAGCCACATCGTCCTCGCCACCCCGCGCATCCAGAAGGCCAACGAACAAGGATTCTTCCGCCTCATCGAACGTGCCCGACCCCACGGCGTCCTCATCCGGAACCCCGGAGCCGTCCGCTTCTTCTCCTCCACCGGACTCGACTGCTTCGGCGACTTCTCTCTGAATGTCGCCAACCCACTCACCGCGGAATTCTACCGCGAGCAGGGACTCGCCCGCCTCACCATCTCCTGCGACCTCAATGCCCCGCAGGTCGCTTCCCTCCTCCTCGCCGCCCCGCCGGACTGGTTCGAACTCATCATCCACCAGCACATGCCCATGTTCCATATGGAGCATTGCGTCTTCGCTGCCTTCCTCTCCGAAGGTTCCTCGTTCCTCGACTGCGGCCGACCCTGCGACCGCCATCAGGTGAAACTGCGCGACCGCGTCGGCATGGAACACCCACTCAAAGCCGACGTCGGCTGCCGCAATACCCTCTTCAATGCAGTCGCCCAAACCGGGGCCAGACACTTCGATGAGCTCCGCCACGCCGGACTTTCCCACTTCCGCATCGAACTCCTCGAGGAATCACCCGAGGAAACCACTTCCATCATCGCAGCCTACCGCGCCCTGCTCGACGGCCATATCCACGGCGAACACCTCTGGCAATCCCTCGGAGCCCAATCCCAGCTCGGCGTCACCGCAGGCACCCTGCGCAATTCATAGCCACCCCACCCGCCACGTTTGCGCCCGCGAAATCCACGTGACAACGGCCCGCCCTTCCGGAAAATCGCCGAAGCCATGCGCTTTCCGCTGACCCTCGCCTTCCTCGCCGCTTCGCTTGCCCTCCCGGCACCCGCCCAGTCGCCCCGGACGGACCTCGCCACGGCCGTGCTCGATCGCTACGAAAACTTCTCGATCCAAGAAAAGCAGGCGGCTCTCAGCGCGCTCGTCTCACACCGGGAAACCGCTGCCGCCGTCCTCGATGCCATGGGCAAGGGCCGCATCCCGCGCAGCGACCTCTCGGGCTTCGCCGCACGCCAGATCGCCGCCTTCAACGACCCCGCCCTCTCGGCCCTCCTCGAAAAATCATGGGGCCGCATCGGCAACTCCGCCCCCGGCACGGAAGAAGCCGCCCGCGAACACGCCCGCCTCAAAGGCCTCCTCACCCCGGACGTGCTCGCCAAAGCCAATGTCCAGGAAGGCCGACTCCTCTTCAAAAGCGTCTGCGCTACCTGCCACCAGCTCTTCGAAGACGGCGGCCACATCGGACCGAACCTCACGGGCTCCAACCGCGCCGACCTCGATTACCTCCTCGAAAACATCACCAACCCCAGCGCTGTCCTCGGCCGCGATTACGAACTCCATACCTTCTCCCTCAAGGACGGCCGCGCCGTCGCCGGCATGATCCGCAAGGAAACCGACAGCGCCCTCACCATCCAAACCATCACCAGCGAGGAAGTCATCGCCCGCTCCGACATCCAATCACAGGAAAATCCCGGCATCTCCATGATGCCAGCCGGCCTCCTCACTGGTCTCTCGCCCAGCCAGGCACGCGACCTCGTGGCCTACCTCGCCAGCCCCCAGCAGGTCCCCCTCCCCGGCGAAGGCCCGCCTCCCCCAGCCACCGTCCCCGGAGCCATCGAAGGCGAATCGCTCAAGGTCCTCGCCAAAACCGGCGAGGCCGCCCCGCAGGACATGCGCAACTGGCAGGATTCCACATGGAGCGCCGCTTCCCAACTCTGGTGGACGGGCGGCAAACCCGGCGACCAACTCACCCTCGCCCTCCCCGTCCCCACCGACGGAACCTACGAAATCTTCGCCGTACTCACCCGCGCCCCGGACTACGGTACGGTCCGTTTCTCCCTCGATGGCAAATCCCTCGGCGACAGCAGGCAGATCGACCTCTTCGGTTCCAAAGTCACCGCCACCACCGAAATCTTCCTCGGTAAGGCGGACCTCACCGCCGGCGACCACCGCCTCTCCCTCACCATCACCGGAGCCCACCCCGACGCCATCAAATCCTACATGGCAGGCCTCGATTACATCCGACTCCAGAAAACCCGCTGATCCTTCCTCTCTCTAACGCCTTTCCCGCCCCGCATCCACCACAACCCGCTACCCACCGACCCGCCATGAATTCCCGCTCCGCCTTCCTCGCCGCCACCACCCTCGCCACGGCCGCCGCCACCGCAGGCGACTGGCCGAATTTCCGCGGCCCCGACTTCAATGGCATCGCCACCGGCGAAAAATGGTCGGCCAAATGGCCGGACGATGGCCCGAAGGTCCTCTGGAAAGCCAAAGCCGGCATCGGCTTCTCGTCGTTCTCCGTCGCCGACGGCCGCGTCTACACCACAGGCAACAGCAATGACGAAGACACCGTCTTCTGCTTCGATGCCACCACCGGCAAGCAACTCTGGAAACATTCCTACGCAGAAGAACTCGATCCCAAATACTACGAAGGCGGGACCTCGGCGACCCCCACCATCCACGATGGCAAAGTCTACCACCTCAGCCGCACCGGCGACGCCTTCTGCCTCGACGCCGCCACCGGCAAGGTCGTCTGGACCGAAAACCTCCAGGAAAAAACCGGCGCGGAACTCCCGGACTGGGGCTTCGCCGGCTCAGCCCTCGTGCTAGGCGACACGATCGTCTTCAGCCTCGGCGAATTCGGCACGGCCGTCTCAAAAGCCGATGGCTCGATCCGCTGGACCACAGGCAAGAAGCCAGCCGGATATTCTTCGCCTCTCCCGCTCAAATCAGGCGACCGCCAACTCCTCCTCATGTCGTCAGGCAAGGCCTACGCCGCCGTCGATGCCAAGGACGGGAAAACGGTCTGGGAATTTCCATGGACCACGCAGTACGGAGTCAATGCAGCCGACCCCATTCCCTCAGGCGATACCGTCTTCATTTCTTCAGGCTATGAAAAAGGCGCTGCCCTCATCCGCACGGACAGCGGCAGCCCCAGCGCCGTCTGGCAGAACAAAGCCATGCGCAATCAGTTCAATTCCTGCGTCCTCATCGATGGCCACCTCTACGGACCAGATGGCAACAACGGCCGCAATGCCTCGCTCAAATGCCTCGAACTGAAAACCGGCACCGTGAAATGGGAACACAAGGGCTTCGGCCCCGGCGGCCTCATGGCAGCCGATGGCATGCTCATCACACTCTCGGAAAAAGGTGAACTAGCCATCGCCCCGGCCTCGCCGGAGAAATTCGCACCCGCCGCCACGGCCCAGGTGCTCGGCGGCCGCTGCTGGTCGGCTCCCGTCCTCTCCCATGGCCGACTCTACTGCCGCAATGCCGCCGGCGATGTCGTCTGCCTCGACCTCTCCGCTCAATGACCCCTGCCATGCGTTCCCGCCGCCAGTTCCTCGCTTCATCCGCCGCCGCCTTCTCGGCTGTACCCCTCCTGCGCGCCCAGGATCCTAACCGGAAATTCCGCACGGTCCTCATCGGCTCGGGCTGGTGGGGCCTCAATATCCTGCGCGAAGCCCTCGCAGCCGGCCGCTCGGAATGCACCGCCCTCTGCGATGTCGATCCCCGCCAGCTCGCCAAGGCCACCGAAGACGTCCAGTCGATCACGAACGCCTCCCCGAAACAATACCGCGACTACCGCGAACTCCTCGACAAGGAAAAACCGGACATCGCCATCATCGCCACCCCGGACCACTGGCACGCCCTCCAGACCATCGCCGCCCTCAAGGCCGGCGCCCATGTCTTCGTCGAGAAACCAACGGCCCACACGGTCAATGAAAGCCGTGCCATGGTGCGCACCGCCAAGGATTCCGGCCGCACCGTCCAGGTCGGACTCCACCGCCGCATCGGCCCGCACCACGTCAATGCCCACCGCTTCCTCCGCGATGGCAAGGTCGGCAAAATCGGCATGGTGCGTTGCTTCGTCCACAGCGGCGGTGGCACGGAACAGGCCCGCCCCAATGGTTCCCCCCCGGATGGCATGGACTGGGACCTCTACTGCGGCCCAGCCCCGCTCCGACCCTTCAATTCCCGCATCCATCCCGGCGGCTGGCGCATGTTCATGGACTTCGCCAATGGCATCATCGGCGACTGGGGCGTCCACTGGCTCGACCAGATCCTCATGTGGACAGAGGAAAAGGGCCCACGCTCGGTCTTCAGTTCCGCCAGCCGACCACTCTCGGGCCCAGCCATCCTCACCCCGGAAAAACAGACCACCGACGCCCCGGAAGTCCAGAATGCCATCTTCCAGTTCGAAGGCTTCACGGCCACATGGGAAAACCGGCGCTTCGGCGAAAACGAAGCCGAAAAACACCCGCTCGGCGTCTGCTTCTACGGCACCAATGGCACCCTCCACATCGGCTGGCGCGACGGCTGGACCTTTTACCCTGCCAAAAAAGGCGACCCCATCATCCACGAGGACCACCAGCTCCAGGAACCGGACGGCCACAACCTCCGCCTGCTCTGGGACGATTTCCTGAAGGCCATCGATGCCAAATCCGCTCCCATCGCGAACCTTGAAGCGGCCCACCGTTCCTCGCTCCTGCCCATGCTCGCCAACCTCTCAGCCAAAGCCGGCCGCAGCATCCAGTGGGACCCGGAAAAGGAAATCATCGCCAACGACGACGCGGCTTCCGCCCTCCTCTCCCGTCCCTACCGCGGTCCATGGGAATACCCGGTCTGAGCCAGCAGCACATCCCGCGCCGGTCGCGGCCAGGCAGTCCCCATAACCCATGAAGGCGGTCTTCATTCACGGATGGTCGGCTTCCCCCCACGTATGGGAACCTTTCCGCAGCCAACTCGCCGCACCCTCCCGCTGCGCCTCGTTCGCGGACGTCAACTCCACAGACGGATTCCTCCCGGCGGTCATCGACGCCCTGCCCCCTGAACCCACCGTCGTCTTCGGCTGGTCCATGGGCGCGATCCTCGCCATCGAAGCTGCCCTCACCTCCCCGGACCACATCGCCGGCCTCGTGCTCTTCGCAGGAACTCCCTGCTTCTGCTCGCCGGACCGATCCCGCGGCTGGCCAAGCCGCGTCCTCCGCCGCATGCAGCAGCAACTTCACACGGACCCGCAGCAATGCCTGCTCGATTTCCGGAAAAGCATGTTCAGCGACTCGGAAAGCGATGCCTCCGCGGAACTGTCCCGCGCCTGCCCGCTGCCGGAATCCTGTGGCTTCTCCCCGGACGGCCTCCACGCAGGACTCGATTACCTCGCCCGCACGGACCTCCGCCCTTCCCTCGGCTCGCTTTCCTGCCCGGTCCTCTGGATCCACGGAACACACGACCGCATCTGCCCGCCAGACGCCCTCACCGAAGTCCCGCCCAGCCACGAAATCCTCCTCATCCCCGGGGCTGGTCACGCCCCGTTCCTCACGTCCCCGGTCGCACAGCGCGCCGCCCTCGATTTCTTCCACCGCTGCTCACCCCCATGAATTCCCCCGGCCTCGACAAGGCCATCCGCTGGTCAGCCCGCGCCGCCGCATGGCTCCTCACCATCTCATTCCTCCTCTTCGCCGCGTTCCTCATCATCTCGGCATGGGAGGAAGATCAGTCAGCCGCCGCCGGTGAACCATACGAATCCATCGGCAGCACATGGCTCTGGCTCGTCCTCGTATCCGTCGTCACCATCCAGGCAGCTGTCCTCGCAGGCCTCACATGGCTCGTCTTCGTCATCCTCCGCGGCCGCCCCAGCCACGCAGCTGCGCCGCAATCCGAGCTTTCCCCGCCGCCGCCGCCGACTATGGATCGGCCCCATGACTCCTGAACAACGCTTCGCTTCCCTCGGCCTCGAACTCCCCACCGCCCCGAAACCCGTCGCTGTCTACAAACCGGTCGTCATCACCGGCAATCTCGTCTGGGTCTCTGGCCACGGCCCGGTCTGCAGCGATGGCTCGCTCATCCGCGGCAGGGTCGGAGCCGACCTCTCCCTCGAAGAAGGCCAGGCCGCCGCACGCCAGGTGGGCCTCGCTATCCTCGCTACCCTCCGCGCAGAATTCGGCTCGCTCGACCGCATCGGGCGCGTCATCAAGCTCCTCGGCCTGGTCAATTCCGCCCCCGATTTCTACGACCACCCAAAGGTCATCAATGGCTGCAGCCAGCTCTTCGCAGATGTCTTCGGACCCGAAAACGGAATCGGTACCCGCAGCGCCTTCGGCACCGGCCCCCTCCCAGGCAACATCGCCGCGGAAATCGAGGGCGTCTTCGAACTCGCCGCCACCCCATGAATCCGGACCCCCTGCTCCCAAACCACACGGACAACATTCCCTCCCCAGCCATCGTCATCGATTGGCCCACGGTCACGGAAAATGTCCGCCGCATGATCGCCATGGCCCCACGGCCGGACCTCCTGCGCCCACACCTCAAGACGCATAAGCTTCCTAAGATCATCCGCCACCTCGCCGCCCTCGGCGTCACCAAAGCCAAATGCGCCACCATCGCGGAAGCAGAAATGGCCGCCGACGCCGGTGCCACCGACATCCTCGTAGCCTCGCAGCCGGTCGGTCCAGGCATCGCCCGATTCCTCACTCTCGTCCGCAGATTCCCTCACGTCTCTTTCGCCACCATCGCCGACGACGAAGCCACCCTCCACGCCATCTCGGCCGCCGCCACGGCCACCCAGCTCACAGCCCGCCTCTTCCTCGACATCGATGTCGGCCAACACCGCACGGGAATCGCTCCCGGCCCGGACGCCGCCCGACTCTACCATCTCATCGCTTCCCTCCCCAGCCTCACCCCAGGCGGACTCCACGCATACGACGGTCACCTGCATCAGACTGACCTCACGGAGCGCACCGCGGCCTGTCACGACTCCTTCGCACCGGTCATGGAACTCCAGCGGGAACTGACCGCCGCCGGCCTGCCGGTCCCCGCCATCGTCGCCGGTGGATCACCCACCTTCCCCATTCATGCCCAGCGCGGCCACGTGGAATGCAGCCCGGGCACCTGCGTCCTCTGGGACGCCGGATACGCCGCCAAACTCCCGGACCTGCCCTTCACCCCGGCAGCCTCTCTCCTCACCCGCGTCATCAGCCGCCCCACCCCCGGCCACCTCTGCCTCGACCTCGGTCACAAGGCACTCGCCTCGGAAATGCCCCACCCACGCGCCATCTTCCCAGCCATCCCGGACGCATCCCCCATCATGCACAACGAGGAACACCTCGTCATCGCCACCTCCCTCGCCAGCCAGTTCCCAGTCGGTTCCCCCATCCGCGCCATCCCATGGCACATCTGCCCGACCATCGCCCTCCACAGCTTCGTCCACGCGCTCACCTCTCCTCACCAACCCGCAGAAATCTGGCCAGTCACCGCCCGCACTCGCCAGATTTCCTGCTGAAATCATCGACCTTCCCCAAAAATCATCCCACCAACCCCATTTGCCGTTTGCATTCCCCGCCACCGCCTTTACGGAATCAACGCGGGATAGAGCAGCCCGGTAGCTCGTCAGGCTCATAACCTGAAGGTCCTAGGTTCAAATCCTAGTCCCGCAACCATTTCAAAACCCCTGCAAGGCAACCTCACCGCCCTGCAGGGGTTTTTTAGTGCCCGCATCCCGCGCCGCAGGCATTGGTTCCTCCGCCCCCCCTCTCTGTGTCTGGATCATTGGTCGATACTGCACAGTTCTGATTCCAAATCGGGTGTGCGGCTGCGGCGACTGGTCAGCACAATCCCACGAAACCGATTCCACCGGAACGACGAGAGGACATCCGGGCCTGCCTGGAATAGACCGCCGCTGCAGCCGATCACCCAGTTCCCGGCAACCGATAGCCTATGAGCCTGTTGAAGAACCTAGCGCGGCAGCGGATCAGGACTTTGGAGTGCTTGGAAGAGCGGCTGCGCCATGACTTGGTGGATGGATCCCCTGCGGGCGGCGGGCCTCGTTACCGAAGGCCCGGTGGCACCGCTGTCGATGGTCCCGACCCTCCCCTTGCTGCGCCTCGCCTCACGGAAGAATTTCCCGCCGCGCTACCAGAGTAAGCTCCGCAACTGGCCCATGAGACCGATCAGAGCGAGTCGGTAAAGGCTTCGAGGGAATCCGAGACGATGGCGGCGCGGAGGAGTGCGCGGAGTTTTTCGGGATCGGCGATAGCTTCGATGGAGTCGCGGATGCCGTCGGGGATGGGGCTGAAGCGGAGATCGAGGGCTTCGAGGACGGATTGGCGGC
>JBDKER010000028.1:0-65823 GCA_039795165.1 Verrucomicrobiota bacterium | reverse complement strand
AGCCGAGGAACTGCGCAAGAAGGCGGAGGCTGCCCGCGAAGCCGAGGAACTGCGCAAGAAGGCAGAAGCCGCCCGCGAGGCCGAGGAACTGCGCCAGAAGGCAGAAGCCGCCCGCGAAGCCGAGGAACTGCGCCAGAAGGCGGAGGCCGCCCGCGAGGCCGAGGAACTGCGCCAGAAGGCGGAGGCTGCCCGCGAAGCCGAGGAACTGCGCAAGAAGGCAGAAGCCGCCCGCGAGGCTGAGGAACTGCGCAAGAAGGCGGAGGCCGCCCGCGAAGCCGAGGAACTGCGCAAGAAGGCAGAGGCTGCCCGCGAAGCCGAGGAACTGCGCCAGAAGGCGGAGGCTGCCCGCGAAGCCGAGGAACTGCGCAAGAAGGCGGAGGCTGCCCGCGAGGCCGAGGAACTGCGCAAGAAGGCAGAAGCCGCCCGCGAGGCCGAGGAACTGCGCCAGAAGGCAGAAGCCGCCCGCGAAGCCGAGGAACTGCGCCAGAAGGCGGAGGCTGCCCGCGAGGCCGAGGAACTGCGCAAGAAGGCAGAGGCTGCCCGCGAGGCCGAGGAACTGCGCCAGAAGGCGGAGGCTACCCGCGAGGCCGAGGAACTGCGCAAGAAGGCGGAGGCACCGCAAGCCAGCAGCAAAGCGTCCTTGCTGCGGGAAGAACGCACTTCTGCTTCCGGTGGGCGGAAAGACAAGCGGCAGCGTCAGCGGGACACGCAATCGGCATCATCAAGGAAGGCCGACCGTGTTCTGCCGGAGAGGGAAGAACGTGAATCAGTCGATGAAGAGCGTCACGCCAGGGCCGGGAAGACCAATGGGGGGGGGCGTCTGGTCATGGTGGCAGCGGTCGCCGCAATGGCGGCGGGCGGCGGTTGGCTGGCGAGGGAAGTGATGGCGCGGAAGGAATCGTCTGATTTGGCGTTGTTGACCGCGGACGAGGAACCTTTGCGACCTGTTGCGGTCGGACTGGAGAACAACGGACCCGAGGAGCGTTCCCGGCCCGGTTCGCCGGGTGCCATGAATGTCTCCGTGCAGACGGAGCCGCAGGAACTGTCCCGGGAGGCAAGGCCACCGGAGCCATCGGCCGATCCTCCGGCCTTGCAGAAGGATGCGGTTCCGGAGGCCGTACCCTCCCCAGCCGAACCCGTGGCGGAACCTGCGCTGCCGGCCCCGGCATCAGCGGCGGCGGAAATTGCCGCGTCCCAGCCAGAAGATCCCAAGTCGCGCATTGCCGTCATGGTCCCGGGCGAAGGGGATCTGGCTGCGCCCGCGATGGCGGTCGTCGATTTTCTGGCAGCGCCCAGCTGGCGTGATCGGCTGGCGCTGTCGATAGCGCCCGATCGCGTGCGGGGATTCATGGAGACACTTTACCGGACGGCGTCGGATGGACCGATTCTTCCCGAGCGCGTGGAGTTTCTGAAGACCGTGCCATTGGAGCACCGTCCCGGGCGCAATTATCATGTCTACACCGCCTTCTTCGAGGGCATGGCCGGGCCCGTACCGTTGACCGTCGAAGAGACCGAGGCGGGGCTCCGGGTGGAATCGCGGACTTTTCTGGAGTCGCGCGAGCGCCTGCTCGAGAAGTTTGCGGGGAATCCGGGTGGTCCGCCGCAGGAATTCCGGGTCATGCTGAACCGGGCGCATTACTTCAGCGATGATGTGCCCGATCAGGAAGGAAAGCTCTGCTACAAGATGCTGCCACCGTCATCGGATCCGGTATTCTATGCGTGGATCGACCGGAAAAGCGAGGTATACCGGAAGCACTTTGCGGATCCTGAGCGGCAGGCATGGGATGTGGCTCTGCTGCTGGTGGTGGAGTTGAAATGGGTGAGCGGCGGGGAAGGGAAGCGCTGGATCGAAGTGAGCGACGTGATTGCCGGGAACTGGCATCCGGATTCCCTGCCGGGGCCGCCGGGACCAGTCCAGCCCGGTCGCTGATCATACCTTTCCGGGTGGGCCGGGGTCAGGTTCCGAAGCGGTCCGCGAGGGCGGCGGCCACCGGTTCGGGTACATGGCGCCGGATGTCGCCGCCGAGCCGGGCTACTTCCTTGATGACCCGCGAACTCACGTAGGTGAAGGCCTCGCGCGAGGCAAGGAACACCGTCTCCAGTTCCGGTTCGAGCGACTTGTTCATGAGGGCCATCTGGAATTCGTACTCGAAGTCCGAAACGGCGCGCAGACCGCGGACGATTACATGCGACTGAAGCGAAGCGGCGAAATCCACAAGGAGGCCATGGAAGGAGACGACGTCGACGTGCGGAATCGAGTGCACTGACTGACGGATCAGTTCGACGCGTTCTTCGGCGCTGAAGAGGGCGCTTTTGGAATCGTTGCTGGCCACGGCGACGGTGACGTGGCCGAAGAGGCGGGCGGCCCGGGCGATGATGTCGAGGTGGCCGTTGGTGATGGGGTCGAA
Source organism: Verrucomicrobiota bacterium (assembly GCA_039795165.1). Taxonomy (GTDB): domain Bacteria; phylum Verrucomicrobiota; class Verrucomicrobiia; order Verrucomicrobiales; family V1-33; genus V1-33. The sequence goes on along the minus strand of JBDKER010000028.1, from coordinate 63,415 downwards.
GCTCCCCGGGTAGAGGGCGGGCATGGGAATCAGATCTGCTGGCCGAGCGACGCCCAGCGCTGGTGGACCTCGCGGTACACCTTCGGCGAGATTTCGCTGGGTTTGATTTCGCTGCGTCCGCCCCAGAAGACGGCCGTGTAGCTTACGGGGATGCCTTCGGCGGCGAGGTGGGCATCGATGGCCGCCTTGTGCGCGAGCACACGTTCCCGTTCCGAGCCGTGGATGACGGCCATGATATTGACATTCCCGAAGCGGGGGCCGCCTTCGCGCCAGTAGCAATGGGTGAGAATGTAATGGCGGCCGATTTCTGATCCGGCCCGCTGTTCCATGCCCTTGGGGACCGCCCAGTGAAAGAGTCCGTTGAAGCGGGTGACCCGCTGACCTGACTGGGAAGGCTTCACATGTTCGAGGAAGGTCGAGAAGCGTCCGATGACCTTCTTGCGGTTCAGATCGCGGGCGACTTCGCAGAAGCGTTCATAGGTGACGCCGGCGATGGCGGCGCGGCCGATCCATGGCTCGCTGCAGACTTCCTCCGGGGTGAGTTCCTCCTTGAGCGCGAGGAGGACATCCCATTCTTCCGGGCTCAGTTCCACTGTGGTGGTTGTGTCCATGCGGCTCGGATCCGGTGAGCGGTCGCCTGGTTCCATCGTTTTGCGGCGGACGTGACCGACCCCGAGGGCAAAGATGCCATTGGCGGGCATGAGAATGAATTCGTGTGCGCCGGTGAGGCGGCGGAGGACTTCGGCGTGTTCCTCGAGTGATTGGCCCTGGGGAACCTTGAGCGTTGTCCAGAGACGGTAGTCGCTTCCCGAGATTTCGCGGTCGGTGCTGCGGGTGACGACATGGCCGCTGAACGGATCCTCGCGGAACATGAAGTCAAAGGTGGCATCGATGCGGTCCGGATCGGTTTTCCATGCACAGAGGGCCCCGTGCGCGAGTTTGGTGGCCAGCAGAGTCTGGCGCACGCGGCGGATGACTCCCGCTTCCAGCATGGCGCGGATCCGTTCCAGCACGACCGGCAATGCGACCCCTGAGCGCTCGGCGATCACCTGAAAGGGATCGGGCACGAAGCCCTGGACCATGTCTTCCGAGACCGACAGAATGCGCGAATTGATTTCGTCCGTGTGTTCGACCGGGATGGCAGGGGTGGCGCTCATGGTGGGGTGCAGTGGAAGATTCTTCTGGGGGAAACTTTCTGGGTCCGGTGGGGATCCGGCGTTTGGCTTGGGATGCTTCGTTTTGCAGGGCCGAGCAGCAAGGGAAAAGGCTGCGCATCCCTTCCCGGCGAGTGTGCGGATTTTGCCGCGGGCCATGAGCCGCGGCGCGGGGAAGGGATCGGAATCAGCGGCCGATCGCACCTTCTGCGAAGCCGCCGCCGACCAGTTCCTCCAGTTTGGCCATGACGGTGGCTTCGTCGGGACCTTCGGTGGAGACGCGGATGCGGGCACCGCAGCCGGCTGCCAGCATCATGAGGCCCATGATGCTCTTGCCGTTGACCTGTTCGTCATCCTTTTCGACCCAGACTTCCGACTGGTGGGCGCTGGCCACCTTGACGAACATGGCGGCGGGGCGGGCGTGGAGACCGAGTTTGTTGACGATGGTGAGGTCCTTGGTCAGCATGGGCTGTTCAACTGATCCGCTTCTCTGCCATCACTTTCAACAGATTCTTGTTGAATTCGGCGGCGCTGTGATGGCCGAAGCTGCGGAGTTTCTGTTCGAGGGCAGCGACTTCGATGAGGGGGGCGATTTCGCGGCCTGGGGAGACGGGGATTTCGAAGTAGGGGACTTCGATGCCGAGGATGCGGTAGCGGTGTTCCGTGGTACCGAGCCGGTCGATTTCCTCCATGGCGTCCATGGGTTTCATGTGGACGACGAGGTCGAGCCGTTTTTCGAGCCGCATGGAAGCGACTCCGAAGAGGAGGGGGACGTTGACGATCCCGAGGCCGCGGACTTCCATGTGGAAGCGTCCGAGTTCCTCCGAGGTTCCGATGATTTCTCCGGAGCCTGGGTTGCGGAAGATGACTTTGTCGTCGGCGACGAGGCTGGCTCCGCGCTGGAGGAGGCCGAGGGCGGCCTCGCTTTTGCCAATGCCTGACGGGCCCTGGATGAGCACGCCGATGCCTTTGACGTCGACCATGCAGCCGTGCTCGCTGGTTACGGGGGCGAATTCCCATTCGAGCCAGTGAGTGCAGGCGTTGATGAACTTCATGGTGTTCATCGACGTGCGGAAGACGGGTACTCCGATGTCGCGGGCGGCGCGTAGCAGGGGGGCGGAGAGGCGGCGGCTGCGGCAGACGACGATGCAGGGGATTTCGCTTTCGCACATGCGGGCGAAGACGCGGCGCTGGTCGGTTTCGCTGAGGCTGGTGAGGTAGGCGAACTCCGAGTTTCCGAGGACCTGGATCCGTTTGTAGGCGAAGTAGAGATAGAATCCGGCGAGGGCGAGGCCGGGGCGGTTGATGGATGGCTCGTGAATCGGGCGGTCGAGGGCGCAGTCCTCCGTTTCAAGGTCGAGTTGGAGGTGATCGGCGTGGCGCTGGAAGAAGTTGGCTACGGAGAGTTGCCGCACGAGGCGGGTGCGGGCACGGCTTTCGACGACCTTGCGCGGCGGGGAGGAATCGTCAGGGGCCATGGAGTGCTGCGGCGGCTTGCGCATCGACCGGGGGTGGCCAGCGGGCTGGTTCAGGCGAACTGCTGGAGGAAGCGGACGTCGTTTTCGATGAGGTGGCGGATGTCCGGGATGCCCCATTGGATCATGGCGAGGCGTTCGAGGCCCATGCCGAAGGCGAAGCCGGTGACGCGGTCTGGGTGGTAGACGTCGTCGCCGCGGGATTCGCAGATGGCCGTGAAGACGGCGGGATCGACCATGCCGCAGCCGAGGATTTCGACCCAGCGTGGCGTCTGGCCTTTGGGGGCGAGTTTGACATCGACCTCGTAGGAAGGTTCGGTGAATGGGAAGAAGTGCGGACGGAAGCGGATTTCGGTATCTTTGCCGAAGAGTGCGCGGAAGAAGTATGCGAGCGTGCCCTTGAGGTCGGCGAGGCTCACATCCGGGGCGACGTAGAGGCCTTCGAGCTGGTGGAAGGCGCTCAGGTGGGTGGCATCGATTTCGTCGCGCCGGAAGGCGCTGCCTGGGGCGATGATGCGGACGGGCGGTGACTGGGTCTGCATGGTGCGGACCTGGACACTGCTGGTGTGGGTGCGCAGGAGCATGCCATTGGGGAAGTAGAAGGTATCGCTCTCGTTGCGCGCAGGGTGGTCGGCCGGGGTGTTGAGGGCATCGAAGCAGTGCCATTCCGTTTCCACTTCAGGTCCGGTGGCGAGGGCGAAGCCCATGCGCCGGAGGATGCGGATGGCGCGGTCGAGCACCTGCGTCATGGGGTGCAGGGCACCTGCCGGGAGCGGTCGCCCCGGGAGGGTGACGTCGAGTCCTTCCGCGGCGCGGGCGTCCTGTTCCGCCTGGAGGGCTGACTTGCGGGTTTCGAGGGCGACCGTGATGCCCGTGCGGGCGTCGTTGAGGCAGCTGCCGATGGCGGCTTTCTGATCGGGCGGAACCTCACGCATGCGGGCCGAAAGGGCGGTGACGAGACCTTTTTTGCCGAGGTAGCGGAGGCGGGCTTCCTCGAGAACGGTTTCGCTCGCGGAGGCGTTGATTTCTTCGAGGGCGGTGGCGAGCAGAGACTGGAGTTCCTGTTCCATGCGTGGGTGAGTGGAAAATCAAAAGAGCGGGGCCGCTTCCATGAAGGAGGCGGCCCCGCTGGGCAAGAGGTTTCGTGGAGCCGTGCCGGAATCAGGCGGTGGCCTTGGCGGCGGCGGCCTTCTTGGCATCGAGACCTGCCTTGGCCTGGGCGACGAGTTCGTCGATGGCGGACGGGTTCGAGATGGCGAGGTCGGCGAGCACCTTGCGGTCGAGAGACACGTTGAGGTGCTTCAGGCCTTCCATGAAGCGGTTGTAGGTGAGGCCGCGGGAACGCACGGCGGCGCTGATCCGGGTGATCCAGAGGGCGCGGAAGTTGCGTTTACGGGTTTTACGGTCGCGGGTGGCCCAGGTTTTGGCCTTGAAGAGGGCGTCCTTGGCGTAGCGGTAGAGGCGGCTGCGGTTTCCGTAGAAACCCTTGGCCTGTTTGAGGATGCGCTTGCGCCGTTTGCGGCTGGCGGGCGCGTTGGTTGCTCTTGGCATTTTGTATCGGTTGGTTGAGCGGGTTGTTGTTTGGGATGGATCCGTACCGTCTCACCCGGTCATAGGCTTCCTCGAATCATTCTGGAAGCCAGGCGGCAGCGGATTTGGCCGGAGGTACCGGCCGGGAATCGCGTCAGGCGAAGGGCAGGCACTCCATGATGCGCGGCACGTCGACATGGGCGACGGTGGCGACCTTGCGGAGGTTGCGCTTGCGTTTGCGGTTCTTGCATTCTGCGAGGTGACGGCGGCCTTGTTTGCGGCGCAGGATCTTACCGGTACCGGTGATCTTGAACCGTTTGGCGACGCCCTTCCTCGTTTTGCTTCTGGCGACTTTCTTTCTCATAGGAGGGGTGGAGATTTGCAGAGATCGACTCCTCGGCAACCGCTTTTCCGGTGAATTTCCGGTTGGCGGGCGATGGTCGCCGCTGGGTTGCCGTGGCGGTCTACGGGAAGGGGTTGCTGCGGGGCGGTGATGGGGCTAGGACGTGCGTTCATGCGACTGATGACGTGGAAGTTCTCGATGGGCCGGGCTGCGGTACGGGTGGCTGGGCTGCTGGTGTGCCTTGCGGCCATGGTTTCCTGTGCGGCACCGGGCGCGGGGAAGGCGAAGGAGGTTTCCCGGGCGGTGGAGGCTCCCGCGGGCGGCCTTGCGGGGTCTCTGACGGCGTGGTCGGCGGCGCGTGGTGGGCAGTCCGGGATTGCGGTGCTGGAGGGGAACCGGGAAGCGTTTGTGGACCGGGTCATGCTGGCGGACCGGGCGCAGCGGACGCTGGACATTCAGTACTACATATGGTCGCCGGACACGATTGGGCTGTTGCTGACCGAGCGGGTCTTCCGGGCGGCGGAGCGCGGGGTGCGGGTGCGGTTTCTGATTGACGATCTGAATCTGAAGATCCGGGATGGGACGATGGGGGTGCTGGCGTCGCATCCTAATGTGGAGATCCGGCTTTTCAATCCGCAGCGGCTGCGATCGCTCCGGCGGCTGGATCTGCTGCTGAATTTCGTGCGGCTGAACTACCGGATGCACAACAAAATGATGATCATGGACAATGCGGCTGCGGTGATCGGGGGGCGGAACATTGCCGACGAGTATTTCGGGCTTCATGCGGGGCACAACATGAGGGATCTTGATCTGCTGGCGACTGGTCCGGTGGTGCGGGAAGCGTCGCGGGTCTTCGATGATTTCTGGAACAGTGCGGCGGCGGTTCCGGTGGAGAATGTGGCGAAGGTGAGTGCGACTCCGGCGGCCATGCGGCGGGCAGCCGGGGAACTGCGCCGGGGATTCCGGCCGCGGGAAGACGATTGGCCGCTGCGGGTCGATGAGGCCGCCGTGGCGGCACGGGTGGCGTCCTTGCCGCGGGTGCTGGTGCCGGCGCAGGCGGAATTGCTGCACGACGACATTGGATCGTTCCGAGGCAAGGACCGCGAGCACATGCTGGTGAGCCGGCTCGAGAACGAACTGCGGACGGCGGAACAATCTCTCGATGTGGAAGCCGCATATTTCGTACTGCGGCGGCGGGAAGTGGCGGCTGGAGAAGCCGTGCTGAAGCGGAACGTGAAGGTGCGCGTGGTCACGAATTCGCTGGCTTCGACGAATCAGCCGGCGGCGCATTCCGGTCATGCGAACCGGAGGCGCGAATTCCTGCGGACGGGAGCCGAGCTTTATGAATTCCGGCCGCGGTCGGAGGCTGGTCTGCGGCAGGTCGCGGACGGACGCGATGGAGCGCGCACGGGGATTCACACCAAGGCAATGGTCATTGATGGCCGGAAGTCATTCGTGGGCAGTTTCAACCTCGATCCGCGGTCTGCCAACATCAATACCGAGGTCGGTCTGCTCGTGGAAAGCGGCGAGGTGGCGCGTCAGGTGGGAGAATTTCTGAAGGAAGCGACGGAGCCGGGAAATGCGTGGCGGGTGACCCTTGATGAGCGGGGCCGGGAGGTCTGGCGTGGCTGGGATGGTGGCAAGGAGCGCTTCTGGCGGCACGAGCCGCAGACATCGCTGCGCGAGAGGATTGGCTGCCGCTGCTTCCGGCTCCTGCCGATCGAGAGTCTGCTGTGAGGGGGCGGTCCGGTGGCGTCAGTCCGGGGTGGGTGTGGCGAGGCGTGCGCGGATCGTTCTGATGGCTTCGGTCTGGCGTCGCCGGCTGGGCATCGCATCGATGATGGCGAGTGCCTTCTGCCTGGTGGCGTAGGCTTCCGCGTGGTTCCCTGTACTGTCGAGGATCCGGATGCGGAGTTCCAGCCATGGTAGGTGGTCCGGATGAGATTTGAGAAGATCGTCGATGCGGCGGAGGGAGTCGTCGGCTTTGCCGGCCTGCAGTTCCCGGTTGGTGGCGGCTGCCACGAGGGACGGCAGTGGTCCGAGTTGCTGAATGCCTTCCGAGAGACCTGCAATGGCCATGGCGGGATTGGATGTCAGGCTGGCGCGGCGGATGAAGAGGTCGGGGGCTGGAGGCGAGGCGTGCTGAATCGCGGTGGAGAGGTCGGTGGCGGCTCCTGAGGCGTCGCCGAGGATGGATCGGGCTTCCGCGCGGAGCGCTGCGGCAGCGCCCCGCTGCTGCGGGTCTGCGGGCAGTTCCGTGAACTGGGTGGCGGCCTCACGGGGTTTTCCTGCGGCCATGAGGATGCGGGCCCGGACCAGGGATACGGATGAGGCGGCTGCGCCCAAGGATGCTGCGGAATCGCAGTCCGCATGGGCACCCTGCCAGTCCCGCACGGCGCTGCGGAGCGAAGCACGGCGCAGCAACTGAGAGGCATCCGGTTTCCTGGCAAGTTGTTCCGAGAGCGTGGCGATTTCCTGTTCCGGGGTCGCATCGGCTCCTGCGGGTCCGGCACAGGCCAGAGCGACGAGGGCGGCGGCGGTGCACTGTGCCGAGGGCATCACGGAACGGCGATGGAGTCGCTGGTTTCGTTATTGAGAGCAGGGTTGTACTGGAGACCGGATAGGGTGATGCCCGTGATGGTGAAGGTGAAGGTGCTGCCCTTGGTGGCATTGACCTGGGGTGAATACAGGGTGGCGAGGCCGGAGCGGGACGTGATAGCCGAGGCGGTGCCGATGACGGTGCCGTTGAGGGACCATGTTCCGGTGACGGTGGCCCGTGCTGCAGCCGTATTTCCGCTGCGGAGGACATTGACTCCGGCGGAGGCGCGGTACTTGCCTTTGACGATGCCGATGCCCATATCGATGCGTTCCGACCAGATGGACGTGAGTGGAGCTGTGGGGGTGGCGCTGATCTGGGATGACGGGGCGGAAATATTCCCCGAGGCGTCGATGGCGGCGACGGTGTAGAAGTAGGTGGAGCCGTTGCTGACGGAATTGTCCGTGAAGGTGCTGGCGGATGGGGATGCGACGAGAGAGAAGCCCGATCCGCTGACCGTGCTGCGGAAGACGCGGTAGCCTGCGAGGTCGGCTTCCGTGCTGTCGGTCCAGTCGAGGGCGATCGAGGCGTTGCCGGCGGTGGCTTTCAGCCCGGACGGCGCGGCTGGGGGGTCGTGTCGGCCGGGGTGGCAGAGACTGGACTGGACGGTTCCGAGGCGTATCCGTAAGAATCCACGGCCGCGATTCTATAGTGGTAGGTTGTGCCGTTGGTTACCGAGGCATCGGTCCAGGAGCTTGAGGTCACGGTAGCCAGTTTGCTGTAGGTACCGTTGGCGCTCGTCGCGCGGAGAACGTCGTAGCCTGCGAGGTCGGCTTCCGTGTTGTCAGCCCAGTCGAGGGCAACCGAGGCGTCCCCGGCCGATGCGGTGAGGACAGTTGGAGTGGAGGGCGCTTCCTCGTGGCGGATGCCGAAGGTATCGGCTACTGCACCCGTGCTGGTGATGAAGCGGGCGAGGAGTTCGTTGCCATTTACGTCGAGGACGAGGCTGCCGAGTTTGCTCATGGAGACACACATGGCCGGGTGGTTGAGGGTGCCGGTGCCGACTTTGCCGCTGCTGCCGGCAACCACGTAAACGGCACCATCGCGCGGAATGGGGCGTTTCACGTAGGTGCCAGACCCGTCGGGATTCCCACCCGAGTTGTCACGGGTCATGCTGGCGGCATCGAAGGTGCTGCTGAGACCGTAGTGTCCGTCGAGGAGGAAGCTGCGTTCGTAGGTGTGGCTGTGTCCGCAGAGGACGAGGTCGACGCCGTAGCTCTCGAGGAGCGGAAGGAAGACCGAGCGCATCTGGGTCATGCGGCCCGAACTGTCAGTGGACGAATCGGAATCGTGCGTTCCCTTCGTGTAGGGTGGGTGGTGGAAGAAGGCGATGATCCATTCCTGCGAGGTCGCAGCGAGGTCGTTCTGGAGCCATTGGTACATTGCTCCGGTCGTTGAGCGCGGTGTATCCTGCGAGTCCAGGCAGATGACGTGTACATTGGCGTAGTCGAATGAGTAGTAGGCTTCCGTTCCGGAGGCCACTCCGCCGGAGGAACCGTTCACGGGCAGTGTGAACGAGTTGAATTACGGACCCGTTTGCGTTGGTGAATCCGAGTAGACCGCATCGTGGTTGCCGAGAGTGGGCCAAAGTGGGGTATTCCGCAGGGTATCCGGATAGATCTGGAATAGCGTGCGGGTCATTTCCTCGTCAGTTCCGTTATTGTAGGCGTTGTCGCCCAGCATGAGGAGGAGATCGGTGGAGGGGCTGCCATTGAACTGCTGGAAGGCATTGCGGACGGCGATGGCATTGGCGTCGCCCGTACCGCTGTCGCCGAGCACCCAGAAGCGGGTTTTCCGGGCTGTCCCGGCGGGGGGGTGGGTCGTCACGAAATACGGTTCGCCGCCTGCGAGGTCGCCCGCTGAGGTTCCTGCGGCGTAATAGTACCGGGTCTCGGGGGAGAGGCCGGATAGCTCCACACTGTGTTCCGTGCGGCTTCCGCTCACCACGATGGTCTGGTCGAGGGCATCGGGTGCCGTTCCGAAGCGCAGGCGGGTATCCGTGGCGATGGTGGTGCGCCAGCGAATGGTGGCTGCCGACGGGCTGACGGACTGCAGGTATGGCGTGCGGACGAAGCCGAGGGGAACGACGCCGTCGGTTAGACGCAGGTCGAAGCTGATGTCGGAGCTGGTGCCTGAATCCTGGTGGATTTCGACGGCGAGCACGTTGGTTCCGCTCAGAAGGGCGGAAGGGTTAAGGGTAAACGAGTGGAACGTGGTGGTTTCATCGGTTCCGGTGACCGCGCTGGAGGCCGGGGTAGTGGCGGTGACTGTGCCTGCCGGCATATTTGTCCGTGCGACTTCCGTGCCGTTGAGGTAGATGACAGCACCGTCGTCGCGGAGGATCTCGAGTTTGAGTCCTGCCAGTTGGGTGGGGTCGGTCACGGCGAACGATCGCCGGAAATACGTGGTGATGTATTTGGCCGTGCTGCTGGGACCGAAGCCGACGACGGTTTGCTCGTCACCGTCGCCGTAGCCGAGCTGTGCGGCTCCACTGGCCCATGCTGAGTCGTCGAATGAAGCCTGACGCCATGCTGTTCCCTAGTCGCTGCCAATATCGAGGTATTTCCACGTGCTGCCGGCAGGGACGAGCGTGAGTTGCGCCGATGCGCTGCCAGGGAGAAAGGAAGCGAGGCAGATCGCCGAGAGAATCGGTGTGGTGGCTTTCATCGGATTTCAAGGTTACGCATTTTCACATGATGATCATGAATTCATGCCGGGCCAACTGCTTTTCACGGCAAAAACCAGGGATACCCGGGATCTTGACGAGTCCGCGGGCGCGTGGTGAAACAGGCGAAAGGCGAGGGGCGTATGCCTGAGAGCATGAGAAGAGCGATGATGATCAGTGTCGGCTGGCTGCTGGGTCAGGGGCCGGTGGCCGGGGAGAGCGTTGCGGTGGCCGGGAAGACCTTTGCGAAGGACATCCGGCCGCTCATGGAGACGTACTGCTGGGATTGTCATGGGGACGGGGCCGACAAAGGGGAAGTGAATTTCGATGCCTTCACTGATGAGGCCTCCGTGCTGGCGGCGCGGAAGCTGTGGCAGGGAACGATGTTTCACATTGAGCAATGGACCATGCCGCCTTCCGACAAGAAGACACAGCCGACGCGGGAGGAACGCGAACTGCTGGTGGCATGGATCGACCAGTTGCTCAATCCGGTGGATCCGGCGAATCCGGATCCGGGGCGGGTGACGGTGCGGCGGCTCAACCGGGTGGAGTACAACAATACGGTGCGGGATCTGCTGGGGGCGAAGTCGCGTCCCGCCGATGAATTTCCTGAAGACGACACTGGGTATGGTTTCGACAACATCGGGGACGTGCTCACGCTGCCGCCGATTCTGATGGAACGGTATCTGATTGCGGCCGACCGAGTGCTCCTTGAAGTGCTGCCGCCCCTCCCTGGTCCGCCGGACCGGCGGGAGTATAGCGGGGAAGCGCTGCATGGGGCGGGCCTGCCCGACCATGAGACGCGGTTGCTCGCATTTCCCGGGGAATGCGAAGTCGATTTCGATGCCGCCGCGGCCGGCAGCTACCGGATCCGGGTGGTGGCATGGGAGGAAGCGGCTGGCAACGAGCGGGCCAAACTGCGCGTGAAGGCCGCCGGAAAGGAAGTCGGCACCTTTGTCATGGAATCGGCCGACCCGGAGAAGCCGCAGACCATCGAGGCGAGGGTGAACCTTGAGAAGGGATCGCACAAGGTGACCGCTGATTTTCTGAATGATTTCTACGATCCCTCGCTGCCGGAAGGGAAGGGCCGTGACCGCAACATCCGGCTGCGCAGCATCGAGGTGGAGGGGCCGCTCGATGTGAAGCCCACACCGCCCGGCGAGGTGCTCGCAAAGGTCCTCGCGAAGGCTGGGGCGGAAGGGGAAAGCGAGGCTGGCGCGCGGTTGGTGCTGCAGCATTTTGCGAGCCGTGCCTTCCGGCGGGCCGCCGTGCCTGGTGAAGTGGATCGGCTCATGAAGGTGTTCGGGGCCGTCAGCGGGGCCGGCGAAGGCTGGCGCGACAGCCTGCGGGTGGCCATGAAAGCCGTGCTGGTGTCCCCGCATTTCCTCTACCGCATCGAGCGGCAACCCGACGCCGAGAATCCGCAGAAGATTGTCGATGTAAACGAATATGCGCTCGCCAGCCGCCTGAGTTACTGGCTCTGGAGCAGCATGCCCGACGACGAGCTGCTGTCGCTGGCGTTCCGCAATCAGCTGCGGAGCAATCTCACGGCTCAGATCGAACGGATGCTGGCCGACCCGAAATCGCGGGCGCTGGCCGAGAATTTCGGAGGTCAGTGGCTGGAACTGCGGTCGCTCGGGGCGGTGCGACCCGATCCCGAGCGTTTTCCGGAATTCACCCCGGAACTGCGGTCGGCCATGCGGCGCGAGACGGAGGAACTCTTTGCGCACATCGTGCGGGAGAACCGTCCGGTGACGGAGTTTCTTGATGCGGGATATTCCTATCTGAACGGGACACTGGCGCAGTTCTATGGCATCGAGGGGGTGAGCGGAGATGAATGGCGGATGGTGACACTGCCGGAGTCTGCGCGGCGGCGCGGCATTCTGACGCATGCGAGCATTCTGACGGTGACGAGCGATTCGATCCGGACGTCGCCTGTGAAGCGCGGCAAGTGGCTGCTTGAGAATATTCTGGGGATCAGTGCGCCGCCGGCTCCGCCGAATGTGCCCGCGCTCGCCGAGGGCAGGGAAGTGGAGAAGTCGGGAACTGTGCGGCAACGGCTGGAAGCACACCGGACCAAGCCTGGCTGTGCGGGCTGCCACAGTCTCATCGACCCCCTTGGATTTGCGCTGGAGAACTACAATGCGATTGGAAAGTGGCGTGACCGCGACGGGGAGTTTCCGGTGGACAACACGGGGGTGCTGACGACCGGGCAGAAGTTCAGCGGGGCGGGTGATCTGGCGAAGATTTTCCTGACGGAGCGGCGCGACACCTTTGTGCGCGGGGTGGTCCGCAAGATGATGACCTATGGGCTGGGACGCGGGGTGGAGCCGTACGACCGGCCGGCGGTGGAAGCGGTCATGGAGCGGATGGGCCGGGAAGGCTATGCCATGCGGAGTCTGATTCTCGGGATTGCCGAGAGTCTGCCGTTTCAGAAGCGGCGGGGAGATGGGTCGTAGGTGAGGGGAGCGAGGAAGAACTTGCGTGGCGGGAGCTGCTGACGGAAGACTGAGCTTCGTGAGAGTGAACCATGACCATCCGCAAGAGAAGCGGCGCGCGAATGCTGCGCGGGCTGGCTGTGGCGTGGCGGCCGTGTTGAGGCAGGCCGAATGAGACCCTGTGGAGAATTTTATGGACGAGGCATGGCTGGCACAGCTGCGGGAACGGGAAGATGGGAGCTGGTGGCACCGGGTGCTGCGCGGGATGGTGGTGGAGGAACTGCGGCGGCGGCTGCCCGATGGTTCCCGCCTCATAGATGCCGGCTGCGGTACCGGTGGGCTCCTCGCTGAATTCCGGCGTCAGCGTGTCCCATGGCAGGTAGCGGGATTCGATCTGTCCGGCGAAGCGGTCCGGCTGGTGCGGGAACGGGGCTTCACGGCCGTGCAGCGTGCCGAAGTGGAAGCGATTCCGTGGCCGGATGGCTGTCTGGAGGCGGTCGTGTGTCTGGATGTGCTCGATCAGGAATCGGTCGATGAGCATTTGGCGGTGGCCGAGTTGGGCCGGGTCCTGCGGCCCGGGGGATTGCTGATCTTGCAGGTGCCCGCGTCGGAACGCCTGCTGGGATCGGCCGGGAGTTTTCCGGGCAGTGTCCGGCGGTACTCGCCCGGACGGCTGCGGGAATTGTTTCCGGAGGAATCCTGGCGGATCGACCTGCTGCATGGCTGGAATGCGATCGGTTATCCATGGGCGAGGCTCGGTCAGTGGCTGCGGGGGGCGCGGCCGGGCCAGTGGGGACCGGTTGAGCGCAGCGCGGCGGTTTCCGATTTCCTTGCCTCGCTGGGCAGCTGGGATGCGGCGGTCTGCCGGGCGCTGCGGCTGTGCTGGGGGACTTCGCTGCTGCTGGTCGCCACGAAGGTCGGCCGCACGGTGCCGCCAGTGCCCTGAGTCCGCTCAGGCCCGCGGGTGGGCGGAACGGTACGCCTGCTTCATGCGTTCCGTGGAGACGTGCGTGTAGATCTGCGTGGTGGCGAGGCTGGCATGGCCGAGCAATTCCTGAACCGAGCGGAGGTCGGCTCCGTTATCGAGCAGGTGGGTAGCGAAGCTGTGGCGCAGTTTGTGCGGGGTGATGCGCAGGGGGATGCTGGAGGCCCGCAGGTACTTTTCGAGAATGGCGGCCACCGCCTGTGGCGAGATGCGCCGCCGCACCTTGCTCAGAAAGAGCGGTCCGCTGTGCACACCCGCCTCGTGACGGTAGCGTTGCAGCGCGGTCATGGCATGCGAACCGAGCAGACAGAGCCGTTCCTTGCGGCCTTTCCCGCGGACGCGGATGACCCCGCTCACGGGATCGATGTCCTCCGCATTGAGATCGACCAGTTCCTGGCGGCGGAGACCGCTGCTGTAGAATGTTTCGAGGATGGCGGCATCGCGTGCCGGGCCCCATGCGGGGGCCTGCTGATCCTTCGGCAGCGTCAGCGGCAGGGCCAGCAGTTCCTCGAGCTGTGCGAGCGTGAGGACGACAGGAAGCTTCCGTTCCGCCTTCGGCATGCGCACATCCTCGAGCGGGTTGGCAGCCAGCCCATGGCGGCGCTGGAGGAACCGGAAGAAACTCCGCAGCGCACTGAAATGGAGCCGCACGGTCGCCCGGCCCGCCTCTGCCTTCATCATCCGGAACATCCAGCCCCGCAGGTCATCGGCGGTCACCTCCCGCCACGACCGGAAGCCCGGCCACTGCCCCCGGAACCGGCCCAGCGCATGCGCATAATTGATCAGCGTGCGCGGCGACGCGTTCCGTTCCGCCGACAGAAAATCAAGAAATGCCTCCTCCAGCGCATCCGGAGGGGAATCCGTGGACGCGGGGGAAGCCGGGGTGCTGGAGGGAAGGGGTGAGGCAGTCCGTTTTCTCAAAGAATTCGAGATCTATGGTTTTTCTTGCTTTCTCTGATGATTAGAGCACGGATCCTGAGGAAATCGACTGAATCTTCGTTGCTTCCGGGCATGAGGTCCCGATAGATGACGTTTCCGTTATAATTTTCTGAATCGATTGATGCAGCCACCAGCGATACCCGGTTTTGAACTGCGCGAGAGCCTGGGCCGAGGGGCCTTTGGGACGGTTTGGCGGGCGATGTCCCGTCAGCATGGGGAGTGCGTGGTGAAGGTGATGGATCCTGATGGTGGCTGGCAGGGAAAGTATCTGAAGAAGTGTCTGGAGGTGCTGCGGGATGCGGGGAAGCGTGCGGATCTGGTGCCGGTGCTGGCATTTGATGTGGGGCATCGTCCTGGGTGGGTGGCGATGGCCAAGTTGCCGGAGGGGAGTGTCAATTTCGAACTGCTGACGGGCCGGTTGCCGATTCACGAGTCGTGGATGCTGCTGGAGGATCTGGCACGGGTGCTGGCGTGGCTGCATGTGCGCGGGGTGGTGCATGCGGGATTGAATTCGTGGAATGCGTTTGTGACGGCTGGGGAGAATGACGAACCGCAGGTGCTGCTGAGTGATGCGGGGCAGGGATGGGTCGAGGGAGATCCGCCGGGGAAGCTGCATCGTCAGGCTCCTTTCATTGCGCCGGAGTACTGGGACGGGGCGCAGGGTCTGGTGGCCAAGGGGAAGGCGCAGGGACGGGACGTGTATGCGTTCGGGGTGCTGGCGTGGCATCTTCTCAATGGTGGCTGGCCGCGCGGTGGGATGGTGTATGATCCGCTGCTGGAGGCGCTGGATCAGGAAGTTGATCTTGGGGAAAAGGAATTTGCGGGCTGGCTGCGTGGTACGGCGCTGCAGCCGTGGCCGGCACCTCCGGACAACGAGGGAGTGGCGCAGCGGCAGCGGATTGTGGAACGCTGTCTGGCCGTGGATCCGTCTGGTCGCTACGAGAGCATGGAGAAGGTCTACGAGGCGCTCCGCATGTGTCTGGGAGTGGATGGGCTGCCGCGCAAGGCGCCTCCACCGGCCGTGACTCCCGGGGAACTGGCGGCCATGAACCGTCCCGAGAAGGAACGGCCGAAAAAGCGTCGGCTGTGGGGATTTGGCGACCGTACCGCGGAAAGCGCCGACGAAGAGACCGAGGAAGATCAGCCGGCTCAGGCGGCTGGGTCTGCGGTCGCTACCAGTGCTGCGGTGGCCCGGGAGACCGAATCTTCAGAAATCCGTCCTGCCGAAGCGGCATCTGCGGCAAGTGTGGATCCGGTGCGTCCGGCGGAGCCAGAACCCGCGGTCGTTCCGGCCGCGGCGGCACCTGTCCGGGAGCCAGAGCTGTCACCTGCGCCAATCGTTGCCCGGGAACCTGTGGATTCGAAAGCCGAGGCAGTGAAAGTCGGGAAGGGGACCGCGGAAGCCGGGGACAAGGTGGTGCCGACGAAGCAGTCTGAAGGAGGAAAACCCGCGGAACTGAAGTCCTTGGCTTCCGGGGACCGGAAGCCGTCGGAAATCGTTCCGGCGTCGGCGGCATCGCCCCTCGGCGAGGTGGCGGGAGAACTGAGACGCCCGGGCCGGGGTGGGCGGAAACAGGATTTTGATGAACTGGACGCGGCTCCGGCTCAGGCTTCTACGCTGAGGATTCCTGAAGACGCACCGGCTCCGTCGCTGCGTCCGGCGGGTTCGATTGTGCGGGAGCGGACCCCGGTGTTTGCCGGGGCGGGAGGAAAGCTCAAGCAGCTCGTTTCCGCGGCCATGACGACTCACGGCGGCTGGCCGGCCGTGGCTGGGCTGGCTCTGCTTGGATCGCTTGGTGCGGCGGGTTATGGTATCAAGCAGGCTGTGGCGCGGCGGTCGGCTGACCGTGAGAGGGCGGCGCTGGCGGCCGAGGTGGCTGGACTCCGGCAGACGGCGGCGCAAGCCGGCAATGCCAGCGAGACCGCAAAGCTCCGCGAGACCGAATCCGCGAGTCGGCTGGGTGCCGCCGGTCGGGCTAAGGTGACGGCATTGGTGGAAACGATTCTGGCGAGCCGGCCATCGGACACGTGGACCCTTGAGGTCTGGCGTGCCGCGGTGCGGCCCGTGGCGATGGAAGCACTCAAGGAATTCAAGGAAGCCGCGGCTACGCCGTCCGACTGCAGGGGATCGCTCCAGCTGGCACGGCTCCAGTCGGCGCTCGGCAACGAGTCCGAGGCCCTGCCGCTGCTCGAGAAGGTTTCCCGGGACCTTGAACAGTCGCTGCTGTCGGCATCGGAAACGGCGAAGAGCGAACTCATTCCGGTGCAGGCGGTTGCTGAGGCCCTCATGGGATCGATTCTCATGGACCAGCGGAGAATCGCCGATGCGCTGCCGCACCTGCAGCTGTCGTCGTCGGCTTTTGAATCGTGGCTGGCAGCCGCTCCGACGGATGAGGCCGTTGCTCCACAGTATGCGCGCAATCTGCTGCTGGAAGGCCGGGCGCTGGCGGCGCGCGGGCAGACGGAAGAAGCGCGCACGAGGTACCTCAAGATTCCCTCGCTGACGGGCAGTCCGGGCGAGGCGGGCTTCTCTCCGGAAGAACGGTTTCTGCTGGCCGATGCGAAATTCGAGCTGGCGCGTCTGGAGAAGGAAGAGTCCGCCGCGGTGGACAATCACAAGCAGAGTCTTGATCTGCTGCTGGCGCATGATCAGGTCGACAACAAGTCGGTTCCCTGCCGCTTCCGGATGGCGCGTGGGTATTATGAACTGGGGAGGCTGCTGGCGAGATCGAGCAATCCCATGGATGCCACGGTGGCTTACCGCGAAAGTGTCAATCTCTACACCGAGCTGATGCGTGAGCAGCCGCAGGATGCTGCTTTCAAGCTGAACCTTGCGGCGACCTACAATGAGGTGGCCTCGCTGATTCATGCCACCAAGCCCGGCAAGGAGGGCGCGAAGGAAGCGCTCGAGTATCAGAATTTCTCGATCGTTTTCCTGCGCAAGCTCAAGGATGAACGGCCGGAGGACAACGGGATCCGCCTGACCCTTGTGCAGTCGCTCGTCCTCAATGGGGAACTGCAGGAGGCCTCGGGCGACGACAAGCCTGCGGCCGAGCGGGTGGCGGAGGCGGTGGTGCTTGGGGATGAACTGATGGCCGAGCCGATGCTGGCGGCGGAGGACCGGCTGAGCTGCCAGCGGTTTGCGGCGCGGGCGTGGGGAGTCACGGGTCTGTTGCATGAGAAGGCGAAGAAGAAGACGGAAGCAGTGGAAGCCTATAGTAAGGCCCTCGCGGGCTGGGAAGCGGCTCCTCCGGATTCACCGCTGGATAAGACGAGTGTGGAGACCGCGAAGAGCCGGCTCGCAAAACTCAAGTCCGGGGAATGAGCCGGGACTCCGTCCAATCACCCGGAACCGACGGGGACCGGGTGATTCATCTGGTGGTCAATGGAGACGGACGGAACATGCCGCCGGGAACCACCGTGGCCGGATTGCTGGTGGAACTTGGTCTGGAGGGACGACCGGTCCTTGTCGAGCGCAATGGGGAGGCGCTCTTTCCGCGCGACTTTGGGGCGACCGCTCTTGGCGATGGCGACCGCCTTGAGATTGTCCGGATGGTGGCCGGAGGCTGAGCCGGCTGGTTGCTTCAGCGTTTGCTCGGCGGGAGGATTTCCACGATGTCGGCGAAGACAATGCCATCGGGAAAGGAAAGGGCATTGCAGCGGCCGTGCAGGAAGGTGCCTTCCGGGCAGTGGAGGAGGCCGGCAATGAGGGCATCGGCCTTCATTTCAAAGTAGGCGCGTGGGGCGCTGCGGTGCGGAATGGCGGATTCTTCGAGGATGCTGCCGAGGGGAGCGGCACCGCTGGCAATCTGTGTGCGCACATCCGCCGGAAACCCGTCGAGGTGAATGCCGATGGCTCCGTATTCGACGGGGGCTCCATCCGTGCTGCGGCGGAGCACCACCTGGCGCATGACGTAGTCCTTTGAGAGTTCCGCCTGGACCACGGAGAGACTGATGGGGCAGCGGTGCCAGTCGCGCAGCCTTGGTGTCATGTCCGAGGCGTGCACGAGGAGGTGGCGGTCCGGCTCCGGCATCTCCGGTCCGGTGAGGAAATGGATTTCCGGGAGAGGTCGGTCCTGCTGCGCATAGAAGTAATGCAGCGGCATGAGCAGGTCCATGCGCTCCGGATCAGGTGTAGCGGGCATCGCGGTGCTGCGGCAGAAAGAACTCGTGGAGGAGCCGGTCGACCTGCATGAGGCCTTCGCGGCTCAGGATGATGGCGTCGCCTTCCACCCGTCCGAAGCCCTGCGCTGCGAGGGCGGCCAGCTGCGGGGCGAAGCGTTCGCGTGGATCGATGCCATAGCGACCAAGGTAGTAGGCTGCGGAAACCCTGCCGAGCTTGAGCCGGAGAATGAATTCGCGCACGAAGCGTTCCTCGTGGGTGGTCACGCAGGCCCGGAACCACGGGAGGCGACCGCTTTCGACGAGCATCTGGTACGGAAGAATGTCCGCATGATTCTGCATGTGGACGTCGTCGAGAATTCCGAAGGACGCCACCCCGAGCGGAAGCAGATCCGCTCCGCTCCACAGGCTGTCGCGGTACACGAACTTCGTCTTCGCGGGGTCGCGCACCACCGTGGTGGCGCTCGTGACCGTGTAGCCTGCCTTTTCAAAGGCCGCGAAGGCTTCCATGACCCAGCGACGCTTCACGGGCCAGTCCGCCACGGGAGCCGTCAGCTTGCCGGCTGCCTTCATTTCCTTGTAGATGGTCGTGTTGTACGGGATTTCCATCTGATAGATCGTGAGCGAATCCGGTTCGAGGGCGAGGGCGCGTTCGATGCAGCGCTGCCAGTTCTCCTCGGTTTCCTCCACCATGCCCGCAATGAGATCGATGTTGATCTGGGGGAAGCCGATGCTGCGGGCGTGCTGGTAGGCGCGGTCGATCTCGCCGGAGCGGTGCGCCCGGCCATTGATCTCGAGAATGTGATCATCGAAATTCTCTACCCCAAGGCTGAGCCGGGTCACCCCGAGGGCGCGGATGGCATCGAGCTTCTTCTCCGTCAGAGTCCCCGGTTCCGCTTCGAAGGCAACTTCCTCCGCCTCGTCCCACGGAAAGAGTTCCTTCATGCGGTCGGTCAGTTCCTGCAGCTGCGGGACTGACAGATACGATGGGGTGCCGCCGCCGAAGTAGATAAACTGGGGTTTGCGTCCGCGCAGGTACGGGGTTTCCGCGGCCATTTCCATCTCGCGCAGTCCCGCCCGCAGGTACCCGCGGATTTCCTCCGCATTGCGGTCGGTATACACCCGGAAATAGCAGAAATGACAGCGCTTCCGGCAGAAGGGAACATGGAAGTAGATCCCCAGCGGCTTTCCGGGAGCCGGCGTGCGCTGCAGCACCGCCCGCGCTTCCCCAACCGCTTCCTGCGTCCAGCAGGAAAACGGTGGATAGTTCGCCACGAAATAATTGCCCGCGGCGGTCTGTTCCGCGGCAGCCGCCGGGACTGGCGGATGGATTGCTGGTGCTGGCGTCGTCATGATATCGGTTCTCTCCCCCAAAACTGTCCCTGCACACCCCTTCTTGCAATCAGGGAGACGCGCATCGCCGGATGCCCGCAGAATTCACTTGCACAAACCCCACCACACTTCACTTTGCATCACAAAGCAAAAGGATCATGAAGAACGAACCGAATGCGAGCGAGGCGACCGAGCAGCTGCGGACCATCCGGTCGCTCATGGAGCGGGCGACGGTGTACCGGGCGATTTCTGCGCCGGCGGCGCTGGTGGCTGGGGTGCTGAGTGTGGGGTTGAGCTGGTGGCAGGGTTGGCAGATGGGCTGGGGAGGGGAGCTGGGGAGTGAGCGGTTCACGGGGGAATGGCTAGTGGTGCTGGTGGTGGTGTCGCTGCTGAATGTGGGCATGCTGTGGCGGAGTGCGCGTAAGCGGGGGGAACCGTTTGTGTCGGCTGGCATGAAGCTGGCGCTGGGGGCGCTGGTGCCGCCGCTGGTGGCGGGATTTGTGCTGGGACTGCTGGCGGCGGAGGCTGCACCGCTCGATCCGGTGCAGGTGAGTTCGTTCTGGATTCTTTTCTACGGGCTGGCGCTGCGGGCGACGGGCTCGTTTGCGCCGCGGTCGATTCAGCGGCTTGGCCTCGCCTTCTTTGTGGCGGGCCTGCTTTCATTTCTGCCATCGGTGCGGCAGCTGGCGGGTCCCGCGGCCGCTCCCCTGTTTTTCATGGCGCTGACCTTCGGTCTGTTTCATCTGGTCTATGCGGCCGCCGTGTTTCTTTCGAACCGCAGGGCATGATTGATTTCAGTCAGCTGGACCGCATCATTCACGAGAAGGGGAGGCTTGCCATCATGACCCTGCTCGCGAGTCGGCATGAGTGGTCGTTTCAGGATCTCAAGGGACAGCTCGGCATGTCCGACGGCAACCTCATCACCCATCTGCGCGCCCTCTTCAAGGCAGGCTATGTTTCCGAAATCCGCGAAATGAAGCAGCGTCAGCAGACCCGTTATGCGCTCACCGGAAACGGACGCGACGCCTTCAACCGCTACCTGAGTGTCCTCGAGGCAATCGTGCGTCAGGCGAGGGAATGAGCGCCGGTTTTTATTTGATCATTAGCTTTGCATCACAAAGCCTCCCGGTGATGCGGGGTGGAGAGAACTGGGGGGGTGAGAACCAAAGAACGAAAGAACAACATGAAGATCAGACTGGCGCGGCATTATGGGATGTGTTTTGGGGTGAGGGATGCGTTGCGGAAGGCGCATGCGGTGGCGGAGGAGGGACCGGTGACGGTGCTGGGAGAGTTGGTGCACAATCCGGTGGTGCAGCGGCATTTGGGAACGCTGGGGGTGAAGCAGGGGGAACTGGAGGAAGTGGGGAGCAGCGGGACGGAAGTGGTCATGATCACGGCGCATGGGGCTTCGGATCGGGCGAAGCAGGCGTGGGAGGGGGCTGGGTACCGGGTGACGGACACGACTTGTCCGCTGGTGCGGAAGGCTCATCATGCTCTCGCGAAGCTGGTGGTTGCGGGGTATCATCCGGTGGTGATCGGGGCGGCGGGGCATGTGGAGGTGCGTGGGTTGACGGGGGATTTTCCTGGGGCGACGGTGGTGGGTGGGGAGGAAGATCTGGCGGGGTTGCCGGAGGTGGATAAGTTCGGGGTGGTGAGTCAGACGACGCAGCCAGTGAAGTGGGTTGAGTGGCTGGTGGCGCGGCTTCGTGAGCTGCGGCCTGCGGCGGAGGTGGTTTTCAGGAACACGGTCTGTCAGCCGACGCGGGACCGGCAGGAATCGCTTGAGGCCCTGTGCCGGGAGAGTGAGTTGGTGATTGTGGTGGGGGGTCGGCACAGCAACAACACGCGGCAGCTGGTGGAGACGGCGCGGGGGCTGGGGTGTCGGGCGTGGCAGGTGGAGACGGCTGAGGATGTCGATGCGGGATGGCTCGACGGGGTGGAGGCGGTGGGGGTGACGGCGGGCACATCGACCCTTGATGAAACGGTGGAGGGAGTGGTGCTGCGGCTGCGTGAGCTGGCGGCGTCGCGGGCGGTTGTGCCGAGGCTGGCGGAATCCGTCCGGCAGGCCATTGCGCGGCATTTTCCAGTGGTGGGAGGGCCATGAGTGCGTGGGGCAATTCCGGGTTGCAACGCAGAGCAGGCGGGACGTCGTGGAGGTCATATCTGCGCGTCCATGGTTGTTTATGATTTCGTTGTTGTCGGGACCGGTCTTGCCGGGCTCACCTTTGCGCTGAAGGCAGCGAAGCACGGACGGGTGGCCCTGCTGGCCAAGCGGAGTGCGGAGGAATCGAACACCGCGTGGGCCCAGGGCGGGGTTGCCTGTGTCATGGGCGAGGGCGACAGTTTCGAGGCGCATGTGGCCGACACGCTGGGGGCCGGAGCTGGTTTGTGCCGGGAAGACGTGGTGCGCGGGATGGTTGAGGACGGCCCAGAGAGAATCCGGGAACTGATGGAATGGGGTGTGCGCTTCGATTCAGTCGACGAGGGCGGAAAGTCCGTGGTCAGTCTCGGCATGGAAGGTGGTCACACCCAGCGGAGGATTCTGCATCATGGCGACACCACCGGCCGCGAGATTGCCGATCGGTTGCTGGAGCGGGCGCGGGCGGAACCCGGCATTACCTTCTTCGAGCATCATTTCGCGATCGATCTGGTGACGACCGGCAAGCTGGGATTTGCGACCGAGGACAGGGTGCTGGGGCTTTATGTGCTTGATGAGCGGACCGGGGAAGTGGTCACCTTCCGGTCCGACCGTGTGGTCCTCGCGACCGGGGGAAGTGGACGGGTGTATCAGTACACAACGAATCCGGCGGTGGCGACCGGTGACGGGGTGGCCATGGCATGGCGGGCCGGGGCCACCATAGCGAACATGGAATTCGTTCAATTCCATCCGACCTGCCTCTATCATCCCGGCATCCGGAACTTTCTGATCAGTGAAGCCCTGCGCGGCGAAGGGGGCGTCCTTGTGGGGGCAGACGGGCGGGAATTCATGGAGAAGTACGATGCGCGGAAATCACTCGCTCCGCGCGATATCGTGGCGCGGGCGATCGATCAGGAAATTAAGCGGACTGGCAGTCCCTGTGTCTATTTGGACATCACATCGCGCGGGCGCGATTTTCTGAGCGAGCGGTTTCCGAACATTTATCAGACCTGTCTGAAGGCTGGGCTGGACATTGCGGTCGATCCGATTCCGGTGGTTCCGGCGGCGCATTATCAATGCGGGGGCGTGCGGACCGATGCCAATGGGGCGAGCAGTCTGCGGGGTTTGTGGGCTGTGGGCGAAGTCGGCTGCACGGGGCTGCATGGAGCCAATCGGCTTGCGAGTAATTCGCTCCTTGAAGGTGCGGTCGTGGGGCATCGGGCCGCGGCGGATGTGCTGCGGCAGTTTCCGGCCGGGCGGCCGCCTGATGAACGCTATGAAATTCCCGGCTGGCAGGCTGGCAAGGTGACGGATGTCGATGAACTTGTGGTGATCTACCACAACTGGGACGAGATCCGGCGGCTCATGTGGGATTACGTATCGATTGTGCGGACGACCAAGCGGCTGCAGCGGGCGGCGACAAGGCTGCGGAATCTGCACCGCGAAGTGCGGGAATTTTACTGGAATTTCAAAGTGACCACTGAGCTGCTTGAGCTGCGGAATCTCGTCGAAGTGGCGTCGCTGATTGTCGACAGTGCGCAGTCGCGCCGCGAGAGCCGGGGACTGCATTACACCCTTGATCATCCCGCGAGCGACCCCCGTTGTCTTGACGATACGGTGCTGCGGAGAGTACTCTGATGGTCATGATCACGTGCGGCATTGTGACGGTATCCGACCGGGCAGCGGCGGGGGAGTATGAAGACCTTGGCGGTCCGGCCGTGCGGGCGGTGGCCGAGGAACTTGGCTGGCGTGTGCTTGCAGAGGGTGTGGTACCCGATGAGATTGGCGCGATTCAGCAGGCCGTGCGCTCGTTTGTGGCGCAGGGCTGCGGGCTCGTGCTGACGACGGGCGGCACGGGCATCGGGCCGCGGGATGTGACACCCGAGGCCATCCGCGGGATCATGCGGGTGGAACTGCCTGGTTTTGGCGAGGCCATGCGCATGGGGTCGTTCGCGTCGCTGCCGAATGCGATTCTGTCGCGGTCACTTGGGGCCGTGGTGGACGATGCCTTTGTGTTGGCGCTGCCGGGTAAGCCCACCGGGGCGGCGGAATGCCTGCGCATTGTGGCCGCGGCGGTGCCGCACACGGTGAAAGTGGCGCGGCGTCAGCCCGACACCTGCTGAGCCCTGCGGCGGGTGGCTGCGAAGATCAGGAAGGCTGCTCCCACGGCGATCATGAAGAGGGAATAGTACTGACCTTCCGTGAGGCCGTGGATGAAGGCGTCCGGTTCGCGGTAGTTTTCCCCGATGATGCGGAAGACCGCGTAGAGGATAAAGAAGAGGCCTGTGAGCAGTCCGTGCGGGGCCTTCGGCCATTTTTCACGGATTACGAAGAGGATCAGGAAGAGTGCGAGGCCTTCGAGGGCGGCTTCGTACAGCTGCGAAGGATGGCGCGCCGAGAGGAGCGGGCGGAGGCCCTCCGCGAAGGCATCGTTTTCGCGGGCGAGAGAAAGGATGAGGCTGCGTTCGTCCGTGGCATCGGGCGGGGCGTGTTTCGTGAGCAGGGCCGAGAGCGCCGCGTATTTCTCCGTCGCTTCCGGGTCCGATGCCCAGCGGGTCGCTTCCTCCGGGAACTTCATTGCCCATGGGACCGTGGTCGGGCGGCCGTAGAGTTCCCCGTTCACGAAATTGGCGAGTCTTCCGAAGAAGAGGCCGACGGGGGCGGCGGTCACGAGGTTGTCGCCGAGACCGGTCCATGAACGCTGGTGGCGGCGGGCCCACCAGAGCGTGAAGAGGAAGAGGCCGGCGATGCCGCCGTGGCTGGCCATGCCACCGCCCGTGACGTGAAAGAAGCTGAGGGGATTGCTGAAGAATTCCGTGCGGTTGTAGAGCAGCATGTAGCCGAGGCGGCCGCCGATGAGGACGCCGAAAAGGGCGGCATAGGTGATGAAGTCCGCGGTTTCCTCCGGTTTGAGTTCCCCGATGCCGCGGCGCGCCCAGCGTTGGAGAAGAAGCCAGCCGCAGTAGAAGCCGACCACATAGGCGATGCCGTACCAGCGCAGCTGAATGCTGTCGGTGATGCGGAGCAGAACGGGATCGAGTCGGTGCAGGTACTCTGCGAAAAGCATGCACGGGCGTTGCCATGGCGGGACCCGGAGGGCAACCCGGAATGCAGCGGCGTCATTCCTCTGCGATGCGGAAGAAGCGGCGGAAAGCACCCGGCGGGTCGGCGGTGCTCGTCCATGCCGTGGAGAATCCGGATGATGCGACGCCCGTGGCGGCCGCCGTCCATGTGGCGAAATCCGTGCTGGTTTCGATGCGGTAGCGCGATTCCGGCAGGGAGTTCCATGTGACCGTGGTGTGCCGCAGCGTGCGGTCGTGCTGCACTGCCGTGACTGTGAAGGGGGCTGGGCTCAGCCAGAGATTCTGACTGGTGACCTTGCCGCCCTGCAGGTCGAGAGTGCGCGTGCGGGCCGGGAAGCCCGGGATTTGCACTGCAATGCTCCATGTGCCGGGAGTCAGGCCTGTGGAGCCGAAGAAGCCCGTGGCGTCTGTCTTGAGCGTGATGGCTTGCCCCTGTGGACCAAGGAGGTTCACCGGTGCGCCGTCGGGCCAAAGGGAGGGATCGGGCAGTCGGACGAAACCCATGAGCTGGGCGCGCGAGGGATCCGACTTCCATGGCATGGCAGGGATGGAAACCGGGGTTGGGTAAAGGGGGGAAGCACTGAAGGCAGCGGCGGCGGCGGGGTCGCTGAGGGCATTGAGGAAATCCTGCCGTGGCAGGTAATTGCTCGTGTAGGTAGTGTCTGCGTTCTGGCGGCGGCACCATGTGGCGTAGGAATAGAGGACCTGTCCGGCAAGGCTGCGGCCGGTGGTGGCCGATGCGGCGCGGGCGCTGCTGATCTGGCTGAGGGTGCCTTCGACGGCATTGAGGTAGTTGCCGAGTCCGGCGGCGCAGAGGCGGTTGAACTGGTTGTCGCGGGCCCAGCGGGTCCATGCGATCCATTCCGAGGCGCGCGTGGCGTTGGTGTTGTCGCGGTAGACCATGGGGATGGCGAGGTCGAGGATGCCTTCGTCGAGCCATCCACGCCAGTCCTGGAGGACGCGGCCGAAGGCATCGCGCTGCTGCCATGCGCTCACCGAGTTGCTGGAGGGAGCGGATCCGTAGGCAATGGTGGCCGCCGAGAGGCAGAGTGATGGCCGGAGTTGCCATGCGTGCAGGTGGAGTTTGCGGACGAGGGCAGTGATTTGATCCCTCCGGAACTGGAGCCATGCGGAATCGCCTGCAGTCGGGGTATCCGAGCGACCCGTGAGGCTGCGGAAGCGCTGGAGGGCCAGCGGGTGGTATCCCCATGGATTGCTGCCCACCGAAGAACCGGAATCCGTGTAGCGGATGTAATCGAGGTGAAGGCCGTCGACCTGGTAGCGCGCAAGGATGTCCATGCAGACGCGGAACGTGTGGTCCTGAACGGAAGGATGGGCCGGGTCGAAGGCATAATTGGCACCGTCCCACTGGACGCCATCATTCCGCTGGGTGAGCCAGTCGCGGTGGAGATTGAACGGATGGGACGGCTGAGATGGCGAAGTGTTCTGCTGATTCCAGATATTGTAGGTGACGATCCATGCGTGGACTGCGAGTGGCTCCGGTCCGCTGCGGGCCTTGGCGACGAGGTCGGCGAGCGGGTCGAAGCTGGCCGACGTGATGTCCGTGGCCCGGGGTTCGAGGCCATTGCTGAAATAGGCATCGCCCCGTTTGCGGACCTGCACAAAGAGAGCGTTGCAGTTGGCGCGTCGGGCGTCTTCCACGAGGGCGGTGACCTGCGCAGACGTTTTGATGCCCTGATTGAAGGCATCGACCCAGAAGCCGCGGAGTTCCTGAGCGTGGGAGGATGTTGCCGCGGCGAGTGCGGCGGCCATGAGCAGGCAGATTCGCCATGGGGACAGTCCGCCTGATTTCATGGCCGTGCCGTAGCTTGGTGCGGCTCATCCGGCAAGGGCAGGGAGATCAGCGCGGCCCGGACGGCCCGATCGAGCGGGCGCGCAGGAGCCGCCAGAATCCGTAGTCCGCATTGTCGGCAAAATCCGCGGCGCGGGCGCGGATGGCACGCCATGGGGCGAGGCGGGACCCACCGACGAGGCATTCGTTGAGGCTGTCCGGTGTGGTGACCGAGCGGACGGCCGGGAAGCTCGAGCGGAAGAACGACCGCATGGCTGACTGCGTGCGGCGGTGGCCCTTTCCCGTGACGAGATTCGCAGCGAAGATGCCATCGGGTTTGAGACAACGGTGGATGGCAGCGGCGATTTCCGGAGTGATGGGACCGGGGCGGGCGACATCGTCTGCGGTGACCCCGTAGACATCGTCGAAGATGACATCGAACTTCTGGCGGCAGGAAGCGAGCCATTGGTAGGCATCGTCTGTGATGATGCGGGTTCCGATGCGGTCGAGTTCCATGTAGCCGCGGGCGAGACCGATCATGTCCGGATCGATTTCGATGGCGGTGCTGGAGGCTTGGGGGAGGAGGTGCTGGAGCGTGCGGAGGCTGGTGCCGCCACCGAGACCAAGCATGAGAATGGAAACCGGTTGGCCCGGGTGCGAGAGAATGCCGGCGGCGATGCAGTCCCATGCCAGCCCCGTTAGGAAGCGGTGGCGGTGCCACCATGCATGGACGGCCCCGGTGACCCGGAATTCTGTTTCGTCCGGGGATCCCCAGACTTCGATGCGCTGGAAACGGGTCTGTCTGACTTCGAGTCGGCGCATGGGGGCATCAATCCTCCCATGCGGGTTCCAGTTGGCCATGGCCGACGTCGTAGCAGGGAATCCATGCGAGGGCGCTCGTGGTGACCGCGATATTCTTCTTGAGGGGAGAGAGCGACTTCTTCTCGAGGGGAATCTGCGAGACGTCGAAGTACTGCCGGGCGAGATTCAGTTCGCTTTCGAGATCCTCCTGGATGCGGGCCGCGTCGGCTTCGGCGGATTCGACGCGGGAAACCGCGCGTTCGACATCGCTGCCCTGATTCCATGCGCGGTTGGCACCGCGGGCTGCCTGAGCGCTGCGGGAAACGAGAGTGGTCGTCGATTTGCGTCCGAAGAGCGCTCCAAGAATGGCCTGGCCGACATTGACAACGGTGCTGACGCGGGCGGCATTGGCCTGGGCGCGTTCGCGTTCGAAGGCGGCGGCGGCGCGGTTCCGGGCTTCCTCGGCGCTGCGGAGTTTGGGGCCCCATTTGCGTTCGATCTCCGCGAGTTTCTGGTCACGTCGTTCCCGGGCGGCGTGCTGGAGACGGGCGCGGAAATCGCCTTCCGTTTCCCCTGGCTGCGAGACTTCCCCGAGGGCAGGGCAGGTGAGCAGGTCGAGAGTGCAGCGGGCGTAGACGTGTTCGATGGCGGCGTCGCGGGCGGAATTGAAGGCAGCCGGTTTGCGGGCAAAGCCCGGGAGGTTGGCCCATGCAGGCGAGCCTGGCAGAGGCTGCGCTGAAAGCTTCGTGTCTGCCAGATCCACGGGATCGCCCGGTCCAGCCGGGAGTCCGGCGGCTTCCGGACTGATGCGGAGCAGGAAGCGGTACGGGATCTGGGCATTGGTGCCCGTTGATTTGTCCGAAAAGGTCGCGCTCAGTTCCGTGAGGATGGCTGGGGTGTAGACCACCGGGAGTGGCGAGGCCGAGGGACTGCTGACCGGGAAGAACGTCTGGACAATGGATTCCGGGAGGTCCGGCCGGCCGCTGGCGGAGCTGGCTGGCGTCGCTGTGGTTGCTGCGGAAGTTTCCGGCACGGACGAGGCTGCGGCAGCGCTGCCTTGTGCAGTGGCGGGTGCCGCCGTGCTGACTCCGAATTCCGTGAGGATGGCATCGCGCACGGGATCGACGAGCGATTTGAGCTGCGAGCGGGTCAGGGGACCGCGCAGGTAGCTGAGGCACCAGCGGACCTGCATGACGCAGGGACCGTTGTTGTGCACATTGTTCATGAGGAAGATGCGGTTTCCGAGTCCGGCGAGGAGACGGTCCATGGAAGCGCGGTCGAAGGACGATCCCTGGCTGGCGGCGGCTCCTTCGAGGCCATCGAGCACGCGGGCCTTGTCGCGTTCCGTCTGCAGGCGGCCGAGGAACCATGTACCGATGTTCGAGAGCGCCTTGTAATCCAGATCGACCGGGTTCTGGGTGGCGAGAAGGACGCCGAGGCCGAAGGCGCGCGACTGCTTGAGGAGCGTCATCATGGGCTTCTTCGACGGCGGATTCTGCGACGGTGGCAGGTATCCGAAGATTTCGTCCATGTAGAGGAGAGCGCGCAGGCTGGTGGTCCCGCTCTGGGCCCGCATCCAGCCGAGCGTCTGATTGAGGAGCAGGCTTACGAAGAACATGCGTTCTGCATCGTTGAGGTGCGCGATCGAGAAGATGCTGATGCGCGGTTTGCCCTCCGGGGTGTGGAGCATGCGGCGGATGTCGAGCGGGACTCCGGTCAGCCAGTTCTGGAATCCCGGGGCCGCCAGCAGATTATTGATCTGCATGGCCAGTTCCGTGCGCTTCTTCTCGGGATAGAATTCCTCGAGGGCGACGACTCCGACTTTGGAGAATGGCGGGGCCTGGACTTGAGCGATGATGGTGGGGAGGTCGAGCGATTTGCCCGCGCGCCATGCGAAATCGAAGATTCTCGACAGGAGAATGTGCTCGCGGCTATTGACCGGATCGGCATTGATCCCGAGCAGGCCGAGGATGCTTGAGGCGGTGCTGGCAATGCGGTCGCTGTAGCTTTCCGAGTCGTCGAGGACTTCCTCTTCCGGGGCTCCCAGCGATGCCAGAATGCTCACCGGGACACCGGCCGTGCTGCCTGGAGTGAAGACCGTGATGTCGACCGTTTCGCGCAGCATGCGGATGCGGTCGCCCGACTGGCCCCATTCGCCGAGGCCCTTTTTCCAGAGTTCCGCCTGCGCGGCAGCGAATTCGTCGGGCGTCTTCCCCTTCCGGTGGGCATCTTCCTCATTGATCCACGGGCGGAAGTCCGAACCGGCGAGATCCGGGAAGGTCAGGAGGAGATTGGCGATGTCGCCTTTGGGATCGATGATGAGGGCCGGGACGCGGTCGATGGCTGCTTCCTCAAGGAGGGCGAGGCAGAGGCCTGTCTTGCCGGATCCCGTCATGCCAAGGACGACTCCGTGCGTCACGAGGTCCTTGGAATCGTACATGAGGAGGGAATCCGTCATCTCCTTCGCCTCGACATCGTACTCGCGGCCGAGGTAGAAGGCTCCCAGTTTCTCGTACTCGGATGGGGAAATGGTCATGGCCGGAAGAAGGAGCGGCTTTCGTGCGAGGTCAAGACGGTCGGGACGGTCGGCAGGCCCTTGCGTTCAGGCGGCCGCGGGACCATCCAGTGGGTGCAAACCGCCGTCCGCTTTGTAATGCGGATTTTCCGTGCAGGTGGCGCTTTCTCTTCGTAATTCAGCGAAATTCATCCGATACGCAACGATATGATGTGGATTGTCCTTCTTGGTTCTCTGGCTCTGTCCTTCTGGGCGTCTTCCCGTGTGAAGTCGCAGTTCCGGCGGTACAGCACGGTGGCAGCGTGGTCTGGTCTGACGGGTGCGCAGGCGGCGCGGCGGCTCCTCAACGAGGCTGGGCTGCATGATGTCGAGGTGGTCCTGACGGAAGGGGAACTGACGGATCACTATGATCCTTCGTCGCGGACTCTTGCCCTGTCCGAGCCTGTGTATCACGGGAACTCGCTTTCGGCGGTGGGGGTGGCTGCGCATGAGGCGGGTCATGCCTTTCAGCATGCGCAGGCGTATGCTCCGCTCATGTGGCGGATGGCGGCCGTGCGGACGACGGCGACGGCGTCGTGGGTGGTGATGATTGCGCCGCTTGTGCTTGGTCTCATGGGGAAATTCGTGCTTGGTCTGACCGTGGCGACCGTGTGTCTGGGAATTCTGATGCTCTTCAATCTGGTGACCCTGCCGGTGGAATTCGATGCGAGCCGCCGGGCCAAGCTGGCGCTGGTCGACAGCCGGATCATTGCGCCCGGGCCGGAATCCGATGGGGTGGATGCGGTCCTCAAGGCAGCTGGGCTCACCTATGTGGCGGCTTTCCTTTCCTCGCTCGGCTGGTTTGCGCTGCGCCTTTTCGAGCTGCTTGGTCTGAGCAATGACGAATGAGGCGGTCGTGACGTGAGGATTCCGGGCGTCGGTTGCAGATGCGGCGTCTCCGATTTAGCTGCCAGCGCTATGGGTATTGTTCATGGGTTCTGCTATCAGTTGTCGAAGTCACTGGCGCGCGCGGCGCTGGATCATCAGGTTGTGGGCCGGGAACATCTTTTCGAGGATGGGCCGGCCCTGATCTGTTCGAATCACGTCAGCTTTCTCGATCCTCCGCTGGTGGGGACCTCGTTTGACAAGCCGATCTACTACCTTGCGAGGAAATCGCTGTATTCGAACCCCTTTGCACGCTGGCTATTTCCGAAGCTCAACGTGGTGCCGGTGGACCAGGACCGGGCGGGCTTTGCCGGCCTGAAGACTGCGATCCGGATGCTGCAGGATGGAAAGCGGGTGATTATTTTCCCGGAGGGATCGCGTTCTCCGGACGGGCAGCTGCAGCCTGCGCAGCCGGGGCCAGGGCTGGTGGTGGCGAAGGCGCGCGTTCCGGTGATCCCGGTACGGATCTTCGGGGCGTACGAGGCCTTGCCGTATGGGAGCATGAAGTTCCGGACGTCGACGGTCACGGTGGTGGCCGGGCCGGTGCTGCGGTTTGACCGTGAGCAGTTGCCGGACACGAAGGAAGGCTATCTGGCGATCAGCGAACGGATCATGGCGGCCATCGCGGAGATCCGTTGTCCGGAGGACCGGATTCCCGAGCCGCGGAAGGAGCGGGGATGAAGCTGAGCGTGGTCATTCCTGCGTGGAACGAAGAGAAACTGCTGCCGGCAACGCTGGCCGGGCTCGCGGAAGCCTGCGCGGGATGGCCCTCGGACTTCGCGTGGGAAGTGATTGTGTGCGACAACAATTCGTCGGACCGGACTGCGGCGGTGGCACGGGAGGCCGGGGCGAGGGTTGTCTTCGAGCCGGTCAACCAGATCAGCCGGGCTCGCAATGCGGGTGCGGCGGCGGCGGGGGGTGATTGGATTCTGTTTCTGGATGCGGATTCCGTGCCGTCGGCGGGATTGATGAATGATCTGCGGAGGGTGATGGCTGACGACCGGATTCTGTATGGCGGCAGTGCGCTCGTGATGGATGAACCGCTCAAGGGTGCGGAATTCTTCATCCGGAACTGGCACCGACTGGCGCGCTGGAGGCAGTGGGCCGCGGGATCGTTTCTCTTTGTGAGGCGCTGGGCGTTCGAGGAATCGGGTGGCTTCAGTCACGAACTCTATGCGGCGGAAGAACTGGAACTGAGTCAGCGGCTGCGGGCCATCGGGAAGCGGGAGGGTCTTGGGTTTGTCTTTCTGGACGAGCATCCTCTCATCACGTCCGCGCGGAAGCTGAAGTTCCGCAGTCCGGCATCGCATCTCTGGTTTGTGCTGAAGACTGTGCTGAGCGGGGGGCGGAACTTGCGCCGGCGGGAAAAGTGCGGCATCTGGTACGACGGGCGCCGCTGAGTGGCCGCCCATCGTTTCCCTGTCATGCATCCTTCCGAGTCCTTCCGTTTCTGTCCGTCCTGTGGTCATGCGCGGGATGCGTCGCGTCGGCAGCCGCTGCAGTGTGCGGCGTGTGGCTATGTCTTTTACTTCAATGCGACGTGTGCGACGGCGGCTTTTCTGGAGCGTCCTGATGGGATGGTGCTTTTCATCCGGCGGGCGAAGGATCCGGCGCGGGGGAGGCTCGCGATTCCGGGAGGATTTGTGGATGAAGGGGAGACAGCCGAGGACGGACTGCGGCGGGAATTCATGGAGGAAGTGGGGCTGGCCGTGGAGGATCTGACCTTTCTCTGCTCGGCACCGAATTCCTATGATTACAAAGGGCTGACGTATCCGGTGCTCGATTTTTTCTTCACGGCGAGGACGTCGGGGGAAGTGGAAGCGCAGGCACTCGATGCGGTCGAGAGCACGTGCTGGCTTGATCCCGGCGGGATTGATCCCGGCGAGATCGCCTTTCCGTCGATGGTGGTGGCGCATCAGGCTTACCTCGCATGGCGGCGGTCGCGCTGAGCGGGCGTCAGGTTCCTCCGAGGCGGCGGAGGAGGGCGGCGCGGGAATCCGGCAGGCGGTGGAAGGTGGAGAGAATGGCACCGGCTGGAGTGACCCCCGGTTCGCCATGGATGCCCAGTTCGCTGGCGACTTCGCGTTCGTAGAAAAGGACCGCGCGCAGCGTGGGGTCGTGTGCATCGAGCCAGTCGAGTCCTCGGCGGAGCAGGTCGTGAAGTGCTTCCACGGGGGCGTCCTGTTCCGCTACGCAGTCGATGAGAGCAGCGAAATACGCTGCGCAGAGCACCCGGGGGTACGACGACTGGATACCGGCGCGGTAATGGGTAACCGCGAGTTCCCGCAGCGTGTGCAGATCCGAGCGCCGGCTGCGGACAAACGAGAAATCGGCCGAGTAGAAGAGGTCGAGTTTTCCCGTGAACGGCGAACCGGGACGGCGGGCTCCTTTGGCCGCGGTGCGCACGATGCCGTGCTCGCGGGTCAGCCAGTGAACGATGAGGCTGGTGTCGGAGAGCAGGGTGCGCCGGATGAGGATGCCGTGGGCATTTTCCACTGGATGGCATGCATGGGGGCGGGCGGCGGCGGAATCAAGGAGTCGCTGCGGGGGCCGTCGGCGCGGCCGGAAAGCCCGGACGTCCGGCCCGGATGCGGGCCGAGAAATCTGGCGCATCGCCTGCGGCGATGGCATCGGCATTGATGTGGCTGCGGCGCTTCAGTTCCGCAAAGGGCAGCGAGGTGTCGATGACGCCGCGTTCGTAGGACATCTGATCGCCGAGGCCATTGACGAGGATGCGCCAGTCCCATGGCGTGCGCTGTTCGGCGGGGTGCTGGGCGCGGATGGAAGTCGTGCAGTTGTCGGTGACTGCATTGTACCAGCGGGGATGAGCATGAAGGCGGTTCATGACCTCGAGGTATTCCATGAGGCGGGCGCGGGCCGTGGCCGGACTGGCTTTGGTATGGTAAAGGTAGACGTCCTCGCCTTTGCGGAAGTTCGTGCGCAGGCGGATGAGATCGCGTTCGTCGGCGGCCACGTAGATCAGTTCGAACTGACGGTAGAGCCCGCCGAGAGCGGAGTACGACTCCCCTTTTTCCTTCCGGGTTTCTATGGAAATCGCGAGGGGCGGGGCGTCCGAGAATTCAAAGCATGGGATGGGGTGGGCCATGTAGGGCGATCCCCAGTAGGTGACTGAAAGGCTCAGTCCTGTGAGCTTGCTGAGGTCGTAGGTGCGCGATTCCCAGTTGGTGGTGTAGTCGGTGGGGCTGCGGTAGTCGGCATGGCGGACATTGTGAATGGTGACGAGGTCGCCATTGATCTCTGCGTACGGGGTGCGGGCGACATCATCCTGCCAGTCGCGCTGCTGGGATGGACGCAGGGTGAGCCACCATGCGAGCACCACCAGGCAGAGCCCGGCGATGAGACCGTAGCGGAACAGCGGGCTGCGGCGGAAGCGGATGACGAGCGCCACCACGGCCGCCACGAACAGCAGAGCAGCCGCCGGACGGAGCGACCGCGCCGGGAAATCAAAGTACAGCGCGCCCGCGGCCCATGCGCTGAAAAGCAGGCAGGCCAATGCCGGGAGAAGGCGGGTCAGCAGAAATCCGAGCAGCTTGGTGAGAGGCTTTCGCATGGTACAGGCCGCCTAGCAGGAATGCCGGGCGGGTGCAAGAGCCCGAACCATGCCGATGCATGCTGCCATCTGGCGGTTGCGCCAGCGGATCGCCACGGCATGATCACTTCACGCATCCGTGCCGGGATGGCGAAATTGGTAGACGCGCCAGACTTAGGATCTGGTTCCGCAAGGAGTGCAGGTTCGAGTCCTGTTCCCGGTACCATGGGTTGGTAGCGATGTGACTTTCCGGCGAATCCGGGTGGCAGCGCGGCGGAGATTCGATGAGCAGCAGCGGAGGTATTTGTGCGCAGCGTTTCAGGAAGTCGCAGGTTCGTCTGCGCAGCCGCTCAGGGATCGGCGGTCTGCAGGTCTGCTGGGATGACGGGAGGCAGTACGTGTGTTCCGGTCGATTCGGGAGAGAGGCAATCCTGGTAGCCGTAGTTCAGATAAGCGGGAATGTCTTCTGACTTGAGCAGGTTGGTCCATGCGCGTTCCGAGAGGGCCGGGAGGACGAAGGGGCTGGCTTTGGGGTAGGTGATGGGGTTGCCGGTGGTGATACCGGGATTGGCCCTGAAGATGGCGCTGGCGGGACTGGTGGTCCGGATGGTTTCCATGCGTGCGAGGAAGTCGCCGGTGGCGGTGGGGAGCGTGGCCTGGGGGTGGCCACCGGGCGAGAATTGTGCGATCGCTGTGCAGGTGGCGACGGTAACCAATGCCAGTTTTCTGTTCAGTGAAGCCCCTGGCAGGCTGGCGGTCGCCAGCTGAAGCCACCTGACGAATCCGGGAAGGGCGAAGGGGAGTGCCACGAACGCAGCGGGTGCGGAGAAGTAGATGGCGCTGCCTCCGGCGACTTTGAGGATCGCGAGGGCGACGGTTCCGGCCGCAATGGCTCCGAGGGAAAAGAGGGCGGGGCGGTCTCTGAGGATCTGTCGCAGGTTCCGTCGGGCCGCCGCCGCAACGACGGCCCATGCGGGCAGGAAGTGGCTCAGGCAGAACGTGACGAGCGCGGCTGCGGCGGCGATCAGTGTGCCAGGGGAAAATGGTTTCCCGTGGAACAGGGAGAAAGCGGCGGCCTGGAAGGTTTCCTGGCGGGCGGAGAAGTTGAGAAAGAAATGGAGCGGGGCGAACTCTATGGGGTGACTCGATCCGGAGCTGAAAAGGAATGGCGAGGCGGCAGCCGACACGAGCAGGGTGGCGGTCACTTCGCGCAACGGGCTGGCCGACCTTGCGAAGCAGAGGCGGAGGGCCCAGAGGCCAGCGTAGATGACGCCGACCGAGATTTTGGCATGTGACATCAGCAGCGTCAGCAGTGCGGCGAGCAGGATGGTGGCAGGCTTGATTTCATTCCGGCTCAGCGGGATGAGACCTGCGCAGAGGAGGCCGAGGGAAACGAGAAACGATTCCGAGCGTATGAAGTGTCCTGCGGTCGGTTCCGGGGAACCGATGAACGTGAGGAGGATGAGGGAGAGGCAGGTAGCGAGCCAGAGCGGGCGCGGGCGGTTCCGGAAGTCTGCCGGCGCGAGCATCATGGCTGCCGATGCGATGCCAAACAGGAGGAGCGGGCTGAAGAGAATGAACGGGACAATCCCGTAGCAGGAAAAGACCGGTGCATCATAAAGTCGGCTGATGGCAGCGATGGCTTCGTGCGAGAGAACGTGGTAGTTGAGCGGTGGCAGGCCGTTGACCCCGGTCGAGGTGATGCCGTACGTCTTGATCATGGAAGCGACCGCGCTGTGGTAGAGGGGATCGATGTGGATGGATCCATCGGTCAGCCGGTTGTGGAGATCGAAGCAGGTGTAGCAGACGTGATTGATGCTGAAGAACGCGAGGGTGCCGAGGAGGCCCATGATGGCGGCGTGGGACCACGCCTTGGGGGACAAACGGAATTTCCGCAGCAGGTATGCGAGGCAGAGCAGGGCAGCGGCAATGGTGGCTGCGGTCAGCAGTGGCGAGGGGTGGCGGGCCACGAGATGCAGAAGGCCGAAGAGGCCGGCGAATCCCCAGCCAGGGTGTCCCGATAGCCTGACGAGCGCCGCGAAAATCAGGAACAGGGCGGAAACTGAGAAAAGAACCGGCAGGGAGGCCGGCAGTTGTCCGAGGTCGGCATGCAGGATACTGCCGGCAAGAAAAGAGAAGAGGGAGCAGCAGGCCGTGGCCGCGAGGGCAAGGTCCATGCTGAGGCCGGGCAGGGTGGCTGAGTTCCGTTCGCCGGGTTGCTGGACCGGGCGAGGGATCGATGAGTTCATGCTGGGGTGACTGGGGTCTGGCAGGGTAGCCAATGGGCGAGTGGCGGGGTGGTGAGGCGGCCGTTCGGGGCAGGCAGAGGTGGGTGGGATGGAGTGGTTCCGCAAGGTCTGAAGGCGTGAAAACATCTGGCTTGCCGAGTTGCCGGCAATTCCTTGTTGCGCCGCTGCGGCATCCGCGGTTCTGAGGGGTCCATGAAGTTCATTTTCTTCACTGGCGGGGTGGTTAGTTCACTGGGCAAAGGGCTCACGGCGGCGTCGCTGGGGACTCTGCTGGAGCATCGGGGACTGCGGGTCATGCTGCAGAAGTTCGATCCGTATCTGAACGTCGATCCCGGGACGATGAGTCCCTATCAGCATGGCGAGGTGTATGTGCTTGATGACGGGGCGGAGACCGATCTGGATCTTGGGCATTACGAACGGTTCACGAGCGGGCCGCTGACGAGGATCAACAATCTGACGAGCGGGCAGGTGTACACCAACGTGCTCGAAAAGGAGCGGCGGGGTGATTATCTCGGGAAGACCGTGCAGGTGATTCCGCATGTGACTGATGAGATCAAGGCGCGCATCCGGGAGGTCGCGGCGACCGGGAAGGCGGACGTGATCATTACGGAAATCGGGGGGACCACTGGCGACATCGAGGGACTACCGTTTCTCGAGGCCATGAGGCAGTTCCGTCACGAGGTGGGGCGGGAGAACTGTCTCTTCGTGCATGTCACGCTGGTGCCGTACATCAAGGCGGCGGGGGAACTGAAGACGAAGCCGACGCAGCAGTCGGTGGCGAAGCTGCGGGAGATCGGGATTCAGCCTGGGGTGGTGATCTGCCGGACCGAGTTTCCTCTGGAGCAGGATGTGCGGGAGAAGATTGCGCTGTTCACGAATATACCGGTGGAGGCTGTCATCGAGGCGCGGGACGTGAAGCATTCGATTTACGAACTGCCGCTCATGCTGAGGCGGGAGAAGCTTGATGAGCTGGTGTGCCGTCTGCTGGGGCTGGAGACGCCCGAGCCGGATCTGACGGTGTGGAAGGCTTTTGTGGACCGGGTGGTGAATCCTTCGCGTAAGGTGCGGATTGCGGTAGTGGGCAAGTACATTGAGCTGCAGGACGCGTACAAAAGTGTCTATGAGGCGCTTACGCATGCGGGGGCGGCGAACGATGCCGAGGTGCAGTTGGTGCGGGTGGATGCGGAGGATCTGGAGCATGAGAATCCGGCTGAGATGCTGGGGGATGTGGGTGGTGTGCTCATTCCCGGAGGATTCGGGGATCGTGGCACGGAAGGGAAGATTCTTGCGGCGAAGTATGCACGGGAGCATGGCATTCCGTATCTGGGGCTGTGCCTTGGGATGCAGATTGCGAGCATTGAGTTTGCGCGGAATGTCTGCGGGCTGGAGGGAGCCAACAGCACGGAGTTCGTGAAGGATTGTGCGCATCCGGTGATCTGTCTCATGGAAGAACAGGAGGGCGTGCGGGAGATGGGAGCCTCGATGCGCCTTGGGACGTGGAAGACGAAGGTGCGGCCTGGCAGTCTGGCGGAAAAAGTCTACGGCCGTCAGGAGATCAGTGAGCGGCACCGGCACCGGTATGAATTCAACAACAGTTACCGGGAAAGGATGGAGGCCGCTGGTTTTGTGATTTCCGGGACCAGTCCCGATGGGGAATTGGTCGAGATGGTGGAAGTGCGGGGTCATCCGTTCTACATTGCGTCCCAGTTCCATCCCGAATTCCTGTCGAAGCCGACAAAGCCGCACCCGCTCTTTGATGCCTTCATCCGGGCGTCGCTTGAGACAAAGCGCTGAGCGGCATTGATGCGGAGGAAAGGGAGGGGCGGCGGGTCGCGTTCAGGAGGTCGAACTGACGATCTGAAATGAAACTTTCCTTTCCTGCGCTGCTGGCTCTGGTGTCGTCCATGTCTGTGCTGGTGGCAGCTCCCGAGGGCTTTAATTATGAAGAGGCGAAGGTGCCGCCGTACACCGTGCCGGATCCATTGCGGGGGGCGGATGGGCGTGTCATCTCGAAGGCCGGCGAGTGGACGGGCGGGCTGCGGGAAGAGACGAGAAGCCTGCTGGAGCGGGAAATGTTCGGCCGTGCTCCCGCGCGTCCGTCCCTTTGGTATCGGGTTGTGGAGGAAGCTGAGCCGATGCCTGGAGGCAAGGTGCTGAGGAAGCAGGTCGAGGTATCGCTGAGCGGCCGGGAAGAGGGACCGTTTCTGGATCTGCTGATCTGTGTGCCCGCCGGGGCCAAGGGGCCCGTGCCGCTGGTTTTCGGATTGAATTTCCAGGGGAATCAGGCTGTCAGTCACGATCCCGGGATCCGGTTGTGCCGGTCGTGGCTGCGGGACGATGTGAAGGGCGGGATTACGGGGAACCGTGCGACTGAGGCGTCGCGTGGGCTCCAGGCCGAGCGCTGGCAGATTGAGTATGCGGCCAGCCGTGGCTATGGGGTGGCAACGGTCTGCTACTGCGACATTGATCCGGATTTCCATGACGAATGGAAGAATGGAGTGCATGCGCTGCATCCCGAGGTGGAGGCGCGGCGCGACGGAGAGAGTTGGGGCAGCATTGCGGCGTGGGCATGGGGGATGAGTCTGACGATGGATTATTTCGGGAAGGAGGCGCTGGTTGATGCGAAGCGGGTGATCTGTCAGGGGCATTCACGGCTTGGCAAGACTGCCCTGTGGGCCGGGGCGTGTGACGAACGCTTTGCCATGGTGATTTCCAATGACAGCGGGGCGGGAGGAGCAGCTCTCGGAAAGAGAATCTTCGGAGAGACCGTGGCGCGGCTCAATGCATCGTTCCCGCATTGGTTCTGCGGGAATTTCCGGAAATATTCCGACCGGGAAGGCGAGATGCCGTTCGACAGTCACCAACTCATAGCGCTATCGGCTCCCCGGCCTGTCCTCATCACCAGTGCGACCGAGGATCAGTGGGCGGATCCGAAGGGGGAATGGCTGGGAGGGTTTCATGCCAGTCCGGTTTACCGGTTGCTGGGGACCGATGGCATGGCGGCGGCGGAGTGGCCTGAGCCCGGTCGGCTGGTGGAAAGCCGCATTGGCTATCTGCTGAGGCCGGGGGCGCATGATGTGACCCTGGCCGACTGGAAGGCGTACCTTGATTTCGCCGATCAGCATCTGGCGCGATGAGTATGAAGCGCAGAGCGATGCTGGGAACCTTGCTGGTGCCGTGGCTGGCGGGGGCTGCTGAGGGAGAAGTGGAGAGGCTGCGCTGGAGGCTTGTTCCCGAGGGCTGGGGGGTGGCGTCCGAGCCTGACATCAGGGCCGTGCTGGGATCGGCGATGGCCGAGCTGTGGCGCTTTTTTCCGGAGCGGAAGCTGGAGCCTTTCGTGGTGCGACGGGGGCGTGAGAATCCGATTGTGCATTATGCCCGCAGCGGACTCGGCGAGATCGTCATGCAGTTGAATACGCAGGATCGGTTCTGGTGTCAGTATGCGTACCAGTTTGCCCACGAATTCTGTCACATTCTCTGCGGGTTTGAGGACGACTATAAGGGGAACCAGTGGTTTGAGGAAAGCCTGTGCGAGTGTGCGTCTCTTTATGTGCTGCGGCACATGGCGGTGGCGTGGGCGCGGCATCCTCCCTATCCGGGATGGCGGGAATATGCGCCCAATTTCCGGACGTATGCCGACGATGTGATGAAGAAGTTCGAGGACGTTCCGGATGCGGGCATTGCTGACTATGTGAAGCATCACCGGACGGAACTGACAAAGAACGCTGCGGACCGTGCCCGCAATGGTCCTGTGGCGGTGGCGCTGCTCCGCCAGCTGGAGGCTGCGCCGCAGTACTGGGAAGCGGTCAGTTGGCTCAACAGTGCCCCTTCGCCGGAAGGCGAGACTACGGAAGAATATTTTTTAAAATGGCTCAGGGCTTCGCCGGAACGGGTGCGGCCATTTGTTGAGCAGACCGGGCGTCTGGTGGGCGTGGTCCGACGCTAGGAGCCCTGCTCGCAGGCCCGCAACCAGGGTGCTTGGCAGCCGGGTCAGAGCCTGCGGCGTGGTACTTGGGATCTAGTGGGAAGCCACCAGAAACCTTCAGTCGCGGCGGCGTCGGGCCAGCAGGATAGCGGCCGCGGTGGCCGCTAGCATGGTATGGGATGGTTCCGGGATTGGGGTGAAGGTGCCGGACATTCTCATGGTGAATCCACGGTCCACTTTGCCGGATCCCTCTGTCGTGTCCGGGGCGGAGGCGACCCCGAAAACAAAGCGGCCTTGCTCGAATGAGGGAAGGCTGACAGTCACGGTGAAATCCTTCTGGGTGTCCGTTCCGATCGGGCCTACGCCATTGAGACCGGAATGCCAAAGGTCCTCGCGGAGACTGAACTGCGTAAAGCCTGCGAGGGAGGCCAAGCGGTTTTTCTCGACGAGAGAGGAAGGGAACAGGCAGAGGCCATCATTCGGCATGGTGAGTCCCCACACGTCGGAAATTCCTGATCCTGCAAAGGAATCGATATCCGCGATTTCGATGCTGACAGAGGTGAATTCGCCCGGAAGGAGGCTTACGAGGCTGCCGATGTCGTCCTTGCGGTGCAGGGAGAGCGTGTAGGTCAGGAAAGGATTTTTTGCCGGATCCCCCGACAGGACGAAAGTCCCGTCATTGTTGAAGGTGGCAGCTGTGGAGCGTGTGGTTCCGGACAGGGAGACCATGGCGAACAGGCCGGTGTGAACCTCGCGGAGCCACTGGTTGTCGGATGGTCCCGGGGACCATGGCCCTACCAGATCGAGGACAGCCGCATGCGATGAACTGATGCAGGAAGCAGCAGCGAGCGCCACGAGCAGCGGGAGGCGGTTGAGGAAGGCCGATGCTTTCATTAATTTTAAAAATTAATAGTCATCGACGCGGCGTCAAGCAAAATTTCTGAAGCCTGACCCCGCCCGCTGCCTGGGCACCCGGTGAGCGAAGCGGCGAATTGATTACAGGGGGCTTCATTCGATGCG
The DNA here is from genome assembly GCA_039795165.1 of Verrucomicrobiota bacterium. Lineage (GTDB taxonomy): Bacteria > Verrucomicrobiota > Verrucomicrobiia > Verrucomicrobiales > V1-33 > V1-33. Next base: position 21,840 of record JBDKER010000028.1, on the reverse strand, counting down.
CTGGACGCGGTAGAACCGCCGGGGATCCGTGGTGGGGTCGCTGGTGGTGGTGGTATCGCCGGTGGCAGGGATGGAGGGGAAGAGGGTTTGCCATGGGGACGAACCGTTGGTGAAGTCGACCCGGTAGGAACGGCCGGGGAGGGAGGACCATGAAAGGGAGGTAGCGGTGGTGGAGCGGGAGATGGCAGTGATGCGGAGGGGGCCGGCGAGGGTATTGGGCCAGCGCGGGGTTGGGTTGGGCATGGGGGTGGGGGAGGCGGAGGCCCCGTCCGGGAAGAGGCCTTCGCTGATGCCTTTCGACTGGGGGCCGAAGGTGACGGCGTGCTGGAGGAGACCGGCTGCATTGAAGAGGGCGATGGTTTCGCCGGCGCTGTTGAGTTGGAACGGGGTGTGGAGGCCGTTGCCGGGGGTGTTCTGGGAAGGCTCGCCGTCGGCCCAGACGAGGAGGAAGCCTTTGGCGGGGATGGTGGTGCCTTGGGGGAAGGCCCATGCGCTGGGCTGGCTGAGGTCGTCTGTCAGGGTGAAGCCGGAGAGATCGGCATCGGTGGCGTTGGGGTTGTGGAGTTCGATCCAGTCCTGGCATTGGCCATCGGCTGGGTCGGGGTAGCCGTTGGGGGATGGGTTATCGGCCATCCATTCGTTGATGCGGATGGGGAGGTTGCCTGGCGGGGCGGTGGTGGTGATGGTGATGGCATCCGTGGCGGTGGTGATGGGCTGGCCGGATCGGTCGATCCCCTGAATGGTGATGGCGTTGGTGCCGGTCTGGAGGGGGACGATGATGGACCATGCGGAGCGGGTGGTCCATGTGATGGGGTAGGCGATGCCGTTGACGAGGATGGAGCGGATGGCGAGGTTGGCGGTTCCGGCGAGGGTGGCGGTGCTGGTGGCTACTTCGAAGTCTGCTCCGCCGTTTGAGGAGATGCTGAAGGGGATATTGGGGGAGACCGCGCTGTTGACGGCATTGCGGACTATGGTGGCACGCTGACCGATGAAGGCGAGGTGGCTGCTGAAGGGCTGGGCGGGCAGGAGTTTACCGAACTGATTGGCCCATCGGGTCATGTAGGCCGTGTTGTAGGTGGTATCGAGGATTTCGAGGAGGTGACCGAAGTAGGTGCGGGCGTGGGCCGGCACGGCGAGGATCTTGTTGAGGTCGGCGTTCGGGTAGATGCTGCGGTTGGCATCGTAGAATGCGTCCATGTCATGGGGGAAGTAGAGCATTCTGCCGTCGGATGGGCGGGCGAAGAACTGGACATTGTGCTGAGCCCCGTCGCCCCCGTAGCTGTCGCCTGCGCCCGTGAGGACATTGACGGCGTGACCGCGGAGCCATTGATTGACGTCGAGGAAGGTATTGATCTGGCTGGTGAAGGTGGCGCCGGTGGTGGCCATCCATTTGGCCCATGGGATGACGCGGCTGTAGTCGTCGCGGTCTTCGTTGTTCTTGATGAGGAAGGTCCAGCGGTACTGTTCGCGGTCGTCGCCCATGTTGCGGATGGTGGTGCCGACGACCGAGTCCGGGGCGGGTACCTTGTTGCCTTCCGCGGTCCCATTGTCTGTGGCATTGAGTTGGTAGACGAGTTCGTATTCGAAGAGCATGCCATCTCCGCCGTTTTCGTACTGGTCATCGAGGAAGACATCGGTGTAGCGGGCCAGCTGGAGTTCGGCTGCGCCTGTGTGTTCGCTGCGCGGAGCGATCACGTGGCAGAGGTCGTGATATTTGGTGGGTACGCCGCCGGCGTGATTGAGCATCTGATGGGCGAGCATTTCGCGCTGGCCGAAGCCCGTGCTTTCGGATCGGTCGATGGCGAGGCTGCGGTGGATGCCGCGGAAGAGTTGTTCCGATGGGAAGCCGAGGTTGAAGCCGAGCCGGGCGCTGGTGGTGCGGCTGTGTTCGCTCCCTTTGAGGCGCAGCCCGATGTCGTAGAAGGGAACGTTTTCGTTGTAGACGAGGCTGGCTCCGATGCGCTGATTCGACATCAGGTTGATGGTGGTGTGCATCCAGTCGGCGTCTGTTTTGAGTGTGACGAGGCGGAGGTTGTGGAGGCCATTGGTTGCGGCGAGTCCGTCATTGACCTTGAAGAGGGCGCGGGAATCCGGTCCGGCGGCGGGGAAGTTGGTGGTGGCTCCGCGGGAATCGGCGGCGGCGACGTAGAACTGGACGACCGTTCCGGCGGCCGCGCCCGGGAGGGTGGCGGTGAAGGTATTGGGAAGGGAAGCCGATGGGGTGAGGGGCTGGCTTGACCACGATCCTCCGTCCGGGCGGGACCAGAGCGTGAGCGAGCCGAGGCCATCGGGGTCGGTTGCCGTGATGGAGACAGTGACTGGGGAGAAGGCGGCGGGGACGGTGGGTGAGTGGATGAGGCCAGTGAGGGTGGGGCCGGCGTTGGCGGTGGCGGTGCTGTTGGGGGCGCCGGGTGTGCCGATGGGGGAGCGGCCGGCAAGAATGGTTGTGCGGGCGAGCCTGTTGAAATAGAGCCGGGTATTGAGCTGGCGGCACCCACTGATCCATTTGGCGCGGAACGAGATCTGGTAAGTGCGTCCGTTCACGACGCTGCGGGACGCGGCGAAGGTGGTTTCCGCGTGATTCGACATGTGGTCCGTGCTGCCGGTGGCGACGAGGCGGAGGACCTTGTTGCCCGGCTGGTCGGGGTCATCGATGACGGTGCCCGAGTGATTCCCGATGATGCGCCACTTGGAGGCATCGGTGGTGAACGTGCCATTCTGGAGCATGGCGACCGGGGTGCCGGTGGGGGATTCCGTGACGGTGATGTCGTCGAGCAGGACTTCACCTTTGTCGAGGAGGCCGATCACGAATTCGCGCCACTGGGTGTCCGGTCCGATCTGGCTGGCGGCGGCGAGGCCGGAATAGGTATAGGTTTGCCATGACGAGCGCGAGGATTCGTCACTGGCTGCCCAGCTGGAACCGATGTCATTGTCCGCGCGTGGGTCGCGCAGTTCGAGGCTTGAGCCACCAGCGTCGGCGGCTTCCGGCCAGCTGCCGTCGTCGTAGTAATGGACCGAGTCGGCCGGGTTGCCGGAGGCATCGCTGAGCGTGATGCGTTCGCCCCTGCGCGAGAGGGAGCCCGAGAAAGGCCCGAGCGGGGCGAGGCCGGGGAATTGACTTGCGAGAGCAGAGGGATTGCTGGCGACGACGAGGTGGCCTCCTGCCGGGATGGCGGCATTGGCTGGGAAGGTGAAATCGATGCCGCTGGTGAAGTGCCATCCGGCGAGGCTGACTGGTTCACTGGAGCGGTTATGGAGTTCGATCCATTGCTCGTCCGAGCGCTGGAAGGGAATGGCTGGCTGGCCGCCGGAGGCGGGCGTTTGGAGGGTGGGGGGCGCGTGGTAGAGGATTTCGCTGATGACGATGGCCTGTGAAAGGGCCACGTGGTTAGGGGTTCCTCGTGTAGGGGTGGAGGGGTTCAGGAATGGCCCCGAGCCATCTGGGAAGCGGGCCGATCCCGTGGCGGTGGTGGTGGCAGCGTCGGCCACGGCGGCAGCATTCGGGTGGAGGAGGAAGAGTCGGTCACCAGGCGCGAGCGGGAAGCCCGTCTGCTCCGTTGTGATCACGAGGAAACCGTTGGGTGGGATTGATTGGGCGGGGATTGTCCATGACTGGTCCGGTCCGGCACCCGAGCGTTGGAGGATGAAACCGGCCGAATCGATGGGAGAGGGGCTGCGGTTGACCAGTTCTGCGAGCCATGGACTGCCGGGCGGGGCGATTTCGTTGATGACGAGGCTGGTGGCTGGGAGCGACTGCGGGCCATCGGGTCCGATGATGGCGGTGAGGCCGGCACCGAAGACCATGCCGGAATCGCTCGGGCTGGCCTGATGGACTTCGACGGCGAGGACATTCTGTCCCTGGCGGAGGGCGGCTGATGGCAGTGGGATGCGGGTGAGGAGCGGAGTATCGGCGACTGCGGACGAGGCGAGGGTGGAGAAGGTGAGTGGTCCGTCCGGCAGGTTATGGCGGTGGATTTCCGTGCCGTTGAGGTAGATGGCGGCGGCGTCGTCGACGGCGAGGTCGAGCAGGAGGGAAGTGCGGGCTTTGGGGTCGTCGAGTTGGAACGAGCGGCGGAAGTAGGTGGTGACGGGAGTGGACGGGAGTTCCGTGATACGGAGTTCGTCATTTGCCATGAGGCGTCCATCGCCGCTGAAGTAGACCGCGCTTTCCGGATTGGCGAAATCCATGGGGGAACGGTTGCCCGCGGCGAGGGCTGCGACCTGGGCAGCCGAGAGGGGTCGGTCCCAGATGGCGACGTCGTCGAGGGCCCCGTTCATGTAGCCGGTGCCGTCCCCGCCCCATGCGCCGATGGTGAGCGGGGTTGCCGGGTTGCTGTTCATGGGAGCGCCGTTGGCGGAGCCTTGAGCGACGCCATCGATGTAGAGCGTGCTGCCATCGGGCCCGAAGGTGACGGCGATGTGGCGCCATGCCGTGCCGACGGCAGCGGAACTGGTGAGGAGGATCGGTGCGGGGCCGCCCGACTGGCGCCAGACGAGACGGGCCGTGGCTGGGTTGCTGGAATTGAGGCTGAGGATGGTATCCGAGAAGGCACCATTGGCCTGGCGGGCCGTGATGGCTCCGAAGGTTCCGCAGCAGTCCGCGTCCTGGGTGACGGCATTCCAGCGGGCCCAGAGGCTGATGGTGCCTGCGGCGGCGGCGTTGAGTCCGCCGCCCCCCGGGATGCTGAAGAACTGGGTATTGCCGCTGAAGGCGACGGCGGTGCCGGCCGTGCCCGTGCGGTCCGCGGTGGCGGTGGGTAATCCTGTGGGGACGCCATTGGTGCCCCTGGTGGCGGTGGCGTTTCCGTTGAGGGGCCAGTAGCCCACGAGTGAAGCCGAGTTCAGTCCTGCCCAGCCGGTTTCGTCGAATTCCGGTTCTTTCCATGCCGATCCGCGGTCGCTGCCCGAGGCGTCGTAGCGCCAGAGGGCATTGAGGGGGATGAGGGATCGCGAGGTGACCTTCGTGTCGGGGAAGTTGCGGGCACCCGGGGTGCCGCCGGATACGATGCTGGAGGTCCAGAGGGCAGGATCGTCACTGGGCGTTCCGGGATCGCGTTTGGCGAGAGAGGCACCGGATCCGTCTGGAGCGACTGGCCAGTCGCCTCCGTCCCGGTAGTCGAGCCGGTCCATGAGGCGGTCATTGAGGTCGCGCAGTTCCACGCGTTCGCCTGAGTTGGCGAGATTTCCCGAGAACGGGCCGAGGACGGTGGCGAGTCCGGTGGCGGATCTGACGGCGTCCGGGTTGGCGGCGATCACGAGGTATCCCCCGGCGGGGATGATGGTGCCTTCCGGGAAGCGGAAGCGGACGGCTTCGCTGAGTTGCCAGTTCGACAGGTCGATGTCGATGGCCATCTGGTTATGGAGTTCGATCCATTCCCCGGCCTGGTAGGAAGCGGGTGGGTGGTAATGGAGTTCGTTGAAGACGACGACGCTGTCGGCGGCAGTGGCCGCGGTGGCGAGAGACGACAGCATGGCTGCGCAGAGAAGGGGAGCACGCATGGGATTGCGTGCGATTTCATCCGATCCTGGCTTGGAGCACAAACAAAATCCTGCGGGAGGGCCATGGAAGCCCACGAGCCTCTGCCCCTCGGTGGTGGTCAGAACCTTGTGATGGCGAGGCGGAGGAAGCGGTTCGGGGATGGAGCGATGCGGAGGGTGACGGTGCGGAGGGGGCTGTCCGGGTTCGGGGAATCGCTGACGACCTCGATGCCGTCTGCGAGCGGGCCTGGAGGAAATGTTCCGCTGGGCAGAACGGGTGGTCCGGCCGGGGACCATTGGAGGAGGTTCGTGGAGCTTTCCAGTTGCCAGCGGAGGTCGCCCGGGCGGGAATCGCGGGAGAAGCGGAGTTCGGGTCCTGAGGCCACGGGGGCGAACGGGTTGGCGTGGTCCCGGGAGCGTGGGTTGGTACCGAAGGCATATTCGAGGACATTGGGAAGCCCGTCGCCGTCAGCGTCTTCCCGGTCGTTGGCCGGGGCTCCCGGGAGGAGATCCGGGAAGTACTGAGCGAGCCATGATTCGCGGAACGAGGGGACGGGGCCGTCCGTCCATGCGATTTCGAGGGAAGGGCGGGCCGCGGGATCCGGGTGGGATCGGCCCGCGAAGCGTTTTGCCGAGACCGTGCGGCTGGGACGGTTGGTGGTGTCCGCGGGGTCGCGGAGGATCCAGCCGTGATTGCCGGAGGGATTGGCGAGCCATGATTGGACGTCTGCGAGAAGGCCTTGTCCCGACCATGCGTAGCGGTTGTTGCCATCGACTGTGGTGGTGCTGGAAGCCGCCGGCAGGAAATCGCCTCCGGGGGTTGTCCAGAATCTGTCGGGGAACGAGGCGTGGGTGAACGTCGCGTCTGCGGGGGCTGCGGCCGTGCCGGCACCGCCGGGATTTCCGGCGTCCGAGGATCCTTCCGACCATGGTGTTGTGAGCGGCTGGAGCTGGAAGGGGAATGGCCCGACAATGGTCTTGTCCATGGTGAGGCGCAGGGTGGCGGAATCCACGCGGGCTGTCGGTGGGATGGACGAGAGGTCGAATCCGAGGAGGGCGCGCCGGTGGTAGAGGGAATTCGTGCCTGCGGTGACACCGCTGAAGAGCCATGCGCCCGCGCCATTGGCGAGCGCTCCGTTTTCTTCAAAGAGCGTGGCGTCGCGGGTGGGAGTCAGGGTGACGTTTCCGGCGCGGACGGGGACAAGGCGGTAGACGCCGCCGGCTGGCCTGCCATTGGCCAGTTCGAGGACACCGGCGGTCGTTTTGGTGCCGACATAGAGTTCACCGGATTCGTCTTCGCCGAGTGTGAGGACGCGGAGGGCGAATGGATTTCCCTGGGCGAGGGGGATGGCTTCCTCGAGGAGGAATCGGCCGCTGAGCGGGGCGGTTTCCTGAAGCGACATGAGTCGGCCGCTGGAGACGCCCGAGGTGGCTCCGTAGTCGCCGAAGACGTAGCGTCCGCGCAGTTCCGGGATGGCCTGACCGCGGTAGACATAGCCACCGGTGACTGAGAGGCCGAGGGCGGGGAGGCCGGCCGATGGGGAGATGCCCGGGTGCTGGTACTGGGCGATGGGAGCGATGAGGTTCGCTGGTGCCGTGGGCATTCCGGAGGAGAACGAAGTGGTTTCCGTGCCTTCGCGGTAGCGCCAGCCGTAGTTGCCGCCGCGGGTGATGAGGTTGATTTCCTCGATGCGGTCTTGGCCGACATCGGCGGCGAAGAATCGGTTGGTGCCGCCGGGCCGGGAATCGAAGCTGAAGCGCCATGGATTGCGGAGGCCGAAGGCGAAGATTTCGGGTCGGGCTCCCTGCTGGGAAGCGAACGGATTGTCGCCGGGGATGCCGTAGGTGCCGCCTGGGCCATTGGAACCGAAGGGATTGATGCGGAGGATTTTGCCGAGGAGGCGGCGCAGGTCCTGGCCATTGCCGAGGGCATTGGTGGGACGGCTGGCGGTGCCGCCCGAGTGGCCTGCGGACGAATCCTCGCGGCCGCCGCCGTCGCCGGAAGCAATGTAAAGGAAGCCATCCGGTCCGAAGGCGAGTTGGCCGCCATTGTGATTCGACTGGGGCTGATTGAAGCGGAGCAGGGTGCGGTGCGAGGCGGAATCGGCCGCGTCCGGGTTGGTGGCCGAGACCGTGTATTCGGCAAGGACCGACATGTGATTGACCGGGTCCGTCGTCCCAAGGATCGGGTCGGTTTCCGCGGGGAGGTCGGACGGGGCGCTGTAGTAGACGTAGAATTTCCGGAAGCCCGGCGAATTGGCTGTATGGAATCCCGGGGCGAAGGCGAGTCCGAGGAGGCCGCGTTCCGAGTAGCCGCTCGCAGGGATCATGCCCTGCATGCGAGCCGTGAGGTCGAGAAACGGTTCAGGAAGCACGTGTGCTCCGCGCATGACCCAGATGCGGCCTGGTTGGTCGCTGATGAAGAGTCGTCCCGTGCCGTCATTGGCATGGGTGATGTTGGTTGGTGAGTGGATATGGCCGAGGAGTACCGGTTGGAGTGAAAGGAGCGGCGAGGGCGTGAGGGTCGGTGTGGGTGAAACAGCGAGGGAGAATGACTGGGAGGTCGATGCGCGGGAGTGACCGAGCGAAGAGGTGGCCGCATCCGCGACGCGGAGGGAGACCGGGTACGATCCGGCCGAGCCAGTAGGGGGTGTGCCGCTGAGCCGTCCGGCGGTTGTGATCGAGAGCCATGCGGGTGCCGAAACGAGGGAAAACGTGATGGGATTGCCTTCGCGGTCGGTGGCGGTGGCCTGGTAGGAAAGCGGCAGACCTTCCTCGGCGGACGCGGGAGGTGTGCTGGTGATGGTGGGCGGGGCATTGCCCGGGTTGGTGGGGACGGTGCCCGGGGCGACGGTGCCCGCTCCTGTGGGGTCGCCCAGTTCCGTGCCATTGCTGAGGCCATCGCCGTCCGAGTCCGGGGAAGCGAGGGCAGCCGACCAGAAGGCGGCGGTGGTGCCTTTGTTGGCGGCCGGCAGAGCCGCCCAGACTGCCTGGCCGAAGGCCGTACGGGATCCACCGCCCGAGGGATTGTTATGGCAGGCAGCGCAGCCGACCGTGCTGCCGCTGGGAATCTGGCTGGTGCGCCATGAGCGGGCGTGGGCGGCTGAGCAGAGCGATACCGCGAGCGCGAACGCCGGGACGTACAGGTTTAAGCGGGCGTTCATGTCCACGCTACGCCCGTGAAACGGCAAGGGATTCCCGGGGGGCGGAAGATGAGCGCGGCTGCGCCTCAATTGACGACGCGGGTGGCCGCCTGTTTCTTGAGCCATTCCTCGCGTTTGCGGACGAGTTCCTCGTATTGGCGGCGGATGCGTTCGTTGTTGCGGGCGTCCTTGGTGAGGAAGGAATTGTTGCTGCCGTAGCGGCTCCATGGACCGTCCGGCACTTCGGATTCGTCGCAGAAGCGCCAGTCGCAGCGGGCTCCCGAGGTGATCCCGAGGAAATCGCGGACGGCGGGGGAAACATCGAGTCCGGCTCCGTTGTTTTCGCGGTTCACGGGCGGTTTGCCTCCGAAGACGTAGGGGTGGTCATCGGTGGTGAACGGTCCGCAGTCCTGCCACTGGGCGAAGCAGGTTTTGTTGCCTGAGCGGATGGCGATCCAGACGTCCTTGCATACGCTTTTGGCTCCTTCCGCCTTGCGCTGCTTGTACCATGGAATGCGGGATGCGACCACCGGGTTGGTGATGTCGTTGAAGGGGAGGGCTACGTAGAAGGGATTGAGGCCGGGGGTGAAGCCTTTCGGGCAGAAGTCCCATGTGCGGGTGCTGCGGTCCGGGTTGTCGTACCCCCCGTAATTGAGCTGCCATTCCATGTCCCAGCTGCTGGCGTGATTGGGCACCGGGTTGTTCTCCGAGGGTTGTTCCCCGATCCAGAAAATGGTGGTCACGATTTCCTTGCGCCATGGATACTTTGGAGCGGCGTCGCGGGCGCGTGTCGGAGCGTAGACGCGCGGCATGGGAGCGACCGCTCCGATGGCTCCGCCGGCTCCGGTGGCGGCGGGCGTCGGCTTCGGAGCGGGTTTCGGAGCGGGTTTTGCCGTTGGCTTGCTGGATTTGGCAGGCTGTGATTTGGCGGGTGGCTTCTTTTTCGATGGAGACGGCGATTGGGCGGAGCACGGGGAGGTCGCTGAGGTCAGGGCGACGGCGGCGGCGAGGAGGAAGCGGAGAGCGGTCGGTGCTGGTATCATCCTTTGGGGGAGGAGGGTCTGGGAAAGGGTGCCTTCCTGGTGGTGGTGGTGCAATGGAGAAACGGCGGGGGTGAAGAGGGAATGAAAGCGGTGCTGTCTGCGGGGCGTTTGCTGGTGATGATGACAAGGCGGACAATTCTGCAGGTGGCTGGGTCGATGGTGCCGGGAATGGTGTGTGCGGCGGAAGCCGGAGGCGGTAGCCGCGTTCATGTTTCAGCCAATACCTATGGATGGGGAACGTATGCCGGGCGCGATGGCCGCGGGTTTTCGCAATGGAGTGACGAGGCGCTGGGGCAGATGGCGGCGGCGGGGCAGAGTGGCTTCGAGCCCAGCGTGGGGGATGTGCGGGAATTCGATGGTCTTGGCGACAAACTGAAAAGGCATGGGCTCGAGATGCGGTCGGTCTACGTCGGGACGCGGCTGGAGAATGAGGAATCGGTCCGTGAGAGTGTGGCGAAGGTGCGTGCCATCGCGGCCGGGGCGGCGGCGCATGGCGGCCGGATTCTGGTGACTAATCCTGTTCCGGTACCCGATGTGCTGCGGGGGAAGGAAGCCGACGACCGTTTGCGCTGGCAGGTGGAAGGATTGGATCGTCTGGGCGAAGCCGCGGCGGCCGAGGGCATGGTGCTGGCACTGCATCATCACGATGCGGAACTGCGGGCCGGAGCGCGGGAATTTCATCACGGGCTGAGCCGGACTGATCCTGCGAAGGTGAAGCTGTGCCTTGATGTGCACTGGGTATACCGTGGCTGTGGAGATTCCGGACGGGCGGTCGATGACGCGTTCGAGCGGTATGCGGGACGGGTGGTGGCGCTGCATCTGCGGCAGTCGCAGGGCGGGCGCTGGAGCGAAGTCTTCACGGGAGCAGGCGACATTGATTACGGAAAGGTGGCCGGATTTCTGCGGGAGCGGAAGATTGAGCCTCTGCTCATTCTGGAGCAATGCATCGAGCAGGGCACCCCGCACACCATGGATGGGCTGGCGGCGCACCGTGCCGGGGTCGCCGAAGTGCGGCGGATCTTTGCCTGACAAAAATTCCGCTGGAGCGTACGCCGAGGAGATTGACGCGCTGCGGCCAATCTGGCAGTCGTTCGGCCATGATCCGGATTCTGATTTCCCTGAGTTTGCTGGCGATGAGTGCTTTTGATGTGCGTGCGGCTGGCGAGGCCGAACCGCTTTGGCCCGGGAAGCCGCCGGGTGCCCTTGGGGAAGGTGGCGCCCATGTGCCGACCCTGCAGTTCTTCCCTGCCGATGCAGCCAAAGCGACCGGAGCGGTCATGGTGGTCTGTCCGGGTGGTGGCTATGGAGGGTTGGCCGACCATGAAGGGACGGGCTATGCGGAATGGCTGGCGGGTGAAGGGGTGGCCGCCGTGGTCCTGCGCTACCGCCTGGGCAGTACCGGATACCGTCATCCTGTCATGCTGAACGATGCCTCCCGCGCCGTGCGGACCGTGCGGCACCGGGCCGCCGAGTGGAAGGTGAATCCCGCCATGGTGGGGATCATGGGATCGAGTGCCGGCGGGCACCTTGCGTCAACGGTGCTCACGCATTTCGATGCCGGGAAGCCCGGGGCGGAGGATCCGGTGGAGCGGCAGAGTTCGCGTCCGGATTTCGGGGTGCTTTGCTATGCAGTGATCACGATGGGTGAGCACACGCATGGAGGGTCTAAGCGCAATCTGCTCGGCGATCAGCCGTCGGCGGAACTGGTGGCACTGCTCTCCAATGAGAAGCAGGTCACCAAGGAAACGCCGCCGTGTTTTCTGTGGCATACCTGGGAAGACACGGCTGTGAAGGTGGAGAACACGCTCGATTTCGCGGCCGCGCTCCGGGAGCATGGGGTTAAGTTCGATCTGCATGTCTACCAGCAGGGACGGCATGGCATCGGGCTGAGCCGCGGGGAAAATGGCGCGGCTCCCGGGCAGGTGCATCCGTGGGCCCTTGATCTGCTGGTTTGGATGCGGGCCAATGGCTGGGCGAAGTGAGCCCGTTCCTCAGGGGGCCTCGATGCCGCGGAAGCGGAGGCGGTAGAAGCGGCGATAGTCGGCGACTGGCGGGATCACGCTGAAGGTGCGGAGGTTTCCGCTGGTGCCGGCGGTCCCGGTGGCCGGCGACCATGCTTCGGCAGGGGATCGCCGTGTTTCGAGGGTGGCCTGCTGAAGGCCAATACCCCACGTGAACACGAGGGATGGTCCGGTGCGGGCGACCGAGAGATTGGCGGGGTTGCCCCAGATCGCTTCGACCCATGCAGGGCGGTCGACGAAGGGGTTGCGGTTGCCCTGGCGTTCCTGCACGCGGTCGTTGCGGAGCGATTCGGCTGGGCTCACGGGGTCGGCGTAATGCCAGAGCAGGAGAGTGGTGAGCCGGCCGCAGTACGGAAGGCTGCCGCCGGTCAGCGTACTGTCGTCCGTGAGGCGGAGGTCGTTTTCATCGCTCGTGCTGCCGTCGTAGCGGACATCCATGTAAAAGAGGGCTCGGGCGATATCGCCCTTCATTTCCGGTGGAGGTTCCCATGAATCTGTGTCCGACGAGCAGAGCGGTGCTTCGTCGTCGGCCGGGACGCGGGCGGTGACCCCGGCAGAGGTTTCATCGAAGGGGAGATTGGCCCGTGCATTATTGACCGTGGCGTCGGCGGCGCGGAGGTTGATGAGGTCGGCGTAGTCGGCCCCCGACGAATTGAGTCCGGCGCTGTTTGGCCAGAGGTGTTCGCGGTTCCATTCCCCGTCGTTCTGGGGCGGGCTGCGCACGAAATTCGTCTTCGCTTCCGAGCGACGCGTGTAGAGCAGCAGAACGCGGGCGGAATTGGCAGGATCCGCATCGCAGAATTCGAGGGCGGCTCTGGTAGCGGTGTAGGAAAGCGGGCGGTGGGAACGTGAAACAATGTCCTTAAGGGCATCGCGCAGCGGACCACCGCTCAGTCCCTCCGCTGCGGCATAGTATCCCGGGGGTTCCGCCGCGGACGCTGTCATTGCCAGAACCACCAGCGGAAACCCAGCCCAGCGGCCGCCGGAAGAAACTGAACGTACCAGTCCGTGCAGGCGACGACTGGCTGGAAACGGGAATCGGGGGAATGACCGGCGCATTTCGGGTCACAGATACAGCCGGTTTGCGATGCCGACCACCGGGAATGCAGGCAGCAAGCAAAAGACAGATTTCCCGTTTGGGGAGCACGGGGAATACAGGAACGCCTAGGAGCCTGTTGAAAAACCGGGCCCGGCAGCGGATCCGGAGTCCATGGTGGTTGGATGAGCGGCTGCGCCGTGGGTCTAGTGGCGGGATCCCCTGCGGGCGGCGGGCCTTATTCCAGCAGGCTTCGTTGCGCCGCAGTCGAAGGTCCCGACCTTCTCCTTTGTTGCGCCTCGCCTTGTGGAAGAATTCCTCGCCGCGCTACCAGCCCGGGTTTTTCAACAGGCTCCTAGGGAAATCCCTGCTTTGGATGAGGGGAGGGAAAACCCTGTCCGGTGCCGTCCGGATCGGTAACTTTACTGGTAACACCATCGTCCAGATGGCACTGTCAGATCCTCCCCTCCTTTTGTCCCGGTAAGTGATTACGGAAAGATTACTGGAATCACCGACCGGAATTGCTGTAGCCTCTTCTTCTGTCCCCTGAATTGCAAGGCACTGGCCGCCGGTGCCGCTTCCCCTGTTTCCCTGATCATGCGCACGACCCTTCTTTTTGCCATGCTGCTGCCGTCGCTGGCACTGCGTTTGCCCGCGGCTCCCACGGCAGTGCCCGACACGTTCACGACTCTCGAGGATACGCCGGCCGGCGGGGCGGCCTCGACGCTTCTGTCAGCTTCCTTCGAAAGCGGTGGCGGGGCTCCTTCATTCACCCTTCCGGCTACCTGGCAAGTCATCGATCTGAAGACGACCGCCGCCGGTGGCACCAATGCGTATCCGGGGGACGGCAGCGGCCGGAACTGGCGCGCGGTGGACTATGATCCGGCGACCTCCGTGATTCCCGGCTGGCGGCCGGGGACCCTGCCAGCGCAGGCCGGCGGCATCAATGCCTTCACCGGGGCGGCGGAATTCCTCACCGGCATTGTCCCGGGCGGACCGAATACGGTGAACACCTATCTGTTCCGGAATACGTTCACGATGACCGCGGCCCAGGCCGCGCACGGGCAGTGGACCTTCAACATGCTAGCCGACGACGGCTGCATCATCTACATCAACGGCGTCGAACGTGCCCGGCTCAACTACCCGGACACCGTCGCCGTCAATCCCGATGCCGTCGTCGGCGGCAATGGCGGTGACGAATCGAACTACACCCAGCGTACCATTGATCTGACCGGAGCCTTCGTGACCGGGCAGAACGTCATTGCCATCGAACTGCACCAGAACAGCGAAAGCAGCTCGGATGTCGGCCTCGACTTCCAGATGACGCCGGCTGATTCCGGGCTGACGGCTGGATTCACGGGAGTGGACGATGCCTTCTTCGGGACGAATCAGCCGAATTTCTCCACGCAGAATCATGTGCCCACGGGGGGATTCAATGGGACGGGGGGATTGCGGGTCCAGATGGGAAATGTCTTCGCGTTTGGCTCGTCAGCGGTCTCGGGAGCGTGGCGGCGGACCTTCACTCTCGCGGCTCCGGCCAATCTGGAACTGACCTTCCGCTACCGCATGCTGTGCGGCCGGGATTACGATGCGGGTGAGTACCAGGAAGTGATCTGCGACGTCAATGGAACGCAGTTTGGAACTGTCACCGCTCCCAGCAATCACCCGTCCGTTGAACTGGCCGTCGGCAATGGCAATGGCGGGAATCCCTTTGATACCGGATGGAAGCAGCGGAGCTTCACCATTCCCCTCGCAGCGGGAACGCATACGCTGTCACTCGGTGGCTACGGAAATCAGGGAACGCAGAACTTCCAGCAGACTGCACAGGAATCCTTTGAAGTCTTTTTCGACGACGTGGTCCTCTCGGTTCCGGGAACAACTTCGCTGCTTGCCAACGACACTGGTGGCGTGCCGCCGGTCACCGCTGCCAAGGTCAGCGATCCGGCCAATGGAACCGCCGTGGTCAATGCCGATGGTACCTTCAGCTACACGCCGAATCCCGACTGGAGTGGGGTCGATTCCTTCACATACCGCGCGATCGACAGCACGGGAAGTTCCGATCCGGCAACCGTGACGATCACGGTGACACCGGTGAACGATCCTCCGGTTGGGGTCGCCGATGCCTACACGACGACTCAGGGGGCGGCCCTGACCGTGAATGCCGCCGACGGCGTTCTGAAGAATGATACGGACGTCGACCATCCCGCGTCGGCCCTCAGCGCAGTCTCTGCCACCACGCCCGGCAATGGCACCGTGACCCTCAATGCGAATGGCTCATTTACCTACACGCCGACCGCCCTCTTTGCAGGTACCACGACGTTCACCTACCGGGTTTCCGATGGGGCCGCGCAATCCGCTCCGGTAACCGTGACGATCACGGTGACGGACACTCCGGACCCTCCGGTGGCGTCTAATGACAGCTATGTGGCCGTGCGCAATACACCTCTGGTGGTAACGGCCCTCACCGGGGGCAGCACCACGGAAGAAGTTCTGCCCTATAAGGCGGCGGACTGGCGCTACTACGATTCTCTGGTGCTCGCCGAGCGGAATCTGGGAACGGCGTGGCGGACCGACGCCTACACTGAGAATGCCAACTGGAAGACGGGCGCTGCCGAGCTGGGCTATGGCGACGGCGATGAAGCCACGGTGGTCAATGACAATCCTGATCCGGCCTTTGATTCCGCAGCCGGCGACAAGTTTGCGACTTCCTATTTCCGCCGCCGCGTCAATGTGGCCAATGTCTTCAACATCACGGGGGTCGAGGTCTCCGTGATCTATGATGACGCCCTCGCCTTCTATCTGAATGGCGGACCAGGCAACCGGACCAGCAATCTCCCCGACCTCACCACCATGCCTGAACTGGCATGGGATTACTTTCCGCAGACCAACGTCAACGACAACTCCACGCAGACCTTCAGTCTCCCGGGTTCCGTCCTTCAGGAAGGCTCAAATCTCATCGCAGCCGAAGTCCATCAGAATGGTCCGACTTCCAGCGACCTTTCATTCGACCTGAGGATGCGGGTGACCCGCGCGGTGGCGGCCAGTCTGCTGGCGAACGATTCCGATCCTGATCCCGGCGAGACGGCGACCCTTGTCGCGGAACTGGTGACGCCCCCGCAGCGGGGATCGGTGCAGATCAATCCGAACGGAACCTTCACCTACACCCCGGAAACGGGCTTCGTGGGAACCGACCTCTTCACTTACCGGGCCCGCGATGCGAGCGGCCGCGTTTCCAATACGGCAACTGCAGCGATCTCCGTGGTGATCGGTCCCAATGCGGCTCCGGTGGCCGTCGCCGATACCCTGACAGTCGCGGAAGATGGCATTCTTGAACTGACCGCTCCGGGGATTCTGGCCAACGATACCGATGCGGAAAACGACCCTCTGACCGCAGCCCTCGCCACTCCGCCGAGCCGGGGCACCCTTACGCTGAATGCTGACGGATCGCTGCGCTATACTCCGCAGCCCGACTTCTTCGGGAGCGATTCCTTCACTTACCGCGCCGTGGATTCCCGCCCGTCGACACCGGCAACGGTGACCATCAATGTGACCCCTGTGAATGATGTGCCGGTGGCGCGTGCGGACAATTATGCCGGCGATCCGGGTTCGCCCTTCACGGTGGCCGTCGCTCAGGGCGTGCTTGCGAATGACACCGATGCTGATCCCGGGACTGTCCTCACGGCGGAACTGGTGACACCACCCGCCGCGGGCACCCTCGTGCTGAACGCGGATGGTTCCTTCACTTTCACGGCATCGACTGGTGGCAGCTACAGCTTCACCTACCGGGCAAAGGATGAGACCTCCGCGTCCGATCCAGCCACCGTGACCATTGTGCTCAATGCCGCTCCTGTGGCGGCGGCGGATTCCTATGAAACCGACGAGGACAAACCGCTCACCGTGGCCGCCCCCGGAGTTCTCACGAACGACAGCGATGCCGAGGGCGATGCCATCACGGCGGAACTGGTCAGCGGCCCGCAGCACGGTTCGCTCACCCTGAACAGCGATGGATCATTTGCCTACAACCCGTCAGCGAACTTCTTCGGCAGCGACAGCTTTGTGTACCGGGCCGCCGATGCCACCCGTAAATCGGCTCCCGCCACGGTTTCCCTCACCGTCCGGCCAGTCAATGACGCGCCGGTGGGGGTCGCCGATACCTACGGTGTCCGCGTGGACACGCCGATCAGCATTTCAGCCGCCAATGGCGTGCTGCGCAATGATACGGACGTCGACAATGCAACGCTGATCGCGATCCTCGATACCGCTCCAGAAGCCGGTGAATTGACCCTGCGGCCCGATGGATCCTTCGATTACGCCCCGCCCGCGGGATTCTCAGGCACGCAGACCTTCCGCTACCGGGTCAGCGACGGAACCCTCGAATCCGGTCCGGTCACTGTGACCCTCAACGTGACAACCAATCTGAATACGGTCGTCATCAGCGAAATCATGTACAATCCGCCGGGAGCCAATGGGGTCCTTGAGGAATTCATCGAGATCTATAATTTCGGTGATGCCGCGGTCGACCTGAGTGGCTGGGAATTCACCAAGGGAGTCAATTATGTCTTCCCGTCCGGCCTGCTGCTCGCAGGTAAATCGTTCCTCGCCATCCCAGCCGACCGTGCGGTCTTCGTGACGAAATACGGGGCCGCCGCGGCAGTCACTCCGACTGGCTGGGGACCACTCTCGCGTCTGAGCAATGGTGGCGAACTGATCCGTCTCAAGAATGCCGAGGATGTGACGGTCGACGAGGTCGAGTATTCCGATTCCGGAGACTGGGCTGTCCGCAAGATCGTCAATGTCTGGGACGCCACCAATACGCCTGGCCGCACCCCGGCGAATGGCCTCGATACGGATCCCGGTCTGGAATGGGTCACCGCCGCAGATCCGGATCCCGAAATCGGAAACCCCGGAGGAGCCTCCATCCAGTTGATCAATCTGGCCATGACCAATGATGCCGGACAGAACTGGTCGGCTGCCAATCCATCGCCCGGTGCCGCCAACGCATCCGTGGCCCGCGCTAACAGCGCGCCATTCATCACCGACGTCCTGCATGCGCCGGCCGTGCCCACCCGCACCCAGCAGGTGACCGTGACCGCAAGGATCACGGACGAACTGGCGACGGGAATCAGTGCATCCGTCTACTACCGCACATGGCTGCCATCGGGCACCACCCCCGCGACCGCCTTCGAGGAAGTTCTCATGCGCGACAACGGACTCAGCGGCGACGGAGCAGCCGGCGACGGTGTCTTCGGTGCCGTCATTCCCGCTCAGGCCATCAACACGGTCGTGGAATTCTATGTCCGCGCCTCCGATGGTTCGGCCAATGTGAGGGCGTGGCCGACTCCGACCCTTGATCTCAATGGGGCGAATCCGCAGCTCAACGCGAATTGTCTGTATCAGGTGAATGAAGAAGTCTGGACGGACCACCGTTCGCTCTATCAGGTGGTCATGACGGGGGCCGACAATGCTTCATGGAATGCCGGGCTGGCGGACCGTCAGAGCAATGTGGCTCCGAACTGCACGGTCATCTTCCGCCAGGGCGGCGAATATGCGGTGCGCTACCGCGGCGGCATCAGAACCCGCGGGAACAGCTCACGGAGCGATACGCCCATCAATCTGCGCCTCGACATTCCCGGCGACGTGCCATGGAACGGCCGGACGGCCTTCACCATGAACTACAAGTATTCGTACAGTCAGTTCGTGGGCAGCCGTCTCATGGAAGCGGCCGGCGTTCCCAGTGAAAAGGCGAATGTGGTGGGTATGCGCATCAATGGAGTGAACCGCCTGCTCGATCAGAACACGAACCGGACGTATGGATACTACTGCGATCTCATGCCGCGCGGTGGCGACACCATCGATGAATGGTTCCCCGGCAACAATGACGGCAATGGCTACGGCAAGATCCGCGGCAATGTCCGCTGGGGAACGTCGACCCTGCCGGTCATCGGATCAAATGGCTGGGCCGAAGGCGGCTACGTCAACGAAGGCTGGTGGAAGCAGACCAATGCGCCGCAGAATGACTGGACGGACCTCCATGCATGGCTGGTTTCGATGAACGCAGGGACCGCGGAAACATTCCACGAAACGATCGCAGGGACTGTCGACATCGACCAATGGTGCCGATTCCTTGCCATCTCCACGATCATCAATCACGCCGAAACCAACATGGCGAATGGTGACGACGATGATTATTCGGTCTACTTCGGACTGCAGGACCGGCTCTGCCGCATCATCGCGCACGACCTCGACACCTGCTTCAATCTGCGGGCCATCGGGCTCGGTGACGAAGATGCGCCGCCGACCATGACGATCTACCAGTGTACTGCGGCGAACTATCCGACGGATTCCGCGACGCTGCCGCAGATGGACAAATTCTACCGGAATCCGGTGACCGGTCGCAAGTTCAAGGCGGCCCTGCGGCAGTATCTGGACACGCTCTTCGCGAAGCCGGCCTTCGATGCGTGGCTCGATACCATGCTCGATCCCCAGTGGCTCACGGCGACTCCGAATCCCGGCGGCGATGCCATCCGGAATCATATCAAGTCGTTCATGGACACGCGGCGGACGACCATTGAGACCTTCCTGCCGAAGGAATTCACAGCCGTCACGACCCTCCCAGTACAGAATGGCTTCGCTCGGACGACGTCGGCCACGAATCTCGGAGCGCTCGGCGGAAAGATCGATCCGGTGCGCACCGCGGAAGTCCGCGTCAATGGCATCCGGGTGACCACGAATCCCTACGGGTCCACTGCGGCTGACGACAACACATGGAGCGCAGGCGGTGCGGTCACGCTGCGCCCGGGATTGAATGCACTGGTCTGCACGGCGCACGATGAAGCGGGTACGGTCTTCGAAACCCGCACGGTGAATATTTGGTTCGACGCCGCCGGCACGAACCGCAGCGGAACCCTTGCGGCGAGCGAGACGTGGTCGGCCGCGGCAGGTCCCTACAATGTCACTGCCGGCCTGACAGTTCCGAACAATGTCGTGCTCACCATCGAGCCTGGCACCACGGTCTTCGTGGCCTCCGGAGCCGCCATCAATGTGTCGGGCGGTGGCCGCATCATCGCCGAAGGCACCCCGGCCGCAGGCATCACCTTCACCCGCAATCCTTCCGGCAGCGGAACATGGAACGGCATTGTCATCACGGGAGCCACGACCGAGCCGAGCCGGATTGGCTATGCAACCTTCGGGCAGAATGGCGATACCGCGGTGCACGCCCGCAACGGAGCCAATTTGGAACTGCATCACCTCACCTTCCTGAATACAGGCATGCGCTACCTTGAACTGGATGCTTCGTCCTTCCGGGTGAGCGACTGCGTTTTTCCGGACAATACTGCCGGATTCGAACCTGTGCACGGCACCGGTGGCATTGCGCCGGGCGGACGCGGCATCATCGAACGCTGCCGCTTCGGCAAAACCACTGGCTACAACGATTCCATCGACTTCACGGGCGGGAACCGGCCGGGCCCCATCCTCCATGTGCTCTACTGCACCTTTGCAGGAAGCGACGACGACATTCTCGATCTCGACAGCACGGATGCATGGATCGAAGGCAATGTCTTCCTGCACGCACACCGCAATGGATCGTCACCGGACAGCGCCAGCGCCATCTCCGGCGGCTCGGACAATGCCGACTACAGTCAGGTCACCGTCATCAACAATCTGTTCTATGACTGCGACAATGCTATCACCATGAAACAAGGGGATCAGCCGCAGGGAGGTTCCGGCGTCCTGCTCAACAATACGATTATCCGCACCACGAAAGCCGGCGGCATCGACGGTGGTTCCGGAGTCGTGAATTTCGATGACGACGACTTTGCCGGGGAAGGGAAGGGCTTCTACCTCGAGGGGAATGTCATCTGGGATGCGGAAACTCTGGCCCGGAACTATGTGCCGGCCAACAGCCGCCTTGTGATGGTGCGCAATCTTCTGCCGGTGGCTCCTCCGACCGGTGTCGAGGTTAGCGGCAACGTGGTCGGAACGGATCCGCTCCTCAATCTTTCCCTGATCACGAATCCGGCCACGGCCACGGTCGAACAGGTCATGGCTGCGCTGCGTCCCCAGTCCTGTTCGCCGCTCATCGGCGCGGGCTCGCTCGGTGGGAATCTGGGTGCCGACCTCAGCCGTCCCGGTTTCCGGGTGCAGTTGCCGTCCGCCAGCCGCCTGCCTGCCTCATTCAGCATCCTCGCGGGCATGGGGGGGAGTTTCGCTCCCACCGGCCAGCCGGCATGGAACTACGGATATTCCGCCTACCGTTACCGGATCGATGGAGGGGCTGAAAGCCCGGATCTGCCTGTCGGCACACCGCTGCTTCTCAGTGGCCTCGCCGCCGGAGAACACACCATCGCAGTGCGCGGTCTGCGCGATTCCGGACTCTGGGAGGAAACGGCTGCGACGGTGAATTTCCGGGTCGAACCCGGCATTCCCACGGTCACTTTCAGCGAAGTCCTCGCCGATCCGCTGAGCGGACCGGATCAGATCGAACTTCACAACTGGGGCAGCGAACCGGCCTTGCTCGATGGCTGCCGCATCACGGACGATCCAGCGCTGTCGGATCGTTTTGTGCTGCCGCCGGGGTCGGTGATTCCGCCGGGTGGCTGGCTGGTGATCGACTCCACGCAGAGTGGATTCGGACTCGACCGCACGGGCGAAACTCTGCGGCTGACCACGGCCACGGGTGCGCTCATTGATGAAGTGCAGTTCGGTCTGCAGATCCCCGGGTTCTCAGTGGCCCGCTCGGGTGGCGCATGGAGACTTGCGCAGCCAACGCCCGGCGCCGCCAATACGGCTGTCTGTGAAACGACAGCCACAGCTGCGCTGCGCATCAACGAATGGCTGGGATCGAATGCCCTCACGGTCGACAGCGACTTCGTGGAACTCTACAATCAGGACAGCCGGCCGGCCGACATCAGTGGCTGGCGCATGAGCCAGGATTACCGCAACGAACCCGTGGCCAGTGTCTTCCCGCCACTCAGCTTCATGGCAGGCAAGGGCTACCTGCCGCTCATCGCTGACGGACGTCCGGAACTGGGAGCACTTCACCTTCCGTTCAAGGTTTCGCGCATTGCCGATTCCGTGGCTCTGCTCAATCCGCAGGGACAGCCCGTGGACATCATCAC
>JBDKER010000027.1:0-69425 GCA_039795165.1 Verrucomicrobiota bacterium | reverse complement strand
GGTAGTCTGACGACAGGTCATGCGAGAGTAGGTCGTTGCCAGGTTATACCGGCCCGTCTTCCCTGAAAGGGGGGGACGGGCCGCTTTTGTTTTCCGGGAACGTGCAGATCCCGGGAAAGGCCGACTTTCCGGGCCACCGTCAGGTGTATTTTGACCAGTGCTCAGCTCCAGTGGAGGGGGCGAGGAACTCTCCGTGGTTGCGGTCCATAGCGCCCGTGGTCTAAGTATCGTTGCGTTTGGTGCCGATCCGGGTGCTGAGGAATCCGAAGGAAAGCATGAAACCTGCTTGAATGCGGTGTCGGGATGAACATGGCTCAGGGGAACTGACTTGCTTGTCATCCGACCTCCCTTGATCCAATGCTTGCACTTAAATCTGCTCAAGAATGCCGCTGGGACTGTTTATCGCTGGGAGAGGTGATGCTCCGGCTTGACCCCGGGGAGGGGCGAGTACGGACGGCACGGCAGTTACAGGCATGGGAGGGGGGAGGCGAGTACAATGTATCGCGTGGGCTGCGCAAGTGTTTCCGGCTGCGTACGGCGCACGTGACGGCGTTTGCGGAGAACGATGTGGGGAGGCTGATCGAGGACTTCATGATGCAGGGTGGTGTGGACATCGGTTATGTGCGCTGGGTCCCGTACGATGGGATTGGGCGGTCGGTCCGGAACGGAGTGAATTTCACCGAGCGGGGCTTTGGGATCCGCGGTGCGCTGGGGGTGCCGGATCGTGGCAATACGGCGGCCAGCCAACTCAAGCCTGGGGACATTGACTGGGAGGAGATTTTCGGACGCCATGGTGTCCGCTGGTTCCATACGGGAGGAATTTTTGCGGCGCTGAGCGATACCACCCCGGAGGTGGTCATTGAGGCCGTCGAGGCCGCGCATAGGCATGGGACGATGGTGAGTTATGACCTGAACTACCGACCGAGTCTCTGGAAGACGATCGGAGGGAAGGCCCGGGCGCAGGAAGTGAATCGCCGCATTGCGAGAAACGTGGATGTGATGATTGGGAACGAGGAGGATTTCACGGCGTCGCTAGGCTTTGAGGTTGAGGGTGTGGATGAGCATCTCACCACGGTGCCTACGGAAAGTTTTCAGCGCATGATCATGCGCGCGGTCGCCGAGTTTCCGAATTTCAAGGTGGCGGCCACGACTTTGCGGACCGTCAAGACGGCTACCATCAACGACTGGGGGGCGATTCTGTGGCACGAGGGTGTTTTTCACGAAGCGACGGCGCGGCCGGGACTTGAGATCATGGACCGGGTTGGTGGGGGCGACAGTTTTGCGAGTGGATTGATTTATGGGTTTTTGGCGCACAATGATGCTGGGAAGGCGGTGAATTATGGAGCGGCGCACGGGGCGCTGGCCATGACAACCCCTGGTGATACCTCGATGGCCAGTCTGGCTGAGGTGGAGAAGGAAATGGCCGGGGGCAGCAAGCGGGTGGAGCGTTGAGTTTTCTGCCGTGGGCGCGGAACGAATCGGCGTTGCGCGGAAGGTGCAGCCGCGGAAGGCCGGGTGGATGAATCTCCGCTGGATTGGCCGACTCATCCTCCTCGTTCTTCCTGGGGGTCTCGCGAACCTGTCTGCTGAGGAAAAACCCATCAGCTACTACCGGCAGATTCGTCCGGTGCTCCAGGCGGCCTGTCATGGATGCCATCAGCCGGCCAAGGCCAAGGGGAATTACGTGATGACGAGTCACGATTTGCTTTTGAAGGGGGGTGAGGATGATGGAGTGGCGGTGGTGCCGGGCAAGCCGGAGGAGTCGTCGCTGATGCGGAACATTCTGCCGCATGAGGGTGGAAAGCCCGAGATGCCAAAGAATGCGGAGCCCTTGGCGAAGGCTGAGGTGGATTTGATCGGGCGGTGGATTGCCGAGGGTGCGTTGGACGATACACCACCGAATGCCATGGTGCGGCACGATGCTGGCCGTCCTCCGGTGTATCTGCGTCCGCCGAGCCTTGATGCGGTGGCGTGGTCACCTGATGGGCAATGGATTGCGGTGACTGGTTTTCATGAGATTCTCCTGCATCGGGCAGACGGGAGTGGGCTCGTAAGGCGGTTCATTGGTTTGTCCGAACGGCTCACGAGTCTCAGTTTCAGCAGGGATGGGAAGTATCTTGCGGCGACGGGGGGCTTGCCTGCCCGGATGGGGGAACTCCAGGTGTGGAAGATTCCGTCGGGCGAGCTGCAGCTCTCGTGGCCGGCGACCGCCGATACGGTCTATGGGGTGTCGTGGTCACCTGATGGGAAGCTGCTTGCCTTTGGCTGTGCCGCTGACAAATCTGTACGGGCGATAGATCTGGAGTCTGGGCGTCAGGTTCTCTTCATGGCGAGCCACGATGACTGGGTCCTTGATACGGTGTTTTCGGTGAAGGGCGACCATGTCATTTCGTGTGGGCGCGACATGTCGGCCAAGCTGACGGAGTTGGCGACGGAGCGGTTTGTGGACAATCTGACCAGCATTACTCCGGGAGCGCTGAAGGGCGGGCTGGCGGCGATTGCGCGGCATCCGCTGCGGGATGAAATCCTTGTGGGGGGTGCTGACGGGGTGCCGCAGGTTTACCGGGTTTTCCGCGAAGTGCAGCGTCGCATCGGGGACAATTCGAATCTGATCCGGCGGTATCCTGCGATGGAGGGGAGAATCTGGGCAGTCGATTACAGTCAGGATGGCACGAGGATGCTTGCGGCGGCCAGCATGGACGGGAAGGGGAGCCTTGCCGTCGGGAAGGCGGAATACGACCCAGTGCTGCCGGAGCGGATCAAGGGGATCTTTGGAAAGGTGAGCACATCGAGGTCAGCGGAGGAGAATGCCGCTGTCGAAGCATGGCAGACGGAAGGTGCCGAGATTCTGAAGTCGGTGACCTTTCCTGCGGGCATCTATGCGGCGCGTTTCAGTCCCGACGGCAGTCTCATTGCGGCGGCCGGGCAGAGTGGGTCTGTGATCGTGCTGCGGTCGGACGATCTGAGCGAAGTGCGGCAGTTTGTGGCTGTGCCGCTGTCGGCTGGCGTTGTGGTTCCGGCGCAGCGGTGAACGGAAGATCTGAACTGTGCCGAGGCTGACTGGTGCCTGCAGGCACAGAGCGCGTTGTGCTGTTGGGGGCTCAGCTTGATCGCTTTTGCTCAGCGGGTACGGAAAGCGCCGGCGGGTAGACCTTCCTTGTTCATGAGGTTGGGTTCGGCGATCTGGCTGAAGGCGAACCGGGCGGTGGTGGGCTGTGGAACGGCTGGGCAGGAAACGATCACGCTGTTGCCATCGATGGTTGCTTCGGCGTCGTGAAACTTTCCATCGCTTCCTGCGATCTCGAACCAACTGAGTGGTTTGCCGTCGCGGGAGGCGAGACCGGATCCGGTGGAATCGAACTGGATGCGGATGCGGCTGCCGTCGATGGAATGGCTGGCGTAGGACGGGCCTGAGGCGACCAGTTCGGATCGGCCGTAGTCCTTAGCGAGGGCGATGAGGGCGAGGCGGCGGCCGACTTCCTGTTTATTGCGTGGGTGGATATCGTTGACGTTGCCGATGTCATTGATGACGGCCATGCCCGTGTGGGGGATTTGTCTGGCGCTTTCGGCCTGGGCTTCCCAGATTTCGGCGAGTCTGGTATCGGCGCGGTCGGTGGCGGGGTCCTTGCGGCTGTAGTTGTAGGGGGCGAGTTGGACGTGATAGAATGGGAATTCGCCCTGGTTCCAGACGCTGCGCCAGCCACCGACGAGGGCTTTCATGCGGTCCAGGTAGAGCATGCCTTCGCCGTTATTGGATTCGCCCTGGTACCAGACGGCACCGCGGATGGCGAAGGGGACGAGGGGATGAATCATGGCGTTGTAGGTTCCGACGAGCTGCTGATGGCCGTGGGCGAGGGGGCCGGGGCGGTCCGGCATGGTGGGGAGAGGTTGTTTCTGCTTGAGGAGATCGCGGCCCTGTTTCGCCCAGTTTTCCACGTTGCCGAGCCATGTCTGCAGGGCGGCTTCGTGTTCCGGGTATCCCGGGGTGTTCATGCGGATGGTTTTCACGTGGTCGCGCTGGCTGGGAACCTGAGCGAAGCCTTCGATGGGGGTCCATGGTTCGATGCGGCTGCCTCCCCATGAACTGGCGATGAGACCGACTGGGACATTGAGTTCGCGGTGGAGGTGACGGCCCATGTAGTAGAGGACCGCCGAGAACTTTGGAATGCTTTCCGGGGAGCAGGCTGTCCACGAGGCGTCCACATTCCGGTTTTTCACTGGAGAAGACACCAGGGGCACGAGGAAGAGCCGGATTCCCGGGTGGCTGGCGGCGGCGATTTCTTCGGCTGGTTTGTCCGAGGCTTCGACGCTCCACTGCATATTGCTCTGGCCGCTGCCGATCCAGACTTCTCCGACAAGGATATCGTCGAGGCGGATTTCATTGGAACCCTTGATGACCATGTCCTGGGGATTGGCATTGGCCGGCATGGCGTCGAGGCTGACTTTCCATGTTCCTTCGGCGTCGGCGGTGACCTCTTTGGTTTGTCCTGCGAAGGAGACCGAGACTTTTTCACCGGGATTGGCCCAGCCCCAGACCGGCACGGGTTTGTCCCTCTGGAGCACCATATGGGAATTGAGGACAGAGGGCAGCGTGACGGCGGCGGTGAGGGCCGGGGAGAGGAGAACCGGAAAGGCGGCAGAAAGGAGGAGAGATCGCATGGACAGTGGATGCCATGAGGGATGAACGGGTGCAATTCTCAAGTTGCCACGCGAGGGCGGGAGGGTCACTGCCGTCCCCGGGTGGCGGCCTTTGTGCGTGCGGGATCCGGTGGAACTGGAACTGGAATGCGGATGACGGTGGCGAGGGGGCGGTGGTCACTGGCGAGGCGCCACGCCCGGTCCGATGGGATGCGGCAGTCGGCATCGGCGATGGCCGGGCGCAGACTGCGGGATGCCAGCAGGAAATCGATGCGGCTGTAGGAGTCTTCTTCCGGGAAGTGGTAGGTCCAGCGTTCCCCTCGGTCGTCCGCGCAGGGGAGTTCTGCGAGGTAGCGGCCGTTGGCGCGGATTCCGCGGATGCTGCGGAGCGACGGGCTGTCGCGGGAATCATTGAAATCTCCGAACAGGAGCAGAGGGCTTTGCGGGGCTGCGCGGAGGATGTCGTCGATTTTCCGGCGCAGGAGATGGGCCTCATTGCGGCGCATGAGGCTCTCTTCGGCTTCCGGCGTGTCGCGTCGGCTCTTGAGGTGGACGCCGCAGAGGCGCAGCTGCCAGTGCGGAGCTGGCTGGATGGTGACGTCGAGGATGCCGCGCTGGATGGGGAATCGGCTGGTTCCCAGCTGGTAGGATAGGCGGGTTTCGTGCTGGCGGCTCGCGATGGGAAAGCGGCTGAGCACGGCGAGATGGCGGACGGGATCAGCTCCGCTGACCAGTTCGCGATGGGGCAGTGTGATGCCTTCCTCGGCGAGCATTTCCTGGAGGCGCTGCAGGTCATGATCCGATCCCATTTCCGAAAGGCCGACTATATCGGGCTGGGTGCTGGCGAGGGTGCGGACGACCGCGGAGACTTCCTCGCGGGGTTTTGGGCTGAGTGGACTGGGCTGGGAGGACGTAGGCAGGGTCGTTCCGGTGAAGTTCCGGACGTTCCATGAAACCACGCGGATGGTGGCTGGGGATGGGGTGTCCGGGGCGGCTTCCTGTGGCTGGGCCGCAAGGAGAAAAACAAAAGAGGCACCGGTGAGGGTGCCTCTCTGGAGGAAGTGGAGGAATGATCGCGCGGGGCGCGGAGGCATCAGATTTTGGTATCCTTTTCGTCGACAGCCTTGGTGATTTCGTGTTCGAATTCTTGGCGTGCCTTTTTGAATTCGCCCATGCTGCGTCCGAGACCGCGGGCGAATTCCGGGAGTTTTTTGGCTCCGAAGAGGAGGAGGATGGCCAGGAAGATCAGGAACATTTCCTGACCTCCGATGGGCATGGCGAAGAAAACCTGGGTAGTGTTCATGGATTGAGGGAGGGTAGGGGACGGGGGAGAGGGTGCAAAGGGAAAGTTCCCGTGGGGGAGCGCCGGTGGCACCTTCTATTCTTTTAAGCGGTACGGTGGGTTCCCCTTGTCTGTTTCAGTGGATCCGGGCCTGGTGGTTCAGAGGCCGGAGGCGGCGAGGCGGGCTTCGTCGGTATGGAGGCGGCCGCGGTTTTCCGGTCGGGTGGCAGCGGTCAGTTCGTCGCGGAATTTGGCGATGAAGCTTTCGGTGGGCCATGAGCAGGCTTCGCCGAATGCGCAGATGGTTTTGCCATCGATCTGGTAGGCCACGCTTTCGAGGAGGGAGACGTCTTCCGGGGAGGCGGTGCCTCCGGCGATGCGGTCGCTGATTTTGCGCATCCAGAGGCTGCCTTCGCGGCAGGGGGTGCATTGGCCGCAGCTTTCGTGCGCGTAGAAGGCGTTGAGGTTATTGAGAACCCACGCCATGCTGCGGGAGTCGTCCATGATGATGACGCCGCCGGAACCGGCCATGGATCCGCAGGCGGCGATGGTATCGAAGTCCATGGGGATGTCCCAGACGGAGAGTTCCTTCATGCTGCCGTCCGGTTGTTTGACTTTGAAGGTTTCGTCGGCGCGGAGGACCTTGGCGGACGATCCTCCGGGGATGATGGCCTTGAGTTTCCTGCCGGGGCGGAGGCCTCCGCACATGTCATTGATGACTTCGCCCATGGTGACCTTGCCGACTTGGACTTCGAAGTAGCCGGGGCGGACGACATCACCGCTGACGCAGAGGATGCGGGTACCGGTATTGCGCGGGGTTCCGAGTTTGGCGTATTCGGCTCCGCCCATGGCGAGGATGTGGCGGACGTGGCAGAGGCTTTCGACGTTGTTGACGATGGTGGGGCAGAGGTACAGGCCGAGGGCGGCCGGGAAGTAAGGCGGTTTGATGCGCGGGTAGGGCCTTTTTCCTTCGAGGCTCTCGATGAGGCCGGTTTCTTCGCCGCAGATGTAGGCTCCGGCTCCGCGGTGCACGTAGATTTCGAGGTCGAATCCCGAACCGCAGATGTTTTTGCCGAGGAAGCCGCGGGCGCGGGCTTCGGCGATGGCCTTTTCGAGAATCTGGGCGCCTTCCGGGAATTCCTCGCGGATGTAGATGTAGGCTAGGTGGGCTCCTACGGCGAAGCAGGAGATGGTCATGCCCTCGATGAGCTGATGGGGGTCCTGATGGATGATGTAGCGGTCCTTGAATGTGCCGGGTTCACTTTCGTCTGCATTGCAGATCAGGTAGACCGGTTTGGTATTGTTGGGGGGGATGAAGGTCCATTTGACGCCCGTGGGGAAGCCTGCGCCGCCGCGGCCGCGCAGACCGCTGAGTTTCACTTCCTCGGTGATGGCCTTGGGTTCCATCGTGAGGGCCTTGCGGAGCTGGTCGTAGCCGCCCTCGCGCAGGTAGCAGTCGATGGAGGTGTCCCATCCCTCCCGGTCTACGTTCCGGAAGATCATGCGGTGTTCTTTCGGGTGCGGCTGCTTGCCGGTTTTGTAGTTGATGGCCATGGTGCTGGTGGGATTCATGGGTGGCCGGGCGCGGGGACCGGATGGGTTCCGGGAGGATTCGATTCGAGGGCTGCCGCGGCAACCCGAATTTGTGAAATTTTTCACAAGCTTGTCGGGTGGGATGCTGGGGAAGCCGAGACAGCTTATGCTGGCGGCGTTGCTTTGACAGGTCGTCTCCTCTGGGTACAGAGGGGCGCTTCACTTTAACGGAACCACAGATTCAGAATGAGCACAGAGACCCCCCAAACGCAGGCCTTTCAGGCGGAAGTCAGGCAGCTTCTCGACATTGTCATTCACTCCCTGTATACGGACCGGGAGATTTTTCTGAGGGAACTGGTATCGAATGCGTCGGATGCGCAGGAAAAGCTGAGGCATCTGAAGCTGACGGGAGTGGAAGTGGCTGACGGGGAGTTGCCGCTGGAGATTTCGATCCGCACGGACGAGGAAGGGCGGACGCTGACGATTGAGGATGCGGGGATTGGGATGACGCGGGAGGAACTTGTGGAGAATCTGGGGACGATTGCGCACAGTGGCACGAAGGCCTTTCTGCAGAGTCTGGAGGCTGGGGCGGCGGCGGCTGGGAATGTGATTGGTCGTTTCGGGGTGGGATTCTACAGTGTTTTCATGGTGGCCGACCGGGTGGATGTGTACACGAAGTCGTGGCGGTCCGATTCTGGGGCGCTGCATTGGAGCAGTGATGGGCGGAGTGGTTATTCCTTGGCGGAGGCGGTCGACCGTCCGCGGGGCACGCGGGTGGTGATTCATCTGCGCGAGGATCAGGCGGATTATGCGCGCGGCTGGCGGATTTCGGAGCTGCTGAAGCGTTATTCGAATTTCGTGCCGTTTCCGGTGCAGCTGGACGGGGAGCGGGCGAATGCGGTGGAGGCGTTGTGGCTGAAGAACCGGAGCGAGGTGACTGACGAGCAGTACGGGGAATTCTACAAGTTCATCGCGCATGCGTGGGACGAGCCGCGCTACCGGCTTCATTTCAATGCGGACGCCCCGCTGGTGATCAATTCGCTGGTGTTTGTGCCCGGGGAGAATCCTGAGCCATGGGGCATGGGTCAGACTGAGCCTGGGGTGGCGCTGTACTGCCGGAGGGTGCTCATTGATCCGCATCCGAAGGGGTTGCTGCCCGACTGGCTGCGGTTTCTGCGTGGCGTGATCGACAGTGATGACCTGCCGCTCAACATATCGCGGGAGACCATGCAGGACAGTGCCCTTGTGCAGAAGCTCGGGGATGTCATCACGAAGCGTTTTCTGAAGTTCCTCGATGGGGAAGCGAAGAGCGACGCGGCGAAGTACGCTGATTTCTATGCGAAGTTCAGCCGTTTTGTGAAAGAGGGAGTGGTGACGGATGGCAAGCACCGGGAGGCCCTTGCGAAGCTGCTGAGGTTTGAGAGCAGCATGACGGAGGCGGGTGAGTTGACGTCGCTCGAGGAGTATGCGGCGCGCATGAAGGACGGGCAGAACGACATCTATTTTCTGCAGGCTCCCAGCCGTCATGCCATTGAGAATGGTCCGTATCTCGAGGCCTTCCGGGCACGTGGTCTTGAGGTGCTGTTCTTCACCGAGCCGGTGGATGAATACATTGCGGGGTCGCTCCATGAATTTGGCGGCAAGCGGCTGCAGGCAGCGGATGCGGACGATCTGGAACTGCCCGAGGCACCTGAGCCGGAGGGCGAGAGTCTGTCGGCAGAGGAAGGCGAGGAGTTCTGCCGATGGATGGCTGAGCAACTGGGTGATGGGGTGAAGGAAGTGGCGGTTTCGCGGCGGTTGACCGGCAGCCCAGTGGTGGCGCTGCTGCCGGAGGAGGCGAGAATGGGGCCGCAGATGCGGGCCATGATGCGCACTCTGAAGCAGGAAGCTCCTGCGCCGAAGGTGCGCCTTGAGATCAATCCGCGGCACCCGCTGATCCGCCGGCTCTGGGAGACGAGGGAATCGCGTCCCGAGGCGGCTGGCCTGATTGCGGGCCAGCTCCTTGATACTGCTCTGCTGAGTGCTGGGCTCGTGGAGGATCCGCGGAGCATGGTCCAGAGGGTGCATCAGGTCATGGAGGCGGCGCTCCGCTGACCCTGTGCGGGGTATCCTGACCATTCCTTTGCATTTTTTCCGTGGTTCTGCATGCTCTGGACAGAAGCTGTCCGTACGGGCGCTTTCTTTTCAGGCATGATTGGAGACCTCATCAAGATCCGACCGGACCAGCTCCCGGTGCGGCGGCAGCGCCGGCGCCGTCCGCCGCTGTGGAAACGGCCGTGGTTCCGTGTGGTTTCGCTGACGCTGCTGGGCATTGTCCTCGTGACCACGTTCAGTCTGCGTTCGTATCTCGCCGGGTTCCGGGAGAAGGCGGATGAATTCGATCTGTCGCTGCTGGGGAAATTCGAGCAGAGCAGCATTCTTTTTGACCGGGAGGGACGGGAGATTGGGCGGCTGGCGAACGAGAACCGTACGGTGATTCAGTATAGCGACATGCCGCAGCATCTCATTGATGCGCTGGTGGCGACGGAGGACAGCCGGTTCTGGGAGCACAAGGGGGTGGATTACCGGGGCATTGTGCGGGCGGCCAAGGACAGTCTTTTCGCGGGGCGTGCGGTATCCGGGGCGAGTACGATCACGCAGCAGCTGGCACGGAATACCTATGGCCTGATGGAGCGGACCCGGGAACGCAAGCTGCTCGAGATTCATCTGGCGGAGCGGATCGAGAAGCACTTCGGGAAGCCTGAGATTATTGAGCTGTATCTGAACCGGATTCCGTTCGGGAAGGGGTTTTACGGGATTGAGGCTGCGGCGCAGGGGTATTTCAGCAAGAGCACGAAGGAACTGACGAAGTCCGAGGCTGCGGCGCTAATCGGGCTGATCAAGAGTCCGCGCTTCTACAATCCGCTGAACAATCCGGCCCTTGCGACGCGGGAGCGCAATGAGACGCTCGACCGGATGGTGATCCGCAAGTACCTCACGCGGGAGGAAGCGAATGCGATGAAGGCGGAACCGCTGGTGGTGAAGCCCTCCGAGGCGGTGCGGGCGGCGGGGTATGTGCAGTATGAGATCGAGGATGAGATCGAGGCGATTCTGAGCGGACTGGGGATTGATGGCGTGGCGGGGAAGGGGTACCGGGTGTACACGACGATTGATTCCGAGATGCAGCGGGCCATGGAGGAGAGTCTGGCGAAGCGGCTTGAGGCTGTGGAGCAGCGGGAGGACTATCCGAAGGAACGGGAGAAGCAGGCGGAGTTTACGGCCAAGCTGGAAGCTCACCGGAAGGCCGGGGGGCTGCCGCAGGATGCGCCGCGTCCGGGGTATCTCCAGGGGGCGGCGATTGCGCTCGATAACCGGTCGGGGGCGGTGCTGGCCATGGCTGGGGGGCGGAACTTTGCGCAGTCGCAGTACAACCGGGTCTTTCTGAGCAAGCGTCCGGCGGCGACGGCTTTTGTCCCCTTTGTCTACACGGCGGCTTTTGAGGACCGCTGGTTTCCGGGCAGCCGGATCATTGATCAGCGGATGGACAACACGAGGATCATGCTGGGAGCGACCACGGGAACGCTCGGTGAGCTGGGCGTGGAGACCTTCAATATTCAGCATGACGACACGACTTCGATCCGGAAGGCATTCATTCAGGGAAAGAACAACTGTCCGGCGCGTCTTGGGCTGGAGATGGGGGTGGAAAAGGTGACGGCCCTTGCGAAGCGTGCGGGCTTCGGGGACATGCCTTCGGATCCGGCGATTCTGCTGGGGCGGCATGAGGTTTCGGTCCGGGACATGGCGTTGGCCTACACGGCTTTCCCGAATGGTGGGGAACGGCCCGAGGGGATTCACTTTGTGACGAGGATCGAGCGTGCGGATGGACAACCGGTGTGGAAGCGTGGGGGGGAAGCCGGGATGGTGAGGGTGACGGATCCTGCGGCGGCGTGGATGACGCACAGTTGTCTGGAGGAATCGATGGTGCTGGATATCGGGACGGCTTCGAATGCGCGGGAGCTTGGGCTGCGGCCGATGCCGGTGGCTGGCAAGACGGGGACGCACATTAATTCGACCGACCTGTGGTTTGCGGGGTACAGCAGCGAGGTGACGTGTGCAGTCTGGGTGGGTCTGGACAAGCGGGAGCAGGTCTATCCTTTCGCCTTCAGCCGTCACACGGCACTGCCGGTCTGGGTGGATGTCATGAATGCGTCGGTGCATGGCGACCGGGAACCGGTGGATTTCAAGGAACCGGGAGGACTGAACCTTGTGGAATTGTGTGAATTGTCCGGTGATGTGGCTTCGGATGCCTGTCTGGAGATGCGGCCGGATCCGGCGGATCCCGAGCGGGAGAAGCTGACGAAGATTTCCTACATGGAGTACATCCGGGCGGGTACGAAGATCGGGAACGTATGCAAGCTGCACACGATTGGCGGGGAGGTGGCGTCGGCGGCGCTCATGGCCGAGCCGGGGGTGCCGGTTCCGCCGAGCGGGGCGGCGGGCATCAATCCGGAACTGGCGGCCGCTGATGCCATTCCGGTGCGGGTGACTGCAGAGACAGTCCTGGGGAAGGATCCGTATGCTTCGGTGATTGCGGGGGCG
The DNA here is from genome assembly GCA_039795165.1 of Verrucomicrobiota bacterium. GTDB lineage: Bacteria > Verrucomicrobiota > Verrucomicrobiia > Verrucomicrobiales > V1-33 > V1-33. The sequence goes on along the minus strand of JBDKER010000027.1, from coordinate 57,394 downwards.
GCGGGGAAGGAAAAGGCTGAAGATGAGAAGGAGGATGGCCGGAAGAAGGGTAAGGGGAAAGATGAGAAGGACGGCGATGGCGAGAAGAAGCCCGTGCGGCCGGCGCTGACGGCTGCTCCGGCGATTCCGGCGGCACCGGTGCCGGTGGTGACGCCGGGGGCGGGAGCCCGGCCGCTGCTGATTCAGCCGGGCAAGGCGGATATTGAGTGAAGCGGGCGGGGATCTCCCGCAGTTGGCAGTTCCCGGGGCGGGAGCGCTTGCGTAGTGAGAGAAAGGACCGTTGCATGCGGATTCCTTCCCCTGAATGCCATGGCTGCGCGAACTGAATCCCCGGTGACGAATCATCCTTCTGATGGAGGCATTGCCTTTCCGCTGTCGGGTGTGCAGATCATGCGGCTTCCGAACGGGCTGGAAGTGCTTTTCAAGGAAGACCGGAGTGCGCCGCTGGTGAGTGTACAGGTCTGGGTGAAGACCGGAAGCATTCTGGAGGACCGGCTGCTGGGAACTGGTGTTTCGCATCTTGTCGAGCACATGGTATTCCAGGGGGCGGGGGCTCATGGCCCCGGAGAAATTGCCCGGCTCGTGCAGGACACGGGGGGTGTGCTCAATGCCTACACGTCCTTTGACCGGACGGTGTACTGGGTGGACACGCTGCGCGAAGGGCTGGAGACTTCGCTGGGGGTGCTGGCGGATCTGACGACGGCGGCGCGGTTTCCGCTGGAGGAATTCGCCAAGGAAAAGGATGTCATCCGGCGGGAGATCGACATGGGGAAGGACGATCCCGGGCGTGCGGTGGGTCAGTTGATGTTCAGCACACTGTACCGGGAGCATCCGTACCGGGAACCGGTCATCGGAAACCTGGAGCTGTTCAACACAGTCGAGCGGGAGGCAGCCTTCGGGTACTGGCAGGAGCGGTATGTGCCGGGAAGAATGTTTGTGGTGGTGGTGGGGGATGTGGATGCGGCGACGGTGGAGCGTCTTGTGCAGGAGAGATTCGGCCGGGTGGAACCGCGTCCGTCGCCGCACATTCTGCTCCCGGAGGAGCCTGAGCAGGCGGGTGTGCGGGAGGCGCATGTCGAGTTCCCCACAGAGATCACGAGAATGGATCTGGCGTGGCGGATTCCGGGATTGCTGGATGGGGTGACGCCGGCGCTCGATGTGCTCGCCACCCTGCTGGGGAGCGGCCGTACTTCGCGGCTCTGGAGGGAAGTGAGGGAGCGGCGATCCCTTGCGCATTCGATTGGAGCGGGTGCGTACACGCCGCTGCTGAGCGGCGTCTTCTATGTGAGTGCCGAGTGTGAAGCGGGGAACCGAGAGGCGGTGGAAGCGGCCGTGCTGCAGCAGTTGGAGGGCATCCGCGACGGAGGGGTGACGGAGGCCGAGGTGCGCCGGGCGAGACGGATGCTGCTGGCTGATCAACTGGGCGGGCTGGTGACCATGCGGGGGCAGGCATCGGATATCGGGGCCAACTGGTATGCGACGGGCAATACAGAGTTCACGAGGCATTATCTGGAAGCGATCGACCGGGTGACGCCGGCTGAGGTGGCGGCGGTGGCTGGCGCGTGGCTGCGGCCGGACCGGCGCTGCAGTGTGTCGGTGAATCCGAAGGGGAGTCTGCGGTCTGCGGCGGTGCGCACTGGCGGACTGAAGCCCGGGGCCATGCGGCGGCATGTCTTCGGCAATGGTTTGACCCTGCTGGTGCGGGAAGACCGGAGGCTTCCGGTGGTTTCGCTGCATGCGACGCTGCGCGGTGGTGTGCTTGAGGAGACGGCGGAGACGAGCGGGCTGGGTCGTCTCATGGCGCGGACCATGGTCAAGGGCACTGCTCAGCGCAGTGCGGAGCTGATTGCCGATCTGATCGAGGGAGGCGGCGGCAGCATTGGGGCGGACAGTGGGGGGAGCAGTTTTTCGCTTTCCGCGCAGGTGCTGCGGCCGGATTTCCGGGAAGGGCTGGCGGTTTGGGCGGACGTGCTGCTGCAGGCTTCCTATCCGGACGAGGAAGTGCGGAAGGAAGCGGAGCGGCAGGCCGCGACTCTGCGGCAGCAGGAGGATCATCCATCGTTTGTGGCCTTTCAGGGGCTGCGGCGTGCCGTTTACGGGGAGCATCCCTTTGCCATGAACCGCGAAGGAACTCCGGAATCGCTGGCTGCGCTGAGCGGTGCGCAGCTGCGGGAGTGGCACCGGAGACAGGTGGTGTCCGGAAATGCTGTGGTGGCCGTGGTGGGGGATGTGGATTTCGATGAAGTGTGTGCGGCTGTGGAAGCCGAGTTGGGTGGCATGCCGGCGGGTCCGCGGCGTGGGCCGACGGTGCTGCCGATGCTGCCCGCGCACCGCGGTCAGGAAATGCATCTGGTCCGTGACAAGCGGCAGTCGTTTCTCGTGGCAGGCTATCCTGCGGTGGACATTGTGCATCCGGACCGGGTGGCGCTGGATCTGATTGATGAGGCCTGCAGCGACATGGCGAGCCGTTTTTTCGAGCGGATCCGCGAGGAACATGGACTGGCGTATTCCGTGGGGACCACACAGGTAATGGGAATGGCTCCCGGGGTGTTTGCCTTTTATCTGAGTGCGGCTCCGGAGAAGGCGGAATTTGCGAAGGCCGAGCTGCTGCAGGAAATTGGGCTGCTGGCGCGCGATGGGCTGACCGCGGACGAGTTGGATCGGGCGAGGCGCACGTGGATCGGGAAGCAGACGATGCAGATGCAGAGCAGTGCCGGGCTGGCGCAGCAGAGTGCCCTCGACGAGCTGTATGGGCTAGGATTTGATCACCAGGAAAAAGTGCTGGAGCGGGTGCGGACCATTTCGCGGGAGGAGATTGCGGAGGTCTGTGCGCGCTATTTCCGGGCAGAACCGGTCGTCGTGATGGTGGGACCGGGGGAAGCGGGCGAGGAAGCGGCCTGAGCAAGCAGTTTATGTGGACATCCGTCAAAACCTACACCGATATCAAGCTCGACAAGACCAGTGATGGGATTGCGAGGATCACGATCAACCGTCCGGAAGTGCGCAATGCCTTCCGGCCGCTCACCGTCCGTGAGTTGCTCGATGCGTTTGATGTGGCGCATGAGGATCCCGATGTGGGGGTCATCATTCTGACTGGGGAGGGAGAAAAGGCCTTCTGTTCTGGGGGTGATCAGAAAGTGCGGGGTCATGCCGGCTATGTGGGCAGCGACGGGGTGCCGCGGCTCAATGTTCTTGATCTGCAGAAGAAGATCCGCAGCATTCCCAAGCCGGTGATTGCAATGGTTGCGGGGTATGCCATCGGGGGTGGGCATGTGCTGCATGTGGTCTGCGATCTCACGATTGCGGCAGACAATGCGCGGTTTGGTCAGACTGGACCGAAGGTGGGATCGTTTGATGGCGGGCTGGGTTCCTCCTATCTGGCGCGCATTGTGGGGCAGAAGAAGGCGCGTGAGATCTGGTTTCTGTGCCGTCAGTACGATGCGGCGCAGGCCCTTGAGATGGGCTTGGTGAATGCGGTGGTTCCGCTGGTGGACCTGGAGTCGGAGACGCTCAAATGGGCCCGTGAGATTCTGCAGCACAGCCCGCTGGCGCTGCGCTGTCTGAAGGCCGCGCTCAATGCCGACTGCGACGGTCAGATTGGACTGCTTGATCTGGCGGGGAATGCGACCCTGCTTTACTACATGAGCGAAGAGGCCAAGGAGGGAAAGAATGCCTTTGTGGAGAAGCGGCGGCCGGATTTCCGGAAATTTCCGCGGGTTCCCTGACCAGGGTTGGGTCTTTCAGTAGTCCATGTCGCGGAAGGTCTGGCGGGTGAGTTCCGCCTTGGCGAGCATTTTGTCAGCGTTGGCGCGCAGTCTCCGGCAGAGGAGGCGGCCGAGCCATTTGAGGACGAGGAAGGCTGCGTGGGGATCGGTCTCGACGATCTTCGTGAACTGGTCGTCGTCGATGGTCCAGATGTCGGCGCGTTCCGTGATTTCAACGTCGGCGCTGGCCTTCTGGGGATCGATCATGTTCATTTCCCCGATGGTTTCTCCGGGTTTGATGACGCCGAGTTCGATATAGTCGCCGTGAGCGTGGCAGGAAGCCTTGGCTTTGCCTGAGAGGAGGACGGTGAGGGTTTCGTGGGATTCTCCCTGGATGGCTAGGCGGGTGCCGGCCGGCACGGCGGCGAAGCGTCCGGCGGCGGCCAGTTTCCGTCGCAGGGATTCGTCGAGTTCCGCGAGGAGGCCGAGGGGTGGCAGCATTTCCGGGGTATTGTCTGAGGCCATGGGAAAGACGGGATGGGTTGTACGGAAAGGTTTTCCATGAATGTCCGGGCGGCAAGGACGGATGTCCGGGAGTCCTGCCCCGGGAAAAAGAACCGCCGCCGGATGGCAGAGCATCGGGCGGCGGTCGTGGGGAATAAGAAAGCCGGACTGGAAGGAAATTTCAGCGACCGTAGACTTCGACTTCGATGTACTGGTTCATGTCATCGATATTGCGGCCATTGGACCAGAGCCGCACGTAGCGGCCCTTGACTCCTTTGACGGGCATGGCGCGGCCGTTATTGGTTTCGACCCATGACTGGTCCTGGCCGACGCCGAATTCAGCAGAATTGTCGAAGTCGTTATTGTACACGACGGTGGCATTCTTCATTTCGGGGTCATCTGAGACTTGGACCACGACGTCGCGGTAGATGACCGCCTGCTTGTGGAAGTGCCAGAGCCAGATCAGCCAGATTTCCTTTGATTCGCCGAGATCGATCTGGACCCATTGTTTGCCGGGCATGAGGTCGGCGAAGAAGCCGTCGTCGCCTTCTTTGTCGCCGTCGGTGATGAGTTTGAGGGATTCGGCATCACCTGAAGGGAGAGGGGCGGGGTCGCTGGAAGTGACGGGTTTGCCTTTGGAGAGGAGAGAGACGCCTTCCGGTGCCTGGACTTCGAGGGTGGGTTTGCCGCTTTTGTCGAGGTTGGGGGGAGGGTTGCTATCCGGGAGGGGCGTGCCCGCGAACAGCGGCTTGGGCATGACCGGCTTGATGGTGAGCATGGCTCCGGTGGCGGCTGGCGCAGGAGCGGGAGCCGCTGGGGTGGCCTCCGGGGTTGGGGCGGGAGCCGGTGCCGGTGCCGGAGCGACCGCCACGGTTTCGGCGGGCTTGGGGGCCGCGGGCTGCGGGGTAGGGGCCACCGGGGTGGCGGCGGTGGAAGTGGCACCTGCGCTGGAGGCGTAGACGCCTGAAGAGGAAGAGGAGCCCGAGGCTGGCGCAGACGACAGGGGAGACAGTCCGGGGGCGGCTTTGTCGCAGGCCGTGAGGGCCGCGAGGGCTGCGGCGGCGAGGGATCCGGACGTGACGGAAGAGATGCGTTTCATGGAGGAAGGGGTGGGTGGGGATCAGGCGACCGTGAAATCTTCGGGTTTGAAGTCGATGCGTTTGGCCTGGGAGACTGCCTCATTGATGGCGAGGACAGCGCGGCAGCACTTGTAGGCGTCTTCGACCGGGCAGTTCAGTTCCGATTGGCTGCCGCCTTTGCGGACGACGTTGAAGAAGTTTTCGAGGTGGTGCTGGTGCGGTGGTTTTTCGTCCAGTTCCTTGGGGAGGGCTGGCAGTTCGTAGGGATCGGCCGGGATGGAGACGCGCACGTCCTGAACGCCTTCCTTTTCGAGCCACGGGTCCGGGCGGTTCCAGAGTTTCGGGCGTTCCCAGAACTTGTTGTAGACGGTGGCCGGTGGTTTGCGGAGGAAGCCTTGTTTGGCGAGGGTTTCCCATGCGCCGACCTTGTCTTCGGTGGTATCCTTTTCCCGGTAGACCTGATTGTAGACTGGTTGTTCCGAGATGACGATGGTGCCTTCGACGCCCATGATCTTCTCGTAGTAGTTCTGGGATCCGTTGGTGGTGAGGACCTGGTAGACGACGCGGACGAGACCGAAGTCCGGGGAATCGTAATCGTAGATGAGAATGGCGTTGTCGAGGTGTTCGTAGCTGAACTTCGAGCCATCCGGGAGGGCGCGGTCCTTGTAGAAATCGAGACCGCCGGCTGCGGTCAGGGATTTCGGTGTGGTTCCGAGGAGCCAGTTGAAGATATCGATCTGGTGGGCTCCGAGGTCGGAGATTGGTCCCCCGCCGTATTTTTTGAACCAGCGCCAGTTGGCGAATTCGAAGAGGTTTTCGTAGCCCGCCTTCTTGAATTTCTCCACTTCAGCGGCCCCGACCTTGGGAAGGAGGGGGTTTTTGACCGAGCGGTTCCACTGGCCGTAGAGGTGTGTCACCTGTCCGAGGAGGCGGCGTTTCCGGAGGAGTTCGTCCCGCATGAAGATGTAGCGGGGGTTGCTGCGGCGCTGGTGCCCGATCTGGAGGAGTTTGCCCGTCTGGCGCTGGGCCTTGACCATATCGGCGGCGGCCTCGATGCTGTTGGACATCATCTTTTCGCAGTAGACGTGCTTGCCGGCTTCGAGGGCCATCCGTGAATTGGGGGCGTGGAGCCAGTCTGGCGTCGCGATGAGGACAGCGTCGAGTTCCTTGACCTTGTCGAGCATTTCGGCCATCTCCGAAAAATCCTGAGTGCCGACGGAGCCGGCTGGATCGATGGAGCGTTTGGCGGAGATGCGTTTCTGGTCCCAGAGATCGCAGACGGCGGCGAAGCGGACGCCCGGGATGCGGACGGTGGAGGCGGTGAGGGCGGCCATGCCCTGCTGGCCGCAGCCGACGAGGGCGATGTTGAGGGCTGCCGAATCCTCTTTGCCTGCGGCGCGGGCGGCGATGCGGCTGTAACTGAGGGCGGTGGCGGTGATGGTGGAATTCCGCAGGAAGGAGCGGCGGGACAGGTCGCCAGAGAGGCGGCCGGTCGCTGGAGATGCATTGGTTTTCATGGCACTGGGGCGGGCGCTGGGTGGGATTGGCGTTGGGCAATGACCCGGAGCGGCGCGCGGAGCCGCGGAGGCATCAGAAGCGAGTGAGTGCGAAGCGGTTATACTTCACGAGGGCGAGAGCGATGACGTAGTACATGGTGTACTGTACGAGCATGCTGACGGTCGGGTTGTCCGGGAGGGTCATCTGTCCGGCGGCGAGTGAGAGCCAGATGGCACCGCCTGCGAGGAGGGAGAGGCGGTTGAGGAAGCCGACGAGGATGGCTAGGCCGATGGCGATCATGGCGTAGGGGAGGCCCTGCGCGTAGAGGTAGAACATCCATGAGAGTCCATTGGAGCCTTGGGGGGTGAAGACGGCGGGGTTGTTGAAGCCGCCGAATTCATAGACTGGTTTGGCGACGGACATCCAGCGTCCCCATTTGGTGACTTCCTTGGTGACGGGGTCTTTCTCGTCGTGCCAGTAGGCCGTGCTGTAGGTGTAGGGCGGGGCGGGGCTCTTGAATTTCTCTACGCCTGCGAGGAGGAGCATAAGGCCGAGGGTGACACGGGCGAGGAGGTAAGCGAGACCACTTCCGGAGCAGCAGGAGCCGGTCACGGCTGCGGGTGTCGTGGACGGCTGATTGGCGGGGGGTGTGGGCTGAGCCATAACGGACTGGGAAATCAGGGTTGGGACTGGTGCCGAAGTAGAGTCGGGAGGGTCATAGTGCGGACCGTTTTCCAGAATTCCAGAGAAAAGATTGCCCGGACTGCCGTGTGGGAGGCCTTCATGGGGTGTTGGGTTCCGGGGTTGCTTGACAGGGATCGGGCCGCCGCCACTGTGGGAGGCTTATGCGCATTCTTTCCGGCATTCAGCCATCGGGTCGCCTGCATCTGGGCAATTATTTTGGGATGATGGAGCCGGCGATCCGGCTGCAGGACGAGGGGGATGCGTTTTATTTCATCGCGGACTATCATTCGCTCACGAGCCTGCAGGATCCGGGGGCGCTGCGAAGGCATGTGCTGGATCTGGCGCTGGATTTTCTGGCGTGCGGGCTGGACCCGGCGAAGGCGACGTTTTTCCGCCAGAGTGAAGTGCCCGAGGTCTGTGAACTGACGTGGATTCTGAGCACGCTGACGCCGATGCCGATGCTGGAGAACTGTCACAGTTACAAGGACAAGACGGCGCGGGGGCTGACGCCGAATCACGGATTGTTTGCGTATCCGGTGCTGATGGCGGCTGACATTCTGATTTATGATAGTGATGTGGTGCCGGTGGGGCAGGATCAGAAGCAGCATGTGGAAGTGACGCGGGACATTGCGTCGAAGTTCAACCATGTGTATGGGGAGACCCTGCGGTTGCCGCAGCCGAGGATCCGGATGGAGACAGCGAAAGTGCCTGGTCTCGATGGGGAGAAGATGAGCAAGAGCTACGACAACACGATCCAGATTTTCGAGGACGAGAAAGTCCTGCGGAAGAAGGTGATGGGGATCCGGACGGATTCGACGCCGGTGGAGGAGCCGAAGGAGCCGGAGGGTAGCATCATTGTGGATTTGTACCGTCTGGTGGCGGGTGAGGGGGCGGTGGCCGCGATGCGGGCGGACTTTCTGAGTGGGGGGACGGGCTATGGGGATTTCAAGAAGCGTCTGTTTGGGGGCATCTGGGAATACTTTGCGCCGATGCGGGCGCGGCGTGCCGAACTGGAAGGGAACCTTGATTTTGTGGAAAAGGTGCTGCGCGACGGTGCGGAGCGTGCGCGGGGCATAGCCCAAGCCACGATGACCCGGGTGCGGTCGGCCACGGGGCTGCGCTGAACAGACGGGTTGGCCTTCGATTGTGAAGTCCGGAATTCCCGGCAGGCGGGGATGGTGTGCCCGCGGGGCTGTGTGGTGCGGCGGTCGGCTTTTCCTTTATTCCTGGCGGAGCTTCGCGGGATCGACGCCGAGCATCTGCATGAAGCGGCTTTCGCGGGATTTTCGTTCCGTCTGGCGGGCGTCGTACTTGGCCTTCTGGTCCGGGCTGAGGATGGCGGCGATGGCATCGTCGCGGGACTGGCCATCTCCGACGCTGGCGGTGGCGTCGATGCCTTCGAGCTTCATGCTGGCGTCGTAGTTCTGATCGGTTTGGACGAGGATATTGAAGACCTTGTCCTTCTGTTCTTCGCTGAGGGAGAGTTCGCGGTCGAGGCCATCGAGTTGGGCGTTGGCGGAGCGGGTGATCTGCTCGCTTTTTTCGGTGAGGCGTTTTGCCTTATAGGCTTCGGCCTGATCGCCGGAGAGGTTGGCGGCGGCCCAGTCGTCGACGGCTTTCTGGGGATTATTGCCGCCGTTGCGGCGCATGGCGATGAGGTCCTCGAGTTTCATGTCCTTGCCCATGGCGCTCTGCATTTTCTCCTGATTTTCCTTGTCCATGGTTTCGAGGTGGGAGCGGAGGGCAGCGGCCTGGGATTCCGAGAGGCCGGCCATTTCGGTGAGGCGCTGGACTTGGGAATCGATGAAGCGGGCGACCATTTCCTTCCGTTGGGGTTCGAAGGCACTGGAGAGAGATTTGAGGAGGGGGCTGGCGTCCTTGAGGATTTTGCCGAGGTCCGGCTTGCCGTCTTCTGCCGTGGCGGAAGCGGTTTCCGCGGGTTCTTCTGCGGCCTTTTCCTTTTCCGCCTTGAGGGCGGCGAGTTCTTTTTCCAGTCGGGCGATGCGTTCGGATTCTCCGTTGTCGACGGGCTTCGGTACGGTGGGTGCTGCGGCGACTGGTGCGGGCGGCGGGGTTTTGGGGGCGAGGAGGTAGTAGGTGCCGGCACCGATGGCTGAACCGGCGAGGAGGCCTGCGATGAGACTGGATGCTTTCATGAAAATCTGATTTGGGTCGGGCTGAGATTGTACGCGGCGATGGTCGGGAGGAAGCGTGAAATTGTTACAGGGGAACGGGTGAGGCGGGGCGCGAGGTGGCGGCGCGGTGATGGGCGGCGCGGGCGAGGTCGCCGGTTTTGGCGTAGAGGCTGGCGAGGTAGCGGTGGGCCATGCGGTTGCCGGGTTGTTGGAGGAGGCCGGTTTCGAATGATGCGATGGCGCGGGAGAAGTCGGCGGTTTTGGAGAGGATGGAGCCGAGGCGGAAGTGGGCGGCGGGGAGCCAGTACTGGAGTTCGAGGGCGTGGAGGACAGCATCAATGGCTTCGGGGTCGCGCTGGAGCCGGGTGAGGGCTCCGGCGAGGCCGACGAGGGCTCCGGGGTTATCCGGTTCGATGGCGAGGGCATGGCGGAAGGCGGTCTCTGCCTCGGGCCACGAGCGCAGCTGGAGCAGAGTGATGCCGCGCTGCTGGTGCCATGCGGGGTCTTGTGCGGCGTTGGGGATGGTGGCGAGAACGCTGAGGGCGTCGGCAGGGTGTCCTGTCAGCGCGAGGAGATTGGCGCGGATGCGGAGGAGGGCATGGGAGGCACCGGAATTCTGTTCGGTCTGGTCGAGAACGCGGGCGGCTTCAGCGAACTGGCCTGACTGGATGAGGCACTGGGCGAATTTCAGCTGGAAGCGTGAGTTCCGGGGGAAGTCGGCTGCGAGTTGGCGGGATTCGGTGGTGGCGGTGGCGAACTGGGAGCCTTCGGTGAGGGAGGAGATGCGGGCGAAGCGGAATTCGGCGTCGGCCTCGGCGGCGAGTTCCGCCTGGGAGGCATCGTTTTCCGTGACGTAGCCGAGGGCGGCCAGCTGGCGCAGGATGGCGGCGTTGCTGCGGTGGTCCGGAGTTTCCGGGGGGGCAGGGGCCGGTCCTGGGCGGATGAAGTCCCATGTGGGGATGCGAGGGAGGCAGGCAGGCTTCGTGAGGGCGTTCACGAGGATTTTACCGTGCATGTCTGCGCCCGCGGGGAGTCCGAAGAGGTCGAGGATGGTGGGGGTGAGATCGAGGATGGAGGCTCCCGTGATGGTGCTTTGCGGAGTGATGCCTGGGCCGGTCATGGCGAGGATGCCGAAGGGTCGGTGCCATTGGGCCATGGTGGCGGTGAGGGCGGCGTGGGGTCCGGGGCGGCGGTCTGCGGATTCGAAGCCATGGTCCGAGGCGAGGACGACGGTGGTGTCGGGTCCGGCGATCTGGAGGAGGCGGTGGAGCATCATGTCGTGCCATTCGCATGCTATGGTGATGACTCTTGAGAAGAGGGCGGCGTCGGCTGGGTTGGTCCCCGTGGCCGCGGGTGGGTGGAATGGCATGAAGTGGTGACAGAACTCGTCGAGGGCGCGGAAGTAGACACAGGCGAAGTCCCATGGCTGGGAGGCGAGCACGTGAGTGGCGAGGGCCTGCTGGGAGGCTGTCCGGCTGATGATGCCCGCCATTTCTGCGAGGAGGTCCTGAGCGGACTGGCGGGCATGGGAGAGTTCGGCGGGATTATTGAGAAATGGGAGGATGTCATCGCTCCGGATTTCTGCCGGGTGGAGCCGCAGCGGGGCCAGTTCCGCGGCGGATGAATCTGGGTGGACGCTTCCGGCGGGGGCTGGCCAGTTGGCTGGTGATGGTGAGGAGGGCAGGCAGAAGAGGTCGCTGATGCTGGTGCCGCTGACGGGTTCGGCTGGGTGGCTGGCGAACCAGCCGATGCAGTGGGTGCGGAGCCCGTGGTGGGAGAGGATATTCCAGAGGGCGGCGCCGATGCGGGTATGGGAGCCTGTGGGGCGGACGCCGCCGGTGGACGGATCTGGCTCGATGAAGCCGAGGACACCGTGCTGGAAGGGGAGTTTGCCTGTGATGGCGCTGGTCCAGACGGCGGGTGAGAGAACGGGTGTGACGGTGGCGAGATTCGCGCGGCAGCCGTGCTGGACGAGCGATGCGAGAGTAGGGAGCCTGCCTGTGGCGAGGAGGGGGTCGAGGATGCGCCAGTCGGCGGAATCCCAGCCGATGAGGAGGACCCGCGGGGTTATCTTCATCGGGTGCTGCCGGGGCTCCCGAGTCGGCGGCGGCGGATGGCGAGGCCGGCCGCGCCGAGGGTGAGCAGTCCGAGGGAATCCGGTTCCGGGATGGTGCCGGCGGCAAGGGGTGCGCCTGAATCATCGTAGGCCCAGTCGATCAGTTGTCCGTTTCCGCTGAGGCCGGGCTGGAGCCGTGCCCATGCGTAGTAGGTCTGGGAGGAATTGCCGCTGGAGTTTTCCGTGAAGCGGAAGCCGAGGAATCCGGTGGAGCCGGCGGGAATGGCTACGTCACCGAAGAAGCCATTGGGTGAGAACAGGGATGCGGCGGAAATGGGGCTGCCGAAGGCGAGGTCGGCTGCGGAGCCACCGGCAAGGACGACAGCGGTGTTGGCGTTCAGGTAGATGCGGCTGCCCTGGGCGTAGGGGTTGACGTCCCAGCCATCGGGTCGGCTGCCCTGGGCGGATGCGAAGGGCCATTCGAAATCGAAGTAGAATCCGCCATTGATGCTGATCGGGAAGACCGGGGCATTGCGGAGGCCGCTGTAGATGATGGCTGCTTCGCCTGTGGTGGTGGTGGCTGCTGCGGCGGCGGCCGCGGCCGCGAGCCGGAAGTGCGCATCGAGTCGGGTGGAGAGCGTCGTCATGCGAGGGTGGCGGGGAGCGTGCTGCGGAGCATGAGGGACGCCGGTGGCGGCGTCAATTCCCGAGGGAGAGAAGAGGTCAGGGAGTGCGGCGTCGGTTCTGGCCTTTGCCGCCTGGTGCTGGGTGGTCGCTGCCCCAGAGGGGTTTGGCATTGTCCTTGTTCCAGTGGTCCCAGAGCGACTGGAGTTCGCTGACTTTCTCCGGGTGTGCTGCGGCGAGGTCTTTGGATTCGCTTTGGTCGTCGGCAAGGTTGTACAGTTTCGGGGTGGAGATGCCTGAGGCGAGGCCGTCGGCTGTGGTGTCGTAGCGGACGAGTTTCCATGGTCCTGAGCGGACTGCCATTTGTTTACCGAAGCGCCAGAAGAGGGCGGCGTGGGGAGGAGTGGCCTGCTGGCTGGTGAGGTGGGGGAGGAGGTTGGTGCCATCGAGTTTCCACTTGGGGTCGGTGGAGATGCCGGCGGCGGCGAGGGCGGTGGCGTGGACGTCGGTCTGCACGACCGGTTCGGGGTAGACGGCCGGTTTCAGGTGGGATGGCCATGTGATGATGAAGGGGACGCGGACGCCGCCTTCCAGGGTGGTGCGTTTGCTGCCGCGGAGAGGTGCGTTGTTCGATCCATTGACGGTGACGCCCCGCATGACGGGGCCGCCGTTGTCGCTGAAGAAGGCGATGAGGGTTTGGCTGGTGAGGTCTTTGGCGGCGAGTCTGGCGCGGACGGCACCGATGGCATCGTCCATGGCTGAGAGCATGGCGGCGTAGGTGCGGCGCTGGGGATCGCTGATGCCGGCGAAGCGCTGGAGTCGTGCGTCGGTGGCGTGCATGGGAGTGTGCACTGCGTTGAATGACAGGCAGAGGAACCATGGCTGGGCGGCATGGCGGTCGATGAACGATTCAGCCTCCCTGGCAAAGGCGTCTGTGGTGTAGGTCATTTCGCTGACTGGAGCGGTGCCGCGGAAGATACCTTCGGCGCTGGTATAGCTGTGAGCGCCGCCGAGGAAGCCGAAGAATTCGTCGAAACCGCGTTTCAGCGGATGAAATTCCGGGGCGTTGCCGAGATGCCATTTGCCGATGAGTGCGGTGCGGTAGCCGGAGGCTTGGAGTCGGTCCGCGAGAGTGGATTCCGTGGTAGGGAGGCCGCTGCGTGGGCCGGAGGGATTGAATTCGTGGCCGAACCGGGTCTGGGCGCGGCCGGTGAGAAGGGCGGCGCGGGTGGGCGAGCAGTAGGGACCGGTGACGTAGCCGTGGGTGCAGCGGACGCCGTCGCGGGCGAGGCTGTCGAGGTGGGGAGTGGGGATGTCCTTGCAGCCTTGGAAGCCGGCGTCGGCGTAGCCCATGTCATCTGCGATGATGACGAGGATATTTGGTTTCCTTGTGGTTTCGGTGGCTGGCGCGGGAACGTTCAGCAGGAGCCCGGTGCAGATGGCGAGGCAGAGGATCGGGAATTTCATCCCGTGGATTGTCAGGGGGAAGCCTCGGTCTTGCCAATCCGCAAAGACGCGATTTTTCTGCGGATGTCTTCGGTTTCCCGGGTGGCTTTCTCGTCGAGGGGCTGCGGGTGGACGGTGCGTTCCCGGGTGTAGCCGGTATGCTGCATCCACATTTCCCACTCTTTGCGGCGGAGGAGGTCGATTTGCTGGAAGAGCGGGGAACTGCGGATTTTTTCCGGGGACTCGGAAGGCGGGGTGACGCCGAAAGCCTTGAGGATGGTGGTGGCCATGAGGAGGTGGCCTTCGTCGCCGGGGTGGACGTGGTCAGTTGAGAATGGGCTGGTGCGGGAGCTGCGTGCCTTGCGCATGACCGAGTGGAGGTCGATGACTTCGACGTCATTCTCTTTGAGGGTGGTTTCCCAGTGGGCGTAGGCCGAGAGGACGGCGTCGTAGTTGCCTTGTTCGTTACTGTCGTAGATGGGAGGGGTGACGAGGAAGAGCCGGGTGACTCCGGCGGCATGGGTTTCCGAGATGAGGCGTTGCACGCCGCTGCGGAAGGCAGCGAAGCGGGACTCGTCGAGGGGCTGGAAGATTCCATCGTTCATGCCATAGCAGGCGATGATGACCTCCGGTCTGGTGCGGGCGAGGATGCGGGGCAGTCGTTCGAAGAGGCAGGGCCTTGGGAAGGCTCCGCCGGCGTGGCCGTCCTCGCTGAGGCCTGAGAGGGTTTCCGAGGCGAGGCCGAGGCTGAGGATCTGGAATGGTTTTTCCGGATGGAGCTGGTGGAGGTAATGGGATGTGAAGGAGACGTAGGCTCCGCCCTGGGTGATGCTGTCGCCGAGGATGAGAACGCGTTTTCCGGCGAGGTCGTCGATGGTGCCGGCTGGGGCGACGAGAGAGCTGAGCCAGCAGAGAATGGCGGTGAGGATGGATTTCATCTTAGCGGCGGAGCAGCGGATTGCGGGGGGCTCAGGATCCGGTTGGCTTCAGGATCCTTGCCGCGCGAGATTTCAGCTTTCCACTGATCACGCTGGCTTCTTCGGCGAGGACATGGAGCCATGCGCTGAGGTTTCCTTTGGTGGGTCGGTAGTGTTCGAGCCGGGCGATGGTGAACGGGCGGGAGTAGGATTTCCGGTCGAAGATGTGGGGTTTGCGGCCGCAGAAGTGGGCGACGCGGGGGTGGCGGATCGAATGGGGAAAGTGCCAGCCTGCTCCCTGGCAGTCGGCGATCAGTTCCGAGTTGCCGTTGTGGACCCACATGTCCTGGAGGTCGGAGATGGCGATCTTCAAGTCTCCCCGGCGCGCCATGGCATATACGAGGTAATTGACGATGCCCATGTCGGCGAACCGAAAGGTCCCCGGATGGGATTTTTCCCGGGCGAAGGCTTTGGCATAATCCCTGAAGGGGATGGCGTTGCGCCTTGCGGCAAAGGCACCGTTGCAGAAATATTTATTTCCCTGCCAGCGGAAGTCGGGGTCGAAGCCGCGCAGTTTAACCGGGTCGAAGTAGTAGTGCGGCAGCCAGTCGGGGAAGGTGTCGGCATCTGCCGGGATGACGGCATCGTTTTCCGAGCGGAAGATGTGAAAGTCGACATCGCGGCGGATGTGAGGAATGAGGTTGCCCCAGACGATGGCATCGGCGTCGAGCCAGACATAGAATTCGAAGGGGCCTTCCCACATGGCAATGTATTTGGCGTGCTGGCTGCGGGCTGCGAGGCTGCGCATTTCCGGGGAAGGCACGTCATCGACGCGGATGGGAATGACGCCGTACTGCCTGACGAGGTGGGAGACATCGAAGTCGCCGTCCACGGTCAGGGCGATGGGGACGTCCGGGCAGAAATGCCGCATGCTGGCGAGGGTGGCCTGGGCCATGAAGACGTCGCCTTTATGGCAACCGGTTACGAGGCCGAAATCGGAGACAATTTCCATGTGCAGTTCATTTGCATGAGGTTATGGCACGGGGGGGTGCGGGACAACTGGATTCTGTGTTTCTGCTGGAGCGCAGGATGCGGAAGTATGCGGAAGGATGGGGACGGCGAGGATTTATGGAAGGGCGGTGGCGGGAGCACTTGAGGAAGGGAGAGGATCTGCTTAGGATGGCAGAATGAAAAGCATTCTTCTGCTGTGTTTTGCGGTGCTGACGGAATCGGTTGCTGCTGAGGTGCGGACCGCTGCGGTCCCGTATCGGGATGGGGATCAGGAGCTGGAGGGCTATGTGGCGTGGGATGATGCGGTGAAGGGGGTGCGTCCGGCGGTGCTGGTGGTGCATGACTGGACGGGGCTGCAGGACTATGCGAAGCAGCGGGCGAGGATGCTGGCGGAGTTGGGGTATGTGGCGTTTGCGGCTGACATTTATGGCAAGGACATCCGGCCAGTGGATCCGAAGGAATGCGCGGTTTGTTCCGGGAAGTACCGGAAGGATCTGCCTTTGCTGCGGCGGCGGGTGCAGGCGGCGCTGGGGCAGTTGAAGGCGCAGCCGCAGGCGGAGGCGGGGAAGGTTGGGGCCATTGGTTACTGTTTTGGCGGGAGTTGTGTGCTGGAACTGGCGCGGAGCGGGTCGGACGTGCGTGGTGTGGTGAGTTTTCATGGGGGTCTGAGCACGACGATGCCGGCGGAAGCTGGTGCGGTGCGGGCGCGGGTGCTGGTGTGTCATGGTGGGGCCGACGAGAAGGTGAACGCGGAGATTCCGGGTTTTCTGGAGGAGATGAAGAAGGCAGGGGCGAAGATGGAGTTCGTGACGTACGATGGAGCGCTGCATGGGTTCACGAAGCCTGGTCCGGCGTACCAGGAGAAGGCCGACTTGGAGTCGTGGGCGGCTATGAAGAAATTCTTCGGGGAGGTTTTTGCGGCGAAGCCGTGAGTAGCATGCGGCCTGGCAATTGGGACGATATGGCCATGGAGGGATGCAGGTGAGACTGCATCGGCATCTGGTGTCGGTCTTGGTGGAGACGGCTACTGGATTTTCCGGCCTGGCGGGACCGACGCTGGAGCGGGTGGTTGAGGGTATGTTGCGGGCGCATCCGAAGTGGGGGTCGCGGGACCGTCGGTTTTTTGCGGGGCAGGTATATGAAATGGTGAAGTGGCGGCGGTGGTTTGGCTGGCTGGCCGGGGTGGGGGTCGATGGGCCGAAGGGTTTGGGTGACGGATGGAAGGTGTGGGCTGTCTGCTGGTTGGAGGGAGGGGGAGACGAGGCGGTGCTGGGGGATTTTCCTGAGATTGCGGGGGTGACGCGGGTTTTTGTGGACGGGCGGAAGGCGCTGGCGGTGCCGGCGGCGGTGCGGGCGAGTTTTCCTGATTGGCTGTATGGGGTTGGGGAGGCCGAGCTGGGGTCGGCGTGGCCCGGGATGGTGGCGGTGTTGAATGGGAAGGCGTCGATTTTTCTGCGGGCGAACGAGCTGCGGACCGATGCGGTGGCGCTGGTGGAGATCCTCCGCAAAGAGGGCTTGGTGGCGTTGCCGGTGGGCGGAGCGGCGCTGCGGTTGGAGCGGCGGGCCGTCCTTGCGGGCAGTGCGGCCTTCCGTGATGGGCTTTTCGAGGTGCAGGATGCGGGTTCGCAGCGGGTGGTGCCGATGCTGCGGGCTGAGCCTGGGATGCTGGTGATTGATGCCTGTGCGGGGGGTGGGGGGAAGTCGCTTCAGCTTGCAGCGGTCATGGGGAACAAGGGACGCATCATTGCCCAGGATGTGCGGGCGGAGGCACTGGGGAGGCTGCGGGAGCGGGCGGTGCGTGCGGGAGCTGGCATCATCCGGACCGAGCTGGTGGCATCGGAGGACGTGGTGCGGCGGCGTGCGGGAACGGCGGATCGCCTGCTGCTTGATGTCCCGTGCAGCGGGTTGGGTGTGCTGCGGCGTCAGCCGGATGCGCGCTGGCGGCTGACGCTGGAGGAACTGGAGCGGCTGGGCCGGCTGCAGGCGGAACTGCTGCGCAAGGCTAGTGTCATGCTGAAGCCTGGTGGGCTGATGGTTTATGCCACCTGCAGTGTGCTGCCGCGCGAGAACGAGTGGCTGGTGGAATCATTTCTGCGGGAATCGGCGGGGCGGTGGGAACTGGAGGAGAGCTGCCACTTTCTGCCCTGCGATGAGGGAGATGGGTTTTTTGCGGCGCGGCTGAGGCGGCTGGGGTGAGGGCGGGGGATTAGGAGCCTGTTGAAAAACCGGGCCCGGCAGCGGATCCGGAGTCCATGGTGGCTGGATGAGCGGCTGCGCCGTTAGTTTCGTGGCGGGATTCCCTGCGGGCGGCGGGCCTTATTCCAGAAGGCTTCGTTGCGCCGCTGTCGAAGGTCCCGACCTTCTCCTTTGTTGCGCCTTGCCTTGTGGAAGAATGCCTCGCCGCGCTACCAGCCCGGGTTTTTCAACCGGCTCTTAGCCCGGCGGGTGGGCGTCGAGGATGCCTTGGAGGTGGCGGGCGAGTTGTTCCCGCTGTCGGGTTTGGCATTCCCAGATGACGGCTGGGTGCCAGCCCGCCTTGCGGAGGGCGGCCATGTGGCGTTTGTCGCGGGCGGTATTGGCGGCGAATTTGGCCTGCCAGAAGTCGTGGTTTCCGGTGGGTGTGGATGCGAGGGAGCAGTTGTGGTGGCGGTGCCAGAAGCAGCCGTGGACGAAAATGGCGAGGCGGCGTGGACCGAGGGAGACGTCGGGTTTCCCGGGGAGGTCGCGGCGGTGGAGGCGGTAGCGGAGGCCTATGGCTGTGAGGGCGCGGCGCACGGCGAGTTCCGGGGCGGTGTCCGTGCTGCGGATGCGGGCCATGTTGGCCGACCGCTGGGCCGGGGAGAGGCGGTCGCGCGAGGTGGGGTGGGCCTCAGGCGTCTGCGGTTCCGGCTTTTCTGCGGCTGCTGCTGCCATGGAATCGCTTGAGCAGTTCGGCGCGGAGGGCATCGATTCCGGAGCCTTCGAGGGCTGAGACTGGAAGGACCTTGATGCGAGGGAAGCGGGCCTTGATGGCTGCGAGGTTTTCCTGGGCTTCCGGCAGGTCCGATTTATTGGCGAGGATGAGCCATGGGCGTTTGGCGAGGTGCTCGTCGTAGAGGGAGATTTCCTTTCTGAGGATGGTGAGGTCGCTGCAGGGGTCGCGGGCTTCGCTGCCGGCGGCATCGACCACGAAGAGGAGGAGGGAGCAGCGGAGGAGGTGGCGGAGGAATTCGTGACCGAGGCCGACGTTTTCGTGTGCTCCTTCGATGAGGCCGGGGATATCGGCGACGATGACGCGGCGGTATTCCGGGAATTCGACGACACCGACCATGGGGTGGAGGGTGGTGAAGGGGTAGGCAGCGACCTTTGGGCGGGCGGCGCTCAGTCTGGTGAGGAGGGAACTTTTGCCGGCGTTGGGGAAGCCGACGAAGCCGGCGTCGGCGATCTGGCGGAGTTCGAGGTAGAAGTGGCCGCCTTCGCCGGAGGTACCTTCGGTGAACTCGTAGGGAACGCGGTGGGTGGGTGTTTTGAAGTGGTCGTTGCCTTTGCCGCCGCGGCCGCCGCGGCAGAGGGTGAATTCCTGACCGATTTCGGTGAGGTCGGCAACGAGTTCGAGTTCTCCGCCGGCGTCGATGCGTTCCTTGAGGGAGCGTCGCACCTGGGAGGCTTCGTCGTCGTCGTCATCGTCATCGGCGAGGAAGTCGGCGGGGGTTTCTGCTGGGCTGGGGTCGGTCGAGCGGTCGCGGTAGACCAGGGTGCCCTGGGGTACGGGAACGACGAGGTCGCGTCCGCTGCGTCCGGTGCGGAGGCGGTACGCGCCCTTGGCTCCGTGTTCGGCTTTGAGGTTTGGGTTGTAGAAGAATTGGCGGAGATTGTCGGTATGGGGATCGACTTTGAGGATGATGTCGCCGCCTTTGCCGCCGTCGCCGCCGTCCGGGCCGCCGCGGGGGATGAATTTCTCGCGGCGGAAGCTGACCGCTCCGTCGCCGCCGTCGCCGGCCTGGGCGAGGATGCGGATGTGATCGATGAACATGGGCGGTGGGGAAGCGGGACAGACTGTTCAGGCGGCCTTGGGACCTCGGGCGAGGGCGACGAGGCGTTTTACGGTGAAGCTGAGGGGGAGGAAGACGAGTTCGACCGTGCGTGCGAAGGCTTTGAGGATGGGGCGGAAGATGGCGAGGATGGGATTGATGAGGCGACGGACGCCGCGATTATTGGAATAGAGGAAGGCGAGGAAGGTAATGATGAGGATGCCGATGAATTTCTGCCATGATTCCACGTGGAGTTTCTCGCCCGGGTGGAGGAGGGGCCATGCTTCTTCGGTGAGGAGGATGCAGCCGACGTAGCCGATGAGGATGAAGGCGGTTGGTTCGAGGATGGGGAAGCGCTGGAGGAGTTTGACCGCGTGGGGGGCGATGAACTGGAGGGCGAGGATGGCGAAGCCGACGCCGGCGTAGATGGGCCACATGATGAGGGAGCCGTCCGGGCGTTTTTCGCTGAGGCCGACGGCTGCGATGACATTGTCGATGCTGAGGCTGAGGTCCATGAGGCCGATCTGGATGAGGACGGCGGTCAGGCCGATGGTTGCGGCGGCGGTTTTGACGCCGGTCGACGGGCCGTGGTCTGCGGTGGTGGTGGTTTCGTGGGATTCGTGGCCTTCGGTGAGGTGGGAAGCCATGAGATAGATGAGGTAGCCTGCGCCGAGCCAGCGGACCCATGTATTGCTGATGAGCCATGTGGCTGCGAGGAGGGCGAGGACGCGGAAGAGATAGGCTCCGGCCATGCCGAGGCGGATGGCTTTCTTTTGTTCCTGGGGCGGGAGGTTGCGGGCGAGCGCGGCGATGCCGAGCACATTATCCACGGAGAGGAGGCCTTCGATGAGGACGAGGCTGGCGATGACTGCGAGGCCGTCGAGGATTTCCTGGTGTGTCATGGGAAAAGGAACGCCGCTGGGAGGCGGCGGGAAGGAACGTCACCATGCGCTGCGCGTCTGCGGGCCGCCAGTGATAAAATCGGCGGAGTTTTGGAGGACTGGGGATTCAGGGGCTGCCGAACTGCTGGCGGTAGAGCGTGTGGAATGTATTTTCACCGGTGACGGGAGCGGATTCATTGACGAGGCTGGGCTGTATGGAATCCCACCATTGTTCGTAATCGGCGGCGAGGCGGGCGACGGTATCGGGGTGCTGGGAAGCGAGGTCGTTTTCTTCCGAGGGGTCGTTCTGGAGGTCGTATAGTTGCCATGCGGGGGATTGCTGGGAGGGACGGATGATTTTCCAGCGGGAGTCGCGGATGGCGCAGGTAGAGAATTTGGCGTTTGCGGCTCCGTTTCGTTTCCAGCGGCCCACGTGGGTGACGAGGTTGCGGTTGGGCCATGGGGCTGAGGGGTTCTGGAGGAGAGGGACGAGAGAGCGGCCTTCGATCTGGGACTTGGCTTGCGGGGAAAGAGAGGCTCCGCAGATTTCCGCTAGGGTGGGGAGGACATCGATGTGGGCGGCGGGGGCCGAGACGGTCTGGGGACGGATGGTGCCGGGCCAGCGCCAGAAGGCAGCGGCGCGGATGCCGCCCTGCCATGGGGACCCTTTGGAGCCGCGGAGGCCGGCGTGGTGGGTTTTGAGGCCGGCTGTTCCGCCATTGTCTGTGACGAAGAAGATCAGAGTATCCCGTTCGCGGCCGCTGGAGGTGAGCCATGCGAGGAGGCGGCCGACGTTATCGTCGATGTTGGCGATCATGCCGAAGAATTTAGCGGTCTGCGGGGGGACCTTGTCGTGGTAGCGGGCTTCGTCTTCCGGGCGGACGTGAAGGGGGGCGTGGGGGGCGTTCGTGGCGATGTGGGCGAAGAACGGCTGGGTGCGGGGGAGGGCATCCATCCATGCGATGGCTTTGGCGAAGAAGACATCGGTGCAGTAGCCGGTGGTCCGGACGAAGGTGCCGTTGTGGAGGATGGTGGGGCTGAAGTAGGAATTGCCGGGGGCATCGCCGCAGGATCCCGGGTAGGATTGACCGATCCCGCCGGCTCCGTGGATGAACATTTCCGAGTAACCGCGTTTGGTGGGCCAGTAATCCGGTTGGTCGCCGAGGTGCCATTTTCCGAAGATACCGGTCGTGTAGCCCGATGCCTTGAGGATATCGGCGAGGGTGATGGCGTCCGGGGCGAGGCGTTCGCGTTCCTCGATGGTGTGGGTGATGCCGCTGCGGAATTCGTGGCGGCCGGTAAGGAGGGCGGCCCGGGTGGGGGCGCAGGTGGGACTGACCTGGAAATCGGAGAAGCGGGTGCCTTCGTGGTGGAGGCGGTCGAGGTTGGGGGTTTTCAGGATGGGGTTGCCGTGGCAGGAGAAGTCGGGCCAGCCCTGGTCGTCGGTTATGATGAGGATGACGTTGGGGCGTCGGCCGGCGATGGGCGGATCGGATGCGGTGGCGGCGTGGGACGTTCCTATGAGCAGCAGGACGAGGAGGGTGCGGATCTTCATGGGAAGGAGCATGCCTTTCCCGGGCGGACCGCGGAGTCCCGCATTTGCGTTCAGGCCTGGGCCGCGTCGATGTCGGCGCGGGAGAAGATGGCGTGGACGGGGACGCCGGAGGCTTCGATGGCTTCGCGTCCGCCTTCGCCGCGGTCGACGAGGACGAGGGCGAAGGCCACGTGGCCACCTTCGCTGCGGACTTTCTCGATGGCTTCGAGGGTTGAGCCTCCGGTGGTGACGGTGTCATCGACGATGACGACGGTGTCGCCGGGTTTGAAATTCCCTTCGATGAGGCGGCCGCGTCCATGTGATTTGGGTTGTTTGCGGATGGAGAAGACCTGGAGGTCGGCTCCCGCGCGGGCGGCTCCGATGCCGATGGCGAGGGCCACGGGGTCGGCTCCCATGGTGAGGCCGCCGATGGCATTTGGCTGGGTTCCGAGGCGAGCGGATTCCGTGCGGACGAGGTCCCATCCGACTTCGCCGAGGGCGATGGCTCCGTGGGGGTCGAGGGTGGTGAGGCGGGCGTCGCAGTAGAAGTCGCTTTTCTTTCCGGAGGCGAGGGTGAAGTCGCCGTACATGACGGATTTGCGGCGGAGGATGCTGAGGAGTTGCTGTCGCGCGTTCATGGGGGAGTGGGGATAGGCTGGGGGATGGTGGGGTGCCACAGGAAAACGGAGGGCGGTGGGTTGGTCCGCGGGCGGGTAGGGAATTCCGGTTTGCGGAGCGGGCGGGTGGGCTTCCTGTTGGACCTGACGAGACATGAACGAAGAAACTCTGAAACAGTATCTGGAGCGGCAGCGGGAGCGTGTGGATGCGGCCTTGGAGCGTTATCTGCCGGGGGTGGGCGAGGTGCCGGGGACGCTGCATGCGGCCATGCGGCATAGTGTTTTTGCGGGGGGGAAGCGGCTGCGGCCGGTGCTGGCGCTGGCGGCGTGCGGGGCGTGTGGCGGGGACGAGGAACGGGCGCTGGGGGTGGCGTGTGCGGTGGAGTGCATTCACACGTACTCACTGATTCACGATGATCTGCCGTGCATGGACGACGATGATTTCCGGCGTGGGCATCCGACCTGTCACAAGGTGTATGGGGAAGCGGTGGCGGTGCTCGCGGGGGATGCGCTGCAGCCTCTGGCATTTGGGTTGCTGCTGGAATCGCCTCCGGGGAGAGGCTATGGGGTGGGGGATCTGGTGCGGGAGTTGGCCGTGGCGGCTGGGTCGCGGCATCTGATTGGTGGTCAGGTACTGGATCTGGAGGGCGAGTCGAGGCAGGTGAGTTTTGGTGAACTGCGGGCGATTCACGAGGGGAAGACGGCGGCGCTGCTGACGAGTTCGCTGCGGCTGGGCGGGATGGTGGGAGGGGCGGATGGGGGGAAATTGGTGGCGCTGACGAAGTTCGGGCATGCGCTCGGGCTGGCGTTTCAGGTGATTGATGACATTCTGGACGTGACGCAGACGTCCGAGAAGCTTGGCAAGACGGCGGGCAAGGATGTGGAGGCTGGGAAGAGCACGTATCCTGCGATTCTTGGGCTGGAGGCGTCGCGGGCGGAAGCGGCGAGGCTTACGGCCGAGGCGACTGAGGCGCTCGAGCCGTTTGGCGATGCGGCCCGGTGGCTGCATGAGATGGCTGGGCATCTGCTGGCGAGGGATTACTGAGCGCTGTCAGTCCGAGGCGCTGGGCGGGCAGAACTGGCGGAGGAAATCGCCGATTTGTTCCGTGAAGAAGCGGTGGGCGTCCCATGGGATTGGGAGGACGTGGTGCCGTTGGGAAGGGGCGACGACCCATGTCTCGGCGGGGGGCGAGGTGCCGTCCGGTGTCATCACCTCGATGAGGTTGCGTTCGTAGAAGCTGCCTTCGAATTCGTCGAGTTGCCTGAGGGTGTCCATGGAAACGCCGGTGCGGAGCAGGCCGTGGGCGATGGCATGGGGCGGGGCGGGGACGAGCCCTGGGTAGGATGCGTTGCGGATGGCGCGGACTTCCCATCCGCGGGCCGTGGCGGGGATGGCGGGGCAGAGTGTTCCTGTGACTGCCTGCCAGACGGTGTCCGACATAAGAGAACCGTAGACGAAGAGATTCACGACCGGGAGAATCTGCGGTTGGGGTGCAGGGATCCAGCGCAATCTGCGTGGATTGCCGGGGATCGAGCTTGCTCCGGGGTGCGGGGCTGGTGCAGTCTGCGTAGATGAAGCAGATTCTGATTTCCGTGCTGGCAGGGCTGGTCGTTTCCGCGGGGGCGGAGGAAACCGTGCGTGTCCTTGTCTGGGACGAGCAGCAGCCCGAGCAGAAGCAGGCGTATGGCGATCGTTTTCTGGGAGAGACCATTGCGGCCCATTTGTCCGGATTGCCGGGGATCCGGGCAAAGTCGGTGAGTCTGGCGTCGCCGGAGCAGGGGTTGGATGAGGCGGCGCTGGAGCAGTGCGATGTTGTCATCTGGTGGGGGCATGTGAAGCATCAGGCTGTGACGCAGTCGGCGACCGAACGGGTGGTGGCGCGGGTGCGGGAGGGGAAGCTTGGTCTGGTGGCGCTGCATTCGGGGCACTGGGCGCGGCCCTTTGTGCGTTTGATGCAGGAGAGGGCGAAGGACGATGCGAAGGCAGCCATGTCTGCGGAGCAGCGGGAGGGGGCGCAGCTGGAGGTGGTCAATGATCAGGTGATTGGGGTTGGCGTGAAGGCCGATGCGAAGCTGACGCCGTTTGTGGAGAAGACTGGGGAGAATGTGTGGCGGCTGACTTTGCCTGCGTGTGTCTTTCCGGCGTGGCGGGCTGATGGGATGCCTGGGAAGATGACGACCCTGCTGCCGGATCATCCACTGGCGGCGGGATTGCCGGCGAAGTGGGAAGTCCGTCAGACCGAGATGTACAGTGAGCCATTTCATGTGCCCCCGCCCGACGCTGTGGTTTTCGAGGAGCGGTGGGACAAGGGCGAGCACTTCCGGAGTGGATGTGTCTGGAAGGTGGGCCGGGGACGGGTCGTTTATTTCCGGCCGGGTCATGAATCGTATCCAGTCTATCGTCAGATCGAGCCTCTCAAGGTGCTGGAGAACGCGGTGCGCTGGCTGCCGGTGGCGGGGCGGGAGCGCTGAGCAAGGGTGGGCAAACTGCAACGAAATCTGTCCGGGTGCGGGCGGGAAACCGCGGCGGGCCCGTAGATAATGTGAGAAGAACCTGAACGTTTCCGAGTTTCGAATTTATGCGTGCGTCACTGATTTCTGCTGCTGTGCTTCTGGGTTTGCTGCCTGCGGGGGGGCAGGTTCCTCTGGTTCCGTCTCTGACGCCGGAGCAGACGAGGGTGGCCCTGTTTCCGGACTACCGGGAAGGCGGTGGTGGGCAGCGGTGGGTGCATCCGCAGCGGCTGGCGAATTTCCGGGTGCATCTGGAGTTCCGTCTGCCCGGGGAAGCGGCGCGGGCGTCGCTGCAGTTTGGCGAGGGAGCGGTGCTGCCGCTGGAGGCTCCGGCGGATGGTCGCTGGCGGACGATTGAGGTACGGGCCGAGCAGCTGGAGGGGAATCCGGGAATCTACAGTGCCGAGATTGACGGGAAGCCGGTGGCGGAGGATGCCGCCATGGGGGTGACGGCAGGGGAAGCGAAGGAGCAGCCCGCGGGGCAGCTGAGGTTCGACCGGGATTTCACGGTGATGGTATCGTTCCGGGCGGGGGGTGAAGGGGCCTTGTTTTCGTTCTGCCGGAGAGAGGAATGGGAACCCGGGGCCAAGATGCTGGGGTTGCGGGACGGCCGGTTGTTTTACGATGTCGGCTGGCTGGGGGCGGTGACGGGGCGGGCGCAGAATCTGAATGATGGGAAGCCGCATTCGGCGGTGCTGCGGGTCAGTGACGGGCGGGTGCGGTTGTTTGTGGACGGGCGGCCCGATGGCAGCGGGGAAGGTTTCCGGCGTCCGGATGCCGAGGGGCATCGGCTGCATGTCGGGCTGGGCAGCAAGGGTTTTGTGGGTGATCTCGGGAAGGGTGGAGTGAGTCAGCTGCGGTACTGGGAACGTGGTTTGAGCGATGAGGAAGCCAAGGCGCTGAGCCGGGGCGAGGCGGGTGCTGTCAATACCCCGCTGTACGAGTGGAAGGGAGAAACAGCCGAAGCGACCTTTCCGCGGGGCATTCCTGGAATTCCCGTGAGGCTGGGTTTGCAGTTGGAAGGCGGTGCGGAGATTCGCGGGGCGTGGGCGCAGCCATTGGATGTGGCGGATCATGCCGTGCTCATCCGTGGACAGAATGAGGCGACGCTGGCCGAGGGAGCGAAGATTTACCGGACCCTGTGTGTGACCTGTCATGGCACCGAAAAGCAGGAAGGTTCGATGCCGACATCGCGGAAATTCCATCTCGAGGACTTCCGGAACGGGAGCGATCCATGGCGTCAGTATCAGACGCTGACGCATGGCTATGGGCTGATGATGCCGATGCCGCAGTACACGGCTGCGCAGAAGTACGCTGTGATCCATTATATCCGGGAGAGCCTCGTGCGGCCGTTCCATCCGTCGCAGTATGCCGAGCCGGATGAACAGTGGCTGGCATCGCTGCCGCGGCGCATGAAGACGCTGCCTGCCGAAGAAGTGCCGAAAGAAGATCCGGCGACGCAGCACGAGCGGATGGACTACGGTCCGTATCTCATGTGGACCTATCAGACCGGGCCGGAGACGATTGCGCAGAAGGGGATTGCGGTGCGGCTGGACGAGGGAACCGGCGGGGTTTCGCGCGGCCGGGCATGGATGGTTTACGAGCACGACACCCTGCAGGCGGCTGCGGCGACCACGGGGTCGTTCATTGACTGGCGCGGGGTCGCCTTCGATGGCTCGCATGGGACGCATGCGAGCCTCACGGGGGAACCGCTTTTTGTGAATCCCGATGCGCCGGCCTGGGCGAATCCTGAGACTGGCGACTGGGATGATCTGAGGTTCCGCGGGAGGGATGGGAAGCCGTACGGGCCGCTGCCGCGCACATGGTGCCGGTTCGAGGGACTGCATCGGCATGGCCCGGTCAGCGTGCTGCAGTACACCGTGGGAGAGGCGCGCCTGTTTGAAGCTGCGGAGCTGATCGAATACGGGACGCATCCGTTGTTTGTGCGGACGATCAATGCGGGGAAATCCGCGCGTGATCTGCGGCTGCGGGTGGCCCCGGAAGCAGACGGGTTCGTGGTGCACGTGGCTGGAGAAGGGTTGAGCGTCGCGCAGGAGGCCGGGTTTCACGTGCTTACCATTCCGGCGGCGGCCACGCCCGTGAACTTCCGGATCGGGCTGACGCGGGGAACGGACGATGCCAGTGTGGAGGCCCTTGTGCGGGCGGCGCGGCTTCCGCTGGATCTGGGGGAACTGACGAAGGGCGGACCGGCCCAGTGGGATCAGACTGTGGAGACCGAGATTGCTCCCGGGGACGAATCCGGGCCATTTGCGGCCGATGTGCTCACTCATCCGGATGCTGGCGCCAATCCGTGGCAGTCGTGGCTGCGGCTGACTGGTTTTGATTTCCATCCCGACGGCGACCGGGCGGTCGTCTGCACGTGGATGGGAGATGTGTGGAGTGTAGAGGGAATTGGTCAAGCCACTGGGAAGCTCCGCTGGCGCCGCATGGCTACGGGATTGTTTCAGCCGCTTGGGCTGAAGATTGTCGGTGGGGAGATTTACGTGTGCTGCCGCGATCAGATTGCGAAGCTGCACGACCGGAATGGCGATGGCGAGACGGACTTCGTGGAATGCTTCAACAGTGATCATCAGGTCACCGAGCATTTCCATGAATTTGCGATGGGGCTGCAGGCCGATGCGGCTGGGAATTTCTACTATGCGAAGTCCGGGAGGCATGCGCTCAAGGAAGTGGTGGCGCATCATGGGACCCTTCTGAAGGTGAGTGCCGATGGAGGGCGCACGGATATTCTCGCGACTGGCTTCCGGGCGGCCAATGGAGTCTGTCTCAATCCCGATGGCACCTTTTTCGTGACTGATCAGGAAGGTTTCTGGACGCCGAAGAACCGGATCAATCTGGTGCGTGGGACCGGGCCGCAGGAATTCTACGGGAACATGTTCGGGTACACACCGGTGACGGATTCCTCCGATGCGGCCATGGTGCAGCCGCTCTGCTGGATCACGAATGCGTTCGACCGGTCGCCATCCGAACTGGTGTGGGTGCCGCGGGAAGCCCGCTGGGGTCCCTTCAATGGGGCGCTGCTCAATCTTTCGTATGGTTATGGCCGGATCTACACTGTGCCGCACGAGATGGTGGGTGGGCAGGCGCAGGGGGGGATGTGTGCGCTGCCGCTGCCGCAGTTTCCGACCGGGGTGATGCGCGGGCGTTTCCACCCACGGGATGGGCAGTTCTATGCCTGCGGGATGTTTGCGTGGGCGGGGAATCAGAGTCAGCCCGGTGGATTCTACCGGGTCCGCTGGACTGGTCGACCGGCTCTGCAGCCACTTGGGCTGCGGTTCCGGAGCGATGCGGTGGAGATTGATCTGAGCGATGCGCCGGATGCGGCGACCGTAGGTGAGGCGGGCCGCTATGAGGTGCGGGCGTGGGATCTGAAGCGGTCGGCAAACTATGGCAGCGGGCATGTGGGAGAGCATGCGCTGGAGGTGACGGCGGTGGCGCGGCGCGGGGAACGCACGGTGGTCCTGACCGTGCCCGGTTTGCATCCTGCCATGGGGGTGTCGGTGAGCTGCCGGTTCCGCGGGGCCGATGGAAGCGAACAGGAAAGGGTCATTCACGGGACGATTCACCGGATTCCCGAGCCCTGACGGACAGGGAGTTGCCGGATTTTGCGGGCGGAGCGGCGCTGCAGTCGGGCGGTGCCCTGTGAATTCTGTTATCGTGCGGTTGCCGGGGAGGGAGAGATGCGCTTTGATCCTCGCGTCTGCCTGCGGGCTGGCAGCGGCTGGGGCGGATACGCTGATGAAGAACCGGAATTGCCACCGGTTCCCCCACGGCGTTTTGCTTGCCGCGCCGCAACTTCTGCTATCTGGCATGACCGACATTCTCCGCAGTCCGACGGTGCTGGTGCTGAACCGGCACTGGCAGGCGATTGATGTGAAGACCCCGGCGGAAGCCTTCGGGATGATGGCGACTGGTTCCGCGAGTGGATTGGACATCACCTTGGAAGGCATGCGTCCGGTGGGTTGGAAGGAATGGCTGACGCTGCCGGTGCGGGAACATGATCTGCCGGTGCGGACGGTGCGTGGTTCCGTGCGGGCTCCGACGGTGCTGGTGCTGGCGAGGTTTGCGCGCATGCCGCGGCGGCGGCTGAGTTTTTCGCTGCGTGGGCTGTGGGAACGCGACGGTGGTATCTGTCAGTACACTGGACGCCAGCTTCAGCCGGGAGAGGGGAATATCGATCATGTGGTGCCGCGGAGCCGCGGCGGGGCGTCGAACTGGGAAAACTGTGTGCTGGCCTGCAAGCGGGTGAATCAGCGCAAGGGGGACCGGACGCCGGACGAAGCCGGGCTGCAGCTGCTGCGGGCTCCGGTTCCTCCGCGGGAACTGCCGGCGTCTGCCTTCATCCGCAACACCCATGGGATCCGCGACTGGGAAGCCTTTCTGGCCTCCTGAGCCGGGGGGGTGGTGCGGAGACGTGGATTTCCGGCGGGAGGAAATCGGGTCGTGACATGCCTGCGGGCATCCGTCATGCTGGGGTGACTCCCCGATGAAACTGCTGCTGCCGATTTTTCTGTGTTTTCTGTTCCTGCTGCCGGCCCCGGCGGCGCTGGTGAATCTTGCGAGGTCGGGCACGGCGGCGGCATCGTCCGACGGGTATGGATCGATTGCTTCCGATGGCAACGACGGGAACCGGAACGGGACGTTTTCGGTGGGATCGGTCTTTCACACGCTCAACGAGGCGGGACCGTCGTGGTGGCAGGTGACTCTGCCTGCGGGGAGCGTGCTGGATCACGTGCGGATCTTCAACCGGAGCGATGCCGTGCAGGGATCGGTCGGCAATTTCCGGATCGTGGCGCAGCGGGGTGGAGTGGAAGTCTTCAATCAGGTGTTTCTGGCGGCGGCGGCGACCGATACGGGGAATGCGAAGGCGTGGGGAACATCGGCGCTGCGTGGGGTGCAGGCTGATCTGCTGAGGATTGAGCGGGTTTCCAATGCGGCTCCGGCGGTTAACTTCCTGACCTTTGCCGAGCTGGAAGTCTGGGGAACGGCGGGGTCACGGGAACCGCTCATCACGCCGGTGAGCATCGCGGCTTCGCCGGCTGGAAGCGGGACGGCTGCCGGGGATGCCCATGATGGTGACATTCATGGAGCGCTGGGGGCGGCTGGTTCGCCGGTGTACCGTTCGGCGGCGGCGGGGATCGGGCAATTCTGGGAAGCGGATCTGGGGACGGACATGCGGGTGGCTTCGATTCTGCTGTTCAACCGGATCGATGGGGCGGACACGAGCAATGTGCGGGTGCGGCTGGTGGACGGGGCCGGGACGACAGTGTGGTCGCAGACGGTTACCATGGCGGTCGGCAGTGTCACGCCGTTCCGGTATGGGGCGGAAGTGGAACCGAATCTGGTGGGGCGGAAGGTCCGGGTGGAGACGATCGCGGGAGAATTTCTGAGTCTTGCGGAGGTGCAGACCTTCGGGACACCGCTGGCGATTCTGCCGCCGGTGGTGGCAAATGCGGAACCGTCGGGTCTCGGGGCGACGGGAGCCACGGTGGGGGCAGTGCTGGAAACGTCGGGGTTTGCGCCGACGCGGCTGCGGCTGTACCATGGTCCGTCGGATGGGGGCAGCAATCCTGCGGCGTGGGCGGCATCGGTCGATCTGGGAATGCAGACCGGACCGGGGACCTACCCGTTTGTGCTCAGTGGGCTTCCGGTGGCGACTCCCTATTTCTACCGGGCGTATGCGGAAAACGAGGCGGGGTCCGACTGGGCGGATGCTTCCGTGCGGCTGGTGACGCTCGAGGTGAGCCGGGCGGCCGTGCTGCTGCAGCCCGCCTTTGGAGTGACGGGGCATACGGCCTTGCTCAACGGGATGGTGACCTTTACAGGCAACGATGCGCCTATGGTGCGGCTGCATTGGGGGACCGTGGATGGCGGCGACGATGCGGCCGCGTGGGAACGGGTGGTTGATCTGGGAGTGCAGACGGGAGTTTTCGGGCATTATCTGAACTCGCTGCAGCCCGGGACGCGCTACTTCTGCCGCGTCAGTGCGGTCAATGCCGGTGGAACTTCATGGAGCGGGGCGACGCAGTCCTTTGAGACCAGCCAGCGTCCGGCGGTGGTCATCAATGAAGTTCATTACGAACCTGCCGATGAGACGCGGAATACCGAGTTTGTGGAGCTGTGGAATCCGGCGGCCGTTCCCTTCAGCCTCGCTGGCTGGCGGCTCAGTGGGCCCGTGAATTACACCTTTCCGGCGGGCGTGATGCTGCCGCCCGGTGGGTATGTGGTGGTGGCTGGGAATGCGGCTGCCTTTCAGACAGCGTATGGTTTTGCGCCTGCCGGGGCATGGACTGGGAGGCTGCGGAACCGGGGCGACCGGATTGTGCTGACGGATGCGGCCGGAGGCCCGGTGGATGATGCCGATTATGCGCCAGGTTTTCCGTGGCCGACGGCTGCGGCGGGTGCTGGGCCGAGCATGGAGCTGATTCATCCGGCGCTGGAGAATGATGCGGGCGGGGCCTGGCGCAGTTCGCAGGCCATGCCGCGCCAGCAGACGCCGGGGGCAGCGAATTCGGTGTTTGCGGTGGCGGCACCCCCTGCGGTGAGCCGGGTCGAGCACACGCCCGTGACGCCGGCGGCGGGGCAGGATGTGGTGATTTCCGCGAAGCTCGAGGACCGCAACGGGGTTGCCTCCGCCCGAGTGCTTTATCAGGTGGTGAATCCCGGGGTCTACATCCGGAAGGCGGATGCCGCCTATGAGAACGGCTGGATTGCGCTCGCCATGAACGATGCGGGAACCGAGGGAGACGGGCTGGCCGGGGACGGGATCTGGTCGGTCCGGATTCCGGGTTCCGTGCAGGTCCACCGACGCCTGATCCGCTACCGGATTGAAGCCGCCGACACGATCGGTGGGAGTGTGCGGGTTCCCTATGCCGATGATGAGCAGCCGAATTTCGCCTATTTCTGCTACAACGGGATTCCGGCGTGGAGCGGGGCCATCACGCCTGGCGGCACCGGTCTGCGAGGGGTTGTGAATTCCTATTCGCCCGAGCTGCTGGGATCGATTCCCCCTTGGCACCTCGTTGCGAACGGCACTGACGTCACCAATTGCCAGTACAACAGTTCCAGTGACGGCCAGCGGTTTTCCGGGACCATGGTGTACGACGGGAAGGTTTATGACCACATTCAATTCAAGAACCGGGGGATTGGTTCGACCTATGTGAGCGGGAAGAACAAATGGGCCTTCTACTTCAACCGTGCCCGCAACATCCGGGTGAAGGACAACTGGGGCCGGTATTATGACCAGACGTGGAACAGCATGAGCATGGATGCGGCGGCTTCGCCCTGGTGTGCAGTGCACCGCGGAATGGCGGGCGTCGAGGAAGTGATCAGCTACCGGATTTATGAACTGTGCGGCGTGCCGGCGCTGCGGACGCATTTCGTGCACTGGCGGGTCATTGATGCGGCGGCGGAGACCGGAGCCAATCAGTATGATTCCGATTTCTGGGGACTCTACACGGGGATGGAGCCGTACGAAGGAGCCTTTCTTGACGAACGGGACCTGCCCGACGGGAACATCTACAGCATCGAAGGCTACGGAGCCGACAAGAAGCACCAGTCTGAAAGTCAGGTCAGCGACAACACCGACTGGACGGCCTTTGCGGCGGGCACCACGCAGTCGGGACAGACCGAGGCGTGGTACCGCGCGAATCTCGATATTCCGGCGTACTGCACGTTTCAGGCGCTCAATCGTTATGTGGCGAATGTGGACATCCGAGGAGGGGACAACTACCGGGCGTATCATCGGCCGGCTCCGCCGCTGGGTGACAACCGCTGGGTGATCATGCCCTACGATCAGGACATGATGTTTCTGCCGGCGCATCACTGGGCGGCCACGCTGGATGGGACGGTGTGGCCGGGGGTATCCAATCAGTGGCTGGCCGTGACGAGGCGGCCGGCCATTGCGGTGGAGTTCCGGAACCGCTGCCGGGAACTGCTGGATCTGCTGGCGTCCGATCCTGCGCCGAATGGCGGGCAGATGGCGCAGCTGATTGACGAGTATGGTCAGATGGTGAATCCGGCGGGTCAGGCTCTCACGTGGGCTGATGCGGATGCGGCCCTGTGGAACATGCATCCGCGGACAGCGGGCACAGCCGGCACGGCGAGTGGCTACACCAATCACAAGAGCAACTTCTTCCGTGCGACCTTTGCCGATGAACGCGGGGCTCCGATGGGAGTGGTGACGAGGTGGACGCGGCGGCTGTCTGATCCGGATGGCGATGGGTTTGGTGATTTCGAGGGCCTCATGTCGTACCTGACATCGTTCAGCACGAACGCGTGGCCTGGAGGCAACTGGGTGCGGAGCAATGGAAGACCCGAGGGCTATGGCTACAAGTTTCTGGAATGGGAATCGCTTTATGGCGGGCTGGGGCTCAACCCGACCACGCCGGACCTTTCCTTTCCGGCGCGGCCGGTGATCGCCTACGCCGGTGCGGCGGGGTATCCGGCTTCGGGGCTGGAGTTCACGAGTTCGGCGTTTGTGCCGGCTTCGAATGGGACGGTTTTCGGGGGCATGCAGTGGCGGATCGGGGCGGTGGCGGCTCCCGGGGTGCCTGGGTATGTGGCGGGAGAACCGCGCAGGTATGAGATCGAGGATGTCTGGACGTCGGGCGTGCTGCCGGTTTTCCTGGCGTCGGTGAAGGTGCCGGTGACGGCGGTGCGGCCTGGGTTGACGTACCGGGCGCGGGTGCGGCACCGTGATGCGAACGGTCGGTGGTCGCGCTGGTCCGAGCCGGTGCAGTTCACGGCTGGCGTGCCGGATGTTTCCCTGTTCCAGCGGAGCCTTGTGATCAGCGAGGTGAACTACCATCCGGCACCGGTGACGGCCGCCGAGTCTGCGGCAGGGATTGTGGACAGCGGGCAGTTTGAATGGATTGAGCTGCGCAATGTCAGTGATGCGGCGGTGCCGATGGACGGCCTGCGCTTTACTAAGGGGGTTGATTTTGATTTTCCGGCCGGCTGGGTGATTCCTGCGGGTGGTTTTGCCCTTGTGGTGAAGGATGTGGCGGCCTTCCGGCAGCGCTGGGGATCGGGGCTGGATGGGATCCTTGCGGGAACGTTTGCATCGGGCAGTCTCAGCAATGCGGGGGAAGAACTGAAGCTGAGCTACGGGGCCGGCACGGAAGTCATTGGCTTCACCTATGGAGACCGGGCACCGTGGCCGGAGGCGGCCGACGGACTTGGTGCGACGATGGTGCTGCGGGCACCGGCCGCGCTGCCGGATCATGCGGTTCCGGAGAACTGGCGAGCCAGTGCGCAGCCGGGCGGCAGTCCGGGAGCGGACGATCTGATTTCCTATGCCACGTGGGCTGCGGAGTATCCCGGGCTGGGCGGGCCGGGGGCGGATGACGATGGCGATGGCTACGTGAACCGGCTGGAGTATGCCTTTGGCGGGGATCCGCAGCAGCCCGGGGTGCCGAGGCTGCCGGAAGCTGAGGTGCTCGCCCAGGGAGAGGATCGGTTCCTTGCGCTCACGTTGGACCGCCGTGCCGATGCCGGCGATCTGCAGTACGTTCCGGAAATGTCGGTGGATCTGGCCGAGTGGCAGCCGTTGGACGTGCTGGTATCGCGGACGCTGCGCCCCGATGGCACGGCCACTGAAGTCTGGCGGTCCAGCACGGCGGCCGCGGGGGAAGCGCGGATTTTTGGGCGTGTGCGGATTCCCTGAACGGGCCCGCTCATCCAGTCCTCAGGCCGGGGAAGGAGGCGCGAGGCTGCGGCGGCGCAGTTCCGCGAGGGTCCATGCGTATTCGCGTTCGAGCTGGTCTTCGACGGAGGCGGCGCGGAGATCCGGCGGGAGGACTTCCCATGTGTAGGTTTCCATTTCGAGGTGCTGGCAGAGCCCAGGATTATCCGCGAGGACGTCGAGGGTGCCGGTGAGGTGATCGGCGGTGGTTTCGAGATGTTCCTGTGGCGGGGCGTGGAGCGGCACATGGAAGTGGACCCGCCATTCTTCGATTCCGCGTCGCTGCGGGTCGCTTGCGAGGGCCTCTGGAAGGTCGGCATGACGTTCGAGGACACCGTCCTCGCGGCGGGCAATCACCTGATGAAAGTAGACCTCGTCGCGGAACGATTCCATGAGGCGCAGGGCCGCGGTGGTCGGTGCGAGGCGGAGCGCCGAGCTGAGATGGAGCTTGCTGATGCGGATTCCGGCGTCGCCGAGAGCCTTGAGGGCGCTCGCGGGGTTTTCGTATTCGACTGCAAAATGGCAGGTATCGTAATTGATCCCGAGGCAGCGCTGAATGTCCTCGCTGCGGCCGAGTTGGTGGAAGAGGTCGACGGATTCCCGGGAATTCTCGATCCAGCCGAGCGGTTCCGGTTCGAGGCCGAGGTGCAGGTCCTGGCCGGTGCGGTCCGCGAAGCGGGCGAGCCATGCGGCGTGGCTACGGAGATTCTGCCTGATGAGGTCGGCGTACGGTTCGTCGGGGACGAGGGATTTGTGACTGCCCGGGACGGTGCTGACGCTGCCGGACAGGCCTGCGGGAAGGATGTCCGAGAGAATGCGGAAAAGCGACTCTGTGTATTCCGTGCGTAGCGCGGTGCTCCAGTCGGGCTGGAAGACCTGTTCCTTGACGCGGCTGCCGTGGAATTTGCCGTAGGGAAAGCCATTGATGGTGAAAACGTAGCAATCGTGCCGGTCGAGCCAGCGCTGGAAGGCGAGGCGGGTTTCGCGGTCGAGGAGGTCGCGGGCGGCGGCGGCTCCGAGCCGGAGGCCGATGGCGTATGGCTGGCGGGGGGCGACGCGCTGACGGACGCTGAGGGTATGGCGTTCGAGGGCGGCCATGGTTTCCGCCCATGATTCGCCTCGGTGGATATTTGTGCAGTAGGCGAGGTGGATGCCGTGGAGCAGTTGCATGGAGGGTGTCAGAAATGGTGGGCGCGGCGGTCCGGGCAAACGGGAAAGCGCTTCCGCAATCGGCGCAGGCCCGGCATTGACGGGGCGCGGCCTCTCCGCTTCCATCCCGGCCAATTCTCCTTCCTTCACACCATGCTATTCATTGGAATCGACAGCGGCACGCAGAGTACCAAGGCCATCATTCTCGACGCCGCCAGCGGAGCCATCGTGGCTCACGCCGCGGAACAGTACGACGTGATTCCCGGGCTTCCGGCCGGCCACATGGAACAGCATCCGCAGACATGGATGGATGCCACGGAAAAGGCCGTGGAAGCCTGTCTGGCGGCCATCGGGCCACGCCGCGCGGAAATCCGGGGCATCGGGGTCAGTGGTCAGCAGCATGGCATGGTGGCGCTCGACCGCGACGGGCAGCCGGTGCGGGCGGCCAAACTCTGGTGCGACACGTCGACGGCAGCGGAATGTGAATTGCTGGCGCAGGGGTTCGGCGGTGCGGCGGGTTTGATCGCGAAGGCCGGCAATGCGGTGCCACCTGGCTTTACGGCTCCGAAGATCCTGTGGATGAAGCGGCACGAGCCGGAGAATTTTGCGCGCACGGTGTCGGTGCTGCTGCCGCATGACTATCTGAACTTCCGGCTCACGGGGGTGCAGCGGATGGAGTATGGCGATGCTTCGGGTACGGGACTGCTCAATGTCCGCACGAGGACGTGGGACAGGGAACTGATGGAGTTCATTGATCCCCGGCTGGGCGACATGCTTCCGGAGGTCGGTTCTTCCCTTGTGCGGCATGGCGTCCTCTGCGGGGAACTGCAGAAGAAGTGGCAGTTGCCCGACGGGGTGGTCGTCAGTGCGGGTGGGGGCGACAACATGATGGGGGCCATCGGGACGGGGAATGTGCGCCCCGGGGTGGTGACAGTGAGCCTCGGCACCAGTGGAACGGTCTTTGCGTGTGCCGGATCGCCCGTGATCGATCCTCAGGGTGAAGTTGCGGCGTTCTGCGACAGTGCGGACCAGTGGATGCCGCTCGTGTGCACCATGAATGTAACCGTGCTGACCGAGCAGATGCGCGATCTGTTCTCATGGGACCTGCCCGCTCTGGAGTCTCACATCCGGGCCGTTCCGGCCGGGGCCGATGGCCTGATTTTCCTTCCGTATCTCAATGGCGAGCGGACACCGAACCTTCCGGGCGGCACGGGCGTGCTCTTTGGCATGCGCACGGGCAACACGACGCCGTCGCATCTGGCCCGGGCAGCCGTGGAAGGAGTCACCGTAGGACTTGCGTACGGACTGCAGCGCTTCCGGGAACTGGGCGTCAATCCATCCGAGATCCGTCTGACGGGTGGCGGCAGCAAGAGTCCGGCATGGCGTCAGGTCGTCGCCGATGTCTTCGGCGTTCCCACGGTGACCCTGCAGACAGCCGAGGGTGCTGGGCTGGGGGCCGCGATTCAGGCCGCGCAGGTGGTTGCATCCGAATCAGGCAGCAGTGACCCGATCAGCCATCTGACCGACCGACTGGTGGCCCTTGATGAAGGAACGCGCTGCGAGCCTTCCGCGGAGGCGCATGCGCTCTACCGCGGGCAACTGGAACGTCAGATGAAGCTGACGCGTGATCTGCAGGGAGCCGGCTGGCTGTGAGGGTGCGGAGGAGGCAGATCCGGAGCCGTCCCGCCGTTCTGCGGATCGGGGACAATTGAGATTGATTTAGCAGGGGGTTCCGATACGATCGCGCTCCCTGTGTCCGGGGGAAAGTGTCCGAGCCAACGTTGTCCAACTGATTTCCGTCATGAGCGAGTCTGACTCCATTGATTTGTCGCAGCTGCAGAATCTCCAGTTCCGGCCGGACTGGGTCGAGGATCTGTCCGGGAAAGAGACGGGAGAAGTCGTGTGGGGCAAGGTTTCGCCTGAGGTACTGCGGCGGGAGCGCGGGCAGGACGATGGCCGTGGGCGGCGGGGGCCGCGGGATGACCGCAGGGGACCGGGTGGAGGCGATCGTCGAGGGCCGCGTCCGGGTGGGCCAGGTGGACCGCGTCCGCAGGGGCAGGAGAACCGCGGGCCGCGTCCGCAGGGAGAACGCCGGGGGCCACGGCCGGAAGGGCCGCCGCGGGGGGATCGTCCGCCGGGGGATCGCCGGGAATTCCGAGGAGGGCCGAGGGGGCCGCGTCCGCAGGGGCAGGAGCATCACCGTGGGCCGCGTCCACCATTCCGGGAGGGGCCTCCGCCCCTTGAGGGCTGGGAAGCGCGTCTCGTGGCCGATCCGCGGTCGGTCGAGGCGGTGGCACGCCAGATCAAGGCGTCGGGCCGGGCCTATTCTGTTTTCGATGTGGCGAGGTTGTTTTTGCAGGACCGGGCACGGTTTCTGGTGAGGATGCGGGTGGCACGGCCCCGGCAGCCGCAGGCGAAAGGGGAGGCTCCCCCGCCTCCCGCGCCCGAGGTGTTTCAGTGCATGGCGGATGGATCGCTTTGGAGCGGTCGGGAGGATGCGATCCGGCATCTGCTGTCGTCCCCGGCTCTGGATGCGTTCTACCGGACCGAGGCGGTGACGCTGGACGCACCGAAGGGGAACTTTTCGGCGGTGGCCGTCTGTGGGTTTTCCGGAGCGATCCTTGGTCCGCCGAACCATCATGATTTTCAGCGGAACGTGGCCCGGCTGCACCGTGAGCGTTTCAGCCATATGCCGCTTGATCGATACAAGTCGCGCATCCGGGTGGAGAAGGATGAGGCGACGCTGGCCCGCTGGCAGGAATCGCAGACCAGTTCGCAGCAGTTCATTCCATTGCTGCCCGAGGTGCCGGAGGGTGGCGAGGCTCCTGCTCCGCTGAAGAATGCGGCCGAGATGGAAGCGCATTTCCGGGCGAATCATGCGGCTGAGGCGGTGCGGGCGGTGACGGATGTGACAGTGCCGGGGAACATTCCGGGCCGGAAGCTGTCGCCGCCGCTGCTGGCCTTGCTGCGCAGTGAAGTCGAGCGTCAGCAGCGGTTTCCGATTCAGCTCGTGCAGGATCTCTGCCGGGATCTCGAGCGGGCCGGGCTGAGGTTTTTCAAGAAGGACCGCAAGACGACCTTTGTATCGCGCAACCGGCCGCATTTTCTCGCGGACGATGTCGTGCTCGGCGACCGGGTGCGGTCGATTGTGGAGATGGTGCGGGCGAATCCTGGGATCACGTATACGCGGCTGGTCTCGACGCTGGCTCCGCACATCGAGGTGCGGCCGGGCGAGGCTCCGGCGATGCCTAGCACGGCACCGGTGGAAGAGGCTGCAGAGGGCGAGGTGCCGGCCGCTGCGGCGGTGCCTGAAGCTGTCGTGGCAGAAGCGGTTGCTGCGGTGGAGGAAGTTCCAGTGGTGGTGACGGAGGCTGTGGAGGAAGCGCCGGTCGTGGAAGAAGAGGCAGCTTGTGCGGTGGATGCGGTGGTCCCCGTGGAAGATCCGGTGGGCGCGACTGTGACTGATGGAGCGGTTGGCGATGTTTCCGGGGAAGCTGTGGCGCAGCAGGCTGAAGCAGTTGCTTCCGAAGCGGCGGCTGAGCCTGTGGCCGCGGAAGCTCCTGTGGCGGAAGCTCCGGTGGCAGCTCCGGCGGTGGTTCTGAGTCCGGAGGAAATTGCGATTCTTCAGGATCTGCGCTGGCTCGTGGGTGAGGGATATGTGACCGAGTTTCAGGCGGGCGAACTGCACGTGCTCGGGCGTCCTCCGGTGCCGTCGGCACCCCCGCGGGGAGCAGCAGCGGCGCAAGCCCCGGCAGAGGCTGGAGAGGCTGCCGCCGTCGTTGCGGAATCAGTGGCCGCCGCCGATGCGGCGAGTGAAGTCGTGGAGGCTGCCGCTGGTGAAGCGGAGACTTTGGTGGTGGCTCCGGAGCAAAGTTCCCCCGCTGACGCGGTCTCCGGGCCAGGCGATGCCGCTGCGGAGGAGAGCCTGCCTCAGTGTTCGCTCGATGGCACGTGCCGGATGCCGTCGGTTCCGGATGCGACGGCGCAGGAAGGTTCCTGAGGTGCCCGCAGAATTCGCTCTGCAGACAGGGCGGTGGGCTGAGTTTCCTTTGCCGTACCGGATGTCGGTGGCACTGATCCGTGCCTTCCGGGGGCTGCACTGTCCGGCAACGTCAGGGGAATGAACTTTGCTTTGCCGGGACTTGGTTCTGCCAAGGTCCAGCGGATCCCTGACGGTCAGGGAGTGGACACGGTGAGGGTGGCCTCGGCGCTCACGGAGGGATCGCGTCCCGTCACGGGCCATGCGGCCTTGATATTGAGGCGTGCGGGAGGTTCTGCGAGGATCCGGCTTTCGGTGGCGGAGCTTACGGCGTGCTCGCCGTAGACGAGGGGCAATGCCGTGAAAACCATGCTGCTGTCAGGGAGCCGCTGGACATTGAGCAAGGCCGCGTGAACCTTCCGGCGGACGCCCGCCTCGGCGGCGTCGATTTCGATGATGTCACCGGGCCCGAATTTCGCTTTGGGCATTTTCTTTGTCGGGAGGATGTATTCGAGGATCACGGAACGGTCTTCCGATCCGTCGTCGGCAAGGGCCACGGCCCGGGCAACCACGCCGATGGTGAAGGCATCGGTTGGCTGGAGGGGCCGGGCATGGATGATGCGGAAGCGGCCCCGCACATAGATGGGACGGTCATCGCGGTAATTGGTCAGGTAGGCACGGCGCAGTTCACTGCTTTTTTCGCCGAGGCTTTCCGGAGAGAAGTTGCCGAAGGTTTCGCGCAGTTCCATGCGGGTGAACGCCTTGCCGGTGGGGGCGTCGGCATCCGTGAAGCGGCGGATTTTCTCGAGTTTATCAAATCGGCTGAGCAGTTCGTAGTGCATCGGCTTCTCCGGGTGGCTGAAGACCGAGATGCAGAAGAACCATGAGAAGGCGGCGAACCCGAGGAGAATGGTGATGGCGACGGCCCACCAGAAGATTCCACCGTCAGTCCGCTGCATGGTGCCACCTGCGGAGCGCGACCATGCACCTCTGGGGGCCTGCATGAATTCGACTCGGGGTGGGCGCATGAAAGTGGCGGGTGAGTGCTTGTGGAGTCAGGCTGAGGTGGCGCAGGGCTCGCCTTCCGGGATCGGTTCGTTTCCGGCGGCTTCCGGAACAGGTTCGAACGATGTACCGCATCCGCAGCTCCTGGCGGCATTGGGATTGACGATGCGGAATCCGGCGTCGGCTAGGTCGTCGACGTAGTCGAGCGTGCAGCCGGACAGGTAGGATGCGGCCTGAGGGTCAAGGAAAACCTGGGCGCCCGGGTCTCCGATGATGCCATCACCGGGCTCCGGGGACTGCACTTTCATGACGTACTGGAGGCCGGCGCAGCCGCCGCGGGCGACGCCCAGCCGCAGTCCGGCTCCTTTTTCCGGATGTTGTCCGAGGATCTGGCGCAGCTGGGCCACGGCGGAGGCAGTCAGGCGGATCATGATGGCACGGAGGAAGTCGGATTGGACGGGAAATGGTCTGCTGGTCAGGGGCCATTTCTGTCTTTTCTTACGGAAATCAAACGCTTCTCTTGTCTGGCGATGCAAAAAATCCAGGTAATGAGCGAGGTGCTGGCCAGCCAGGTGGCGGCCGGGGAGGTTGTGGAGAGGCCGGCCTCGGTGGTGCGTGAGCTGGTGGAGAACAGCATTGATGCGGGGGCGGGGCGGATTGATGTGCTCGTGAGGCGCGGTGGTACGGCGCTGATCAGGGTGGTGGACGACGGTGTGGGCATGGGCCGGGATGATGCGCTGCTGTGTGTCGAGAGGCATGCGACGAGCAAGATCCGGACCAGCGGGGACCTTGCGGCGATCCGGACGATGGGATTCCGAGGGGAGGCGCTGCCGAGCATTGCGAGTGTTTCGCGGTTTGTGCTCAGGACGCGGGAGCGGGAAGCGCTGCATGGGACAGAGGTTGTGGTGGATGGGGGGCAGCTGGTGGCGGTCAGCGACGCGGGCGAGGCACCGGGGACGCAGGTCGAGGTGCGGTCGCTTTTCTACAATGTGCCGGCGCGGAGGAAGTTCCTGCGGGCGGAGGCGACGGAATTCAGCCACATTGAGCAGCAGGTGAGGGTGCATGCGCTGGCGTATCCGGAACTGGCGTTCAGTCTGACGCATGATGAACGGCTGGTGTTTCAGCTGCCGGGTGGCAGCGGGTTGCTGGAACGGATCCGTGGGCTGGCGGGGGTGGAGGTGGCGGAACGGCTGCGGGAGATTCCGGAAACAACGGAAGCCGGCATCACGGTTCAGGGGTTTCTCGGGGAACCAGGGACGAGCCGGTCGAATCGGTCGCTTTGTTATTGTTTTTTGAATCGGCGGCCGGTGGAGAGTGCGGTCTTCACGATGGCGCTGCGCGGGGCCTATGGGGAGGCGCTGCCGCGCGGGCAATGGCCGGTGGCTTTTCTGTTCATTGAAATCGATCCCGGGGAAGTGGATGTGAATGTGCATCCGGCGAAGCGGGAGGTGCGATTCCGCAGCAGTCAGGCAGTCCAGGCGGCGCTGACATCGGTTTGTGCGGCGGCCTTGCAGGGACGGCGTTCCGTTCCGGTTTCGGAGCCTGTTCCGGTGGTGGTTCCAGTGGCGCGGTGGGTGGTGCCGCCGGAGCAGCGGACCCTCATTCCGGAGCCCGAGCAGCGGGCGCTGCGGCACGACTGGTCGGATTTTCCGGCGGCTGCTGTCGCTGCAGCGGCCGTGGCGGCAGGCGGAGGCGAGGGAGCACCTGCGGAGCCGTCGAAGGCGGTGACGGCCGTGCGGGTTCCGGCGGAGGTGCCGTTCCGGATGCTGTCGCGTCTGGGGGAAGTCTACTGGCTGATGGAAGGGGAGGAAGGTCTGGTGGTGCTGGACTGCCGGGCGGCGCGGGAACGCATTCTTTACGAGGAGGCGCGGGCACGGCGGTCGGGCGAACCACTGGCAGGCCAGATTCTATTGAGTCCGATCACCTTGCAGTTGGCCCCGCGGGAATTCGATCTGCTGCGTCCGCACCTGCCTGCTCTGCGCCGCATGGGAGTGGGGGCGTCCGAGTTCGGCGCGAATACGGTCATGGTGGACAGCCTGCCACCGTTCTGGGAGGCCGATGGCAGCACGGCGGAAAGGATCAGCGGCCTGCTGGCTGACCTCCGGGAAGCGGGGGAGCCATTGACCCTGAGGAGGCTGGATGACGATGCGGTGGCGGCGGCGGTGGCGCGGCAGGCGGCGAAGATTCCGGTGCCATCTGATGCGGCTGAGGCGCGGGCGCTGGTATCGTCGCTGCTTTCGTGCGAGATGCCGTACTGCTGTCCGGATGGGAATCCGACCCTGATTCAGATATCCTTTCAGGAACTGGCCCGCAAATTCGGTCGCCGCTGACATGATGAATCCTGCATGGCGCAGCAGTTTTGGAGGGGCGGGGGCAGCGTTGGCCATCGGCCTGCTGATGCTGGCGGTGGGGTTGCGGCGGAGTTCGGTGCCCTCCGCCGCTCCGGCTGGCCGGGAGGAATCGGTGGCTGTGTTCGGGGAACCGGTGACGCTGGGGCGGAGCCTTGCGGGCCGGCCGATGACGGTGCAGCGGCTGGGAAATGGGCCGCGGGTGATCCTGATGATGGCGTCGATTCATGGGAGTGAGCCTGCGGGCACGCCGCTGCTCGGGGAGCTGAACAGGCACCTCAGGGAACATCCGTCTCTTCTCGAGGGAGTGACGCTGTATCTCATTCCGGTCGCCAATCCCGATGGCTTGGCCCGCGGGCAGCGGTACAACCGACGCGGAGTTGATCTGAACCGGAATTTTCCGGCGGGGAACCGGATTGACCGGAGCCGATTTGGCATGGAGCCGCTTTCTGAACCGGAGAGTGCCGCGCTCGCCGCATTCATCGGGCGGGTCGAGCCATCGCTGATTGTTTCGATTCATCAGCCACTGGTGTGCATTGACTGGGATGGTCCGCCGGAGACGGCGGGCCTTGCGGAAGTGCTGGCGCGTGGGAGTGGCCTGCCGGTGCGTCGGCTGGGAGCCCGTCCGGGTTCGCTGGGGGCATGGTTCGGGGAAACCGTGGGCCGCCCGATTCTCACGATGGAGCTGCCTGCGCAGGTTCCGGTGCCTGCGACCGCCGTGTGGGAACGCTATGGGCCCGGGTTGCTGGCGGTGCTGGCAGCCGATGCCACTCGAAAACGGGAGTGACGCGTTGCATCCCCGGCAATCATTCGTATCATTGCGCCCCATGAAGAAACATCTGCTCCGTCCTTTTGCTGTGCTGCTCGGCGTTGCGCTGGCCGCTGCGGCTCCTTCGGTGATTGCTCAGGATGACAGCAAGCCGGAGTCCGCGGAGAAGGAAGAAAGTGAGGAAAAAGGAGAACCAGAGGGCGGGGAAGATGCCGAGCCTCAGGAATTCGATGCCGAGGAATTCAAGCAGCAGCTCAAGGAGCAGGAAGAAGAGGAGAAAGCGCAGGTGGCCACCATGATGAAGGTTTTCAAGCCACTGGAAGCCGAGTGGACGGGAACGGAGAAGATC
Organism: Verrucomicrobiota bacterium; assembly: GCA_039795165.1. Taxonomy (GTDB): domain Bacteria; phylum Verrucomicrobiota; class Verrucomicrobiia; order Verrucomicrobiales; family V1-33; genus V1-33. Next base: position 12,879 of record JBDKER010000027.1, on the reverse strand, counting down.
GAACACGAGGATGAACCTCTCAAGGCCCTCGACAAATCGTGGAAGGACGAATGGAAGGGCTTCTATACTTTCGGCGGACGGTATTTCGAGATGACCGGCCAAGCTTCCGGGGAAAACTCCTCGTCGTACCGCTGGATCTGCACGTGGGATGCGGCCGCGGAGGTCTACCGGGCATGGTACTTCGGCGACAATGCGCAGAATCAGTACGTGGGACAACTCAGTGGCGACGGGAAACACGTCGTCTGGAAAACCCGGGGGCAGAATGGATCGACCAGTCAGTTTGAAATGATTGCCGACGGTGACCGGGTGACCTGCCGGGGCATGGACCGGGCACCGGGCGGGCGTCCGTTTTCGAAGCAGAGTTCCAGTTATACCCGCAAGAAACTTGAACTCTGAACCGTCGCGGGACTGCGGGGCACCAAGGTCCCGCATCCCTGACTTATCCATGATGCCAGCAGCAGAAGCGGTGCCGTTCGATCCGATTGAAGACGTCATCGCCGATATCCGGGCGGGTCGGCTTGTGATTCTGACGGATGACGAGGACCGGGAAAACGAAGGTGATCTGATCGGGGCGGCTGAGAAGATCACGCCGGAAATGGTCAATTTCATGATCACGGAAGGACGGGGCATGCTTTGCGCGCCTGTTTCCGAGGAGATTGCTGCGGCCCTGCATCTGGGTCCGATGGTGGCGCAGAACCGGGATGCCTTCCGCACCAACTACACGATTACCGTCGATGCCGCGCGGGGTGTCACGACCGGGGTGAGTGCCTTTGACCGGGCGCATACGATCCGGATCCTGGCGGATCCGGCGACTGGGCCGGATGATCTGGTGCAGCCCGGGCATGTCAATCCGCTGGTGGCGCGGCCTGGAGGGGTGCTGCGGCGGGCGGGGCATACGGAAGCGGCGGTGGATCTCGCGAGGCTGGCGGGCCTACGTCCGGCGGGAGCGCTCATTGAGATTCTGGCTCCTGATGGGCGGGCCATGCGGGTGCCGGAGCTGCGGCAGTTTGCGCAGCGGCACGGACTACGCATGTCGAGCATTGCAGCCCTCATCGAGTACCGCCGCCGCAGTGAAATCCTCGTGCGGCGCGAGCAGGTCATTCAACTGCCGACGGACTACGGCGATTTTCAGCTCTATCTGTACCGGAGCACGATTGATCAGCAGGAACATCTGGCGCTGGTGCGCGGGGAGGTGGGGGACGGTCGGCCGGTGCTGGTGCGGGTGCACAGCGAATGTCTGACGGGGGATGTCTTCGGTTCGCAGCGGTGCGACTGCGGCTGGCAGCTGGATGCGGCCATGCGGCGCATTGCAGAGGAAGATCGGGGCGTTCTGCTCTACATGAGGCAGGAAGGGCGCGGCATCGGGCTGGCGGCCAAGATTCATGCCTACAAGCTGCAGGAACAGGGACTGGACACGGTCGAAGCCAATGCAAAGCTAGGGTTTCCAATGGACCTGCGGGACTACGGCATGGGTGCCCAGATGCTGCACGATCTTGGCGTCCGCAAAATCCGTCTCATGACCAACAATCCGCGCAAGATCGTGGGCCTTGAGGGTCACAGTCTGGAGATTGCGGAACAGGTTCCGGTGCGGCCGGTTCCCAACGAGCATAACCAGCGGTATCTTGAAACCAAGAAGCTCAAGATGGGTCATTCTCTCTGAACACAACCTCCAAGCCAATCCCATGAAAACGCCAGCAGCCATTCTTCTCGTTGCCACCCTTCCCATGATGACAGCGTGCGGCCAGGACAGCAAACCGGCCGCCGCCGCGGAAACGGTCAAGGACGGAGTCCTTCATGTGAATGCCGCCGCGGCGCGGAAGCTTGTGGAAGGGGCGAAGGAGAAGAAAGTGATCGTGCTGGATGTGCGCACGCCTGAGGAATTCAAGGCCGGGCACCTCAAGGGAGCGGTCAATGCCGACTTCAATGGCAAGGAATTTGCGAAGGCGGTGGCAGAACTCGACAAGGAAGCCACGGTGGTGGTGCATTGCCAGGCCGGTGGGCGCAGCAAGCGATCCCTTCCGAAGCTCAAGGAACTGGGATTCAAGAACCTCGTCCACCTCGACGGTGGTTTCGGCGACTGGGAAGCCGCTGGTTTTCCCGTGGAAAAGTGACTCTGGTTTCACGTGCAGTGGCCATTACTGCGGGCATGTATGAGGAATATTCATGCCTGCGCCGGTCATTACGATTCTTCTTGCCGATGATCATGCGGTAGTCCGCAGTGGTTTCCGTCATCTGCTGGCGGCGCAGTGGGATCTCTCAGTGGTAGCGGAGGCAGCCAGCGGCACCGAGGCGCTCAAGCTGGCTGAGCAGCATCGTCCGCAGGTGGCGGTGCTTGATGTCACCATGCCCGGGCTCAATGGCATTGAGACGACCCGCAGGCTGCCGTCGGTTTCGCCTCAGACGAGTGTGCTGGCGCTTTCGATGCACAAGGATGCGGTCTATGTGCGGGAGATGCTGAGGGCTGGTGCGCGGGGGTATCTTCTGAAGGACTGCAGCGAGACGGAATTCCTGACAGCGGTGCGGGCCGTCGCCCACGGGCAGGGTTTTCTGAGTGCTGCGGTCTCCGGAGCGGTGATTGACGATTTCCGGCGTCACGTGACTAATCCGATTGATCTGCTGAGCAGCCGGGAACGCGAAGTGCTGCAGCTGATTGCCGAAAGCCGGACGAACAAGGAGATTGCCGCGGCACTGCACCTGAGTGTCTACACGGTGGAGGCGCACCGGGGCCGCATCATGGAGAAGCTCAATCTGCATTCCGTGGGCGAGATCGTGCGTTTTGCGGTGCGCAACGGGCTGATTGACTGACTTTTCCTGGCCATGTCCTCCGCTGTGCCATCCAGTCCTCCGGAGAACAGTCCTTCTCACCTTGTCAGGGTTCTGATCATTGGCTTTGCGGCTGTGCTGGTGCTGCTCGCGGTCGCGGGGCTGACGGTGCTTAAGGACAGCCGTGGGATCCGTGCCACCACGAGCCGTCTCGTGGCGGAGCAGTCCCGCATTGCGCGGCTGGTGCAGGAAGTGCAGGCAGAGGAGGCAGTCATTCGCGAGTTGCTGCACCGCCTCACATTTCAACGGCCTGCGGAAGTCCGGGAGGCACTCGGCAACCGGATTCAGCGCAGCGAGACGTCGCTGGGGCGTCTGGCGGCTGAAGGTGCCGTGACGGAGGCGGCGCCCCTGTGGCATGAACTAAGGCGGAATGCCGACGGCTTCTTTGCCACGGTGCAGTTTCTGCTGGGTATGGGCGATCCGATGGCGCGGCCCGCGCAGGAGGATCTGTTCCGTCAGCACGACGGGCTGGCGACGGCGATCGAGGCGATTGTCCAGCACAATGCGAGGCAGCTTGAGTCTGCGGAGCTGGCGGTGACGGATCAGTCAGAGGCGCTGGCGACCGATTCGTCGGTGCTGCTGGGTGGATCCTTGTCGCTCGCGGGGATCTGTGCGGCGGCGACCGTTGGGTTGGTTCGGCATGGGCTCAGGAGGATGGCGCGACAGGCGGATGAACTGAACCGGGTTTCATGGCAGATGCTGCAGAGTCAGGAGGAGGCGGCCCGGCGATTCTCCCATGAACTCCATGATGAACTGGGGCAGTCACTGGCGGCCCTGCGCAGCGGATTGGTGAAGAGCGAGACGTCGGACCTTGAGTCCCTGCGTTCGGACTGTCTGCATCTGGTGGATGAATCGATTGCCAATGTGCGGGAGCTTTCGCAGCTTCTGCGGCCGGTGATTCTGGATGACTTCGGTCTGGATGCAGGACTGCGATCGCTCACGGAGAAATTTGCGCAGCGGGCACGGATCGAATTGCGGTATGAATCGGATGTGGCGGCCCGCTATGCGGATGCCACCGAGACGCATCTGTTCCGGATTGCACAGGAAGCGCTCACGAATGTGGCGAGGCATTCCGGGGCGACGGTGGTGCGGGTTTCGCTGACGGAGTCGGGTGGCTGGCTGCGGCTGACGATTGCGGACAATGGCCGGGGCATTCCGGAGGAGGGCGACGGCAGCCCGCGGGGGCTCGGGCTCACGGGAATGCGGGCGCGGGCGAGGCAGTGCGGCGGGACGGTGGAACTGAAGGCGACGCCCGGGGGCGGAGTGCAGATTCAGGTAGTGGTGCCGGCGGTGCGTCCGGAAGATGCTGCGCCCGCCGACTGAGGGGTCAGGGAACTGCCGGAACGGTGTCTCGCTTCAGTCGAAGGGCCATTTGGAGAGGAACCAGACTGCGACGGTGTGATTGTTCTCCCAGATGCGGCCACCTCGGCGCTGGAGGGTTTGTTCCATGAAGCCGACTTCGACGCGGCTGGTGTCCGAAAGCTTCCGTCCGATGCCGATGAAGGCGCGGTTCTGGTCGAAGTAGTTCCGGGAGACCTTGTCACCAAAGTTGAAGAAGACTTCGTCCCAGATGGGGATGTACCAGCGGCGGTCGCTGCTGAGCGGGATGGAGGTGCGCAGGAGGTAGCGGATGCGGTTCTCGTAGCGCCAGTTGGCCACGGGCCGGTCACCCGAGCGGTCGGCTGGTCCGAGTTCGCCGATGAAGCGCTGCTCGAGACGGAGGCGGTGGGTCCATTCGAGGCCGAATCCCTTCTGGTTGATGGCGACCTGTTCCCAGAGACGGTTTTCCGGGAAGTCATCGGCAGCGGGGTAGTCGCCGTAGGGGTAGGTGGTGACGCGGGCGTAGCCTGCCGAGAAGGTGACATTCGGGTTGAGCGTGTAGTTGATGCCGGGCCGGATGAGGAGCTGCTGCCAGTCGCCGCCGAAGTCGGCGAGCCGCACCTGGGCCTCAAGGTGGATGCCCCACGGGGTTTTCCCGAGAGGGTGATCACCAACATAGTTCACCCAGAGGTTGCCATTGGAATCGAAGACGGAAGCAGCGTGCGCGGCCGCCGTCAGGGAGAGGGCGGCGGCGGTGATAAGAGAGGCGGTCGATTTCATCAGGATCTGAGGGGATGCGAATTGGTCTGGCTCAGGCCCGCTGGAGCCGGGCTGCCTGTGGATGATGGGAGACAGGCTGGTGTCCATCAAGTCCTTCGAGCAGGAGTTCCCGGTTTTCGAGCTTCCAGTCCTGCACCATTCCCTCAAGCTTCCGGATGACGGAATGATCGACAAGGCTGGTTTCCGAGAGGTTGAGCCGGACCGAGGAGACCCCATCGAGGGCGAGTAGCTGGCGGCGTACAGCCAGCCAATTGCTGAAGATGAGGGCTTGGCGGGCGTAGACAACGGTTTCGCCAGTGATCGGATTCCGTTCGGTCTGGATCTCGGGTTTGAAGAGATTGCGCAGGGAGACTCCGGTGCAGAGGTGAAGGATCAGCTTGGCAACGATGCCGGCTGCGATGCCGAGGAGAAGGTCGGTGGCGAGGGTGACGATCATGGTGACCACGAAGACGAGCAGTTGACCCTTTCCGACGGCCCACATGTGATGGAATTCCTTTGGCGACGCGAGATTGTAGCCGGTGAAGACGAGCATGGCAGCGAGGGCGGCGAGGGGGATCATGTTCAGGAGCCATGGCACGCTGGCGACGAGGATGAGCAGGAACGTTCCGTGCCAGAAGTTGGCCCAGCGGGTGCGTGCGCCATTGTTCCGGTTGGCGGAGGAACGCACGATTTCCGAGATCATGGGGATGCCGCCGATGCAGGAGACGAGGGTGTTGGCCGCTCCCACCGCGAAGAGGTCGCGGTTCAGATTCGTGCGCCGCTGCCATGGATCAAGGAGATCGATGGCTTTCGCGCTCAGGAGCGATTCGAGGGTTCCCACGAGGGCGAACATGATCAGCCATTTGGCACCCGCGGCGCTCATGACCCCGGAGAAGTCGGGATGACGTATGCCGCTAAGCATGTTCAGGGGAAGCGACACGAGATTCTTCGGCCCGACGGAATACTGATGGCCGTGGAACTGGTACATGTGCTGATGCGCGACATCGAAGTAAACCGCGAGAGGGGTGGCCACGAGGAGCACGAGCATGGGGCCAGGAATGGCCTGTACCCAGCGGTTCTTCACGAAGAGACGGCCGAAGAGCAGCAGCAGGGAGATTCCGCCGATGAGGGCTATCTCGGGATTCAGATTCGCAAGGCTGTGGGGGATTTCCGCAAGGAGTTCGAGTGGTTCGCGGGCATGGGCGGCGACGCCGAGCGCGACGTGAATCTGCTTGGAGATGATGATGACGCCGATGGCGGCGAGCATGCCGTGCACGGCGGCCACTGGGAAGAATTCGCCAAGGATACCGAGCCGCAGGGCACCGAAAAGCATCTGCAGGACGCCGGCCAGCAGGCCGATGGCGAGCGCCTTCTCGTATCCCAGTTCCTGGACGCAGCCGAGCACAATGACGATCATTCCCGCGGCGGGCCCCTTGATGGTAAGTTCCGAGTTGCTCAGGAAGGGAGTGAGCATGCCGCCGATGACGGCAGTGAAAATCCCGGCAATGGGCGGCACCCCCGACGCGACCGAGATGCCGAGGCAGAGCGGGAGGGCGATCAGGAAGACAAGGAATCCCGAGAGGATATCGTGTTTCCAGTGGGAGGCAAAGCCGCCGAGATTGCCTGCGGGCTTGAGTCCGGCAGGAACAGCCGAGGAGGAGGGATCAGGGTAGGACATGGTGGTGGATTGAACCCCGCCAATCACGCACATGCCCCCCGCCGATTCCCATAGCCCCGGCACGGTAATTACAGACCCCATGGCGGGGGTCCCCTGGAGAGGGGGTGCAAAACCCCGTGAGGAGGGAATGGCGGGGACGTGGATCCGTGGGTTAAGTGCAGGATCTTGCATTCCTCGGATTCATCCCACCCCAGTCTCGATCCCCGCGTCCTGCTGCGCCGGATGGTTGATCATGCCGCGCATCTGCTTCCGGCGCAGGGCCCGATTGGTGTCTTCATTCATCACAACACGCTGCACGCGTTTCAGCATCTGCCCTTTGAGCAGGCGGTGGTGGAAGCCTCCCGTCTCTACGGGACAGAGCCGTACATGAGCGAGGCCGCCTACCGGAAGGAATTCGATGCAGGCCGGATCATGGCCGAAGACATCCACGACGTGGTCATCCGCGAACCGGACGCCTCGGCGATTCCCGGCCGGCTGCAGCGTCACGCGCTGCGCGAGGCTCTGCTCAATCCCGGTGCCCGCCCTGTCGATCCACGCACGCTCGCATGGCATCTCAAGGAAGGTGACTGGCTGCGGCGCTTCCGGCGTGATCTGCGGCCCGATGCGGCCATGGCGCTTTCCGGGGATGCGCCGGAAGCGCTCTGGGCCGCCTGCGCCGCCCGCGTGCCATCGGTGCGGGAAGCGTCGACGGTGCGCCCGCGGCGGCCGGCGGAAGCCGTGCAGCGTAGCCATGGGCTGTGGCTGGACGATGTCGTGCACCCACCCGTCATTCGCCTGGCAGGTGCCTTTCTGGATCAGGGCATCGCGTACTGGCCCATGCCGCTGCGGGAACTCGGACTGCTGGGGGCGGCGAGGAAAATCATGGGGCAGCCGAGCGCTGTGTTTCCGCGTCATCTTTCCAGCGTGGGAGCCCTGTTCCGGGACCATGAAGCCCGCAGCCTTGACGCGGAAGCCACCGTTCTCGAAATGCTGGATGCTCTCGGGGTAGCCGTTGGCGATGCCGAGTCCCTCATCACGGCGGAACTGCTCGCGCTGGCCGGCTGGGCCGGCATGGTGCACCGGCTGGAGGATGATCCCACGCTGGCTCCGCACGACCGCGTGCCGTGCTCACTCATGGAATTTCTGGCGCTCCGGCTCTGCTACACAGTGACGGCACTCCGCAGCGTCTGCGGCGACAGCCGGGGGTGGCAGCAGGTGGCCATTCCAGCCGACAATGGTGCACGCGTGGAGGTGGCGGCACTTTTTGATGCGGCTCAGCTGTGCGGGCTGACCAGCCGCGAGATCGTTGCGCTGCCGGAGGCCTCATTTGCCGCCTTCCGTGACGAAGTGGCGTCGTGCGATTCCCTTGAGCGCCGCCGGCTGCTCCATCTTGCCTACGAGCGACGGCATGAACGCCGCATTCTCGTGCCGCTGGCCCGTCATCTCAGCCAGCCGGCACCGCCTCCCGGGCCAAGCCGCCTCGTGGCACAGGCCATCTTCTGCATTGATGAGCGCGAGGAATCGCTGCGGCGGGCCCTTGAAGAAACTGATCCGGAAATCGAGACCTTCGGTGCGGCAGGCTTCTTCGGCTGTGCCATCGACTATGCGGGCATTGATGATGCGCGCAGCGCCGCGCTTTGTCCGGTGGTCGTGAAGCCAGCACATGAAGTCAGGGAAGTCGCGGTGGATGATCATGCAGATGCTCATGTCCGCCGCCGGACTCTGCGGCGCGCATGGGCGGCGGTCGCGCGGAATTCCTATGTGTCCTCACGTTCCCTGCTGCGGGGATGGTTCAGCACGGCCTGTCTTGGATTTCTGTCGGTGTTTCCTCTGACGTTCCGGGTGCTGCGTCCGCTGGGATATGCACGCCTTATGAAGCGTCTCAATGCACTGTTTCTGCCGGAACCACGCACGGAACTGTCCTTCATGCGGGACGATGCCGCCGGAGAGAAAGCGACGGCTGGGCTCATAGCGGGGTTCAACACTGCGGAGAAGGCCGACCGGGTAGCCAGTGTGCTAGGGCCGGCTGGCCTGCACCACGGTCACGCGCGCATCGTCGCGGTGCTGGGTCATGGGTCGACCAGCCTGAACAACCCATTTGCCTCTGCCTACGACTGCGGAGCCTGCGGTGGCAGGCGGGGCGGACCGAATGCGCGTTTGTTTGCCGCCATGGCCAACCGCCCAGCCGTACGGGCCGCCCTGCGGGAGCGGGGCATTGCGATTCCCGACGATACATGGTTTGTCGGCGGCTATCATGACACCTGCAGCGATGCGGTTGAATGGTTCGATCTGTCAGCGCTTCCGCCGGGCCACCACGCGGACTTTCAGCGGCTGTGCCACTCACTCGACCGGGCGCGGGCGCTCAGTGCCCATGAGCGGACCCGGCGATTCGAGGCAGCGGATCCGGACTCCGAACCCGAGGAAGCACTGCATCACGTGGAGGAACGGTCCGAGCACCTTGGCGAGCCGAGGCCAGAGTACGGGCACTGCACGAACGCAGTCTGCCTCGTGGGCCGCCGGGAAAAGTCCCGCGGACTCTTCTTTGACCGCCGGGCCTTTCTGGTAAGCTACGATCCCGAGAGGGATCCTCGGGACGAAGCTCTCGCCCGGGTGCTGGGCGCCGTCATTCCCGTCTGCGGCGGCATCAGCCTCGAATACTACTTTTCGACAGTCGACAATGAGGGCTACGGCTGCGGAACCAAACTCCCTCACAATATCACCGGCCTTGTGGGGGTCATGAACGGGTACCAGGGCGATCTGCGGACGGGTCTGCCGCTGCAGACCGTGGAAATTCATGAACCGATGCGGATTCTCTTTGTGATCGAGTCAACGCCCGAGCGACTCATGAAGGTGGTGCGGGCAAGCCGCGAACTGACGGAGTTTGTGGACAACCGCTGGATCCGTCTGGCGACCATGGACCCCAGAGATGGCCGGATTCAGGTCCTGCGGAATGGCGGGTTCGAGCCACTCACCGGCGATGAGGAACCACTCCTCTTCGCCGATTCGTCGCGTCAGTTCTACCGGGGCCGCCGGGAACATCTGCCCGTCGCCCGCATTGCCACGGCGTCCCCGAAGGTCGCCTGAGACCGATTTCCCGCGTCTCCGAATTCTCCATCCTGCTTTTCCATGTCTTCCGAAACCATCTGCCGGGCCATCGTAATGATTCCCGGCACCACCTTGCTTCTGCTGAGTCTTCTCTGGCTTGCCGGAGCACATCCATCCGAGCGGTTCCTCGCCCGCCTGACGAAATCAGTCTACGCGGTGCTGGTGCTGGCGGTGCTGGCACTGGCGGTGCAACTGCGACAGTCCGGCTCGGACATTGTGGTGGTGGCGGCGGGCACGTGGTTTTCCGTGGGGCGCTACGGATTCGAGTTGATGCTGAAGGCCGACGTGCTGTCCCTGCCGTTCGCGGGCCTGACGGTAGTGCTGGCGGGAATTGTGGCGGCCTTTTCGGTCCGGTACCTGCATCGGGACCCCGGCTACTTCCGGTTTTTTCTGCTGATGCATCTCTTCACGCTGGGGGCACTGCTGGTGTTTCTGGCGGGTTCGCTGGATCTCCTCATGGCGGGCTGGGAACTGGTGGGGATTACCTCGGTGCTCCTCGTGGGATTCTTCCAGTACCGGCGGGATCCCGTGCGCAACGCCCTCCGGGTGTTTGCAACATACCGGGTGGCGGACCTGCACATGCTGCTCGCCATTTTCCTTGCACATCACTGGCTGGGATCGGCAAGCTGGGACACGGTGCTGGGCGGTCTGGCTGGATTGTCCGGGGGACAGGCCGCCGTGCTGGCGGGACTGCTGGTGCTGGCCGCGGCGGGCAAGTCATCGCAGGGGCCGTTCTTCGGCTGGCTGCCGCGCGCAATGGAAGGTCCGACGCCCTCGAGTGCCATTTTCTATGGAGCAATCTCCGTTCATGCGGGGGCGTACCTGCTGCTGCGTGCGGAGCCATTGCTGCGGGCGTCGTTTCCGGCCGCGGCCCTCGTGATTGCGATCGGCCTCGGCACTGCCTTTCTGGGCACCCTGGTGCACCGGACCTGTGCCGATGCGAAGACGTCGCTGGCCTATGCTTCGCAGACTCAGCTTGGTCTCATCTTTGCAGAGATCGGGATCGGCTGGACGACATTGGCGACGGTCCACATCATGGGGCATGCCTTGGTACGCACGCTGCAGTTCCTGAGGGCTCCTTCCATGCTGCACGACTACCACCGGGTACATGCTGCCGCCGGGGGGCATCTCACTCCGACCGGAGGGCTGTACGAATCCCTCGTGCCGGCAGGGCTGCAGCACTGGCTGTATCGCTTCGCCATGGGCCGTGGCTTCTACGATGCTGCCATTGATCGTTTCGTGGTCGCTCCGGTGCAGTGGCTGGGGAGGCTGCTGGGACGCTGCGAAGCTGGGGGCCCGGACAGCGCCAGGTCGGCCGGATCCCTGCCGGTGAATCCAAACTGAATCATCTTCCATGCTGACGCTTTCCTTTCCCTTTCTGTCTTCTGGCATTGCGGTGCTGTTGGCAGGTTCGCTCCTGCTGCGCGGCGGGTTCCGGATGAACCGGTTGCCAGCGGCGGTGGCTGCGCTGCTGGCCGCGGCATGTTTTCTGATGGCTCATCTGGCTGGCAATGGTGCGCGGGTGATCGAGCCTCTGGCGACCGGTCTTTCGGTGGATGCCTTTTCCGGGGTGCCGCTCTTGTTTCATGCCCTGCTGGTCTTTGCGGCGATCGTCGCTTTGCCGATCCGCGATTCGCAGGGAGGTCATGCCGGAAATCTTCTGCTCATAGGCGCCGGAACTTCCCTTGCCCTCGCGGGTTCGGGCTGGGGTATGGTGCTCGGCTGGCTGCTGAGCAGTTTGCCGTTTCTGCATCCGGGCGGGGAAGGGAGCGACACCACGCGGCAGACGCGCTTTTCTCTGCTCGTCCCGGTGGTGGCGCTGGCCCTCGCGGTGGCCATGGGTTTCGGCTCCGGCGGTGCGACGGGAACCCTCGCCGCGGCGCTCGTGGCTCTGGCAGTGGCGCTGCGGAAGGGGATTTTTCCTCTTCATGGAGGCATTGTGCAGATGTTTGACCGCGGAGCGCTGCTTCCCGCAGTCGTGTGCTTCAACGGACACGCGGGTGCCATGCTGACGGCGCGGCTCCACGGTGAAGGTTCCGGCGCGGTCCTCTCCGCGCTTGGATCGGCAGCGCTTCTCAGTGCCGTGCTGACGGCAGTGCGGGCGCTCGTGGAACGCCGTCCGCGTCGGGTTCTGGGAATGCTCGCGGTTTCGCAGGCGTCATTCATCCTGACAGGACTGGCGGTGGGCAACGACGCCGGACGCAGTGGGGCCATGCTGCACTGGCTGGTGGTTTCAGCGGCGACCCTCGGAATGACAGTGGTGCTGCGCGGCGTGGAGGCCCGGGTGGCGGATGCGCGCGAACCAGCAGGCCCCCTTGGGCTGGCGGTGCATGCTCCGCGCCTCGCGGTCTTCTTCCTGATCTGCGGCCTCGCCCTCGTAGGTCTGCCCGGAACAGCAGGCTACTGCGCTGAGGACCTTCTTTTCCACGGCGCCCTCGAGTCGCACCCATGGCTGGGAGTTGCGCTTCCCTTGGCCACCGCCCTCAATGCGATCACGATTCTGCGGCTGTTCGGTCTAATCTTTCTCGGCGTGCTGCCTCGCCATGTGCCTGCGGTGCCGGATGCACTGCCGCGGGAACGCTGGATCCTGGTAGCCTCTGCGGTCCTGCTCGTGGCTGGTGGCCTGCTGCCGGGACTCCTTCTCCCAGCGGTGGCTCCCTCGGCGAAAGCGGTTCCTCGCCCGACCGGGCATTAGGGCTGTCCGCCAAAGGTAGGCTCGAGATAACTTCCCTGCGCCCTGCTACTGTCCAGCTTCCAATGAGCTTCCAATGGACAAGCTTCCAATGAAAAGACCTCTTCGCTTCCAGGAGTCGACATGTGGACAAGTCGACATGTGGACAGACCTCTTGGCACCCCTCTTGGCACCCCTCTTGGCACCCCTCTTGGCACCCCTCTTGGCACCCCTCTTGGCACCCGGTGCAAACCATCCGGTGCTGTTCGCCTAGCAGTGACACGACAAAGGGACAGACCTTTTGCACGCTATTAGCTACCGGGTGGCAGAGCGACAATCGGACAGACCTTCTGGCTGGGGGAGCGACAATCGGACAGACCTTCTGGCTGGAGTTTTCAGCGGACGCGGGGAGCGACAGGGGAGCGACAGGGGAGCGACAGGGGAGCGACAGGGGAGCGACAGGGGAGCGACAGGGGAGCGACAGGGGAGCGACAGGGGAGCGACAGGGGAGCGACAGGGGAGCGACAGGGGAGCGACAGGGGAG
>JBDKER010000026.1:0-73324 GCA_039795165.1 Verrucomicrobiota bacterium | reverse complement strand
GAGACCTGGGGCATCGCGTGGCTCAGCCCCAGGCTGTCCTCTCGGTCCCCGTTGGGGACGCGCGGTCCGGGTCAACTTGTGTGAAATTCCGTGTGGAATTTCTGGCCCAGGTGCCCCGGAATCGGCTTTACCCGTTGATTCCAAGGGAGTTTCGGGAAGAACCCCGAAACGTGGCGGAAGAGGTGGGATTCGAACCCACGGTAGAGTTGCCCCTACGTCTGATTTCGAGTCAGGTGCCTTCAACCGCTCAGCCACTCTTCCTGAAAGGGTGCGGTGTTTTAGGATGGGAAGGATCGTGCGTAAAGGGGAAACATTGGGGTGGGGGTGTGGGCGTAAAAAAGGCGCGTCCCCGTGGTGAGCGGGGACGCGCTGGTGTTGGGGATGTGGTGATGTGGGGACGATTACTTTACGACCACGTAGCGGGCGTCGAGCATTTTGGTGATGCGGGCGGCGTTTTCGCGGAGGTGGGCGCGGGAGTAGTTGTCGAGTTTTTCGATGGCGGCGGTGGCCGTGAGTTTCTCTTTGAGTTCGGCGAGTTGTGCGGCGGCGAGGTCGCTGATCGGTTTGGCGGCTGGGGCGGTGCCGAGTTTATTATTGGCGAGGTCGATGAGCCGGTCGATGTGTTCGCGCTGGAGGTTCCGGCGGAGGCTGCTGATGAGCGGCTGACGGTCCGAGAACTGGCGGTTGTTGTCTGGGTTTTCGAGTTCGCTCCATGCGGCGGTGCGGACGGTGTTGAGGACTTCCGGGAGGGTGAGGGCGTCCTGATCATTGGCCGTGCGGAATTCGTTATCGAAGACGCGGCTGAGGTTGACTGGGTTGAGGAGGGCGGTCATGGCGCTGGCCTGGATGCCGAGGACGCGGTCGTGGACGGGCCAGTTGGGTTCCTCGAAGTTGTTTTCCATGTCCCACCATTTGTCGACGGTGAGGAACTTGAGGAGGTTGGGGCTGAGTCCGTAGGCTTCGTCCGGGAAGGTATTGGCGAGGACGAACTTGAGGGCGTCGCGCTGCAGGCCGGCTGGCACTGGTTCCACTGGGGCGGTGGCATTGGGGTCGCCCTTGCGGTTGCGGTGGGTGAAGCTGCCGCCGAGCCAGTTGGCCATCATCATGACGGCCTGGACCTGGGTTTGGAGGGTGAGCTGGTAACCGCGGCGGGCTTTGGCCCATGAATCGCCGTCCTTGACGAATTTATCGAGGAGTTTGCTGCGGTGATCGCGGACGAGGGTCATTTGATTTTCCGCGTAGGCGAGGGGGTCCTTGGCGAAGTCGTAGCGGCGGGCGCGGGGGTCAGGGCCGCCGGTATCTTCGTCCGTGGCGTACATGAGTTCCGGCTGGGTGTTCTTGGCGAGGATGGGTTTGAGATCCTTTTCGAAGGAGTAGCCGTATTCGATGGCCCAGTCGTCGTAGGGACCGACGGAGATCATGCCGTAGTCGCCCTGGGGGACATCCTTGCGGGCGACGACGTTGATGGGGATGTAGTCCATGACGCTGGAGGCGAAGGGTTTTTTGCCCTTGATGGCGTCGCTGTTGATTTCGGCATACGAGTAGATGCTGGAGCCTTTGAAGTTGTGGCGGAGGCCGAGGGTGTGACCGACTTCGTGGACGGTGAGGTCGGCGAGGAGGGGGCCGATGAAGTTTTCGGGAATGCCATCGATCATCTGGTCGCCGGGAGCGGCTTCCGCGGCGGCCGTGGCCATGGCCATGTCCATGAGGGCGAGGCCGTGGCTTTTCCAGTCGGCTGCCTGGCAGAAGCCATTGAACTGGACATTGCGGCCGACGAGGCCGTCGTATTCGTTTCGGCCGGCGAGTGGTCCGCCCTGCATGGCGGCGGCGAGGGCGTGACCGCCGAGGGCGGGGAGGGGGGAACGCTTCATCTGGTCGATGACATGGGCGCGTTTTTCCGGGGCGGCGAGGCGCACGCGTGGGTCCCACTGGGGATTATCGTGGAGCCATGCGAGCGTTTCCGGGGAAGCGCCTTCCATGGCGAGTTGTGGGACGATGTCATTGTACTGGCGCCACCAGTGGCGGATCCAGCCGTCGGTGAGGACGATATCGGCGTCGAGGATCTGGCCGGTGAGGGGGTGGGTGCGCGAGGGTCCGATGGCGGTGCCTACGCCATTGGAGAGCCAGCGGATGAAATTGTAGTTCACGTCTTCCGGGTCCTTTTCCATGTGTTCGCCGGTGGAGGCGTCCTGGAAGTAGACCTGGATGGCATTGACGAGACCGACCTTTTCGAAGGCCTTGTTCCACATTTCGACACCTTCCTTGACCCAGCGGCGGTAGCGGATGGGGGTGGTGTGTTCGATGTAGAAGATGATGGGAGTTTTGGGCGGGCTGAGTTTCAGGGAGGGGTCGGCCTTTTCGAGGTGCCAGCGGTTGATGAAGCGGGCCTTGGTTTCCTCTGGGGTGAACTTGCCGAAGTCCGTGTAGGAGGTTGTGAAGTAGCCCACGCGTTCGTCAGCGAGGCGGGGTTGGTAGCCGGTGTTGTCCGGGATGAGGCTGAAGCTGTAGTGGAACGTGCGGAGTTTTCCGCCCGCGGCGGGGGCTTCCACGGCGATTTCCACATTATTGGGGAATGCCTTGGCGGTCTTGATCTTGTAGAGCCCTTTGTTCATGCCGAGCGCTTCTGCGCCGAAGAATTTTTCTGCGTGCATGACCACGAGTTCGTCGAGGTCGATGATGGGACCGCCATTGGGCATGATGGTCTGGACGGGCATGTCGAGGATGACGCGGTCCGTGAAGAGCCGCTTGATGCTGTCCTGGCTCGCTTTGTCCCCCGTCGAGCGGATGCTCAGTTCCGGGGTGACCATGGCGATGCGTTTTCCGTAGGAACGCCAGTAGAAATAGAGGTCGCCTGCCTGCAGACCGGCGTAGTCGTCCCCGCTCGCGACGGTGAGGGCGAGGTAGTGTTTCTGGCCGCCGAAATCCTTCGGCAGTTCCGCGTAGAGTTGCTGGTCCTTGGCCCGGCTCCAGAGAGTGTAGAACGACTTCCGGCCGTCGGCCGTGCTCACCACCTTTTCAAATCCCTTGAGGACATCCTCGATTTTCGGGAAGTCCGGTTGAGCGGTGGGGTCGGGCTGGGCCACCGGGGCTGCCGGGACCGTCGCCGGTCCATTTCCCTGCGGAGCCGGCGGGGCCTGGAGGGGATTCTGAGCGGAAAGCGAAGCCGTCAGGCTGGCGAGGGCGAGGGATAGAGCGAGTGGTCGGCGGGGCATGGGTTTTGGATTCTATGGTTTTTATGGAAATTATCAATCTCAGTGAATTTCTAGAGAAATCTGGAAGGGAAGCAAGATGAAACTGGAGGGGAATTCCTTGATAGCGGAGGTGAGTGGCAGGTTTGTCTGGGAGAGGTACGTGGGGAGGGTGCGGGAGATTGCGGGAAAGAGAGTGGGGTGGGGAGGGAGACGCTTGCGTGGGGAGGGGTGAGGGGTAGATGGGTGGGGATGAGAATTCTGAAGATACTGGTGACTGGGAGTCGTGGGCGGATGGGGCAGGCGGTGGCGGCGTGTGCGGAAGCTGATCCGGAGGTCGAGCCTGGGCGTCAGATTGATGTGGGGGACGATTTGGAGACGAATCTGGCGGTGTGTGATGCGGTGGTGGATTTTTCGCATCATGGATTTACGCGGGAGCTGGTGGGGGAGTGTGTGCGGCAGGGTAAGCCCGTGGTGATTGGGACGACTGGGCATGATGGGGAGACGGAGGCCTTCATCCGGGAATCGGCGCGGGTATTGCCGGTGGTGTTTGCGCCGAATTTTTCTGTGGGGGTGAACACGTTATTCTGGCTGACGCGGAGGGCGGCGGAGATCCTGGGACCGGATTTTGATTTGGAGGTGGTGGAGATGCATCATAACCGGAAGATAGACAGTCCGAGTGGGACGGCGCGGCGGCTGGCGGAGATTCTGTGTGAGGTGGCTGGGTTATCGTATGCGGATGACGTGCGGCATGGGAGGTTTGGGAATGTGGGGGCGCGGACGGGGCGGGAAGTGGGGATGCATGCGGTGCGTGGGGGGGATGTGGTGGGGGATCATACGGTGATGTTTGCGGCGCAGGGAGAGCGGGTGGAACTGGTGCACAAGGCGAGCAGCCGGGAGACCTTTGCGAAGGGGGCGATCCGTGCGGCCAAGTGGCTGCAGGGTCGGGCTCCTGGGCTGTATGACATGGAGGACGTGCTGGGCTTGCGGGACCGCTGAGGCGGATCCTGAAACCGCGTGGCGTATGATGGAATATGGAATTGCGCTGGGGTCGAACCTTGGGGACCGGCTGGGGGTGCTGCGGGAGGCCGTGGGGCAGATGCGGGAGGCCGGCATGGACGTGTTGGCGGCGTCGCGGGTGTACGAGACCGAGCCCGTGGATTGTCCGGAGGGGAGCGGGGTCTTTCTGAATGCCGTGGTGGTGGTCGGGAGCCGGCTTGAGCCGAGGGCATTGCTGCGGGAGCTGCAGTCGATGGAGGTGCGGCTCGGGCGGCCTGCGGGTCATGGATTTCATGAACCCCGGACCGTGGACCTTGACATTCTGTATGCGGGGGACCGGGTCGTCCGGGAGCCTGGGCTGGAGCTGCCGCATCCCCGGCTGGGCGAGCGGAGATTTGTGCTGGAGCCGCTGGCCGACGTGAGGCCGTCGCTCGTGCTGCCTGGGTTTGGGGCGAGCGTGGCGGAACTGCTGCGGTCGCTGGTCAGTGTGGAAGCGCCCCTGCGGGTGGTGGCGGGGGCGGCTGGCCTGATTCCCTAAGGCTTCGTTGCGCTGTCGTCGAAGGTTCCGCGCTACCAGTCCGGGTTTTTCAACAGACTCCTAGGCGTAGCGGTCCGGCGAGAGGAGGGAGAGGTCGATGGAAGGTTTCGTGTGGTCGACGACTTCGGCGATGAGTTTTCCGGTGCCTGGGCCGAGGCTGAGGCCCATCATGGAGTGGCCTGTGGCGATGGTGACATTGTTCCAGCGGCTGGTGCGGCCCATGTAGGGCATCCCGTCTGGGGAACAGGGACGGAGACCGCGCCATGGTTTGATGCCGGTGAAGTCCGATTCCTTGAATTTCGGGTAGTAGAGCGGGGCCGCCTTGATGATGCCGCGGACGCGGCGTTCCGTGATGGATTCGCTGAGTCCGGCGATTTCCATGGTGCCGCCGAAGCGGAGGGAACCGTCCATGGGGGTGACGGCGACGCGTGCTTCCGTGAAGATCGAGCAGATCTGGGGGAGTTCGCGCGGGTTGGTGACGGTGAGACTATATCCTTTGCCGGCTTGCATGGGGAGGCGGAGGCCGAGGTTGGCGGCGAGGAGGGGCGACCATGAACCGCCTGCGAGGACGAATTCGTCGCCTTGGATCTCGCCATGGGACGTCTGGGCGGCGGCGAGGGAGGACCCGGACCGGGCGAAGCCGGAGACCTCCGTAGCGCGGACGAAAGTGGCACCGCCGGCGATCAGTTTGCGTTCGATGCTCGCCATGAAGCGGGCCGGGGAGAGGTGGCAATCTTTAGGAAAATAGACGGCCCCCGTGATGTCCATGGTGACGTCGGGATCGAGGGCGGCCATGCCTTTGGCGTCGAGTACTTCCGCGGGGACGCCGAGGGCATTGGCGCGGGCGGCGGTGTGGGCTTCCTCCTCGAGGGCGTGGGCGGTGCGGCAGAGCATGGTGAGCCCCTTCTGGACGAGACTGAATTCATGTCCGGCCGCGGCGAGTTCCTCGTAGCAGGCGCGGCTGGCGAAATTGAGGTCGCGCAGGAGCGGGGCGCAGCGGGACACGTGATCCGGATTGGCGGCCTGCCAGAAGCGGAAGCCCCACGTGATGAGGTCCCATGAGAGACGGGGTTTGATGTAGAAGGGCGATTCCGGATTCCACATCCATTTGAGGCCCAGTTTGACCATGCCTGGGGCGGCCAGCGGGATGAAGTGACTGGGAACGATCATGCCGGCATTGCCGAACGAGCAGCCGTCGCGTTCCGCGGGGAGGCGGTCGATGATGGTGACCTTGTGACCGCGTTCCTGGCAGTAATGGGCGGTGCAGAGGCCGATGATGCCGCTGCCGATGATGACGACGTGCTTGCTGGGGGCAGCCATGGCGTGGGAAGGTGTGGGTTCAGTCCGGGCGGATGCCATCGCGGAACGGGTCGGTTTCGTCGAGCAGGAGGGTGCCCTCGGCATTGACCCATGCGCGGCCCGTGATGGTGGGGATGAGGTGTTCGCCTTCCGTGGCAACGGATCCCGTGAAGACACTGCCGATGATGCTTTCCTGGAGCCAGAGGTCGCCCGGGGCGAGTTTGCCGTCGGCGTGCAGGCAGGCCAGTTTGGCGCTCGTGCCGGTGCCGCAGGGCGAGCGGTCGTAGGCCTTGCCTGGGCAGAGGACGAAGTTGCGGCTGTGGTTCGCGGGATCGGCTGGCGGGCCGAAGAGTTCGACGTGATCGACTTCCGGGAAGCCCTGGGCATTGACCGCCTTGCGGATGCGCCATGCGGTATCCGTGAGCGTGTCCACATTGGCGAGGGTGAGGTCGCAGCCGTGGTCGGCCACGAGGAAGAACCAGTTGCCGCTCCATGCCACGTCGCCCGTGATGGGGCCGAGGCCGGGAACCTCCACGGTGACCGCCTTCGCTTTGCGGAACGACGGGACATTGCGGACCGAGACCGAGCCATCGGGATGCAGTGTGGCGGTGACGATGCCGACCGAGGTTTCGATGCGGTGGTCGCCTGGGGTGATGCGGCCCATGTGGGCGAGGGTGGCGACGAGACCGATGGTGCCGTGCCCGCACATGCCGAGCGTACCGACATTATTGAAGAAGATGACGCCGCAGCAGTTTGCCGGGTCGGCTGGTTCGCAGAGGAGCGCGCCCACGAGGACGTCCGAGCCGCGGGGTTCATTGACCACGGCGGAGCGGAAGCGGTCGTGCTGCGTGCGGAAGACTTCGAGTCGATCTGCGAGGGAGCCTGAGCCGAGGTCCGGGGCACCGGAGATGACGGTGCGGGTGGGTTCGCCGCCGGTGTGGCTGTCGATGATCTGGACGCGGTGCATGGGGGGATTCAGCCTGAGGCGGAGATTTGTTGGGCGGCGGAGAGAGTGCCCCACGACACGGCGGCGAGCAGCAGGATCCAGACGGCGACGCCTAGCCAGTCAGCCCGGAGGGATCCGGAGCATTTGAGGCAGAGGAGGGCCAGAGAGGAGACGGCTGCGGCCGCCGAAGTCGTGAGGTACAGGGATATCACGTGAGGGTCAGGCGAGAGCGCCTGGTTTCCAGTCCGCGGGGAGTTTGGGGCGAGCGGCGATGCCGTCGTGGATGATTTTGAGGACGCGTTCGCGTTCTGCGCCTGTGAGGGCGAGGCGCGGGGCGCGGGTCCATTCCTTGCCGAGACCGACTTCCTGGACGGCGAGCTTGATGTACTGGACGAACTTTGTGCTGACGTCGAGGTGGAGGAGCGGGGTGAACCAGCGGTAGATGGGCAGGGCTTCCGTCCATTTGCCTGCGCGGGTGAGTTCCCAGAGGTACTGGTTTTCCATGGGGAAGGCGATGCCGGAGCCGGCGACCCAGCCGTCGAGGCCGAGGATGGCGCTTTCGAGCATGAGGTTATCGACGCCGGTGAAGAGGGCGTAGCGGTTGCCGACGATGTTATGAATGTCCGTGATGCGGCGGGTGTCGCCGGCGCTTTCCTTGAGGGCGACGAGATTCTTTTCCTCCGAGAGCTGGAGGAGCATTTCCGGGGTGATGTCGTTCGCGTAGCTGATCGGATTGTTGTAGATCATGATCGGCAGGGCGGTGCTGCGGGCGACCGTGCGGAAGTGGGCGAGGGTTTCGTCCGGCGCGCCCTTGTAGAGCATGGCCGGCATGAGCATGAAGCCATCGGCTCCGATTTTTTCGAGATCGCGCACGTAGCGGGCGGCTTCGCCGGTACTGGTTTCTGCGACGCCCGAGAGGACCGGGACGCGGCCATTGACGGCCTTGACCATTTCAGTGATGAGCAGGCGTTTTTCGTCGGCGGTCATCGGCTGATTTTCGCCGAGCGAGCCGAGGAAGATGAGGCCTTTGATGCCCGAGGCGATGAGGGCGTCGGCGTGGCGGGCGGTGGCTTCGATGTTGAGGCTGCCGTCCTGATGCATCTGGGTGGTGATGGCAGGGAAGACGCCGGACCATGTGTGTTTGGTGCTCATGATGATGATGAATGTGAGGAGTTGGAGTTAGGGGGGTATTGGAAACGGTGGAGTCGATGCGGGACAGGGCTCAGCGCGAGCGGGGTTCTGTGTTCATGAGGTGGCGGACGAGGAAGTCGGCGCGGCGGCGGGAAGCGTAGGGGGATTCGGCGGCTCCGTGATTGGTGCCGGGCATGACGAGGAGGTCGAAGTCCTTATTGGCTTTCACGAGGGCATCGACCACCTGCATGGTGGAGGCCGGGTCGACATTCTGGTCGATTTCGCCGACGACGAGCATGAGTTTGCCTTCGAGGCGGTGGGCCTGGGAAGAATTCGATGAATCGTCGTAGGAAGCATCGAGGGGCCAGCTCATCCATTGTTCATTCCACCAGATTTTGTCCATGCGGTTGTCGTGGCAGCCGCAGTCGGCGACCGCGGCCTTGTAGAAGTCGTGGTGGGCGATGAGGGCGCGCATGGCATTCTGACCACCGGCTGAGCCGCCGTAGATGCCGACGTGGTTGAGGTTCATGAAGGGTCGGGTGGCGGCGGCGGCCTTGATCCATGCGATGCGGTCGGGGAAGCCGGCGTCGCCGAGGTTTTTGAAGCAGACGTCGTGGAAGGCCTTGCTGCGGTTGGCGGTGCCCATGCCATCGGCCTGGACCACGATGAAGCCGAGTTCGGCCATGCGGGTCATGGAGCCGAAGGACGTGCGCCATTCTAGGGGGATGAAGTTATCCTGGGGACCCGCGTAGACATTTTCGACGATGGGGTATTGTTTGGCGGGATCGAAGTCCGACGGGCGGAGGATGACGCCGTGGATTTCGGTCTGGCCGTCGCGGCCTTTGGCGGTGAAGCGTTCCGGGGCGGGCCAGCCGGCGGCGGTGAGGGCGGAGATGTCGGCTTTTTCGAGGTCGCAGAGTTTGGAACCGTCGCTGGCGCGGTGGAGTTCGTGGACCGGCGGGAGGTCGAGGCGGGAGTAGGCATCGAGGTACGACTGGCGGTCCGGGGCCCATGTGAGCTGGTGGGTACCGTCTGCGCTGGTGAGCATGGTGAAGCCCGAGCCATCGAAGTTCACGCGGGCCCAGTGGAGGTAATAGGGATTCTGGTCCGGGTAGTATCCGCAGAGCGAGATGAGGAGAGAGCGGTTGGCTTCGTCGGCATCGGCGATGCTGCGGAGGACCCAGTTGCCCGAGGTGACCGGCTTCATGGATCCCGTCATCATGTCGACGAGGTAGAGGTGGTGCCAGCCAGAGCGTTCGCTGCTCCAGAGGAGTTCGCGGGAAGCCGGGAGGTAGCGGAGCCATGCGCGGCTATTGTAGTCGATGAAGGTTTTGGCTTCCTCATTGACGACTGGGCTGACGTTGCCGGTGGCGGGCGTGATGCGGAGGACGCGGAGGACCTGGTGACCGCGCTGATTGTAGCGGAAGAAGAAGGCCGAGCTGTCCGGGAGCCAAAGAAAGTCCGAGACGTCGAAGGGATTGGCGAAGAGGGATTCGTCGAGCGGGACTTCGCGGAGGCTGCTGAGGTCGAACAGGTGGGGCCAGAGCTGGTCGATGGCGTCGCCGGGTTTATCGTAGGGGAACTGGATGAGTTTCGGCTGTTTCTGGTCCTTCGGGGTGGATTCCACGATGGTGACGATGCGGTGCTGGCCCTCGCGTTTCTTGAGAGCGATCATCCAGCGGCCGTCTGGCGAGATGAAGCGGGTATCGGTGAAGTGGAAGTCCGGGGTGGCACCTGAAGTCAGGGCGGTTTCCGTGCCGTCCTTGGATTTGGCGAAGAGGTTGCCATCGCGCAGGAAGATTTCGGCGGGAGGCTCGCCTGCGGGCGGGGGCGGGGGAGCGGACGCATTGCCGCGGCGCGGGGCAGGGTCCGGGGTCAGGCTATTGATGGCGAAGGTGACCACGTGGGGTTCCGCGGCGGCCGCGGCGAGGAGCGTGCCGTCCTTGCGGGCGAAGCACCAGACGTGCTGGGCAAAGGTGTGCTGGTCGCGGGATTCGCCCGGTTTGAGTTCGCCGTATTCCGTGCGTTGTCCGCGGCTGTCGATCCAGACGACCGTGAGGGATTCTGTGGTCTGGTTTTCGAGTCGGATGGATGATTCCGGTCCATTCGGTCCCGAGCGGAGCCGGCGTCCTAGGGGGAGTCGGCGGGCGGATTCCTTCGTCTGGTCAGCGCCCAGGGTTTCCGCTTTGCCGGTGGCGGGGTCGAATTGCCAGCGGCGGCCGAAGGCAGAGGCACGGATGACGCCGGAGGGATCGCGTTCGATGGCGGCGAGCGGGAGGTTTTCCGCTTTGGCTTCCGGGGCTCCGGCTGCGCGGAAGGCAGTTGCCAGTTTTTCGTGGTCGCAGAGGAGATCGCGTTTTCCGGACGTGGCATCGACCCAGATGAATTCCTGCCGTCCCGGTGCCGTTTCGAGCCGGTACGAGAATGCCTTGCTGTCCTTGGCCCATTGTGGATCGACGCGGTGGCGGAAGATTTTTCCGTTGAAGCGTTCGTCGAATTTCTCCGCCTTTTCGTAATCGGCGCGGGTGCCCTGGGCCGGGGCTAGGGTGGGTGCGCAGGCAGTGGCGATGAGGAACAGGAAGAGAGACCGGCGGAACATGGGTCGGATCATGGATGGGGATGGCGTGCGCATCTTGTCTGATTCCGTGTCCGGGGCCATCGGAAACGGACAACCTGGAAAAGAAGCGGGCGCACGGAAGCTGGTTCCGTGCGCCCGCGGGGATGGGGCAGAATTCCCGTCTGCGGTGGGGATCAGTCCTGGGCGGGCGGCGGGGAATCCGCTCCACCGGCCAGTTCCTGTTCCTTCTCGCGGAGGTGGGCGCGGCGGCTCATTTTCACGCGGCCCTTGTCATCGATACCGATGCATTTGGCGGAGACGATGTCGCCGGTTTTGACGACATCTTCGACGCGGTTGACGCGGAAGTCGGCGAGTTCCGAGATATGGATGAGGCCGTCGCGGCCGGGGAACAGTTCCATGAAGGCACCGAAGTTCGTCGTGCTGACGACGCGGCCCGTGTAGGTGGCACCGATTTCTGCTTCCGCGAAGATATTGCGGACGAGGCGGAGGGCGATGTCGAGCGATTCCTTGCGGACCGCGTAGATGTGGACCGTGCCATCGTCTTCGATGTCGATTTTGGCACCGGATTCCGCCTGGATGCCTTTGATGACCTTGCCGCCGGGGCCGATGAGTTCGCCGATGCGGTCCGGTGGGATCTTGGTGGATTCGATCCGCGGGGCGTAAGGGCTGATTTCGGCTGGCTTGCTGATGGTGGCGTTCATCACCTTGAGGAGGTCGAGGCGGCCTTTGCGCGCCTTGTGGATGGCCTCTTCGAGGATGCTGAGGGGGATGCCCGGCAGTTTGAGGTCGAGCTGGTATCCGGTGACGCCTTTTTCGGTGCCGCAGAGTTTGAAGTCCATGTCGCCGAAGTGGTCTTCGCTGCCGATGATGTCCATCATCGTGAGGTAGCGTTTCATGCGGTTCTGGTCATCGAATTCCGAGACGAGGCCGACGGAGATGCCGGCGACGGGAGCGGAGAGCGGGACTCCGGCGGCGAGGAGGGCGAGGACGCCGGCGCAGGTCGAGGCCATCGAGGTGGAGCCATTGGATTCCATGACTTCGCTGCTCACGCGGATGGCGTAGGGGAAATCCTTTTCCGGGGGGAGGACTGGGAAGATGGATTTCTCGGCGAGGGCACCGTGGCCGATTTCGCGGCGGTTCTGTCCACCGAAGCGACCCGTTTCCCCGACGGAGAAGGGAGGGAAGTTGTAGTGGAGGAGGAAGCGCTTGCTGTCTTCGCCGCCCGTGTAGTTATCGAATTCCTGGGCTTCATCGAGCGGTGCGAGGGTGGCGAGGGCGAGGGCCTGAGTTTCGCCGCGGGCGAAGATGGCCGAGCCATGGACGCGCGGGATGACATTGATTTCCGAGTGGAGCGCACGGATTTCGTCGAGTCCGCGACCGTCGCAGCGCTTCTGCTTGTCGAGGATCGAGATGCGGAATGCCTTTTTCTGGAGGTAATCGAAGGCCTGGCTGATTTCGAACGGGGAAGCGTCCGGGAATTTCGCGAGGATGGCGGCTTTGACTTCCTCCTTGAGGGCGCCGACGGCCTTGCCGCGGGCGGTTTTGGTGGGCGTGTAGAGGGCGGCCTCGATGCGGTCACCGGCGACGGTGTAGGCGATTTCGAGGAGTTCCTCGCGGGCGTTCGACAGCGTGTATTCGCGGACTGGCTTGCCGCATTTTTCGCGGAGTTCCTTCTGGGCGCGGATGAGGGGCTGGACCGCGGCGTGGCCGAAGTGGAGGGCCTTGATGAAGTCCTCGTCTGGCACTTCGAAGGCATCGCCTTCGATCATGATGACTTCGTCTTCCGAGCCCACGTAGATGAGGTCCAGGTCGCTGTCGAGGCGCTGGGTGTGGGTGGGATTGGAGATGAATTCGCCATTGATGCGGCCGACGCGGACGGCTCCGAATGGTTTGGCCATGGGGAGGTCCGAGATGTAAGTGGCGGCGGAGGCCCCGTTCATGGCGAGGATATCCGAGTCATTTTCGCCGTCTGCGGAGAGCAGGAGGGCGACGATCTGGGTATCGTAGAAGTAGCCTTTGGGGAAGAGCGGGCGCAGCGGGCGGTCCGTCATCCGGCAGGTGAGGATTTCCTTTTCGGTGGGGCGGCCCTCGCGTTTGAAGTAGCCACCGGGGAAGCGGCCGGCTGCCGAGGCCTTTTCCTTGTATTCGACGCTGAGGGGGAAGAAGTCCTGACCGTCCTTGACATTGGTGGACGAGACGGCGGTGACGATGACGATGGTGTCGCCGAGCCGGACGGTGACGGCGCCGTCGGCGAGACGGGCCATTTTACCGGTTTCGATGGTGATCTGGGCGGAGCCGACCTGGCTCACGGCTGTATGGATGCTCATGTGTTTCTTTTGCTTTCTTTTGCTTGTTTTGGTGAGCGGGCGCCGGATTTCGCGGTAAGCGATTCAGTTTTCAGATTGCAGCCTTCTGGGTGTGGGGGGAGGAAGGCTGGAACCTGAACACTGAAGGTGTCCGGCGGCCCGCAGTTTCAACGCAGAACCCCGCCCATGGGTAGACCAGCGGGCGGGGTCTGCGGTAAATTCATTTCGATGTGACCGATGATCCGCGAGGGGATCAGCGACGCAGGCCGAGACCTTTGATGACCTTCTGGTACCGTTCTGGGGCGGTATTCTTGAGGTAGTCGAGGAGGCGGCGGCGCTGGGCGACTTGTTTGAGCAGGCCTCGGCGGGACGAGAAGTCCTTTTTGTTCGCGATGAGGTGCTGCGTGAGGTGATTGATGCGTTGGCTGAGGCGTGCGACCTGGTAATCGGCGCTGCCGGTGTCTCCTTCGTGGAGCTGGAACTGTTTTGGATCGATGGTGGGGGTGCTCATGGCCGTGTATAGATTCACGAAGCTGCCTGATGTGAGTGGCTACCTCGCTTCCCTCCCTTGGGGAAGAAGGTGAAAGAATCACAAAGGTCGGGAGTCGCAACCGGTTTTTGTGGTTTGGGGGAGGGAAAACGGGTGCGGGGAGGTAGGGGGTGTGGTAGCGGTTGGGGGATGAGCGGAGGGGCTGGGTATGATCAGGAGGAAGTGCGCCGGTGGTGGCGTGCTGGGGAGGAGTGTGCCGAGGTGATGGGGTTGCCGCTGGGTCGGAAGGTGTGGCGTGGTGGGGGTGGGGGTGGGGACTGGAGGGGTGCTGGCGTGGGGGATTCACTGGAGTTTGAGGATCACCGGGCGTATTTTCCCGGGGATGATCCGCGGCAGATCAACTGGGCGGCGTATGCGCGGACGGGGGAATACAGCATGAAAGTGTATCGGGAGGAAGTGCGGGTGATGGTGGATGTCGTGGTGGACGGGACGGCGAGTCAGTTTTACCGTGGGGACAAGGCGGCGCGGGTGGTGGGGCTGGTGGGGTTTGTGGTGGCGGCGGCGCGGCGGGCTGGGATGTCGCTGCGGGTGTGGCGGGTGGGCGGTGAGCGGGTGGAACTGCTGGATGCCGGGATGGGGAGTGGTTTGGCGGATCGCCTTGTGGACGGTGGGGTGCTTGGGTTGCGCCCGGTTTTTGATCGGGTGGAGTTGCGTGGGCATTCGTTGCGGGTGGTGGTGAGTGATCTGCTGTTTCCCGGGGATGGGGCGCTGGTGGGGGACTGGCTGGTGCGGTCCGGGGGGCGTGGGGTGGTGCTGGTGCCGCAGAGCCGGGGGGAATCCGATCCTGGCTGGGGAGGGAATCTGGAATTTGAGGATGTGGAGAGTGGGGTACGGGAGGGCCGGAGGGTGGGGGACGAGGACATGGCGGCGTACCGGAGGGCGTATGCGGCGCATTTTGCGGGATGGAGGGAAGTGCTGCGGCGGCGGGGTGCCGGGATGGCGCGGGTGCCCGTGGAGGAGGGGCTTCTGTGGGCACTGCAGCAGGAGGCGCTCCGGGAAGGGGTGGTGGAGTGGTGGGGTTGAGTTTTGGGAATCCGCTGGGTTGGCTGGCGCTGCTGGGGATTCCGGTGGTGCTGGCGCTGCATTTTCTGCAGCGGAAGGTGCGGAGGGAGCGGGTGGCGACGCTTTTTCTGCTGCCGCCGCGGGACCGGCGGAGCGAGCGGGGGCGGCGCTGGGAACGACTGAGGGGATCGCTGCCCTTGTGGCTGCAGTTGCTGGCGGTGGGGCTCCTGGCGGTGGTGCTGGCCGGGCCGCGGTGGCGTCGCGATGGTGAGGTGATGAGGCTCGTGCTGGTGCTGGATGGTTCCGCATCGATGCGGGTTTCGCGGGATCGGCTGCTGCGGTATCTGGGAGAAGATCTGGGAAAAATGGAGAATGGGGGCGTGACGCTGGAGGTGATGGCGCTTGATGCGCGGCCCGGGCGGGGACGGATTCATTATGGGGTGGGGGTGGCCGGATTGCTGGAATCGCTGGCGGCGTGGCAACCAGGAGGGGGCAGTCATGATTGCGGGTCTGCGGTCGTGCTGGGGCGGAAGCTGGCTGGTTCTGATGGAGTCGTGTGGCTGGTGAGTGACCGGCCGGTGTCTGGGCTGGGGGACGGCGTGCGGCTTTATGCGGTGGGAGAGGCGGTGGAGAATGCGGGAGTTGCTGGGGTGACGGTGGAGGAAGCCGAGGGTGGCGTGGTCCGCTGGAAGGCCTTGCTGCGGAGTTCTGCGGTGGGCGCGATGAAGCGGCGGTGGCGGGTTGAGCCGAGGGCGGGTGGGGAGCCTGGGGAATGGCGCGAGGTGGAGTTGGGGCCGGGGGCGATGGTGGCGGTGGGTGGGGAATTTCCTGCGGGCGTCAATGAACTTGTGGTGAGGATGGATGCCGATGCGTTTGGGGATGACGATGCGGCTCCGCTGGTGCGGCCGCGGCAGAGGATGGTGAAGGTGGCGGTCGATGGGTTGGCTGGAAGCGAACCGGGGCGGTTGCTGGGCAGTCTGGCGGCGGTCGAGGTGGTGGCAGGTTCTGCCGATCTGCGGGTGAGTGAGCAGGCTGGGCCGGAGGTTCCGCCCACGGATGGGGGAGAAGTGATTTTTGTGTCAGGAGGCGAAGCCGGGCGGCCGCCGGGGCCTGTGCTGGTCGAGCCGCATGAACTGACGCGGGATCTTGACTGGGCAGGGCTGCTGGTTGAGTCCGTCGGGTCGCTGGCCGCGCAGGAAGGCGATGTGGTGCTGGTCTGGTCCGGGGATGATCCCCTTGTGGTGCTGCGGGGCCGTGGGGTGAAGAGACAGCTGATTTTCTGTTTTTCGCCTGGGCGTTCCAATGCGTGGCGGTGGCCGGCCGTGGTGGTGGCGCTGCATCGGTTTGTGGAAGGTCAGCGGGCCATGCTGGTGGGCGACGCCGTGGTGAATGCCGGGTGTGGTCAGTTGCTGCGGGCCGTGGCCGGGGCTGCGGGTGGCGAAGTGCGGTGGGAATGGGAAAGCCTTGCGGGGAAGCGGGAGACGGCCGTGGTTGCGGCGCGGGAGGTCCCGATGCTGCGGGCACCGGGGGAACCTGGATTCTTCCGGGTGAGTCAGGACGGACGGAATCTGCTGAGCGGGGCGGCGGCCTTTGCGGACGTGAGGGAAGCGGACTTTGCGGGGGCGCTGACGGACCGCCGGGCGGCCGGGGTCATGGGTGGGCGGGACGAGGCGAGGTCAGGCTGGGCTGATCCCTTCTGGAGGCCGGCCCTGCTGCTTCTGCTGCTTGTGCTGGCGCTGGGTTGGTGGGCGGCCGATGCCCGGCCTGCGGTGGTGGCGGGGCGGAATTGCTGAGCCGGTGCTGGATCAGTCCGGGAATCCTTCCTTGAGACGGCGGTCGAGCGCTTCGTCTGGATCGATGTAGCGCGGGCGTGGGCGGCGGCTGGATTCGACGATTCTGATGTTCTTGAATTTGACGAAGCCGGTGCCGAGTTTTTCCGAGCGGATGCGGGCCCAGCCGTCCATGGCATTGGGGGAGAGGAGCTGGACCACGTGGCCGCCCATCACGTATTTTTCCGGGAGGACGTCGGTGAATTTGGGGACGTCGTAGAAGAACCCGTGCACGCCATTCTTCATTTCGTAGAACGCGCCCGAGACTGCGAGGGAATTGCTGTCGGCGAGGGCGGCGATTTCCGGGGACTGCCATGAATCACCTGATTTCGAGCGGCAGGCAGGGAGGCAGGCGGCGGCGAGACAGGCAGAAAGGGTGGCGGCGGCGGAACGCAGGGGCATGGGGTCGCTGATAGGAGGCGGGCGGCGGGAAGTCAACCCGGGTGCCGGGGACCTCAGGATTTGCCCCGGGCTGGGGGATCGCTGGGCGGCGCGGGGTTGGCTGGGTCTGGCGACTGCGTCTGGAGGGGAGGCGCGGCGCGGCCGGGAATGGCGAGGTCCGGCATCGGTTCGATGCGTGGCTTCACGAGGGTGCCTTCGACTGCGAAGTGGAGCGAGACCGTGCAGATGAGGTCGCCTGGGTTCAGCCCGCTGGAGACGACCACGTGGTCGCGTTCTCCCCATGCGATGGAGACCTTGCGGCTGCGGAGTTTCTGATCCTTGTCGATGGTGAGGACGGTATCGCCTTCGCGAATGGCGACGCGTGGGATCACGTAGACGTTGGGGAGGGTTTTGCCGGTGATTTCTGCACTGACCCATGTGCCGACTTTGAGGGGCGGGGTGTCGCCGCCGCGGCGTCCGTAGGGGTCGTGCACCTGAGCGGTGACGTAGAGTTGGCGGCTGCGGGTATCGACGCCGCCGGCGGCGCGGACGATGCGGCCTTTCCATTCGCCTGAGCGTCCGCCGAAGTCCGAGCGGAGCGTGACGGCGGGGCCTTTGTCATCGAGCGAGACTTTTTCGCCGCGGTAGCGTTCCGGGAGGTCGACGAAGGCGAGTTGTTCGCTGCTGAGGGGGAGGTCGATTTCTGCGCTGTCGACGGCGTAGATGCGGGCGAGTTCGCGTCCGGCGCTGACGTATTGGCCGACGTCGGCGGACTTCTGGAGCACGCGGCCGGCGTAGGGGGCACGGAGCGAGCAGCGTTCGAGGTCGCGGAGGGCGCGTTGTTCGGTGGCCTTGGCGGATTCGAGTCGGGCGAGGGCTTCGGTGAGCTGGGGTTGGCGGGAGACGAGTGGGCCGGGTTCGCCCGGGCGTCCGAGGGCCTTCCAGTCGTCGAGGGCCTGGGCGGCGCGGGCTTTTTCTTCGGTGACGGCGGTCTGGGCCTGGGCGACGGCGCTTCCGGCGATGGTGACGGCGGCCTTGTAGTCGCGGTCGTCGAGTTGGACGAGGAGGTCGCCTTGTTCGAAGAAGCCGCCTTCGCGGAAGGAGGGGGCGATGTCATTGACGACGCCGCTGACTTCGGCGGTGAGGGCGCTTTCGGTGCGGGCGCGGACTTCGCCTCTGGTGGTGAGGACGACGGTGTAGTCCTGGGGTTGGACGGCGGCGGCGGTGACTGGGGTGGCCGGGGTGGGGCGGCGGCTTTCTTCCGGTGGGGCGGATTGGTGTGCGAGGTGCCAGCCGACGGCTGCGAGGGAGCCGAGGATGGCGAGGGGTACGAAGAATTTGGCGGGGGACGGCACGGGGGGTGCGGATCGGGGATTTTCCGAGGATGGGGGAAGGGGAAGAGACTACCAGGGCAGGAACGTCCGTGATGGCGTAGGGGTAACTCTCACTTGTGGGGGGGCGTGGAATTGTCTATGGGCCGCAGAGCGATGGGGCAGAGCCCTTTGTGTTTCACCGATAAAAATCCATGCCCAAGATCATCATCAATCATCCGGACGGGACGCAGGCCAAGTTTGGGCTGAACGGCAAGGTGTTTACGGTGGGGCGTGCCGAGAACAACGACATTGTGCTGCGGGACGGTTCGAGTTCCGGGCATCATGCGGTTCTGAAGCTGACGGAGAGTGGGGATTTTGCGGTGACGGATCTGGAGTCGACGAATCACACGCGGGTGAATGGCGAGCGGGTTTCGACGCGGAGGCTGGTGGATGGGGATGTGATTCAGTTTGCGGACACGCAGGCGATTTACGAGTCCGAGCTGGCTGGAATGGCGGTTCCGGTGGAGGCACCGCCATTGCCGGCGGCAGTTCCGGCGGCTCCGGCGGCGGTGCGGGCGGTGCAGCCGTATCCGATTCAGCGACCGGTCTCGACGATGGGGGGTGGGCGTCGCCGCAGCAGCGGTGGGGGAGGCGACGGATGTTTTGCGCTGCTGGCGATCATGTCTTTGCTGCCCTTGTTTTTCCTTGGCGGGCTGCTGGCGCGGCACATGAAGGAATCGCGTGGTCAATCGATTGTGCAGCTGGCCCGCGAGGCCATGCGGGGCAGGTGAGCGGGGGGGGTGCTCTTGGAGAGCGTCGTGTACGGCAATTTGACAGACCTTTACGGAGGATCGGAGTCCCGATGGGCATGCCGTTCTTGCAGGGCGGGGTGCTGGTTCTCTTTTGCCGAGCAAAGCATTTTCCCTCCATTCCCGACGTGCCCGGCACAAAAACCAAGCCTTCCACCGCCAATGCGATGAAGCGGCTGCGCTCCCGGCATTCCTCCGCCGGGGTGAAGCGAAGGTTTCTGGACAAGGTAGTATTGCCCTCGTGGTGGGCGGACTCAATCGCCGCAACGCCATGCGGACTGCGTGAGGCCGCGGGCGATATCTGCGCGCATCTGGGATACAGCTTGGGCAGCCTGCTGGACGAGAATCAGCCTCTGACCTTTGCCCACACGGGGGCGGTGAAATACAAGAAGACCAAGGGAGTGACGGATGAGGCGGTTGCGCTCGCGACCCATCAAGCGCTGGGAGTGGTTCGTGCGGTGGCCTCCGCCATGACGGATCTGCCTGCCGTGCCACGGCAGCCACGGCTTCGTCGACAAGTGCGAGGATAATGCGACGGCCCGGATCGCCTGTCAGGCGTCCTCTTCCCCACAGACCGCGCGGGCTATTTTTTGGGGGACCAGAAGGGCGGCGGCCTCCGCAAGGGCCTTCTCCTTGCGCCGGAGCTCCGACTCGAGATGACGGATGCGGTCCCGGTCGCCGCGCTGGAGCCGCTGGAGCCTGGCCTCGCGGGCGGACCAGCCCTCGGGAGCCTTGTCATGGTCGGGAAGCAGAGCCCCGGACTGACGGGCCTTCCTGCGCCACAGGTAGAGGGTGGCGGGACTGATGCCCTCCTGGGCAGCAACCCGGGCGACAGATTCACGTGCGGGCCCGCCGAGGCGGGCAAGAATGGCTTCCCGGCGTTCAGGTGGAATGGGTTTCATGGGATTGAGTTGATCAGCCGCAGCCGCAGCACACCCCATCTGGAATCACAACTGCGCAGCCTGGACAACTACCCTGACACAGGGGGGGGGTGGGAATGCAGATTCTGACGCTTGGTTCAGTCGAACTCAACCGTGCCATAAACCAGTCCCTTCTGTTTGCTGTAGGCGAACAAGCAAGGCCACTTGGCGTTCGTGCGAAAATACTTCATGTCTGAGTTCCTGCCATGCCACCACAACGAAAGACTCCACCACAAAGGCGCATGGTTCGGTGCCTCAAAGTGAGAAACTTCGGGCGTTTGTGCTAGCCAAGTCATTTCGTCGGGCGTCACAACTGCCTGATAAAAGATGGTCTGGTCGACGAAACCAACGCCTTCCGCATAGATCTCTTTGGACGCAGGGATAAGCCCAATAGACTTTCCTGCGGTGTAGGAGTCGTCGTCATTCGAGAGGTCAAGTCGCGCCGCTCGATGCGTGTAGATGATCCATGCTGCCGCGAGCATGAAGAGGATCGTAAGGCTCAAGGTCACTCGCAGAATGTATCGTCGCATTGGATGTTGTGCGCTTCGCGGTTGCCCGAACGACCCGGATCAGGCGACGGCGAGCGCAAGACGTTGCTGACACGACAGATAGCCTTCGAGCCGTTGCCTGCATCCGTTTTGTTCGGTCTTTCATGGTGATTGGACGTCATTCTCATTCGTTCAGGTGCATACTGGCTCCCTTCAATGACCGCAACTCCTTTACACGGCGCAAATAGACCTCAAAGCGGTGACTAGCATAGGCAACCTTGGCACCCGAACCACCGTCCCACGCGCTGCCCACAAACAGAATCTCGGAAGCTGCGAACTTTTCCCAGTGTTGTTGCATCTCTTCAAAGACCTTCAGCACATCAGTCTGCTTGCGTCCAGTCATCAACTCTCGATACTGCTGGCAAAGTTCATCAATCCTAGATCTAAGGACCTTATGTGCATTGCTGGCGAGGATGTAGTCGCTAGCTGTGGAGTTGTCGGTGGTGGCGAAGTATGCCTTCCAGTCGTAGTCCTCTGGAGCCTTGCCTCCCAAATCAATCTTCTGATCAAGATCAGCAATACCGAGAGATACTCGCTTCTGGGGTTGCCCATCCTGCCCCATGAGGGAAAGGCTCGCCGCAATCAAGTAGGCTGTGAAGACGGTTCTCATGAGAATGGACTCAGTGTCTTGGCAGAACGTCGAGGTGTGGCACCGCCAGGGTGATGTTGGGTATTTGTGCATTTCGCGTTGAGCGTCATATCTCGTTGAAAAAGAGGGTCACAGCCAACTGTGTTCAGTTCGTCAATCAGCTCGTCGCGACGAGCACCCCGACCACGTTTGCCGAGCATGTGAGGAAGCGTCGGCTTGAACTGAAACTGAGCCAGAAGCAGCTCGCGAAGCTGCTGGATTCCACCCACGACACGATCTCGTCTTGGGAGCTGGGGCAGTCTAAACCACAGGCGAAATACCGGCAGCGGGTCGTGAAATGGCTGGGCTATGACCCCGACATTCCCACCACTTGATGCCCCGTGTCTAGTTGTTGGGGTTTTATCAGCCTCGTTTAGGGGAGAAAACTTGGGACGTCCCAAGTTTTGACCACTCGCGCTCCGCCCCAAATCCCACCCCGCAACAGACTCCGCTTCCCACCCTCCTTCGTCGGCTCACCACTGGAGACTGCTGCCGCCTGCCACCAGCCAGAAAGTCACCCTCACCGCCCAACGCTGGCGTCCTGTCCGGGCCAAGCCCCTTCGCCCTCCCGGACAGGAAGCCACATCGGGCCGTGGGTTTTGATTGAGTGACGCCGAGGTGAGGCGGAGCGGGTTCAGCGACACCCGCAGGCCGACCACGGCGTCGCAGCCTCCTACCGTCCCGTGCCGGACTTATCCCCAGCCGACGTGACACGCTGTGTCACGTTGGTGATACAATGGGGGCATGAACGAGATCAAAAGAGTGGCGGCAGGCGTGAAGTTCGAGAGCGATGTGCTCCGTTTCATCGACCTGCTGGCCGAGGAACAGCAGCGAACTCGCAGCTTCATCATCAATCAGATCATCCGGACCTATGCCCGTCAGTTGAATCAGCAATCGCAACCACCGGAGCAGATGGAGGCCCCAAAGCCTTTGGCGACGCCGATCTCATTCTGACGCCATGCCGCATGAAACCCGCCACAACCTCATAGCCTCTCCCTACGAATCGCAGACGACTGCGGGGCAGCAGGGTTTTGCCGGGTTCAAGCCACCGACCTCGAACACGACCTACACACCGAATCAGTTTTTCGACGTGGTGATGCCAAACGCCAGCCGGGGATGCCTGCGCATCGTGGCCTACCTGATCCGCAAGACGCTGGGCTGGTGCGATGCGAACGGCAATCCTCAGAGGGAGCAGATCGAGGTGCCGTATGGTGAACTGGTGCATCGCGCCGGAGTCAGTCGCGACATGATTCGCGACGCGTTGGACGAGGCGATGCAGAACCGCTTCATTGAATGCCTGCGGAAGGGGCGAGCCAGCTCTGCGGGAGACTTCGGCGAGTCAGCGCTGTTCGCTCTGAAATGGGATTCCACCTCCGCCTACACCCGCTCACTGGCGGATTTCCGGGGATTTTACGAGGGCGAAGGACACCGCACAGACATCCCGAATGAATTCTTTGACCGACTCGTCCCGAATGAAAATCTCTCGGTCATCAAAGTCGTTGGCTCAGTCATTCGATACAGCATTGGGTTTCAGGCGAAGCATGGCCGCCGTCGGCAGCAGGCCACGCTGGCCTACAGTCAGATTCTGAAAACCGCAGGGCTTTCCAGCCGCCGCACACTCGCCGCCGCAATCCGAGAAGCCGTGGCGAGGAACTACATCGTCCGTCTCGATCCGGGATGCGTCAGCGCCTTCGTCGAAAAGCGCCGCAGCGCGACCTATGCGGTGCGGTGGAGCGACGGTTTTCATGCGGACGCTGCTGCGGAGACCAGTCCGAAAAGGATACCAGCCGGGCTGTGGATAAACCAGTCAGAAAAGGATACCAGCGGGCGGCCAGACCAGTCGGAAAAAGACACCAGCACCAGTCAGGAAAGGATACCAGCCGACCAGTCGGAAAAGGAGTCCAATGAAACGAAATTCTTAAACGAAAAGCAGAAACAGGCTGTTTTCCTTTTAAGGGAGCAGGGTTTCAACAAGGCATGGGCTGAAAAGCTGGCACGCCTGCACGCTCCAGAGCTGATCGAAAAGCAAGTCGGCTGGGTCGATTCGAGGCATCCAACAAAGTCGAGAACGGGCTTGCTGAAACGAGCCATCGAAGGCGACTGGCCGAAGCCTGATGCGCTGCTCGCGAAGGAGGCTCGCAAGCCCGAAGAGGAAACATGGAAAATTGAAACCAGCGCGGAAGCTGCGCACTGCAAGAGATTTAGAGAGGTCTATCGGAGTTGGCTGGAGGCAGAGGAAGCGACCTATCGCAGGGAGCATCCCGAGGACTACGCTCGCTTTTCAACCAAGCGGGAACGGGAGCTTGAAGACATCAAACTACGCCCGCCATCCCATCTCAAAAGTATGCTTCTGAGCCTGCATTCCGAGCGGGAGAAGCGCCTGCTCGATTTCCAGCAGTTCATCGGCCTGCCGGATTTCTGGCAGTGGGATGCGAATTTTAACAGCCAACCATTTCACCCCCATTCATGAAAACAATCACCGTCATCAACGCCAAAGGAGGTTGTGGCAAAAGCACCATCGCCATGAGCCTCGCAGCAGGCCTTTCCCTGCAAGGGAAGCGTGTGCTCCTCATGGATTTAGACCCGCAGGCACAAGTCACCCAGTGGCTTTCCGCAGGCGATGGCCTGCGACCGGAGGGCACGCTGGTTTCCGCCCTGACTGGACAGCAGAGCCTTACCGACGTCATCCAGCCGACTGGCTACGCGAACATTTGGTTTGTGGCCAGCAGTGCCGGACTCGAAGACCTTGGTCGCGAGATCAGCGCCAACGATGGCTACCCGACCATGCTCACCGAATTGCTGGCGAGAGAAAGCGTCGCCGACCGATTTGATTTCCTCGTCATTGATTCGCCGAACCAGATCAGCCCGATCATGGAAAACGCCATTTTCCCGGCAGACGCATTCATCATTCCGTTCGAGTCCACCAAAGCAGTGAAGAGCTACGCCAGCGTTTACCAGTTGCTGCTCAAGCTCAGGCCAAAAGGCGACTACAAGCTGCTCCATGTGCTCAGTAATTTGACCCGCCTACAAGGCCATCGCCGCCGCGTGCTGGCCCTGCTCAGCGCAGATCGGCTGCAGCCTGCAAAATCGGAAATCCGTTCCTGCGGTTGGTTGGCACAAGTGGACGAATACGGCGGCAGCATCTTCCACTACCGCCCGATGTCCAACGGAGCGCAGGACATGAAGGCCCTCGTCGAAGAGGTCATCGAATTATTCGCCAACGGGCAGACCGCCCACCCGGAGATGCCCCGCATCGCCGCATAAACCAACATGCAATTACCCGAAGGAAAAAGCCGTCTCGATTTAGTCAAAGAAGGAGTTCTCTCGCAATCAACGCTGCCCAAGCGGGGCCGCTTTGTCGTTTCCATCCACAAGCTGCTCGAAGACCCCAAGAACGAGCGCCGCACGTTCCGCAACATGGACGGCCTTATCGCCTCAGTGAAGGCCCACGGCATCATTGAGCCGATCACTGTGACTGCCGAAGGCGAGAGCTATCGCATCCTCACAGGGCATCGCCGTTTCCGTGCCGCCAAAGCCTCTGGCCTCTCAGAAATTGAGGTCATCGCCCGCGAACCCGACGACGCTCTGACCCGCCGCCGGAAATCCATCATCTCCAATGTGCAGCGCGAAGACGTTGGCGCAGTGGAGTTGGCCGAGGCACTGCAAACTCTGCTCGATGAAGACCCAGCGATCAAAACCCAGCGTCAGCTCGCCGCCGCGATAGGGAAGGGCGAGGATTGGGTCAGCGCCATGCTCCGCATTCTGACGCTGCCAGCCAAGTTGCAGGAAAAACTTGGGACGTCCCAAGTTTCCGTTTCCTACGACAGCGCCATGCGCATCGCCCGCACCGAGGATGCCGCCGTGCAGGCTACGCTTGTTCAGGCCGTGCTGGCAGGGGAGAGCGTCCGCGACATCCGCGCCCGCATAGCCGAGCACAAAGGCCAACCTGCGGCCAAAAGGGGAGAGGGAAGCAGGGAAAAAGCGTCACCGACCGCCGCCCTTCAATTCTCTTTCACCGAAACCTACGAAGGCTGCACCGCCTCCGTCCGAGGCCCGGAAGGGAAGAACACCAAGCGCCACATGCGGACTGCCTTGAAACGATTGCTCAAGCAGTTGTAACCCACTGCACGCCAGACCACACCACCAACAATCCGTCAAGTCGCCTCCCTTTACAGGTTGCCTTTCGGGTTCGCCCAAAAGGCTCGACAAACTGCCCGCATCGCGATATAATTTCCACATGACACAAGTCGCCATTCAAATTCCAGACGACCTCAAGCCCTTCATCGACCACTCGGTGAAGTCGGGCTTGTTCAGCGATGCTGCCGACTTCGTGGTGAACCTGCTCTACAACGTCAAAGCCGAGAGCGAATCGGAACTCTCCGAGGAGCAGAGGGCCAAGCTCATCGCCCTGCGGGCGGAAATCGCTATTGGTGTCGATCAAGCTGATCGAGGTGAATTCGTCGAGTTCAACGCCGAGGAGATCATCGCCGCCGGACGTGCCCGCCGGGCTGCTCTTGCTCAATAGCCAATGCCTCGGATTCTCCGCACTCCCAAGAGCCGGGAGGACTACGCTTCCATCTACGACTATGTGTCGGAGAGCAGCCCG
The DNA here is from genome assembly GCA_039795165.1 of Verrucomicrobiota bacterium. Lineage (GTDB taxonomy): Bacteria > Verrucomicrobiota > Verrucomicrobiia > Verrucomicrobiales > V1-33 > V1-33. The sequence continues at coordinate 47,753 of JBDKER010000026.1, read as the reverse complement.
CAGAACGCGGAAATGCTCATCCAGCTCTTTGATCAAAAACTCGAAGTGCTGGCCCGAAACAATACGATGGGCCGCCCAAGACCCGAACTGGCTCCCAACCTTCGATGCTGGCTGGTGCATCGGTTCATCCTGTTTTATCGCCCTATTGAGGACGGCATCATTTTGATACGTGCTCTCCATTCTTCTATGGACATTAGTGGGAAGCACTTCCGTCTGCCGCCTCGGAGCTGAAGCCGCCTTTGACGACCAATGTCGCAAATCAGATATTGTGCGACTAGCACAATCCGGCTCAGCAAAGCCGAGATTTCCACTTTTCGCGATTTCCGCCTATTTTCCGACACGACTTTTCCGCACTCAAAGGTGCGGCTTTTTTGTGCCCTTGGAGCCGTCCTATCGGACATCGTGTGAGGCGTGCCTATCGGCCCGCAGCGGCCAAACTGGCCGCACGGGGTCAACATACATGGTATGTCGGGGCAGGCGTCCATCGGAACGCCACTTCTACGGCTCAATGAAGCCGTGACTGGCTCCCCCACGCGTTCGGGCTTAACGCCCGACTTCGAGCTTTTTCCATGCGGCTATCGGGTGGTGCCGATTCCTAACCGTAACGGACAACCACCAAAAAGCTCGAAGTCGGCCGCTCCGGCTACCGCCGTCGCCCGACGCGTGGGGGGACTACTCCCCTCCGGGACTACCTCACGGGTTCACTACTTCGCTACGCGACTGCTGCCCTATCGGGCGACGACCTTCACGGGTTCCTGCGGACGACTTCGGCGATTGCCGGACACCTCACCCTATCGGGAAAAAGCTCGCGGCGCGACCTACGGCCTCATCTGCCCGAGAGGCCGGGACAACTGCGAAAACTTGGGACGTCCCAAGTTTTGACCACTCGCGCTCCGCTCCAAATCCCACCCGCAGCAGACTCCGCAAGCCGCCCTCCTTCGTCGGCACACCGCCGGAGACTGCTGCACCTGCCCCAGCCGGAAATCAGCCTCACCGCCCAACGCTGGCGTCCTGCTCCGGGCCTGCCCCCTGCGCCCTTACCCGGACAGGAAGCCACATCGGGCCGTGGGGTTTTTCAAATGCCGCAGAGGTGCGGCGGGACGGGTTCAGTGACGCTGGGGAAAACGACGGAATCCATTTCATGGTAAACTGATTCCACCACGGCTCGGGCATCACAGCCAGCCGCCGATTACCCTCACAGCTCCTTCCAAAATGGTTTGCTGAGAGTCGCGACAGCATCATGCCGCCTGCCACACGCCGGGCGGGCTTGTCGCCACGGAGTCGCGGTTGGCTATGGCGACGCATATTTCATCCGAACCCATCATGATCGGCCACCGCTTCGCGTGGGGTGGTGAAGTCCCCATCGGCATCCATCCGCAGGATGCCCGGCATCACTGCTACATCATCGGAGTCACCGGATCGGGGAAAACAACTCTGCTGCGCAACCTCATCATCCAGCACATCCACCGTGGACATGGCGTGGCCATCATTGATCCGCATGGCGATCTGGCGGAGGAACTGTTGCACAACATCCCGCCGCATCGGGCGGATCACCTCGTCTATTTCGATCCCGCCGATACCGAGTTCCCCATCGCCTTCAATCCCCTCGCCAACGTCCCACCTGACGAGCGACCCCTCGTTGCCTCCGGCATCGTGGAAGCCTTCAAGACCATCTGGGGCGACTCATGGGGGCCGCGCATGGAACACATTCTCTACCATTGCCTAGCCGCTCTGCTCGACTGCCAAAACACTTCCCTGCTGGGCGTGAACCGAATGCTCATCGACCCCGACTACCGCCGCTGGGTCATCAAACAAATCCGCGATCCCTTCATCCGCCAGTTTTGGGAACAAGAATTCGCCAGCTACGATCCCCGCTTCATGCGCGAAGCCATTGCCCCAATTCAAAACAAAGTCGGTGCCCTGCTCGCCTCCCCCATCATCCGCAACATCCTCGGCCAAGTCCGCAACAAAGTCAGCATCCCCTTCATCATGGACGACTCCCGCATCTTCATTGCCAACCTCTCCAAAGGCCGCATGGGAGCCGACAAATCCAACCTCCTCGGCTCCCTGCTCGTCACCCAATTTCAACTCGCCGCCATGGCACGAGCCAACCGCCCGGAGCACGAACGCCGCGACTTCTTTTTGCATATCGACGAATTCCAAAACTTCAGCACCGATTCCTTCGCCAGTATCCTAGCCGAGGCCCGCAAATACCGCCTCTGCCTCACCCTCAGCCACCAATACATCGACCAACTCCCGCTCCCCATCCGGCAAGCCGTCTTTGGAAACGTCGGCAGCCTCATCGCCTTTCGCGTCGGAAACACCGATGCCGAAGTCCTCACGGGCGAGTTTGGAAATGAGTTCCCCCCATCCAATTTCCTCGACCTACAAAAATTCCACGCCCTCACCCGCCTCCACACCAACGGCCAGCCTCAGCAGCCCAGCCGCACCCGCATGATGGGGCCGCTGCGCCTGCATTGCGGAAAGCCCGAGCGGCTCAAGGGCCGGAGCCGCGAACGGTTCGCGGTAAAAAAATCGACGGTAGAAGCAATGATTCAGCGATGGATCGGCTAGCAGGACGGCGGCGTATTTTTACAAGTGCGAATTTTCCCCGAAGGAAAATCAAGATTTAACCGCCATCTCATTGCCGCCGAAAGCGAAAAACTCCGGGGGTTTGGGGGCTGGCCCCCAACTACGCAGCACCTAGCAAAGGCCCCCAATTTTTGCACTTGGATTTAAAATTCGCCCCTAATGCTTCCAACGTCCACTGTTGATGTCCTTGAGAAAAACCTTCCCTTCCGGCTCCCCAATGATTTCAGCCATCTGCTGGTGATGAATTTGAACCTCCTGAGGACTGCGGTGAATGGGACTGGTGAATGGATTGCCACTTCCGTGAAATTCCAGCTCGATGAGCCGGAACTGTTTTACTGTCTCTTCGCTGAGGTGATAGGCTTGCTGCCATTTTGCTAGGCGGTCATCAATGCTATGGTTCCACTGAGATTTGGCCGACCCAATGAGAAGAAGGCCGCCTCCAAAAAGCGGGGTGGTGATCCAAAGGCCAATTTTCAAATAATCCCGCCACGTCATGGTAACAGCCAGAGATTTTGCGGCTTGCCTGGACGAAGGCTTCTGCGGTCTTCTTTGCTTGGGCTTGCGGCGGCTCATGGGTGCACACGCAAAAGGCGGAGGGCGTTAACGATGACGAGGAGGGTGGCTCCGGTATCGGCTAGGATGGCGAGCCAGAGGCTCGCGTGGCCTGTGAAGGCTAGGATGAGGAAAATGGCTTTGACGGCGATGGCGAAGCTTACGTTGAATTTGATAATGCCTACTGTGCGGCGTCCGGTGCGGATGGCATCGGCGAGGCGGCGGAGGTCATCATTCATGAGGGCCATGTCGGCGGTCTCGATGGCGGTGTCGCTGCCGACGGCTCCCATGGCGATGCCTACAGTGGCTACGGCTAGGGCTGGGGCGTCGTTCACTCCGTCGCCGATCATGCCGACGTAGGTGTAGCGACTGACGAGTTCTTTGATGTGATCCACCTTTTGCTCCGGCATCAGGTCTCCTCTGGCTTCGTCGATTCCGGCCTGTTTGGCAATGGTGCTGGCGGTGCGTTGGTTATCGCCGCTGAGCATGATGACTTTGCTGAGTCCGGCCTCGTGGAGCATCCGCAGGGCCTCTGGCACCTCGGGGCGAAGAGTGTCGCCTAGGGCGATGATGCCGAGGATTTTCCCGGCACAGTCTCCGTGCGGTGCATGGCCAAGGACAGCGAGGGATTGGCCCCGTGATTCGATTTCGGCTAGGCGGGCTTCCACTTCTGGAGAGCAAACGCCGAGTTCGTGAGCCATTTTATGATTGCCGATAAAATGCAGGTGACCGGATATTTCAGCGAGGGCTCCGCGGCCTGTTTTGGATAGGTAATTTTCCGCTGGCTCGTAGCAGATGCCTTTTTGCTTGGCCGCAGCCACTACTGCTTCCGCGAGTGGATGAGTGGAATGGGTATCAATGGCGGCAGCTTTGCCCAGCACGGTCTCCTCAGTCTCGCCTTCCCACGGAATGATTTCCGTAACGACGGGGCGACCTTGCGTGATGGTGCCCGTTTTGTCCACGGCCAGCGCCTTGAGCTTGCCCACGGCTTCCAAAAAGGCTCCTCCTTTGATGAGCACGCCCCGTCTGGCCAGTGCGGTGAGGCCGGAGACGATGGAGACGGGTGTAGCGATGACCAATGCACATGGGCAGGCGATGACGAGCAGCACAAGAGCCCGGTAGATCCAAACGTCCCATGCTCCATGAGCCATGAGCGGCGGCATGAGAGCGACCAGCAGTGCCAGCACAAAAACGGTTGGCGTGTAGTAGCGGGCGAAGCGGTCAACAAACCGCTGCGTGGGTGCCTTCTGCTCCTCGGCCTCCTCCACCAGCCGGATGATGCGGGCCAGTGTGGAGTTGGAAGCGGCTTTGGTGACGCGGATTTCCAGCGAGCCTTCGCCATTGATGGTTCCGGCAAATACAGAGTCCCCGGGCATCTTGTCCACCGGCACTGATTCGCCTGTGATGGGGGCTTGATTGATGGCGGACTGCCCTGTGAGCACTTCGCCATCCAGTGGCACTCGCTGGCCACTCCTCACAAGAATGATTTCGCCCACCGTGACATTGCCCACAGCAGTTTCCTCAGGCTCACCGGTGGCGGATTTACGCAGAGCAGTTTCCGGTGTCAGCGCCAGCAGGCTTTTGATGGCCCGCCGGGCACGGCCCACGCTCCATGACTCCAGCAGCTCTGCCAAGGCGAAGAGAAATACCACAGCGGCCCCTTCCGCTCCTTCACCGATGATCCACGCCCCTGCCACGGCAACGGTCATGAGCACATTCATATCCAACCGCAGACGGCGGGCAGACCCGAGCGCATGGGGAAGAACGAGGGCTCCACCGCACAATGTAGCAGCTGCAAATAATGCCGTGGGCAGCCACTCGGCCCCAATCTGTGTCCACTTGGCGAGGAAGCCCAGTCCGATGAGAACGCCAGCGCCGATGACAAGCCACGTTTGGTGTGGGGTGACGCCGGCACTGTGATCGTGCCCATCAGCATCTGTGTGGGCTTTCGGTTTCGGTGTGCAGGCCCGACTGCCGCAGCAAGGGGAGGAATGATCGTCTTCGTGACTCATGATGGTTGAAAATTGGTGGTTAAATAAATTCCACAGTGGGCTGAATAGACGCGAGGCGGCTTACGTCCGATAGAGTAGCTGCAACGAGCGCAGCCTGACAAAACAACAATACCATACCCACACGATGAAAACGATCCTTGCCCTCTTCACTCTGGCTGTTGGCCTTGCGGTCATGACGCCAGCCACCGCTCAAGCCGGACACGGCTCCAGTGGCGGTTGTGCTCCCACCTATTCCCGCTGCGGAAACTGTGGCGGAAGCATCACCCGCCAGCGGGTGGTGGTTGGCTATGATCGCTGTGGCGAGCCGATCTACAGTTGGCGGACATCGTTTCACCGCTGCTCCCCTCCCCGCCATAATAGCAGCAAGCATGGGCATGGACGCGGGCACGGACATTGATCTGAGGAGAGCGAGAGTTGACTGAGTGAGAGCCGCCGGGTTTCGAGAGAAGCCCGGCGGCTGCTTTTTGGTTGTAGTCCAATAAATACTTAAGCCAAAAGCCCCCGCACCGCCGGTCAGATTCCGGACAGTGCGGAGGATGTTGGGTGTGGCCGGACGGTCTCCGACTAGTGGCTGCAGCCGCTGGAATGGCTGTGGCCGTTGCCTCCGGTGCTCTGGCAGCTCGACATTCCCAGCATGGCGACGGTGACGGTGACGATAATAAGTGCGATACGCTTCATGGCGGTTGTTCAGTTCGGGTTGCTGAGGTTACTTGGTCTCTTTCTTTTTGGCGTCCTTGCCTTCCTTCTCGTGGTCGTGGCCTTCATGGTCGCCGTGGTCGCAGATGCAGGAGTATTCTGGATTCGGGCAGCTCGGGCACTTGGTCATGTTGAGGTTGAACTTGGCATTGATGGCCTTGGCTTTGGCATCAGTTTTGATTTGAACAACGGTGGGATAGTCGTTGCCAGCGGGCACGGCAGCATTGGAGACGAGCTTGTCCCCGTCTTTGGTGAAGGTCAGCTTAGTCGGGCTTTTGCGCTCACCGAGGGTGACCGTGATGACCTGATCTTTCGGAGCCACAACCTTGTTGTTGTCGTCCACGAAGCGGATTTCGACCTTCTTGTCTTTGTTGACGAAGAATTCGACGTGCGGCTCGACGTCCGTGATCAGCTTGCCACCTGTGGGGCCTGCCTTGGCGGCGTGATCATGGTCATGGTCGTGTTTTTCCTCCTTGGCAGCAGGCTTCTTTTCATCGGCGTAGCTGGAGGTGGTGGTGAAGCTCAGCGTGAGGCCGAGCAGGGCGAGTGTCAGTAGTGACTTCATATGCAGTTGTAGTTTGGTTCAGTTACGGTTCTTGGGTATGCCCCCGCCAACAGCGGCAGGGGAAAGTTTGTGGCCCCCATTAGGACGGGGCGTGCAGTGTAAATATTCATCAGTGGGCGGCGGGGGCATGGCTGGCGATGGCGTGGGCGGCGGCTTTCCGGCCAAAGAGCCAGAAGGCGGCGGGTGTGATGAGGAAGTCCAGCAGCACACTGCTGATGAGTCCCCCCACGATGACGACGGCCACCGGGTGGAGGATTTCTTTGCCCGGCTCATTGGCCGCGAGCACCAGTGGGATGAGACCAATACCTGCCGCGAGGGCTGTCATGAGCACGGGCAGCAACCGCTCCTTGGTGCCGCGAATGACCATCTGTTTCGTGAATCCTTCGCCTTCGTGTTTCATGAGATGGAGATAATGGCTGATCATCATAATGCCATTCCGAGCGGCGATGCCGCCCACGGCGATAAAGCCAACCAGCGTGGCGATGCTGATGTTATTCACCTTCATCTGCGTGAGCACGAGGCCGCCTGCGATGGCAAAGGGTAAGTTCACCAGCACTTGCAGGGCTAGGGTCATGCTTTTGAAATAGCCGTATAGCAGGAATAGGATGATGAGGATGATGACGCTGAAGAAGAGGGTGATGCGGCGGGTGGCTTCCTGCTGAGCTTGGAAATCGCCCTCGTAGCTGAGAAAATATCCTTCTGGCAGCTTCACTTTGGCCGTCACCTCTTCCTTGAGCTTTGTGACCATGCCGGCGATATCTCGCTCGGTTGGTTTGATGGCGACGACGAACCTCCTCTGGCTGGCCTCGCGGCCAATGACGTTTGGGCCCTTTGCCTCGCGGACATCGGCCACGAGCGAAAGCGGCACGTTTTGCCCTTCTTCATTGGCCACGGGTATTTGGGCCAAGGTGTCGGGGGTGTCTTTCCATTTTTCATCGAGACGAACGATCAGGCTCACGCTGCGGGCTCCTTCCCGGAGTTCTGCGACTTCCGTGCCGCCCAGCAGGGTGGCCATTTGGTCGGTGATGTTTCCTGCGGAGAAACCATAGGCGGCGGCCCGGTCGCGGTCGGGCTCGATGCGGAGCTGCGGGATGCTGCTCTGTTGGTCGAGCTTTGCGTCTTCCAGTCCGGGGATGCTTTTGGCTACATTTTGAATGTCGGTGCCGATTTTTCGTAAAGTATCCAGATCAGGGCCAAATACCTTGACCACCACCGGAGCAGATACACCGCTGAGCATATGGCTCACATAGTGGGCTAGCGGGCCGGAGACGACACTGAATGTGCCGGGCACTTTTTTCAGGCGATCTCGGATTTCATCGAGGATTTCCTCCCGGCTCCGCTTGCTGTCTTTTTTGAAGTCGATGTCGAACTCCACCTGGGAGAGCGGCACGACGTGGTCGCCCCTTTCCGCCCGCCCGATGCGGCGTCCCACCTTGGCGATACCTTCGACTTGCAAAAGCTGCGTCTCCAAGGTCTCACAAATCTTGTGCATTTCATTGAGCGACGTGCCGGGAGCCGAGGCGGAGGAGATGACTGCGGTTTCTTCCTGAAAGGCGGGCAGAAAGTCTTTTCCCATCTTCGGATAGAGGCTGAAGGCCCAGAAGACGGCGACCACGGCTAGCCCAATGGCCAGCAACGGCTGGCTGAGGCCGAAGCGGAGAAAGGTGTGCTCCAGCAGCCATTTCATACCACGGGCCAGCGGGCCATCTTTATGAACATGGCCGGACTTGTGCTTCAGCAGGAAGGAGCACAGCACGGGTATGGCCGCGAGGGAGACGATAAACGAAGCCACCATGGATACAATGGTGGCGATGGCGATGGGGCCGAAAAGCCTTCCCTCTACGCCAGTGAGGCCGAGCAGCGGAAGGAACACCAGAATGATGAGCACCGTGGCGTAGAGGATGGAATTCCTGACCTCGCCGGAGGCACTGGCGATCACTTCGAGCTTGGGCCGAGGCTCGGGTAAGGTCGCATTTTCCGAAAGCCTGCGGAATACATTTTCCACATCCACGATGGCATCGTCCACGACCATGCCGATAGCCACCGCCAGACCACCTAGGGTCATACTGTTCACGCTGATGCCGAACCATTTGAAGACAAGCAGGGTAATAGCAAAGCTGAGCGGCATCGCCATGAGCGTGATGAAGGTCGTCCGCAGATTCATCAGAAAGAGAAACAGGACGATCACCACCATGATGGCTCCTTCCATGATGGCTTGCTTGAGATTACCGATGGCACGGTCGATGAAGTCGGCTTGCCGGAAAAGGAGCGTGGTCTTCACTCCTTTTGGAAGTGTGGGGGCGAGGTCCGCGAGGGCTTTCTCGATCTCGGCAGTGAGTTTTAACGTATCGAAGCCCGGGGCCTTGGTCACGCTCATGACCACGGCAGGGGTGCTGGATGTCTCCGGCGGGATGGCCAGTCCAGCATCACCTCGCATAGGTTCAATGCCCCAGACCACTTCCGCGACATCGCTCATGAGTATGGGGCGGTCGTTGGTTTTCTTGATGATTGATTTGGCAATGTCATCAAGCTGCACTGTCATGGCGAGGTTCCGCACCATGATCTCCGTGCTGCCGCTGTCGATGAAGCCTCCCGTGGTGGTGGCAGCAGCCTCAGAAGCGGCCTCTTTCAGATCTTCCAGTGAAACGCCGTAGGATTGCATTTTCCATGGGTCCGGCTGGATCTGGATGCGTTTGACGCCACCGCCCATGTTGAGGATCTCCGCTATGCCGGGCACACTTTGGAGGCGGCGGCGGATGGTCCAATCCGCTAGCGAACGCACCTCACGAGGCGGCAAATAGCCGTCTTCGCCTTCTTTGATCTCACTGCGAACACCCACGAGCAGGACCTCGCCCATGAGTGAAGCCACGGGCGTCATGAATGGCTGCACGCCCTCCGGCAGCTGCTCCCGCACACCTTGGAGCCTCTCCTGCACGAGGGTCCGGGCCTTGTAAATATCCGTGCCCCACTCGAATTCAGCAAAGACAAGAGAGAGAGCCACGTCCGTGGTAGTGCGGAGGCGGGTCAGACCGCCCACGCCCATGAGGGCACTTTCGAGGGGCTGGGTGATCCTGCTTTCTACTTCCTCCGGGGCGAGGCCGGGGGATTCTGTCAGGATGGTGACGGTGGGCTTGGTGAGGTCCGGCAAGACCTCCACGGGCAGCTCAGTGGCCGTGCGAAAGCCGAGAGCCATTACGATCACGGAAAGGGCAATGACGATGGCCCGATTGCCAAGTGACCAACGAATAAGAGCATTGAGCATGACTTAGACGCGGGCCTCCGGTTTAGCAGCTAAAGCTGCATGGTCTTTATTGGACTTACCTTTCAGGAAGGCCTGCCCCACAACGATGAGGGCCAGCACGCCGCTGATAAGTTTCCAGATCATGCTACCTCCGCTTTCGCCTTCGTGGCTGTGGCCGCCGCCGTTCTCGGCAGCTTTAGCGGCTTTCTGCTCCGCTGTGAGTTCCGAGCCATCCTCATTATGTTCGTGGCCGTGGGCGGCATCAAGTGCCTCTTTCAGCGACACACTACCACCTCCTGCAAAGGCGAGCGAATAGGCTCCCCGAGTCACCACTTCATCGCCGGGTAACAGACCGCTGATGACTTCTACGCGGCTATCAGTGATGCGGCCCACCTCCACCTTGGTTTTGACGAAGGTATTCTCGATATCGAAATCTTTGACATACAAAATGCGGTTGGCGGCGTCGCCTTGAAGAGCGGCACGGGGCACACTCATGACGCCTTCCCGTTTGCCCAGCACGATTGAAAACTCTGACCGCATCCCCGGGCGCAGAGTGAGGTTGGGATTAGCGAGCTTGAAGATGGCATCTAGTGTGCCGCTGACACGGTCTGCCTCAGTCCCAAAACGCAGCAGTTCTCCGTCGAACTTTTCGTCTGGCAGGGCCGCTACTTTAATGTGAGCGACAGTTCCAGTTTTCATTTTGCCAGCCAAGTGCTCTGGCACGCGGGCCACAGCATAGACGGAGCTGAGATCGGTGATTTCCAGTAGGGATGCCTCTGGCTCCAAAGGTTCCCCCAGAGCGACGTTACTTTTCGTCACCAGTCCTTTTCCGGCGGAAGTGAGTGTGAGCACAGGCGGCGGATTTCCCGCCACCCGGGCTTCCAGTCTGGCGATCTCCTGACCAGCCTCAATGCTGTCACCGACCGCAGCTTTCAGTTCGATGATGCGGCCCGCGACCCGGCTGCTCACGCCGCTCCGACTGGACGGAATGGCTTCAATGCGCCCCAGAGAGAAGACGGATTCTTCAAACTCGGTCTCCTCCACTTCGGTGGTTTCGATGCGGAGATTCTTGGCCCCCGTTTCGTCGAGAATGACTGTGTTTGCGGCCCGTTCCGGATCTATGGCGGACTCTGCTGCGAAAGCACAGCCGCTGAGGCACAGTGCTAAAATAATTGGCTTCATGATTCTAAATTGGTTGTTGAAAAAAGTGAGAAGTTACCGGCCTGTGGCGGCCGCGTAGCGGATGCGGGCCAGATGGTAGGAACGCAGGGCATCCAGTCTGGCCTGTTCCAGTGCGAGACGTTTTTCCCGTGCCCGCAGCACATCGGAAAGCTGGGCTCCGGGCTGGGCCTGTTTGTAAAAGCCATTAAGCTTTTCCTCGATCTCCTTGGCCTTGGGCAGGAGCGTGTCAGTCGTCTGCGAAAGGATGCGGGCTGCCGCTTTCATCTCACTGAGTGCGGCGGATGCTTCCGTGCGCACTTTAAGTGCTACCACTTCCGCTTCTTTTTGCGTCCGCTGCACGGTAGCTTCCGCTTCTTTGATCTTGCCTTCGTTTTTGTTCCACCACGGCAATGGGATCGAGAACTTGAAGCCAATCAAGCCATCTGTCCCCAATCCGTCCGGGGCGTCCTCGGATCGATCTACCTCCGCAGCGATGCCCGCAGAGGCATCTGCCCATTTGTTGGCTTTGGCGAGGTCAACGCCTTGCCGGGCAGCTTCCACGTGGGCTTGAGCCGCTTGGTAATCGGCCCGCTGGGCTACGTCCACGGCAGGGGATTTTGGCAAAGCCACTTCGGGAAGGGTTCCTGTCAGCTCAAGTTCTCCATCGCCGGCCACGCCAAGCAAAGGCCGAAGCTCACCAGTGAGCGATGCTTTGTCGGAATCGATTTGCAGAACATCCAGCGAAAGCAGCTGGGATTCGAGTTCAAACTGGGCGGCTTCCGCCTCGGAGCCCTCTGCCCGTTTCGCCAGTTCAGCAGCGGATTTGGCCAGCTCCGTGCTGTTAGCAATCTGTCTGGCTTTTAAGGCCCGGCTTTGCTCAAGGCTGAGCAGCTTCACGCCCGTTTGCCGGACGGACATGGCCAGTCGCCATTCCGCTGCTCGCACTTCCGCCTCGGCGGCGGAGACTTCGGCTTGAGAGACGAGCTTTTCCAGTCGGAGTCGGCCGGTGAGGGGGAATCGCTGCATGAAGCCCACGCCAAATGAAACCTCCCGCCCCCGGACGTTGGGCTTGAGTTCGGATTCCAGTTCAGGATTTGTCAAACGACCGGACTGGAGCAGCCGCCCACGGGCCTCCTCCACGGCAAACCGTGCCGCGGCTATTTCAGGGTTGTGCTTGAGGGCACGGCTCACGGCTGCATCCAGCGTGAGTGTCTCCGCCCAGCCTGCCGGAACACCGGCGGCCAGCACAAGAAGTGTAATGAATGTAAATGATCGAAACATGTAGTGCAAAATTGGTATTGGGAATGAAATCGTGCGGGCATGGCACAGCCACGCGTCGCTTTAGGTGGATTGCCGCACACTTATGTGGTCGCACAGACCTGCCATTCAGCAGGCCGCGACACCAAGTGGAGGCGGTCCTCATTCTCAAACCAACAGCACCGTGGTCTCGGCCACGAGCAGACACATCGGCGGCCCCGTGTCCTCCGGGGGACGCGGCGGCGGTGAAACGTCCTCCGGCTTTGTCACTGTGGGCACCCAGCCCGGCATTTCCCAAGTCGTCGGCAGCACAGCACACAGCACGGGCGGCATAGCGAGGCCCGGAGGGAACGTCGTCACGACGAACGAGCCCCTGAGTTCTGTGTGCTTGTGATCGTGATCCGTCGGAGCTGGCGGCCCTGAACCATGGTCATGGGTTCCGCAGCCTTCCCCGTGGCCGTGCCCGCAGGCATCCTCGCATCCATCCGTGTGAGCCTGATGCGGATGGCACGCCGCTTCCACACAGTCGGCTGAGCCTGCCCTCTCCTCCGTGCAGCCGCACCAATAACCTGCCTGCACCCCAACAGCCTGCACAATCCCCACCGCGAAGACGGTAAGGATAACGAACAGGGTCTGGATGGTTTTCAGCATGTGATGGTAGATTGGTATCAGCGGACGGCTCCTTTAGCAAGACGACTCTCGCGGGGAAAATATTCACCGCTTTCAAGTGAAACGCCACCGCCGGGCTAAACCCTCAGAAAAAAATTCAAAAAGTCCACGCCACCGACAGCGTGAACGTGGGTGAGGGATCGAGGGCGTCCTCGCCGGAGAAGGTTTTGGTGGAGAGCGGCAGCAGCGAGCTGAAGCTCCCAGTCAGGTGTTCGTTAAACTTGTAGCCAACGCTCAGAGCCGCATTGGTGCTGAATTGGCCGCTGTTCGGGTCGCGCCGTCCGTTCCACTCGGCATAGCCAAAGTAGCTTGCGGACACTCCCGCTGAGAGGGACAGGTCTTTCGTTACCAGATAGGTCAGCCGGGGAATGAGCATCCCCTCGACGCTGCCGAGGTAGCCCGCATCGTTTTCGTAAAGCGGAAAACGGCCTTTGCCGTAGAGATTGAATGACCACTTTTTCGACAGCGGGATTCCAAGATAAAAATCCACCAGCGGGTCAAAGGTGCCGTTGCCGAACTGGATATGCAGGTGCTCAAGCCCCACATCGCCCGCCTGCAGCGGGTCATCCTTCACATAGTCTCCCGTGGGCAAGGCCACACCGAGCGAAAATCGGAACACACTGCCCTCGCCCAAAATATCCCGTTTCCGCCATCCTACACCTAGCTCAAAGTCAGAGAAGCCTTCATACGTCGCCGTGCGGTGGTGGTATCTACCGGAGCGGATTGCCGCATCGCGATCGGCGGCTGGTGTGCCCTCCGCAAAAATAACTTCCGCCGTCTGATCCTTCACGAAATAAGGGATACGCAGGTAGCTATCCCACGTCTCGTCAAAGGTGCGGGAAAGGCCCAGTTCATAGCGGGTCAGATCCAGCTCGACCCGGTGAGCATGCTCCGCGACTCGGATCACCCGGCCATCCGGGCTGATGCCCTCATCCTCCGGGTGTCCGCCCGTGAGTCCACGGGACGTGGACACGTCGAGAGATAGCCGCCATGAGCCGCCGTCCTGCCCTACCATACCTGCTTCTGAGTCCCCCGACCGGGGGATAGCGGGATTCGCTCAAGCCGGTCAGGCAAAGGCCGTATGAGGCAGTGCGATGAGTAGGCTGAAGGTGATGAATGCGAGCGATTTTGTCATTAAATAAGGGTAAAGTTAGAAGCGATAATTAAAAAACATGCCGGGCTTGTCACCGAATGCCAGCATGAAGCCGAGCGTCCAGTTATCCTGCGTCCACGAGATCGTGGGATGCACTTTATGACCATCGAATAACGTCATTGCGGAAAGGTTTTTGGAGAGACGGACGTTGAGCCCGCCGATGGCCACCGCCTCATCGTCCCACGTCCCGTAGCTGACCCCAGCGTAGGGTGCAACAGGCAGGCCCGTCCACTTTTCCAAATCCTTACTGACCGTCATGTAATAGGCTTGCCCATCTGGCGTGCCGATGCGGTCAGAGCTGGTGCCCAGAATCACCGCCGGGAGGTTGCCCTTCTCCTCCAGCAGTGTGAGATTGGCCAGAGGATGGACGTCATCCGCCAGCGGATTGTATTCCACCCCCAGCGTGATGCGGTGATGCGGATGCCACATCAGCGTGTTCCGCCACTTTGCCCGGTCGAGCACATCGTCAATGTAGCGAGTGCCCAACGTGAAGTTCCAGATGGAGGATTGTTCGTCTTTCGCACCGCTCACGGCGGCACCCTCACCCGGTCAGACCGGGCAACTTGGCACTGAGGACACGTTGTCCGCAGCAGCAGAACTTGCGGTCAGCAGGGCGATGAGAAGAGTGGCGTGGAATGTCGGTTTCATTGTCATGCAGGTGAATGCCCGTCCACGCTCCAAACCCTCAGAATATTTTCTGGATAAGATTCTTCGGGCCTGCGTCAGACAAGGCGGCCCGCGTTGGGCCGCCACTCCAAACATCAATCCAAACCGAAACATGAAAACCATCCTTGCCGTCACCATCCCCGTCATCGCTCTCGTGGGACTCGCCTGCTTTGCCCTCACGGGCACGGCCACCGCCGCTCAGCCTGCTGGAAAAACCACTGGCCCTGTGGCCCATACCACGACCCGCCACTGCGGTAACTCCTGCCACCACCACGCCCACACTTATTGCTGTGGGGGCCACACCTACTACTGCTGCGGCAGCCATTAAGCCGCAAACGGCCAGCGGCTTCAACTCCGCACGTCCTTCAAGGACTCCTTCAGAAGCTGCCGGGCACGGTAAATCCGCGTCTCGGCAGCTTTTGCCGTGCAGCCTGCTATGGCTGCGATTTCCGCATAGCTCATCTCTTCATCTATAAAGAGCGACATCGCCTGCCGTAGATCAGCGGGCAATGCATGCATGGCCACCTGCACCGCCCGCAGCCGCTCCGAACTCACTGCGGTTTCCTC
This sequence comes from Verrucomicrobiota bacterium, assembly GCA_039795165.1. Taxonomy (GTDB): domain Bacteria; phylum Verrucomicrobiota; class Verrucomicrobiia; order Verrucomicrobiales; family V1-33; genus V1-33. The sequence goes on along the minus strand of JBDKER010000026.1, from coordinate 32,622 downwards.
CGGTGAAAGCCCACCACTCGCAGCTTCCGCGAAGTAAGCAGCCCCATCATCGCCATCCAGCGAAACCGTCGGATGGCGTGATTTCCACCGGGCGTGATTCCTCGCCAGATTCGCCGCAATGCCGAAAAGATACGTGGAGAACTTTGCCGTGGGCCGGTAGCGATGCCGGGCTTGGTAGAGTTTCACAAACGTCTCGTGAGCCAAGTCCCCCGCCACATCGGGATGCCCGGTCATGCGGTAGAGAAAGGCAGCAACCTTTTCATGCCAGCGCAGCATCAGAGCATTGAGCGAGAGATCATCCCCACCCGCCAGCCGGGCCATTAGCTCGGCGTCACTTGCTTCCATTGCTGGTGGGATTGGCATTGGCACCGCACAGCGGACAGCCGCCCTCACTATAGGCAAAATCAGCCGCATACGGCAGCACCAGATCAAGGTAGCGGCGGGCCTGAACCGGTTCCATTGCTGCCGCCGTTTCAAACAGATGACCCAGCATGGCCCGCTGGCAGTCCAGATGCACATCAGCGTGCTCTTTGAGAGCAGCGGATAGCTCAGGGGTCAATTCCTTCACCTTTGCCGAGAGGCCCTCCACCCGCTGGTGCGAGGCGGCGATTCGTTCGCACATCTGCTCGCACTTGGGCTGGTAGGCATCATGCAACGCCCGGACTTTGGTAAACTGATCCTCACTCAGCTTCAGCTCAGAGCGCAGCCACAGCAGCCCCGGTATTCCATGTCCGGAGGCTAGGTGGTCCGCCTCGGGCTCCTGCTGCCGCTTCATGACAAAGAACGCCGTCACACCCGCCAGCATCGCCACCAAGATGAAAAGAACGCCACGCTTCATTTTTCACTCCGGTGCATGACCACAAAGGGGCTCACCGATTCGAGATAGGCCACTCTGCCATCGGGGCGACGGGACTTCTCTCTTCCTCCGAGCAACAGTCCGCCCGCCACCGTCAGAGCACACAAGGCCACTGCTCCCAGCGGCTTTGCCACCCAGCCCAGAGGCATTTCTAGCCAATGGGCCACTCTTCTCCAGAGCGACGCCTCCTCTGCCATCGCGATCCTCCGCCAGACCTCCGCTTGGAAGGTCGGCGGCATCTCCACGTGCAATTTCGACTGCCGTAGCAGTCCATCTAGTTCAGTGTCAGTCATCATGATGGCAGCGTTAGATGGATTTGGCTTTTCCGCAAACCGCACATTCCTCACTGTGCGGCAACTGGCACGCACTGGTAAACAACCTGCCCAGCAGGGAGAGCTTGATGAATGTAAGCATCTCAGCAACCGCGTCTGGCGACGAACGGCTGGCGCGGCCATGGTTGCTGGATGAAGCGATCAGAGTCCCGGCTGCCCCACCGCCTCTGCACGCCGAGCCAGCCAGCGCGCCGGCAGCATCTCGGCAAGGGCGGCCTCGCTGGTTGCCGGATCGGCGAGTTTCGGCAGCACCCAGGCAAGGTACTCACGCACGTTGGCTCCTGCTCTCTGGGCACTGGCGATCACCGTCATGATCGCGGCGACTTTCGGGCCGCTCTCCTCGCTGCCGAGGTGCATCCAGTTCTTCCGTCCCAAGGCGATCGGGCGCATTTCGTTCTCGCACCAGTTGTTGTCGATCTCGATGCGTCCGTCGCGGGTGTACACCATCAGTTTGTCCCACTGCCCAAGGGTGTAGTCGCAGGCTTTCCCCAGCTGGCTGGCGGGAAGGACGCGGCTGCGGACACTGACGATTTTTGCCCGGAGCGATTCAAGTCTGGTCACGATCCCGCGTTCCTGCCGCAGACTGAGGCGTCCGTCCGCGTCGAGTGCGGTGGCGCGCGCTTCCTTCTCGACAAGATACAGCGAGGCGATCTCATCGAGCATTGTCTGGCTGTCCCGGCACGGGACTTCCTTCGGTGCCGCTTTGCGTGCAGCGTCGAATTTCCGTCTGACATGGGCCCAGCAGCCGGCGTGGGCACTGATCTCTTCCACGAGGTTGGTGTAAACCTCATAACCGTCGCTCTGCAGCGTGCCGGTGTATCCCTTCAGAAAAGCCTTTGGTCCGGCGCGGCTGCGGCTGTCCTGATAGTCGAAGTAGACGAGTCCGTCCGGCGCGGAGTACTGCCAGAACCATGCGGTGTCGTTGCGGCCCTTGCCGTTCTGCTGGAGGACTGCCACCCTCGTTTCGTCAGCCTGGATGTAACCGCCCTTTTTCAGTTCTTCGCCAGCGACGCGGGCGAGAGGCTGCAACAGTTCGCCGGCCCTGAGGATGCAGCGGATGAGCAGTGCATCATTGACGATGATGCCGTGATCGCGCTCCCAGATCATCCGCTGACGGTAGGCAGGCTGGTGATCGCAGTATTTACGCACGACCAGTTCAATGATGACCGAGTCTTCAAGCCGGCATTTCTCAATGATCCGCAGGGGCATTGGTGCGGTGATGATGGTGCGCCGGTCGGCAATCACCACCAGCCGCTTTTCCCGCTTGAGCACCTGGACATAGAACTCGGCTGGCTTGATGACAAGCTCCTCCCTGACTTCGTATCCCACAAGGGGGCCGTCAGGGGCTTCCCCGCAGGGAATGATCACTTCCTTGCGAGGAAGATGTGCTGGCAGCGGACTGCGGCCGGGATGAGCCCGGCTGTAGGCCGCACGCTTCTTGCGCTGCTTGCCCTCCGGGGCTGCGGCTACCTTCTTTTCCGACTCCTGACGGGACGCCTCGGCTTCGACTTCGGCCAGTTGCACGCCGGGCTCCAGATCCAGCAGCTGCAATTGCGATGCGCTGAGCTTCTCACTCCGCGGACCGTACTTATCCATCCGCGCCATGCGCAACTGTTCTTCACGCAGCCGGATCAGAATCTCAAGTTCGCCGACCTTGCTCTGCAGACCGCCGACCTTGCTCTGCAGGCCGCCAACGAGACCGCGCACCGCCTCGCGCGTCTCATCCGGGAGGCCAGCCGTCAGGGCTTCCAGTTCCGGATTGATTGTTGCAGCGGCATTCATTCGTGACGGCATGAATCGTTATGCACATATATCCCATGACGCTGAAGTATCAATACAATAATCAACAATTCTATCAATCTATTCGTCCGGCATCATGCCGCGGCCAGCCCTCCTTCCACACGATGCCAGCGGCGGCGGCGGGTTGCTGCCAGATCGATTCCGTGAAGCAGCATCATCAGTTCGGCATGCGTCATCATGACGCGACGATCGGCGGGTGCGCCGGGCGATGCCGGAGGCGGCGGCGAGGGCCACGCAAACCGTCCGCGCTCGAGACGCTTTGCTGAAATCCACAACCCGCTTCCATCCCAATACAGGATCTTGAGCCGGGTGCGTGTCCTGTTGCAGAACCCAAAGAGGTGACCGCTGAGCGGATCCTCCATCAGCAGACCTCTGGCTAGAGCAAAGAGGCCGTCATAGCCCAGACGCATGTCGGTGGCGCCGGCAAGAAGATAAACTCGGGTAGCGGGACTGACATTCATGGCTGGGAATGGATGGGTTGTTCCTCAATGCTTCTGAGAATCTCCCAGAGTGAGCGTACCTCCTGCGGATTGAAGCCCGGCGACACTTCGAGCCGGCACGCGCGCGTAATCATCACATAGACGGCTCGCTGTTCGGGTTCCGGAATGAGTCCGCCACTGACAACAACGGGCAGCCACGCGGGATCTGCCGCCGGGTCGCCGCAGGGCTTGCCGGTGTAGCGCCGGCGCCACTGACCGAGGCTCACGGAACTCATTCCGCGCCGCCTGCAGAACTCCGCCGCGGTGATCCCGCTGCGCTCAAAATCCCTCACTGCCTGCCGTCGTTCACTTTCGGTATATCGTCTCATGCCGCCACATTCCGCCTGCTTCGCAGGCATGAACAGACGCGGTTGCTGACATGCTTACCAGGTTCCCAATCAATCAGATATACCGCTCCAAGGACTGTTTGAGTGGTGTTATCGGGGTGCTATGGGGGGAGGGCTTTCAGATAGGCTGGGTTTAGTCCGCAACTATATCTCTCTTTATTGGGACAGTGGTATTTTCAAACAAGACTTGCGTGTGATATCCGCAGTCAGGGCAGGGTTTGCCCTATTCCTTAAAAAGAATCTTAAAGAGTTTGTCGAAATACGAGCTAAGGTCTCAACCTTCATTTTGGAGCTTGATGCAAAAGCGGCAAAGTCGCTGGATGCAGCTACTGGGAACTTGGAAAAAAATGTTTATGGCGTCGTGACATTTGTAACCTCCGTAGTTTTATTGAAGGCCCTTCAGGACAAAACTTTCAGCGGTGCGTTCAGTCCTCAGATTGCAGTTCTCGGATGGATTCTTATTGCATTTTCCTGTCTTCATGCTTGGTTGTCTTGGAGGATTATAACTCAAGATTTAAAGCGATACTCAGAATTATATGATGATTTGAAGGTGCTCCACGGAGCCTTTTTTAGTCCATCAGAATTTGATTCAATTTTCAGCAGCAGCGGGAAAACCCCCATGCAGAAGACTAAAGATTACGTATTTCGGCGAAGGAGGCTTGTGCTAGGTGTTTGGATTGTAATTTTAATTGTAGCCGCGTGCTTGATCTGGTATTTGCGCACCGATCCAACTGTATCAACTACCCAGTCCCCGCCTGCCGCAGCATCCCCCAAGTCTACTGTTCCCTAAATTTGGCTTTGGTAGTATGAACATCCCCGATCAACTCACCGCCAACTTCTACCGCTGGGAGCACCGGGGACGGGGTGCTGAGGTGTTCCCTGCTCCGGTGGAGTTGGAGCCGCCGTTTTTGGCGTTTCCGGGGCATCGGTTGAGGCTCGGCAGTGAGGGGCGGGATTCTGGGGTGAAGCCGTCGTTGTTTTCGGGGCTGGCGGACAAGGTTTTCCGGGCGTTGCAGCCTCCGAAGCCGGGTGCTGGAGGAAAGCTGGAGATCGAGCGGGCGAAGGCTGCGGTAGCGGAATGGCAGGAGCCTGAGCCGGACTGGTTCGGGGAAAAGGAACCTGTGGTGGAGTTTCGCTTGGGGTTGCCGGGTGGGGGTTCGTATGCGGCGGAGGCGATGGCGCATTTCTTGAAGACGTGTTCCCTCGTGTCGGGATTGATGGGGCTGGAGATCATCGGGACGGACAGCGAGGTGTGGGTGCAGGTGGTGTGTCAGTCGTCGGATGCGACGCTGGTGGCGCAGCAGTTGATGGCGCAGTTTCCAGAGGTGAAGATCACTTGGGCAATGGAGAATCTGCTGAGCGTGTGGGGCCAGTCCGATGCTGGGGATGAGGACGCGGAGGCGTCGGAACGGGTGGTGTTGGATTTTGGGTTGTGGCAGGAATTCATGAGGCCGCTGGAGACGGGCAGCCGGATTGATCCGCTGGTGAGCCTGATCGGCGGCATGGAGCATCTGCGTGAGGGCGAGGCGGCGGTGTATCAGGTGCTCTTCACTCCCCTGCGGGCTCCGTGGGCGGAGAATGCGCTGGCGGCGGTGACGAAGGAAAATGGGAAGCCGTTTTTCGATGATGGTGCGGCGCTGGTGAAGCAGGCTCAGGCGAAGGTTTCGCGGCCTCTGTATGGGGCGGTGCTGCGGTTGGCAGCGAAGGCACCTGCGGAATGCGGTCTGCGACGAACTTGGGAAATCCTGCGGGGCATGGCTCCGGCCTTGCGCCTCTTTTCCCGTGAGGGCGGACAATCGCTGATGCCGTTGCCGAACACGGACTATGACCATGAGGCGCACTGCGATGACCTGCTGTGGCGTCGGTCGAGACGCTGCGGGATGATCCTGAATGTGGATGAAGTCGTGGCGCTGGCGCATTTCCCCACTGCCGCCGTGAAGAGCGCGAAGCTGAAACGTGTGGTGGAAGGCACGACGCGGGCGGCCCCGGCATCGACACGAAATGAGATCACAGACCACACGCTGGAACTGGGCGTGAATGAGCACGATGGCGAGGAGCAAGCCGTAGTGTTGACGGCGGAGCAACGGCTGCAGCACATGCACTGCATCGGCGGGAGTGGCGTGGGCAAGAGCACGATGCTGCTGGCCATGCTCTTGCAGGATGTGAACTGCGGGCGTGGGTTTGCGCTGATCGATCCGCACGGCGATCTGGTGGATGCGGTGCTGGCGCATGTGCCGGACTGGCGGATGGATGACGTGGTGCTGCTCGATCCCTCGGACGAGGAGCACATTATCCCGTTCAACATTCTCTCGGCCCACAGCGACTATGAAAAGACGCTGCTGGCGTCGGATTTGGTGAGTGTTTTCCGGCGGTTCAGCACGTCGTGGGGCGACCGCATGGGCATCATTTTTCAAAATCTGGTGCTGGCCTTTTTGGAGCATCCGCAGGGCGGCACGCTGGCGGAGATGGAGAAATTTCTGATCGATGCGGACTGGCGCAGCGAGTTCCTGTCAGCGGTGGATGATCCGCACGTCCGATTCTATTGGGAGCAGACCTTTCCCAAACTGGACGGGGCCAAGAGCGTGGGGCCGATCCTGACAAGGCTGGGCGCACTGCTCACGCCAAAAGTGATCCGCTACATGGTGAGCCAGCGGGAGAACCGGCTGGATTTCAGCCGCATCATGGATGACCGCCGCATCCTGCTCATCCGCCTGCCGCAGGGCCAGATGGGCAAGGAAAACGCCCACATGCTGGGCAGTCTGGTGATGGTGAAGCTTCAACAAATGGCCATGAGCCGGGCACGCCTCGCCGCCAGCGAACGCGAGCCGTTTTTCCTCTATGTGGATGAATGCCAGCATTTCGTGACGCCCAGCATGGCGGAGATCCTCAGTGGCGCTCGTAAATACGGCTTAGGGCTGATCCTCGCCCACCAAGACCTGCATCAGCTCTCGGCCTGCCCGGAGGTGGCCGCCGCCGTGATGTCGAACGTCTCGACACGGGTCGTCTTCCGCGTCAGCGAGAGCGATGGCCGGGCGCTGAAAGGCGACTTCGCCTACTACGAGCCGAAGGACTTTTCGGCCCTTGGCCGTGGCCAAGCCATCTGCCGCGTGGGCCGGGCGGATCAGGATTTCAATCTGCGGATCGACAAGCCGGAGGACATCGATCCCGGTGATGCCGCAGCAAATCGGCAGCAGGCCATTGAGGAAAGCCGGAGCCGCTACACCGTTCCCCGCAGCGAGGTGGAAGCGCAATTGCGGGCGAAGATGGCTGCCGATTCGGAGAAGGCGGCACGGAAGACGAAGAAGGTAGCGAAGGCAGAGGTGCGTGAGCCCTCGACGACGACGACAACGAAAGCCGCCCCGGAAGCGGTGGAAGAAATGACGGGGGCTGTGCTGGATGAGAAACTTGGGACGTCCCAAGTTTCTGAGCGCACCCCGGAGGTTGCGGAGGCCGAAACCGCCCCGGCAATTGAACCCGAGCACCAGTCGCAGCCCGCGACCAGTGAAAACCCTGACGCCTCACCCCGCCCCTCTGGCATGGGCCGTGGCGGAGATGACCACCAGATGATCGTGGATCAACTGGCCCGAGAAGGCGGCAATCTGGGCTACAAGGCATCCAAGGAAGCCAGCCGCACAGGCGGACGGGCCGATTTGACGCTGGAGAACCGCAAGCGGCGCATCGCTATCGAAGTCGCCATCCGCTCCAACACAGCCGAGGAGGTGGATCACCTCACGAACGGCTTGGAAGCCGGATTTGATTTCGTTGTGTCCGTCTCCCCGCTCGAAAACGTCCGGCTCAATATCGAGAAGGCTGCCAAGAAGAAATTCACCAAACCCGAGATCAAACGGCTCCGCTTTTTCACCCCGGAAGCAATGTCCGCATGGCTGGAAGAACTGGCCGACGAAGACGCGGAATCAGCCGGGCCACCACCCGAGGAAATCAAGCGCATCGGAGGCCGAGCCGTGCGGATCAAGCACCGCGAAACATCATCCGAAGAGCGGCGGAAGGTGGAGGCGGAACAGATTGAGGTGATTGCCGCTGAAGTGAATCGGAATCGAAGGGAAGGAGTTCAGTGACTATGGAGAGCAAACACATCCAAGCGGCAGTGATTGCGTGCTTCGAAGAAGCCCACCGCTCTCTGGCTGATGCGATTAGCCTTAAGTATCACTCTCTCGGTGAAGAGATGATATCGCATCTCTTTTGGTGTGAACTCCAAGCCGCCGCCAAGCTCTCGAATCAGAGAAATCAGTGGACTGAGGCCCTGATGAAAGACCTTCAGGCTGCACATCCCTACCATTTTCCATTTGGCCTACAGGGGACATTTGATGGCCTGATTTGTGAAGTCCAACTCCACAATCATCACAGAGAAGGCCGGACGGGCGGAGATTTTGGATTGTTCGTTTCCCAGCCTAAATTGGTGTCAGCCCACCACGCGAGTGAAGTTCGAGTAAAATTCCAAGATTCTGCAACGCTGGTTCAGGCAAAATTGAAGAAGGGCAAATCATTCGGACGTTTTCAGAAAGGGCAGGCTCAGTTGCTAGCCATCCACAGTGCATTTTCAACACTGGCCCTCTATAGCTATGGAGATGACGCTCGCACCGAACTTCGCCCTTTTGAGTGGAAAGCTTGTGCTGGTGCTGACCCTGCAAAGTTGAGGAATTGGCTGAAAAATTCCGCTTCGTTGACGACCACATCGACCAGAGAGTTTTTGGGGCATCTGTTTTCTGGGGCGGTTGGAACGGATGACCCCGAAGTAATTCGCACTGTCGTTGCGACTTCCAACCGACCAAGAATTGAGTTCGCTGTGAGATGGGACGGGGACACTCCGCCGGAGGGTAAGGTGATCCAACTAAACCGATCCCATCAAAAGGAGACGCAAAGAATTCAGATGCAATGGTGAGACAAAGGCCAAAAAGCCGAACGTCGCGTTGCTCAACCCCACCCTGCGGCGATGGGTAATCAGTCAAATAATTTGCTTCCAATCGCAGAAATCATGGACTAAATTCGCCACATCTCAAAAGGATTTGAACGATGAGCAATTCCCCTAAACAAGGCAAACGAGTTGGCGTCTGGATTCGGGTTTCCACCGAAGACCAAGCCGCTGGCGAATCCCCGCAGCACCATGAATTCCGAGCCAAGCGCTACGCGGAATTCAACGATTGGACGGTGATGGAGGTCTATGATTTGGCCGGGGTGAGCGGCAAATCCGTCTGGGAGCATCCCGAGTGCCAGCGGATGTTGAAGGACGTGAAGCGCGGGCACATTCAGGGCCTCATTTTTTCCAAGCTCGCCCGGCTGGCGCGGAACACGAAGGAGTTGCTGGACTTCGCGCAGCACTTCGAGGCGCACAAGGCGACGCTGGTTTCCATTGAGGAGAAAATCGACACGGGGACGCCCGCCGGGCTGCTTTTTTACACAATGCTTGGGGCCATCGCCCAATGGGAACGCGAGGAAATCGCAAGTCGGGTGAAGTCGTCCATCGCCGTGCGGGCGAAGCTGGGTAAGCCTCTGAGTGGCACGGCTCCCTACGGCTACCGCTGGGACGACAAGAAGCTGGTGCAGGTGCCGGAGGAAGCGGCCATCCGACGGCTGGCGTTCGAGCTATTCCTTGAGCATAAGCGGAAAGGGGCCGTTGCCCGCATCCTTTCGGAACGGGGCTATCGGTCACGCGAGGGCAATCGGTTCCGCGATATGGTCATCGGGCGGATGCTCAAGTGCAGCAGCGCGAAGGGGATTTACCGCATCAATGTTTACAAGAAAACCGGGCCAAACGGGGCCGACCGTGAGGTGAAACCAGAAAGCGAATGGGGTTCCGCTCCCTGCGTGCCCATCGTGAGCGAGGAGGTGTTCGACAGGGTGAACCGCATCCTCGAAGAGCAGACCAAGCCCGCTTTGAAGCCCGGCAAGAAGCCCGTCCACATCTTCGCGGGTCTGCTGAAATGCGGCTGCGGCCACAAGATGTATGTCTATACCCGCAGCCCAAACTACACCTGCAACCGCTGCAAAAACAAAATCGGCATCGCAGCCATTGAAGAGATTTTTGTCGGAGCCATCGCCGACTCGCTGGCCGATGGCGGACGCATCGCAGCCCACCTCAATAAGGCGAAGGACAAGGTGGCTGAGCGCCAGACCAATGCTGTCGTCATCCGCGAGCAAATCGCGGAATTGAAGGCCAACATGAAACGCACCTACGAACTCTACCTCGCCGGGGGCGTGGATGTGGAGCAATTCAAGGTCATCAACGGCCCGATGGTAGAGCGACTGAGCGAACTGAGCGAGGAACTGCCAAGAATCGAAGGCGAAGTGACCGCCCTGCAAGTCTCCGACCTTTCCGCCGACGCCATAGCCGCCGAAGCGAAAAGCCTCGCCCTCCTCTGGCCCACCCTCGACGCCGAGGGCAAACAACGCCTCGCTTCTGTCCTCTGCACCGAAATCGTCATCCCCCACACCGATCCCGAAGCCCCCATCGACATCACCTTTGCCCACACCCCACCCTCCAACAAGTTGACCACCTAAGCCGCCACACCCATGAAACCACCAAAATCAAAACCAGCCCCGACACCCCCAAGTTCCCCAAAAACCGCGAACCCCTCCCCTGAAAAGGAAGTCTTCGACTCCCTTTCAAACCGCCTAAATTCCCCAAGCCCCCTCACCGGGAGCGACACTCCGCAACAGGGTTAAAGGTTATGGTCAAGAGGGGCATTTCGACTGGGGCCGGGTAGCCGGTTGTCCACCACCGCCTTGTTCGGCATTCATTGGGTTCATTTGCTCGGGCGCACTCCAAAAGCTTTGATGGTGATCGTGCGCTTGGCGGGGTCAACCGCAGTGAGAATCCCCTCGACGGTGATGTTCTTGGGAGGCTTGCGGAACTCCCGAACCAAATCCATGTCGCCTTTCGGAATGTTCGAGACACTGGCTGTGGTGCCAGCAGCAGTTCGGACAATAAGAGGCTTACCAATTGTCACAGGCTGACTATCAAAGCGCACCTCCCTACCGATGTGAGCCTTGCCTGCGTCCGTAAATAAAAGCGGTTCGATGATGCGCCACTGCTGATCAAGAATCTTCCAAGCCTGAACCTTCTCGATTGGTCCGTCTGGAAGCTCAGGCAACTGCTCAGCGGATACCAAAGATGCAAAGCAAAGGAGAAGGAGACACGCGGTCTTCATGGTTCTGTGGTTTGGCGAACGACCCGGATCAGGCGACGGCGAGCGCAAGACGTTGCTGACACGACAGGTAGTCTCCGAGCCGTTGCCTGCATCCGTTTTGTTCGGCTTGGGTTGGTGTATGTGTGATCGTCGTCATGCGGGCTTGTGCTGGATAACTGGCTTGATGTAGCCCTCGATTTTATAGGTCTTGGGTTCGCCTACTCCGTCTGTCTCCTCGAAAGTGACGGAAACCCAGCCATACAATCGCTGTCCCGGCGCAAAATCACGGCTCCTCAATCGAAGCTCCTTCTTCGAGATCTTCCAGCGCAACGGCGCTGTCGGTGCGGGATAGGTAGCCGAGAAGTCGCAACGAAACGCTAAGCTCCGCTCAATGGTGACGCTGAGGCTGCTGGCGTATGCGGGCATCCCACCCCTGAGACTCAGCCGTATGCCATCGCCATCTCGAACGGCGTCACAAAACTCCATCAGATGCTCACCCTGATGAGTGGATGTGCAACTGGCTGTGTGCTCAATGCGGACAAGATCATCTGGCCCAATCTCACCATCGGTGGTGTCCTCAATAGTTCCTGACTCGCTCTCCACGATCCACCAGTTCAGGGATGTCTTCGTCTCGCGGAAAAGCGGACTGTCGAGCTTCGGAGCAATCGTGGCTGATGCAGAAACCCCGTCATCACAAGCTGACTTTGCAGGATGGTCGCCAGCGAGCAACTGTGCGCTCATCATCATGGAAAGTGTTGCTATGATGCTTCTTCGCATGGGGAGTGGCGTTGTTTCTTGGCCGAACGCCCCTAGCTCAGCGACCCTGCCCGCGGGACGCCACGATTGCAACAGTGACGCGATGGCCGGGTTCGCTGCAGCGCATGGTTAGGCGCCGTTCGGCTCACGGCTTCGAGTCGGGCTTGTTTGGGCGGCTGTCGCGAAGGTCTCTGGGCCTTTCTCTGTTCTTCGTAAACGAGATGCTCAACTTGACCTCGCCCTGTCCCCGAAACTTGGGTGTCACGGGCTCTCCAGGCGGACCCCAGACGGTATAAATGCGCTGACTGTTTGGCGTGACAGTCTCCCACTGGTTGCCAAGCCAAATAGCTTCTACGCGGTCCGACCAACCGACGACCTCGATCTTGTCTTCGGGGAAGACCTGAATCTGTTCTTCGATTGGTCGAGCGAGGTTCACTACCGGATGGTCACTCTCAGGCAGTCCACGCTTCAGCAAGTCGCCAACGCGTGGATCGGGCGGTGACCCGACTGTGACAGTGCTACCGCCTTCGGCGTTGATGACGGGACTGTTGTTGCCACTCGATGTCTGGCTCTTAGATGGCGTGGACGGCGCAATTATAGGAGCGGGCGTAGGGCTTGATGGTTCCGCGCGGAATGATGGAAGAACCTTGATCGCAGCAATCACGACGCCGCCGAGCGTTGTGATTGTCAACGCCCATAGTGCCTTCTTTTGGTTAGCTGTGAGTTTGGCCATAGTGTGGTTCGTCGCCTAACAGTTTATTATTCCACTATATCTGGTGGAATATCCATTGGCAACCGGGGCGTTCGGCCGGGTGTCTTGTTCTTCCAATTGCCTGAAATTCAATGGATATGACCGCATCTTGGTAAGAACATCCGGACCAACAGAACCGTCAAGGACTTCCCACGGCGGGTCGGCTTGGCCGGCGATGGAGGCGGATCATCAAATTTATTATTGAAGGCACGCCGCAGATGCGGCATAAAAGTTTACCATGCGTGCATTCACAGTTCAAGGTGAGAGGCCAGCGGGAACTCTCGACGAGGTATTAACAAGAATGGAGGTACTCGGAGCTGTGGCCGACGAGTGTGAGGCGGTGCGTCGGACCGTCGGGATTTTTCTGAGGTGGGCGGAACGGAGGCAGCGGACGCCTTCTCGCCGACTCCGCCCGGCGCTGTGGCGTCTTGCGTCAGGTGACGTGTCACTCGCTGCGACATACGATTGCGACGCTGGCACTGGAAGACGGCACTGACATCCGGACACTGCAGGAATTGCTGGGCCACAACGACGTGAGTACCACGATGATAGACACCCCTGTGATGAACCGGCCGGGCGTGGTGGCGCGCAGCCTGCTGGACGGTCTGGCGGCGTGATGGAGGGATTTGAGAAGTGGGAAGTGGGAAGGGCTTGTTGGGAGATAACCGGCGGGACGCCGGTTCCACTATAGGGGCTTGTTGGGAGATGGGTTGGTAGGGCACTCCGTGCGCGGGGGGGGCTGTGATGTTTGCGGCAGTCAAGAGCCTGGGGCTGCTGGTATGGAGAGGGGCAACCCCGTACGGGGTTGGGGCAAATGTTGATGGTGAACCCGGAGTATCGCTTTGCGCCACTCTGGGCTCCGGTCGTCCCTACGGGGCGGGGTCATGTGTGGAGATAAGCGGCGGGACGCCGCTTCCACTCTGGGGCTGGTGGGGAGAGGGGCCGGGCGTGGTGGCGCGCAGCCTGCTGGACGGTCTGGCGGCGTGATGGAGGGATTTGAGAAGTGGGAAGTGGGAAGGGCTTGTTGGGAGATAACCGGCGGGACGCCGGTTCCACTATTGGGTCGGGTTCGGAGGGGGAAAAGGAAAGGCGATGGCCCTTGGAGGGACCATCGCCTGACCGGTGAAGAGGTTTGGAGCGGGGGGTGGTTACTTGGCTGGCGCGGGTTCCGCTGGTTTGGTGGTGTCGGCGGCAGGGGCGTCGGCTGGCTTTGATTCTTCGAGGAGGGAAGGGGAAGTGATCTTGCCTTTGGTGTCGAGTGGCGCGGGAGCTGCGGGAGCTGCGGGTTCTTCGAGGAGGGAAGGGGAAGAGATTTCGCCGGGGACGGTGGGGGCGGGAGGGGCGGAGGGGTCCGCTGGGGTGTTGGGGGCTCCTGGGGTGGCGGGGGGCGTTTCCGGGATGAATTCGACGAGGGTGGGGGGCGTCTGGCGGATTTGGTTATCGACGCGGTCCTGGGCTTCCTGGCGGACGGGGCTGGAAGCGAAGGTTGGGGTGGTGAGGATGCGGTCGTAGAATTTCTTGGCTCCCTCGGTGTCACCGGCGGCCCATTTGAGGTCGCCGAGTCTGAGGAGGGCGAGGGGTGCGTAGACGGCGGCGTCGGGTCCTGCTTTGGAGGCTACTTCTTCCAGTTGGCGGGCGGCTCCTTCCTTGTCTGGGGTTTGGAGGAGGTAGTCGCCGATGCGGAATTCGGCGAGGCCGCGGAGGGGGTGATTGGGGAAGCGGGCGATGAAGTTCTTGAGGGTATCGACGGCTTCGCCGGGGCGGTCGGCGCTGAGGAGGCTGGCGGCGAGGACGAGGGCATTACCGCCGGCGGTCTGCGAACTGTGGGCGTCGGCGGCCGATTTCAGATCGGCCACGGTTTCTGCGCGGACGAAGCTGAGGGCGGCTTCCTTCTGCTGGTGATCGGTCCAGAGTCGGTTTCCCCAGTAGGCGAGGGTGCCGAGGAGGGCGAGGGCCGAGACCAGGATGATTTTCGGTTTATGGCGGAGGAGGGCTGATTCGAAGGCCGTTGGTTCGTATTCGAGAACGGCGACGGGAGGTTTGGAGGGAGTGGGATCGGCCATGGTGGCTTGGGGGAAAGGGGTGGGGGGGGCGTGGGGCTCAGGCACCGACTTTGGCGCGGGCTTCGTCTGCGAGTGGGGTGGAGAGGTAGCGTTCGCCGGTGGAGCAACCGATGGTGACGATGAGTTTTCCTTTGTTTTCCGGGCGTGCGGCGACTTTGAGGGCGGCGGCGACATTGGCACCGGTGCTGATGCCGCCGAGGATACCTTCTTCGGTGGCGAGGCGGCGGGCCATGGCGAAGGCCTCGTCGTTGGTGATGCGGATGACTTCCGAGACGAGGGGGAGGTCGAGGTTGCCGGGTACGAAGCCGGCGCCGGTGCCCTGGATTTTGTGAGGGGCGGGGACGACGGGTTCGCCGGCGAGGGTCTGGGAGATGACGGGGCTGGCGTCGGGTTCAACGGCGACGGCGGTGAAGGAAGGTTTGCGGCTTTGGAGGACGCGGGAGACGCCGGTGAGGGTGCCGCCGGTGCCGACGGCGGCGACGAGGATATCGACGGAGCCGTTGGTATCGTCCCAGATTTCCTCGGCGGTGGTTTTCTCGTGGATGGCTGGGTTGGCTGGGTTATTGAACTGCTGGGGCATCCATGCGCCGGGGGTGGCGGCGAGAATCTCCTCTGCTTTTTCGATGGCTCCCTTCATGCCTTTGGGGCCGGGGGTGAGGACGAGTTCGGCACCGAGCATGGCGAGGAGGGTGCGGCGTTCGAGGGACATGGTTTCCGGCATGGTGAGGATGAGCCGGTAGCCTTTGGCGGCGGCGACGAAGGCGAGGGCGATGCCGGTGTTGCCGCTGGTGGGTTCCACGATGACGGTATCCCTTGTGAGGAGGCCCTTCTGTTCTGCGTCTTCGATCATGGCCATGCCGATGCGGTCCTTGACCGAGCCGAGTGGATTGAAGAATTCGCATTTGAGGGCCACGGTGGCGTGGCAGCCTGCGGAGACCCGGTTGAGGCGCACGAGCGGGGTGCGGCCGACGGTTTCGACGATATTCTGGTAGATGCGGCCCATGGGAGGAGAGACTTTGGTCGTGAGGGGAGAGAAGTAGGGCAGAGGAGGGGGAGCGCAAGAGTTTTCCGGCGGATGGCCATGGGTTGGACGATAGGGAAACTCGGGGATTGCGTCCTTTAGGGGAATTTGCTTATATGGAGGAATGAGGACGGCAGCGGGTACAGGAAAGGTTCTGTTGAAGGGCCGGGCTGATGGCCGTGGGGTGGTGTGTCGTTTGGTGTTGCTGACGTTGGCTGCGGTGGTGGGGGCGCAGGACGTGGTGGAACTGGAAGTCGAACCGGTGCTGCGGTTGGGGGTGGAGGGTAGCGGAGGATGGGCCTATGCGCTGGAGTCGCATGGGGAGGCCTGTGGGTGGAGCGTGCTTGGGGTGCGACAATTTTCGGCTGGTGGCGAGTTGTGGTGGACGGTGCCAGTGGCTGGAGAACGGGGGATTTTCCGTGTGAGGGAGAACCGTAAGCCTGGTGCCGGGCCTGCGCCCGACTCACTGGTGGGTGCGAGGTTACGGATCAACAGCCGGGCCTTGAGTGGTGTGCTGGAGGGTTGGGCTGATGGCATCGTGGATTTCGTGACGGGTCAGGGTGAGAGTCGGGGTACACTCGGCTGGGTGCGGACTGGGGAGGACTGTGGGGTGGCGACGCTGCAGTGGCCTGGTGGGGGAAAGGATGTGCTGCGGATGACGTATGCGGGGCCTGCGTGTGGTCGGGTGGTGGTGGAGCGGTATGATGCGGCGGGACGGTTTGCGGGGGCGGCGGCGGGTACGTTTGGTGATGCGGGTGAGGAGACTTCGGTGCAGGCACCGGTTTCGGTTGGTGGGCTGTCGGCGGTGATGGCTGGAGCGGGCCGGGCGCGGCTGATTTTTCTGGATGGGAAGGGATTGGCGATTGAGGGTGGGGAGGTGTCGAACTGGACGTACCGGGTTGTTTCGCCGGGGGTGTCATCGGTGGTGATGCGGCGGTCTGGTGGGGAGAGCGAGGAAATCACGTGGACCTTCACGGGGCCATGGTGCGGGCAGTTTGTGAGCCGCGAGCTGCGCCATGGGGTGAAGGTGAGCGAGCGTCAGGGACGGTTTTCGCTGACGGGCGGCTGAGCAGGCTGGGCGGGCACCTGTGGTGGAGGCGGCGAGTCGGACTTCCGGAGGAATTTCAGAGATCCGGGGCGCAGCGTCGGCAGGTTTCGAGCCAGTGGTCTGGGGCGACCAGTTTGTAATCGGGCCGAATTTCCGAGAGTGGGGCATCTGGGGCCGAGGTATTGCGGGCGCAGAAGCGGCAGCCTTTGGGCATGAGGGCGAGTGGTGGAACGGATCCTTCGATGGTGGGGAGCCGTGAGCCTGGGATGCTGTCGAGTCGCGGGATGCTGGCGAGGAGGCCTTTGGTGTAGGCGTGGCGTGGGTGAGCGAAGAGGGTGGTGGCGGGGGCGCGTTCTGCGATGCGGCCGCCGTACATGACCACGACTTCGTGGCACATTTCGGCGATGACGCCGAGGTCGTGGGTGATGAGGAGAACGGCCATGCCACTTTCCGCCTGGATTTCGCGGATGAGGTCGAGGATCTGGGCCTGGACGGTGACGTCGAGGGCGGTGGTGGGTTCGTCTGCGATGAGCAGGGCGGGTTTGAGGGCGAGGGCGAGGGCGATGACGACGCGCTGGCGCATGCCGCCGCTGAGCTGGTGGGGGTATTCCGAGTAGCGGATTTCGGGGGAGGGGATGCGGACGCGGCGGAGGACCTCGATGGAGCGGTCGCGCGCCTCGCTGGGCCGGCATTTCTCGTGGAGGAGGAAGACCTCGCTGAGTTGGCGGCCGATGGTCTGGACTGGGTTGAGGGCCGTCATGGGTTCCTGGAAGATCATGCCCATGCGGCGGCCGCGGAGAGACCAGAGCCGTTCTTCCGGGGCGGTGGCGAGGTTTTCGTTTTCGAGGAGGATGGAACCGCCGGTGATGACGCCTGAGGGGTGAGGGAGGAGGCGCATGATGGACATGGCCGTCACGCTTTTGCCGCAGCCTGATTCGCCGACGAGGCCGGTGATGCGGCCGCGTGGGACGTCGAAGGAGATGTCATCGACGGCGGTGACGAAGCCATCGTCCGTGTGGAAGCCTGCCGAGAGATTCTGGATGGAGAGCAGGGGGTCGCGGTTCATGGGGTGGCCGTGGGGCGGCGGAACTGTTCGAACGAGCGGACCGAGGGTGGGAAGGCGGGGGAACCGCTGGCGAGGGCGCGGCGGGTTTCCTCCTTCATGGCGGTATCGACCCAGAAGAGGTGGAATTCCTCCCAGTCGCGACTGGAGCGCACATTGAATCCTGCGGGCCAGCGGAGCCAGCGCCAGTGGGCGACGCGGTAGTATGGCTGGACGAAGGCTGGGATGAACGCGGCGTCGTCGTGGAGGATGGCGACGATTTCGCGGGCGAGGCGGACGATTTCCTCCATGGTTTCCGCCTTGTCGTAGGCGGAGATGAGCTTATCGAGTTCCGGGATGCTGGTCTGGGTTTCGTTATTGGTGTCGGTTTTGATGGAACCGTCTTCCTTGTAGGCATTGTCACCGTGGAAGGTTTCCCAGAAGCGCGGGTACATTTCGACCGAGATGTTCTTGGCTCCGAAGGCAAGTTCGTGTTTCTTTTCGTCCATTTTCTTCCATGCGGCCGTCATTTCGATGATTTCGAGATTGAGGCCGAGGCCGGCTTTGAGGGCTTCGTTTTTGAGGATGACGAAGAGGTCGGTGTAGGGTTTGTAGCCGGTGGTGAGGGTGAATGAGAGGCGTTGACCGCTGCTGTTGACGAGGACGCCGTCGTTGCCGCGGGAAGTGAAGCCGGCGCGGGCGAAGCAGGCTTCGGCTTCCTTTGTGCTGAATGGGCGGGCGGAGATGCCGGGGAACTGGACTTGGGAATAGCCATCGCAGGGAGTTTGCATTCGTTCGGCGTCGCCGCGGAACATTTCGCGGAGGGCGAGGTCCCAGTTGAGAGCGAACTGGATACCCTGGCGGATGTCCTTGTTGTCGAGGAGGGGGCGGGAGCGGTTGATGAGGACCGCCCATGAGGGCCGGGGGATTTCGTTGAAGAAGGTGGCCTTTTGGATGCAGCCGGAGGCGACGCGTTCGTCGGCATCCGGGAGTTTGCGGTACCAGTAGTCGGCGAGGCGCATGGAGAAGACGTCGATTTCGCCTTTGCGGAAGAGTTCGAAGGCCTTGCCTTGGTCGCGGATGACGCGGATCGAGATGCGGTCGACGTTGTAGCGGTAGCGGTGGTGGGGGCGGCTGGCGGCCCACCAGTTGGGTACTTTGGTGAGGGTGATGGAGCGTCCCTTGTCGACGTTTTCGGGTCGGACTTCGTAGGCACCGGTGGTGGGTTCGAACTGCCACTGGTAATGGGAAACCCAATCGTCGGCGAGGTCGTGGTAGAAGTGGACGGGGACTGGGCGGACCGAGACGGCGCGGTAGAGGAGGTCTGGTTTCTTTTCCGGGAGGGTGATGGCGATGGTGAGGTCGTCGAAGCGGGTGATGGACGAGAATTTATTGGTGTAGAAATCCTGGTACCAGAGGTCTGCGGTGTAGTCGCACCGCATGAAGTAGAAGCAGAAGAAGTAGTCGTCGGCGCGGACGGGGACGCCGTCGCTGAAGCGGGCGGCGGGGTCGAGGCGGAAGTAGACCGTGCGGCCATCCGGGGCGAAGGCCCAGTGGGTGGCGAGCTGGGGGAACCACTGGAAGGTATCGGGGTGCTGGGCGGCGAGGGCGAGGGCGTTGCTGTCGAGGATGTAGCTGCGGAAGGCGCCGGAGGCGTCTGGTCCGAGGAAGCGGAGAGTGCGGGGGAAGTCCGGGATGAAGTAGAAGTAGGTCCCGCCCTTGGTGGCTTTGGGGTCGCCCAGTTCCGGGACATCGGTTCCGTCGTTCCAGACGAGGTCCGAGGGGATTTGGTCCGGGGAAGAGAAGCGGAAGAACTCCGGGTAGCGCTGGAACATGGCCATGGCTTCCGCGGGGAGGGGGATCCGTTGCTTTGGGTAGTCGATGGTGCGCTGCGGGCGGGAGCAGCCCGAGAGGAGGGCTGCGGCGGTGGCGGCTCCGGTGCGGAGGGCACTGCGGCGGGAGAGGCCATGGGAGCCGTGGGGAACTGGGGGCATGGCGTCGGTGCGGGTGGTGGTGGCGTGGGCGTGGGGGGATCAGCGGTAGACCGTGTGGCGTCGCGGGTCGAAGGCTTCGCGGACGGCTTCACCGATGAACGTGACGAGGAGGAGAACGCCGACGAGGGCTCCGAAGGCCGAGGTGACGATCCACCATGATTCCTTGTGATCGAGGCCGATCTCGAGGAGTTCGCCCCAGCTGGGGGTGGGTTTGGGGAGTCCGAAGTTTAGGAAGTCGAGGACGGTGAGGGATGAGATGCCGGCGGCGATGGAGAAGGGGAGGTAGGTGACGAGGACGGAGATGGTGTTTGGGAGGATGTGGGAGAAGATCATGCGCGGGGTACTGGCTCCGATGAGTCGGGCGGCGGCCACGTAGTCGCGTGACTTCTCGCGGAGGGTGACGGCGCGCATCTGCATGGCCTTCGAGGTGAAGTCGAAGAGGACCATGATGATGAGGAGGCAGGCGATGCGCCATGCGGTGCCGGTTTCTGCGGGGATGAGCGAAATGGAGATCATCACCATGTAGAGGAACGGGATGGTTTCCCAGATCTCGATGAGGCGGAGGCCGATGAGGTCGGTTTTTCCGCCGAAGTAGCCCATGGTGCAGCCGATGAGGATACCGACGAGGAAGGTGAGGGCGGTGTAGGCGATGGAGAAGATGATGACATTGCGGAAGCCGTAGACCATGCGGGCGAAGACATCGCGTCCGGTGGGGTCGGTTCCGAGGAGGTGGCGGCGGGACCAGTCGGGTGGGGAGGGGTGGGTGATGCCCTCGCGGAAGTCGCTTTCGCCGGGCGACCATGGGATGAGGGGGAGGATGACGGTGCCGTTTCCGGATCGTGCGAAGGAATCGCGGAGGTCGCGGTAATTGGTTTCGTAGGCGTAGGGTTCGCCGAAGGTGGAGCCTGGGATGATGGCTCCGTAGGAAGGGAAGTGGGATTTGCCCTGATGGGAGACGTAGAGGGCGCGGTTACTGATCCAGAGTTCGGCGGCGAGGGAGGCTGCGATGATGAGGGTGAGGATGACGAGTGACCACCAGCCCCGGTGGATGGAGCGGAAGCGGCGGAAGCGTTTCTGCGTGATGGGGCTGAGGGGCATGGGTCAGTCGAAGCGGATGCGCGGGTCGACGAGGGCGACGAGGAAATCGCCGAGGATATTGCCGAGCATGACGAGGAGGGAGGAGATGACGACGATGCCCATCACGACTGGGTAATCGCGGTCGAGGATGGATTCGAAGCCGAGGAGGCCGATGCCATTGATGTCGAAGATGCGTTCGATGACGAAGGATCCGCCGACGAAGGCGGAGAGGGATCGTCCGAGGTTGCTGACGACGGGGATGCTGGCGTTGCGGAAGGCGTGGTGGATGACGGCGCGGCGGTAGGGGACGCCCTTGGCGACGGCGGTGCGGACGTAATCGGCGGCGAGGTTGTCCATGAGCTGATTTTTGGTCAGCATGGTGGTGAAGGCGAAGGCGCCGATGAGGTAGCAGACGAGGGGGAGGGCGGAGTGGTGGAGGATGTCGACGATTTTCCCGCCGAGGGATTTTTCCATGAAGTCGAAGCTGGTGAAGCCTCCGGTGGGGAACCAGCCGAAGCGTGCGGCGGCGAAGGTGACGAGGATGCTGCCGAGGGCGTAGCCGGGGATGGCGAAGCCTGCGAAGATGAGGATGGACGAGAGGTTGTCCGGGAGGGTACGGTGTTTGAGGGCTTTGAAGAGGCCGAGGGGGATGCTGATGAGGTAGGTCAGGAAGAGGGTGACGAGGCCGTAGTAGAGGGAGACCGGGAGGCGCTGGGCGATGACGTCGGTGACTGGTTCATTGAAGCGGAACGATTCGCCGAGATTGCCGGTGAGGAGGCCGGAGAAGCGTTTCCGGAAGACCTCGATGCGGGTGATGGTCTGGGGGCCTTCCCTGGCGGGGAGAGTCCGCCATTGCCATGGCGCGGCGGAGGAACCGTCTGGTTTGGTGAGGGCGAATGAACCGTCCGGGGTTTTTCTGATGCGGAGTGGTTCGCGGGTTCCGGGGGCGCGGATGGTTTGCTCTGTTTCGTCCGGGCCGAATTCGATTCTGCGGCGGAGGTCGGCGTAGGGCCAGACGCCGAGCCATGAGAAGTAGCCGGCGACTGGGTGCTGGTCCATGCGGAAGCGGACCTTGAGTTGGTCGAGTTGTTCTTCCGAGAGGGCCTGATTCTGGGCCGCTCCGCCGCGGCTGCCGCCTTCGCCGCCTTTGCGCATTTCTGCGATCATGCGTTCCATGGGGCCGCCGGGAACAAAGCGGGTGATGAGGAAGACGAGCATGGTCACGCCGATGAGGGTCGGCGGGATCAGCAGGAGGCGTCTGAGGAAGTAGGCACCCATGGGTCGGAGGCGGCGGCGGCAGGAGGGGGCGAACTCGGGCCGCGCTGGGGATGGGTCAGCGGCGGCCGCCCTGCGGGTCGAAGTCGACCGGGATCCGGACCGAGGGGAAGTCTTTGAGGGTCATGCTGAAGAGGAGGCCCCATTCGTCCTGGCCGCGGTGGTCGCGGATGATGGCGCCGAGGCTGGCGACCCATGAGGAGAGGTCGCGGTGGACCGAGTACTGCTGGAGTTCGAGGGTACTGTCTTCTGCTTCGTAGCGCTGGTAGGCACTGAAGCCCCAGTTTTCCGTGACGCGGGCGTAGGCACCGAGGTCGATGAGGTTACTGTTCTGGAAGTAGGGATGGTCTTGGAGGTAGCGGTGGCCGAGGGAGAGGTCGAGGGAATCGATGGGCATGAAGGTGGCCCTTGTGTTGATTTCCGTGAAGCTGGCGTCGTCGCCTGTGGGGATTTGTGCGGCCATGTTGAGGCGGGTCCATGGGACGGGGTTCCACTCGATTTCCTGGTAGAGGTTGGAGATGGTGCGGTCGAATTCTGGGTCGTCGGCGTAGACGTCGACGTAGGTATTGGTCTGGAGCCAGTTGAAGGTGCCGCGGTTCCGTTTTGTCTGGAGGCGGTTGTAGGCTCCGATGCGGACGACGTTCCAGTCGCGGAGGGCGTCGACGGCTGTGTAATTGGTCAGGTCGAGCGGGCGTGGTCTGGTGGAGAGGGCGAGGCGGTCGATGCCTTTGAGGCGGTTGCCGATGCTGTCGGCGCTGACGAATGACCAATTGAAGTACGGCTGGATGACGTGGCGGAGGCCATTGATGCCGAGGGAGGGTTTCTGGATGTGGTCGTAGACGCGGGAGAGTTTGAACGACCCTTCGAGGCCTGCGGCGAGGATGGTGCGGTCGAGGTTTTCCGGGGAGGGACCGGAGACTGAGGAATAGTTGGTGTAGCCGACGCCGAGGCGGGGGGTGAGGGTGAAGCCGCCGCCGAAGGAGCCTGGGTAGAGGGCTTCGTGGTAGGTATGGAAGCGGTTGAAGCCTTGTTCGATGAGGCTGCCGCGGAGTTCTGCGAGGGTATTGGTGGCGGCGGCGGCGTCGAGGAGAGTGGCGAGGGCGGGGTCGGCCAGCTGGAGGGAGAGGTTCTGGACGCGGTCTTCGAGTTGGCGGCGGTCGAAGTCGCCCAGTTTTTCCTCGAGGATGCCGAAGCTGGAAGTACCGTTGTAGAAGAGCCCGGTATTGAAGATGGGCTGGCGGGGCATATCGAGTGACAGTTCCGGGAGGCGGGTGTCGCTCTGGTAGAAATCGTTGGCGCGGAAGCGGGTGAGGAGGTTGAATTCGCCCTGGTCGCTGCGTTTGACGAGGTTGACGAGGTTATCCGGGTTGGGGTCTTCGCGGAATTCCGTGGGGAAGAAGTCTTCGTAGAAGTAGGCGTCGCTGATTTTATTGACATCGACGTCGAGGTAGATGTCGCTTTCCTCCGGGCCTGGGAGGTAGATGCGGTGCTGGAGATTGACGCGGTAGCGGGAGGAATCGACTGAGTCGCGCTGGACGCGGGAGAAGGTATTATTGCGCTCGGGGTCGGTATCGTAGACCCCGTAGAAGCGGAATTTGCCGAAGGCCTCCTGGCTGGTGTAGCGGCGGGAATTGATGTCGATGCCTGCGCCCACGCCGCGGGAGGCGTAGAGGTCGAGTTTGTATTTGGCGATGCTGTGGTCTCCCCATGTGACCCCGTACTGGTTCATGAGGAAGAATCCGAGGTTGCTGCGGTAGCCTGGGGCGAAGGTGTAGCCGACCTCATCCTGGAGGGGTTGGGAGAGGTAGGGGAGGTAGAAGATGGGGGTATCGCCGGCGTAGATCTTGAGTTTCCGGAAGACCACGCGGTCATCGGGGTAGATCGAGACGTGTTCCGATTCGATATGGAACGAGGGGTCGGTGCTGTCGTCGGTAGTGAATTCGGCGTTATCGACTTCGATGACGGAGATTTCGCGGGTGCGGGTGGTGAGGCTGCCGGCGCTGAAGAAGAGGGGTTCGATGCTGCTGCGGAGTTCCGAGGCGTCGAGTTGTTCCGTCTGGGTGTTGTAGGTGGCGCGGTTGCCGCGGTAGATGAGACCGTCCTTGTAGATGGCGACGTCGTCGAGGAAGCGCATCTGTTCCTTTGCGGCGATGTATTCTGCTTTTTCGCAGAAGACCTCCATTTCGTCCGAGCGGATGTGAACGGGTCCGCTGATGACGACGTTGCCGTCCGGGGTGAAATTGAAGTTGCTGGAATCGATCCGCATGTCGCCGAGGACATCGAGTTTGTCCTTGATGGCTTCTAGTTTGGGGAGCTGGGCAGCGGCAGGGGAGGCTGCGAGGGCTGCGATCAGGGCCAGCGGTCGGAGGGTCATGGGCGGCGGGAGGTCGGGAACGGAAATAATTTCCTGATCTTAACTAAATCCGGGGGGGAGAAAATGCAAACACTTGGTGCGGGGCAAACGCGAGGCCCGGGGCGTATGGAATGCCCCGGGCCTTGCGGATATTTATGGTTCCCATGGTTTGCCTTGTGAGGGAGGGAACCGTGGGGTGGTGGCGTGGTCGTTCAGCGTCGCTGAGCCTTGAGGCGGAAGTAGCGCCGCGGGTCGCCGATGGGGATGCGGAGGGTGAAGGTGCGGATATTTTCGACGACGGGGGCGGCTTCGATGGTGATGCCTGGGGTATCTCCGCTGACATTTTCCCAATTGACCATGTCGGCGCTGATCTGTGGGAGGAGGAAGGCTTCTGACTGGTAGATATCCTGCGTGTAGGTGTAGACGATGTTGCCGTTTTCGATGACTGGGGTGGGAACGGCTGGGTCTTCGGCGATCTTGGGCTGGGTGCCCATGGCGTATTCGAGGTAGTTGGCGAGTCCGTCCTGGTCCGGGTCGGCGGTGGGGCCGCTGATGGCAGGGTTGGCGATTTCAGCGGGTGTGAAGTTGATGGTGGCCCATTCGTTGAAGGTGGGGGTGGGCTGGCGGACGCTGATGCGGATTTCGCGTGGGACGCTGTAGCCGAGGTCGTTTTCCACCATGACGTAGAAGGCGAAGACGCCGAACGCGGATGGGGTGAAGGTGTATTCGCCGGTGGCGCGGTTGAGGGTGATGAGCATCCGGACGGTTGGATTGCTCACGCTGGGGACGTCGAGGGTAGCGAACTGGGTGAGTCCGGTGGTGGGGAGGGTGGGTTGTTTCGGGGTGATGGCCGTTGGGAGGTAGAACTCGTGGGCGATGATGGGGTAGATCCCGGTGGAGCCGCCCGATCGGATGGTGCGGGTCTGAATGGTCTGTCCGCGGCCGATGCTGACGTTCTGGGCTGGGACGTTGGGGGGATCGTTCTGGGACGTATCGCCGTAGCAGCCGTAATACGTGATATCGAGGGCGGCGATTTTCTGTTTGCTGGGGTCGGTCGGGTTAGCGACGGGGACGTAGACTGGGTCGGCCACGGTGGGGTTGAGGTTGGTGCCCTGGCTGGTATTGTCCCAGACCTGGACGGTCCACTGTGGGGATGAGCCGACGGCGCGGTAGCCCCAGTGACGGAGCGACATGAATTTCCAGTCGGTGGCCGTGTCGAAGGCTGGGACGAAGTTTTCCTCGCTGCGGTTATAGTCTTCGCGGTGGGGGACGAAGAGTTCTGATTTCATGCCGAAGATATCGGCGCGGTTGGGTGGGGCGAAGAGGTTGACGCCGGTGTCGCCGCGGCGTCCGTGGTACCATTTGACGCGGGTGCTGACGTGTTCGACGCGCATGCCGGCTGGTGGTCCGGGGACGAACATGCGGACGCCTTCCTGATTGTTGTCCGGGATGAGTCGGCCGGATGGGCCGGTCATTTTCATGCTTGTGGAGAATGGAAGGTTTTTCCATTTCATGGCGATGCGGACGGCCTTGTCGGCGTCGATGAGGCCTGCGCCGTGAGCGAAGTGGAAGGGTTTGCCCATGGGGGCGAGGCGCCAGAGGGTGGGAAAGGGTTGGCCATTGATGTCCCAGCGGCAGTCATTGACCATGCGGGTGGAGCGCATGATGATTTCCTGGATATCGCGCCATTTGAGCTGGGGGTTTGCCTGTTTCATGAGGGCGACGACGCCGGCGACCTGGGGAGCGGCGAAGGAGGTACCGATGTTGCTGGAGTCGGTGCGGCCCTGGGTGGAGAGGCTGAGGATGCCCTGGGTGGGGCGGCGGTGTTCCCGGAAGTCGGGTGGGATGTCCCATGGTTCGATGGGAGGGTTTTTGCGGATGGGTTTGCTGGCGGGCCATGCGCCTGCGGGGCCGGCGGGCGGGGCTGCGGTCCATTTCATGAGCGGGGGGAGTTCGTCGCCCATGCCTGGGGCGACGCACATGAGGCTGGCACCGACGTTGGAGTAGGCGATGCGGCGGCCGATGTCGCTGATGCAGCCGACGGCGATGGTTTCGCGGCGGTTGGTGGTTTCCTGGTAATTGGTGTTCATGCGGCCGTCGCCTTCGTTGCCGGCGGCGAAGACGAACACGCAGTCTTTCGGGCCTGGGCGGAGGGCGAATTCGAAGGCCTGGAGGACGAGGGGGTGTTCCGGGTAGA
This sequence comes from Verrucomicrobiota bacterium, assembly GCA_039795165.1. Lineage (GTDB taxonomy): Bacteria > Verrucomicrobiota > Verrucomicrobiia > Verrucomicrobiales > V1-33 > V1-33. The sequence continues at coordinate 6,086 of JBDKER010000026.1, read as the reverse complement.
GGTCGTCGGCGGCGAGGGTGGCTGGGCCCCATGAATTGTTGGCGACGTCGGCGAGGAGGGCGCCGGTGCGTGGGTCTTCGGTATTGATGACGCCGTCCTGGTTGAAGTCCGACTGGGTGGAGCCCCAGGCGACGGCGTTGGCGAACTGGAGTGGGGAGGCATTGCCGCCGAGGATGCGGATGCCCATCATGGTGCAGAGCGGGGCGACGCCGGTGATGTCGCGCTGGGCGTTGTCCATGCGGGCTCCGATGAGACCGGCGCAGGCGGTGCCATGGAAGTCGAAGCGGATGTTGGCGGGCGACGGGGTGGGGTTATTGGGGTCGAGCGGGTCCCAGCCGCGGTCGACGTAGTTATCGTGGTTGGTTTTGACGAGGTCGACGCCGGGGACCGAGGCACCGGTGAAGTCGGCGTGCGCTTTTTCGAGTCCGTCGTCGACGACGAGGACTTTGACGTTATTGCCGCGGATGGGGAGTTGGGAGATGGGGCTGCGCTGATCCCATGCGAGGTCGGCGCGGATGTCGCAGAGGTCGCCTGGGAGGATGAGGTCGCCCACGTCCGGTTCCATGACGAGCGGGTTGGGCTGGTTCTGGCCGGTATTCTTGAGGTACCACTGGTAGGGTCTTGAGGTGGAGTCGGGAACACCGAGGTTGGGGCGCTGGACATTTTCCCAGAGTTTGACCCGTGGGCCGTAGTCGGCGGCGGTGGTGGTGGCGTGGGAGAAGTTGCGGTCGTTGGGGATGTATTTGCTGACGCGTTTGACGGAGAGGAGGGGTTCGGCCTGGACGACGCCGGGTGCTTCGCGGATGCGGTCGAGGGCGCGGAGCGCGGAGAAGACGTCGGAGTAATTGAGGACGAGGAAGTGTTCTGCGTAGCTTGGCTGGATAGCGGAGGCGGCGCGGGCGGAGCGGATGAATGTGCCGCGGTCGACTGAGGGGAGGAGTTCGACGAAGAGTTGGCTGTTGATGGCGCGCCATGTACTGTCCTTGCGGGGTTTACCGGCGACCCAGCCGGTGAGTTGGGTGGCGAGGCCGGTATTCTGCTGGTAGTTGGCGGCTTCGGTGGAGAGTTCCGAGATTTTGCTTTTGGTTCCGGTGCGGACGGTATTGACTTCGCCGGTGGCGCGGGTGGCGTCGAAGCGGTCGGTATCGATGTCGAGGACTTCGAGTCGGTTGCAGAAGCGGACTGTCAGTCTTCCCGAGGCATCGTCGAGGCACGGAGGCAGGGCCGCCAGCGTGCAGAAGGGGGCAAACACCGAGAGGGAGAGGAGGAGGGCAGGTGCTTTCATTTGAGTTTGCATTGTAAATACATTTTCCGCGTAAAATGGGAAGCAGAAAATGGGCGCGGGGGTTGATTCTGCGGGTGGATTCCGGGAATTAATTTCCGGTGAAATTGACGGGAATTATTTTGGAGGTACGGGTGATTTTGGGAGGGAGAACTGGCGGGTGATTTCTGCGACGAAGGTTTCTGCGGAATTGGCGAGGCCGTGCATCATGATCGAGTCGCGGAGGAGGAGTTTGGGCATGCGGAGGTTCTGGGCGGCGAGGGAGGCGTAGTCGCTGGTGCTGGCGGCGAGGAAGGCGGCGACTTCCGGGGATTGGATGGTGGCGCGGAGGGTATCTGGGGGGACGGCGGTGGCGGCGAGTTCGAAGGCGGGAGCGGGGTTGGCAGGGAGGGGGAGTTTGAGGAGGGCCTCGTGGAAGCGGGGGAAGCTGGCGGGGCTGTGTTTCCAGACGGCGAGGGCGAGCCGGGCGAGGTCGCAGGCGGCTTCGTGGTCCTTGATGTTTGGTTTCAGGTTGGGGTTGCAGGAACGGTTGAGGGGGCAGGGGATGAGAATGGTGGCGAACTTGCCTGGGTGGGCGGATTTGAGTGAGCCGAGGTCCTTGTAGAGGTCGCGGCAGCTTCCGCAGGTGTAGTCGAAGTATTCGACGAGGATGTGGGGAGCGTCGGGGCTGCCGAGGATGGGGAGGTTGGCGGCGTCGAAGGCGAACTGGCCATTGAAGAACGAGACAGGTCTGGGTGGGCGAGGGGAGCCGGTGAACTGGCGGAGGTTGGCTGGGGTTGTGGAATCTGGAGCCGGGGAGGAGGCGGTGGCGCGTGTGGGAGTGGTGGTGGAGGTGATTTCGTGGCTTTGGGGAGCGGGGCCGAAGATCTGGGCGAGGGCGAGGGAGGTGGTGGCGAGGGTGGCGGCGGCTGCGGTGGGGAAGAGGCTGTCCGGTCGGGAATCTTTGCTGCGGAGGATGGAGGTGGCGGTGATGAGGCCGGCGGCGTGCGTGGCGAGGCACCATGGGCACCATGCGGTGCCGCGGCCGCCCCAGATCATGAGTCCGACGAACCAGAGGGCGGCTCCGATGAGGGTGCAGGCGGCGAAGGAGAGGAAGCGCTGGCGGGTGGCTGGCTGGAAGCGTTCGGCGATGTTCGGGAGCGAGAGGGCGATGATGCCGAGGTGGAGGGCGAGGGCTGGGAGGGTGATGGGGATGCCGGCGATTTGGGACCATGGTCCGCCGAGGGCCTGGGAGCATCCGCCTTCCGAGCCGCAGCCGGCGAGACTGGAGATGCGGCCTGAGAATTTGAGCCATGTGATGACCGCGCAGATGGCCGCGGCGGTGGTGCTGGCGGCGATCCGGAGGATGGGAGCGGTTGGGGGAGCGGGCTGCATGGCGTGGGGGGCGGGCTGATGGGGAACGGCGGGCGCAAAAAAGGCCGGGACCTGCCGTGGTGGGGCGGATCCCGGCCTTCGATCAGGCGGATGCTGGGAAGTGGATCACGGAGCGATCACGTCGCGGTGGAAAGCCTTCCAGTCGTCGAGGTTGTTGAGATTGACGGCATCCTTGAGGGAGCCGGTGTCCTCGATGTTGTTTTCTGCGAGGATGGCCTTGCGGGTGGCGTCGTCGTGGATGTAGCCGGCGATGGCGGCATTGAGTTTGCGGACGGCTTCTGCGTCGAGGTTTCCGCCTTTTTTCTGGAGGACCCAGACTTCGAGTTCCGGGTAGGTGGGTTTGCGGTCGCGGATGAAGGCGAGGAAGTCTTCGCGGTCGATGCCGAGGCCGTCGAGGACCATCTGGTCGTATCCCTTGCCGCAGGCTGGGTAATCGTCGTGGAGTTTTCCGGCCGCACCGAGGCTGGCCTTCTGCCAGAGGCGAGGGAGGTGGAGGACGCCGAGGGGGCCGGCTATGCCGGAGGAGATGACAGGAATGAGTTTCATGGAATGAAGAGAGGAGTTGCTTGGAGGGGGAGCGGGATCGTTCCCCCGGGAAATCCATACAAGCGGGGGGCGGGGGAGTGCAAGTTCGGGACCGCGGGAAAATGGAGCAGGGGTTTCCGATTTGTTTCCGTGGGGAATGTGTCATGCGTGGGCGGGTGGAGAGCAACGAGACAAAGCCGGCGGTGGAGATCTGCGACCTGCGCGTGGACTACGGGGAATTTGTGGCGGTGAACGACGTGAGTCTGCGGGTTGGGGCGGGGGAAGTGTGTGGGTTGGTGGGGCCGAACGGGGCTGGGAAGACGAGTACTTTCCGGGTGCTGGCGACCTTGCTGCATCCGACGTATGGGGAAGTGAGGATCGGGGGGCATGATTTGTTCGAGGAAGCGGCCGAGGCGCGGCGGCAGCTGGGGTACATGCCGGATTTTGCGCCTGTGCCGTCCGATCTGCGGGCGTGGGAATTTCTGGATTTGTTTGCGCATGCCTATGGCTGGCGGAGTGGTCGGGAGCGTCGGGATCGGGTGGCGGCGTGTCTGGAGGAAGTGCATCTGGGGTCGAAGCGGGATGCGTGGTGCCGGTCGCTTTCGCGCGGGCAGATGCAGCGTCTTTGTCTGGCGAAGACCCTGCTGCATGGTCCGCGGGTGATGATTCTCGATGAACCGGCGAGCGGGATGGATCCATTATCGCGGCGGGATCTGCGGATGACGCTGCAGTCGCTGGCGGCGCGCGGGGTGGCGGTGATAGTGAGTTCGCATATTCTCAGTGAGCTGGCTGACATGTGCAGCACGCTGTGTGTCATGCATGGGGGGCGGGTCCTGGCGAATGGGCCCGTGGAGGCGGTGCGGCGGGATCTGGGGGGAGGGGTGCGGCTGCTGCAGGTGGGGGTGCGTGCGGGTGAGGAAGACCGGGTGGCGGGGGTACTGCGGGGTCATCCGCTGGTGGAGGCCTTTGAGGTCCGGGAGCGGGGGCGGGTGCTGCTGCGGTTTCTGGGGGAAGGGGAAGATCAGACCGCGCTGCTGGGATTGCTGCTGGCTGAGGGAATCGGGGTGCGGAGTCTGGAGGAGGAGCCGTCGGGTTTTGAGGAACTGCTGGTGAAGATTGCGGGTGGGGAGAGGAGGGTGGCGTGAGTGCGGCGCTGGTGTCGGTTCCGGATGGGCTGCGGCCGCCGGCGGTGTGGAAGCTGTGGGCGAATCCGGTTTTTCTGCGGTACTGCCGGGCGCGGCTGCGTCCGTCGGCGCTGGGGGTATCGGTTTTGATTACGGTGGTGCTGGCCGCCTTTAGTTTTCTGTTCATGCCGCTGGTGTTTGAGCGGGTGGAGGAAGGCAAGATCCGGAGTTATGCCGAGCTGCAGAAGTATGTGATGCGGAATCCGCGTCAGCTGACGGAGCCGGTGGTGCAGGCCGTGCTGCAGAATCCTCCGCGGATGCAGTCGCCGCAGATGTACGAGCGGATGGCGCTGCTGCCGCTGCTGGTGCTGCAGGGGATCATTTTGTTTGTGCTGGGGACTGGGCAGGTGGCTGGGGGGATGACGGCGGAGGCGGATGAAGGGATGGTGGATTACGGGAGGCTGACGCCGATGCGTCCGGTGGCGAAGGCGCTGGGGTATCTGCTGGGGCTGCCGGTGCGGGAGTATGTGATGTTTGCGGCGACGCTGCCGTTTACGGTGCTGGCGATCTGGCGGGGAGGGGTAGCCTTCCGCGACTGGGGTCCGGTGGCTCTTGTATTCGGGACCTCGGTGGTGCTTTATCATGTGACCGGGCTGGTGGCGGGGACCGTGCTGCGGAACCGGCGGTGGTCGTTTTTGCTCGCGATGGGTCTGGTGTTTCTGCTGTACAGTCTGGTGCCGCAGGGGGCGAGGTTCGGGCTGCCGTTTCTGCGGTATGTGACGCTGTGGCCGGTGGCGATGGAGCATGCGGCCATGTTTCCGCGGGATCAGGTGGAGGCGTGGCGGCTGGCGTCCGGGCATACGCCGGGGGCGGGCGTGCCGTTTTTCGGGCTGGTGTTCAGTCCGCTGGCATTCACTTTGCTGGTGCAGGGGTCATTGATTGTGACCTTGTTTGTGATGGTGTGGCGGAAGTGGGTGCGGGCCGAGGCGCATCTGCTGAGCAAGCTGTGGGCGGCCGGGTTGTTTGTATGGATTCACAGTCTGGTGATTGGGAATGCGCTGCCGCTGGTGGGGACCGATGCGTTGTTTCCGTCGTCCGGGTTCAAGCGGTACATCGTGCGGCAGCTGTGGCGGCCGAAGATTGACGAGGCAGTGGTGATGTGTTCGTTTTACGGGGTACTGACGCTGGTGGTGGTGCTGCTGCTGGTGATCATGGTGACTCCGCATGGGGACAGTCAGGCGCGGGGTGTGCGGCGTGCGGAGAAGCAGGGGAAGCGGCGGGCCGGCTGGCTATCCGACGAGAGTTCGGCCTTTCCGTGGGTATTGTTTCTGGTGGTGACTGGGGCGGTGGCGTGGGCGTGGTTTACGCGGGCGCTGATGGGGTCGCGCTGGTTTGGAGGGGATCCGGGCTGGGAGGTGGGATTATGGTATGGGGCGGTGCTGGCGGTGACGGTGTTGCCGTTTCATGCGATGCTGGAGGCGAGGGGGTCGCGCTGGCCGTTTCTGGGGACGATTTTCGTGGGGGTGGTGCCGGTGCTGGCGGCTTTGGTGCTGGCGGCGTCGGCGCGGCGGGAACCACCGTTGCGGGCCGTGTGGGTGGCGGGGGCGTCGCCGCTGGGGATGGCGGCGTGTGCGGTTGAGCAGGCGTCCGGCGGGCTGGGGCGGCAGCGGGCGGCGCGGCTGCATGAGGCGGCGGTGGGGTCGCTGCGGACGTGGCTGCTGGTGCATGGGGTGCTGGTCGTGCCTGCGCTGGCGGGTTTGCGGAGGCACTGGCGGAAGCGG
>JBDKER010000025.1:0-77715 GCA_039795165.1 Verrucomicrobiota bacterium | reverse complement strand
GCCCGCTCCCACCCCGACAACCGCGCAACCCCATCCCTCCCCACCAGCCGATACGATTTTCTGCAGATACTCATGATTGAAAACGGATTTGAAATTCTCTTTCCACCCGACTCCTCACCCCAGTCTCCACCACCCATCACAATCCCTCCCCACACTAATCAGCAAATCATCCAGAATTGAGGGACCGCCCGCTGTTCACTTCAAAATAACTAACTGAAGTTCAGGGTTTTGTGAGGATGAAGGCGGGAGGCTGGGGGCTCAAGCAAATGGCCCAGCCAGCGATTGCGCCTCCAGCATCCCGCCTTCAGACGAATAAAATCCGACCCGCTGACGGTTGCGCGCTTCTGGCGAAACACCAGATGATCCTGAAACAGGAACGGCCCCTCAATCTGTATAAATCCCACGAGGTCCTCCGGCAGGAACCACAGCACCCGATCCGTAGAACCAACCAGAAAAACCTCGCGGTAAAAAACTAAAACATATTTTCACAGACTTGTCCACGCAAATCTGCGATCTAGACGGAAAATCTTCCGCATCCCGGAAAAACTTGAGGGGGTTATAAGGGAAAGTACTAGCCCCACCCCTGCGTCAGACCACAAAGTCCCCGCCCAGCGCGAGATGCAGGGCCACCCGGTTGTCGAGCCGCAGCCTCCGGACCAGCGTCAGCTGCGATTTGGCCTGCAGGGCACGGTTCTGTGTCGCCAGTACCGTCAGAATGTCGCCAATGCCCTGCCGGTAGTTGGCGCGCGCCTCGGTATCAGCTTCGGCTGCCAGCCTCAGAGCTTCCTCCAGAGCAACTTCCCGCTCCCGCAAGATCCCCTCGAGCTGCAGCGCTTCCTCCACTTCCCCAAACGCCTTCAGCACAGCCTTCTGCAGGAGTGCAAGAGCCTCATCCTGCTCCGCTCCCCGCCTCCGGATCTCGGCCAGCACCTGACCCCCAGTGAAAATCGTCTGCGTCAGTCCCGCACCAAGATTCCAGATCCCATAGTCACTCGCCAGCAGGTTGCTGAGCGCATCCGTGTTCGTCCCGGCACTGCCAGTCAGCGCCAGCCGCGGAAAAACCGCCCGCCGCGCTTCCTTCTGCCGCATCCCCTGCGCCGCAAACCGCCGCTCGGCCGCCAGAATGTCAGGCCTCCGCAGCAGCAGCTCCGAAGGCAAACCCGCCGGAGCCGCCGCAGGCACACCCGGCAGCCTGCCACCACCATCCACCCATCCAGCCGGATACCGACCCAGCAGCAACTCCAGCGCCCGGACCGCCAGCACCTTTCCTTCCTTCCGCTGCGCAAGAGCCGCCCGCGCCGAGGAAACATCGGACCGCGCCAGCCGCAACTGCGCCCCCAGACTTCCCTCGTTGCCGGCCTGCCCGGTCCGGAACCTTTCCTCGAGCGCCTCCTGGGTGTCCTGCGCCGCCTTCAGCGCCAGCCCCGCCACCGCTTCCTGCTCCTCAGCCTCGGCCACCGCAAACCATGCCCGCACCACCTGCCCCACCAGCGACGCCCGCGCCGCCCGCAGATCCGCCTCCGCCGCCTCCGCCCCCGCCACCGCCGCCGCCGTCCCCGCCCGGATCCTCCCCCACAGATCAAGCTCCCACTGCAGATTCACTGCGCTCGTGTACGTCGTCACCTCAAACGGCGTCACCTGAGGCTCCGCCGGCGCCCCTCCGCCTCCCGGCACCCCACCCTCATCCGCCCCACCCCGGCCAAACGGAAAACCAATGAAGTTCCGCTGCGAACGATCCGTTCCCAGCCGCCCCTCAAGCTGCGGCAATCCCTGGGCCGCCGCACTCCGGATCAGACTGGCAGCCTGATCCCGCCGCGCCGACGCAACTTTCAGATCAGGATTGTGCGCGAGCGCTTCCTTCACCAGTTCCTCAAGGCGCCGGTCCCCGAACCGCTTGACCCATTCCAGATCAACCCCGCGCGCCCCTTCCCGAGTCGTAATCCACCCCCCCGGCACCGCCACACCGCTCTCCTCGAGACGCGACGGAGGAGACACCGCCCGGCAACACGGCAGCATTACAGTGAACATCAGCAATCGTCGGCGCAGCATGTCTCGGATCCCTCTACCCAACCCCCATGCACAGGTTGCCCACCCCATGCAAGCCCTCGCGGAAGAGATCGGGATTGCACCACCCTCCCCCCCAACTCCATTCTCCCACCATGCGACTCCCTGCCTCCGCCCTGTCCGCCACCGCCGCTGCCCTCCTCCTCGCCCCGGCCCACGCTCAGCAGAAATCCCGCTCCGCTTCCGCCAAAGCAATCCCCAAACCCACCGAAACCGTCCCCACCAGACCATCCGGCACTTCCTCGGAACTCGACCCCGCCCTGCGCGCCCGCATCGAAGCCTTCTTCTCCCTCCTGCGCGAGGAACGCACCTCGGCCGCCTACGAAAAACTCTTCGAAGGTTCCTTCGTCGCCGAAGAAGACCGCGACCTCCTCCAGCAACTCACGGACGTAACCGACCAGGTCATGGAAGGCTGCGGGAAACTCGAAGGAACCGAACTCCTCTCCGCCAAATCAGCCGGCCGCAGCCTCCGCGAACTGATCTACGCCGTCAATTTCCGCAAGCGCCCCGTCCGCTGGCGCCTCTACGCCTACTTCTCGGATGGCCGCTGGCAGATCATCGACACCAGCGTCAACCCGGACGTCACCTCGTTCTTCCACGGCGACCGCGACCCCGCCCCACAGCCCGCCCGGACCGAAAAGCAGTGACCCCCACCCCGCGCTTCATCGACCTCTTCTGCGGCATCGGCGGCTTCCGCCTCGCCTTCGCCAGCGCCGGCGCCCACTGCGTCTTCTCGAGCGACTGGGACCGCTGGGCCCGCCGGACCTACAAGGCAAATTTCGAGGAGGAACCAGCCGGCGATATCCGCCCGATCAGCGCCAGCGACATCCCCGCCCACGACATCCTCTGCGGCGGTTTTCCCTGCCAGCCCTTCAGCCTCGCCGGCGTCAGCAAAAAACTCTCCCTCGGCCGCCGCCACGGATTCGATGACGAACGCCAAGGCAATCTCTTCTTCGAAATCACCCGCATCCTCCGGCACCACCAGCCCGCCGCTTTCGTCCTCGAAAACGTCAAGAACCTCACCAGCCACGACAAAGGACGCACCTTCGCCATCATCCACGAATCACTCACCGCCGAACTCGGCTACCACCTCCACCACCGCATCATCGATGCCCGCCACTGGCTCCCCCAGCACCGCGAACGCATCTTCCTCGTCGGCTTCCGCCAGCCTACCCCCTTCACGTTCCCATCCCCACCCACAGATCCCCCAAGCCTCGGCTCCATCCTCGAATCCAACCCATCGCCGAAATACACCCTGAGCAACAAACTCTGGGCCTACCTCCAGGACTACGCCCGCAAACACAAAGCCAAGGGCAATGGCTTCGGCTGCAGCGTCGTCTCCCCAGCCGACACCACCCGCACCCTCAGCGCCCGCTACTACAAGGACGGCAGCGAAATCCTCGTCTCCCAGGGAAGCGGCCAGAACCCACGCCGCCTCACCCCCCGCGAATGCGCCCGGCTCATGGGGTACCCCGATTCCTTCCAGATCCCCGTCTCGGATACCCAGGCCTACCGCCAGTTCGGCAACTCGGTGGCAGTCCCCGTAGTCTCCGCCATCGCCCACGCCGTACTCGCTGCCCTCGCATCCCAGCAGCCCGCCGCACCCACCCCATGACCCCACGCAGGATCCTCGCCGCCCGGGGCGGTGCCCTCGGCGACTTCATCCTCACCCTCCCCTCCCTCGCGGCCATCCGCTCCCAGTGGCCCGACGCGGAAATCCACCTCCTCGCCTCCCCAGGCCACGCCGCCCTCGCCCGCTCAGCCAGCCTCTGCCACGACCACCGCGACCCCGCATCGGCAGCCGCCACCTTCCTCTTCCACACGGAAAACCCCGCCCCTCCAGAACTCGCCGCATGGATCGGCTCCTGCGATCTCGCAGTTTCATGGCTCCCCGATCCAGAAGGCATCACCAGGGAGCGCCTCCGGCAATGCGGCATCCCAGAGGTCCATCAGGGACCATGGACCATGCAGCCGGACCGACCAGCCTGGCTCCAGCTCGCCGACGCCCTCCCCGGTCACCTGCCAGTCCAGCCCTTCCAACTGACCACCCCCTCCCGCAGCGGCTCACTCGCCATCCATCCCGGCAGCGGCGGCCCACGGAAAATCTGGCCGGCCGAACGCTGGCTCGCCACCCTCCAGTACCTCCACCAGCAGAGACTCATCAGCAGCTGCCTCGTGGTGACAGGGGAATGCGAGGAAAACACCCCGGCCAGCCAGCTCGCCCCGGCCCTCCAGCAATCCGGCATTCCCACCCGCACCGCCCACCAGCTACCCCTCCCGGAACTCGTCACCGCCCTCGCCTCATGCCAGTGGTTCGCCGGACACGACAGCGGCATCGCTCACCTCGCCGCAGCCTGCGGCCTGCCCACCCACCTCCTCTTCGGCCCCACCTGCCAGGACGTCTGGGCTCCGCCCGGCAGCCACACCCTCACGTCACCGGATCACGCGATCGCTTCCCTCTCCACCACGACCGTCTCCGCATGGCTCGCAGCTCACCTCACTCAGTGACCATCCTGCCGCCGACCCGCCCGCAGCGCCACGGTGACCCATCCGGCAATCAGCAGCACGCCCCCCACCGGCGTCACCGGCCCAAGCCACTTCCAGCCGAGCGGCACCATCAGATAAAGACTCCCACTGAAGGCCAGCACGCCCACCAGCAGCAGCCACCACGCCCGCTCCATCCCGCCACGCAGCGCCACCACCAGCATCACCAGAGCATGCAGCAGATGGTAAAATACCGCCGTCTTCCAGTTCTCCATCCCATTCGGCACGGCACTAAGTACAGCCTTCAGCCCATGCGCCCCGAAGGCCCCCAGAGCCACGCCAACCGCACCCAGCAACGCAGACACCCGCAGCATCCAGTCTTGTCTCATCATCCCACAGAACACAGCAGCCACGCCCCCGCAAGCCAAGGGAAACTCGCCTGGACGATTCCCCCGCCACATCCATCTTGACCCGCCGGATGACTGCCCTGCACGCCCCCACTCCCCTCCCCCGCTGGTTCCTCCCGGCCCTCGCCGCCCTCGGCCTCGGCTCATGGCTGCTCCTCTCGCTCTGGAACGATTTCCCCTACTTCTACCACACCGACGAACCAGGCAAGGTCCGCCAGATCGCGGAAAACACCCGCAATCTCCACCACCCCCTACTCCTCCTCGAATCCACCGCCACAGCCGTCCGCGCCCGCGGACTCTCATCGCCCCAGGACATCGTGGAAACCGGACGCAGCCTCTCCGCAGCCTTCGCCGCCACCGCCGCCATCCTCCTCGCGTGGACGGTCGCCCAGCACCGCGGCCCATGGACCGGACTCGCCGCCGGCCTCCTCCTCATCCTCCAGCCGGACGTCCACGAATACAGCCGCTACCTCAAGGAGGATGCCACCCTCCTCTTCGGCGTCTGCGCCGTCTTCGCCGCCGCCACCCAACTGGAAAAACTGCCTTCCCCACGCAGCGCCGCATGGCTCGGCCTCGCCACCGCCCTCGCCATCTCAGCCAAATACGCCGGAGCCATCATGCTCATCCCGGCCATCCTCTGCTTCCCCTATCAGCATAAAAACCGCCTCCTGCTCGCCTTCGCTGCCCTCGCCACGCTCGTCACCTGCCTCGCCCTCGTCAATTACCGCATCCTCACCGACCCCGCCACGTTCCGCTCATCCCTCTCCCGCGAAACCTCCATGGTCCTCGAAGGCCACGCCGGAGTCACCAAATCCATCCCCCACGCAGGCTTCTTCTCCCGCCTTCTCAACCGCTCGGCTCACCTCCTCCCACTCTGCCTCGCCGGAACCGCCGCCGCATGGCACACCACCCGACGCCACCACCGGGCCGAATGGTTCCTCGCCTGCTCGCCTCTCGCCCTCGCCGCTATCCTCGCCTTCTCTGCCAAGGACTCAGGCCGCTACTTCCTCCCGGCCTGCGCCGGCATCGCCGCCACCGCCGCCCTCGGCCTCCATCAGATCGCTTCCTCGCGCTTCGCACGCTTCACCATCCCAGCCACCGCCGCAGCCGCCCTGCTCAGCCTCGCCCGCTCATGGCCCTACCTCCACGGCTTCCAATCCGACGCGCGACGCGAACTCCTCGCATGGAGCACCGCCTCCCTGCCACCCGGCAGCCGCCTCATCCAGGGCCGCAAAGTCTGCCTGCCCGATGCCGCCGGCCGCTTCGCCGATGGCTATCATCTGAAAACCCCCGTCCCCTTCCCCATCGAAACCGTTTCCTACCTCCCGGATGCCGCTCCCTCCCCCGCCGCCCTCGCCGCCAGGGGCTTCACCCACCTCGCAATCGCAGGTGACGAATTCGAACGCTACCTCCGCAGCGATCAGCGGCCCAAGGAAGGCCGCGAAACAGAATTCGAAAACCGCCGCCGCTTCTACGCCGCCCTCGACTCGGAAGCCACCCTCGTCTGGTCCCGCCCCCCAGGCAAAGTCGGCACCCACCAACCGGAACTCCGCCTCTACCAACTCGCCAGCCCACCACCCCCGCCCGCCGCCCACTGACCCCCGCCACACCACGCTTGATTTCCCTCTCCCCATCAGCCCGACTCCATCGTATTCCCACCTGACCATGAGCGATAAATTCTCTGCCTACGCCCACCCGGATGTCCTCGTCAGCACCAGCTGGCTCGCCGACCACCTCGACGACACATCCATCCGCATCATCGAAAGCAATGAGGATGTCCTTCTCTATGATACCGGCCACATCCCGGGAGCCGTTCACATCGACTGGCGGCGCGACCTCAACGACCAGACTGTCCGCGATTATATCGGCCCGGAAGCCTTCGCCCAGCTCTGCTCCCACCACGGCATCACCCCGGAAACCAAGGTCATCTTCTACGGCGATAAGTCAAACTGGTGGGCCTGCTACGCCTTCTGGGTCTTCCAGCTCTTCGGCCACCGCAACGCCGCCGTCGTCGACGGAGGCCGCGCCAAATGGACCGCCGAAAACCGCCCGCTCACCCGCGAAATCCCCAAACCCACCCCATCATCCTACCCCACCCCGCCAGCCCGCCGGGACACGGAAATCCGCGCCTTCTCCACAGATACCCTCGCCCACATGCAGGCCGGCAAACCCATGGTCGATGTCCGCTCACCCGGCGAATTCCGCGGCGATGTCACCCACATGCCCGAATACCCTCAGGAAGGCGTCCTCCGCGGCGGCCACATCCCCGGTGCCCAGAGCTGCCCATGGTCCACCGCCGCCAACCCGGACGGCACCTTCAAATCCGCCGCCGAACTCCACGAAATCTACAGCTCAGGCCTCGGCCTGAAACAAAACGACGACATCATCGCCTACTGCCGCATCGGCGAACGCAGCAGCCATACATGGTTCGTCCTCACCCACCTCCTCGGCTTCCCCTCGGTCCGCAACTACGACGGCAGCTGGACCGAATGGGGCAATATGGTCCGCTCCCCCATCGAACGCTCCAACTCCTGACCCAGCCGTGTACCCTCCTCCCCTCAAGGACATCATCGACCTCTGCAGCGGTCTCCCGGAATCGGAACGACGCGAAATGCTCATCAGCTTCGCCGACGGAGCCAGCCGCCAGGCCCCGCAGGAAGGCGAATCGTTCGACCTCGAAGACATCCGCAAGGACGAGGAATGCACCGATACCGTCGGAGTCTTTCTCCGCGTCGACCCCACCCACGGCTGCCTCTTCCGCATCTCCCTCGGCCCACAGGTGCAAACCCTCACCCGCGCCATGACCACCATCCTCTGCAGGGGATTCCACGGAGCTTCCCCCCAGCAGGTCGTCGACGCCCCAGCCGATTTCGTCCCCCTCATCATCGGAGCCGACCTCGTCAGACTCCGCAGCCAGACGGTCTACTACGTGCTCTCCCGCATGAAAGCCGCCGCCAAAGTCTGGCTCAACCGCCAGCGCGCCGCCGCCGCGGAATCCAGCACCAATCCCTGACCCCCAGCTTCAGGGCTCCTCAGCAAAACAGTACACCGCCCGGTGCCCACGCAGGAAAATCTCGTTCCCGACCACCGCCGGCGATGCCTCAAAGGCTTCCTCCAACCGATTCGTCGCCACCACCTCAAGACGGTCACTCTGCTTCGCCACCACCACCACACCATCCCGGCCGGTGAAATACAGATGCCCTCCCGCCGCCACCGGCGACGCATAAATCCCGGACATCCCGGGAATCCGCTCGGCCTCCAGCAGCACCCGCCCGTCCTTCGCCTCAAGAATACTGAGATACGCGTCGTTGCCGGAATGAAAGTACAGCCTGCCTCCCACCAGCACCGCTGACGGCACATACGGAGTCCGCTTCTCATGCCGCCACAGCACGGATTCCGTCTCCGTCAGATCCCCGCTCCCTCCCAGACGGATCGCCAGCAGCGCCGCCCCGCGGAACCCACTCAGCGCATACACCACCCCATCCGCCGCCACCGGCGTCGGCACGACATTCCCCGTCAGCCCGCCACACGACCAGATCTCCCGCCCAGTCTCCAGATCATAACTCCGGATCCGCTTCGTCGCTGCCACCACCACCTGACGCTTCCCTCCATGCTCCACAATCAACGGCGTCGTCCACGTGGTCTCCTCGTCCCGCGCCTGACGCCACAACTCGCGCCCATCAGACCGATGGAACGCCGCCACGAAATCTTCCCCCTCATGATCCCAGTTCACCACCAGGATGTCCCCGCTCAGCGCCGGCGAGGTGCCCTCCCCAAACGCATTGCGCGTCCTCATCTTCCCCAGATCCTTGGACCACTTCACCGCCCCATCCATCCCCAGACAGTAAAGCCCGCGGCTCCCGAACCACGCATAGACATGCTCGCCATCCGTCACCGGTGAATGCGACGAAAATCCATGGTCCCGATGGTGCCCCTCATGCGGCAGTTCCTCCCGCACGGTCCGGTCCCACAGCACTTTCCCCGTCTCCCGATCCAGACAAAGCACCGCAAAACGGTACTCCTCCACCGGATCCATCCCCCTAAGACCGCCCCCGCGCCGACCCCTCCCTCCAGACTCCTCCTCCCCGGCAGCAGGTTTCAACCCCTCCACCTTCCGACCCGTCGGCACCGCCGTCTGCACGAAAACCCTGCCGCCACTCACAATCGGCGTCGATGCCCCGCTCCCCGGCACCTCAACCTTCCACTTCAGATTCGTCTTCTCATCAAACTTCACCGGCGGCTTCGCCCCAGGTGCGGTCCCATCATGCTGCGGTCCACGCCACGACGACCAGTCACCAGCCCAGACCGCAGATGTGAAAAGCGAAAGCAGCAGCAGCGTCTTCATCTCCCCATCCTACAAGATCCACCGCACTCCCCGCAAGCCCCGCACTCCCGTGAACCCGCCCCGCCTTTCCTCTGTCAATCTCCTCTGCCCCAGCCACCGCTCCCCATTCCCATGAACCACCCCAGCCCCATCGACCAACCCGCGGACTTCGCCCACCGCATCATCGCCAATGCCAGATTCCCCATGCTCGCCACCATGGATGGATCGCAGCCACGACTCCGCCCAGTCTCCCCAGTCCGCGTCGATAACTTCACCGTCTACATCGCCAATCTCCGTCGCTACGGCAAAACCACCGAAATCGCCGCAAACCCATCGGTCGAACTCTGCTACCTCGACAGCAATCACGACCAGGTCCGCATCACGGGCACGGCCGAAATCCTCGACGACCCGGATCTCCTCGCCGAAATCTGGAATTCCAACCCCCTCCTCAGACGCTACCTCGGCTCTCCAGAAAATCCCGACCTCATCATCTACCGCATCAGGCCGCTCCGCGTCCGCTGCATGAAGGAATGGGCCCTGGATTACACCGAAGTCCCCCTCTAGTCCTGATCCCATGAAATGGATTGATGAACTGGCCGCCCTGCTGCCAGGCAAGGTTTCGAATTCCCCCGCCGAACGCGCCCGCTGCGCCAGCGATAAATGGTTCGCCTCCCACGAACCAGATGCCGTCGTCTTCCCGGAATCCGCGGAAGATGTCAGCACCACCATGAAACTCGCCAGCCAGCACCGCATCCCCGTCACCGTGCGCGGCGGCGGAGTCGGCTACGTCGGCGGCTGCGTCCCCCTCCACGGCGGCATCGTCCTCGCCATGGAACGGATGAACCAGATCCGCGAAATCTCCCCGGCCGACGGCGTCGCCATCGTCCAACCCGGCGTCATTACCGCCACCCTCCAGGAGGAAGTCCGCAAACTCGGATGGTACTACCCCCCGGACCCCGCCAGCCTCAGGGAATGCTCCATCGGCGGCAACGTCGCCACCAACGCCGGCGGCCCACGCTGCCTCAAGTACGGTGTCACCAGACACTACGTCCTCGGTATCGAAGCCGTTCTCCCAGACGGCTCCATCATCCACGCCGGCGGCCGCTGCCACAAGAACCGCCAGGGCTTCGACCTCACCAGCCTCTTCGTCGGATCAGAAGGAATGCTCGGAATCGTCACCGAAATCACCCTCCGCATCATCCCGCACCCCAAAGCCCGCGCCATCCTCGGAGCCACCTTCCGCACCTTCGCCGAAGCCGCCTCCGCCGTCCAGATCATCCTCTCCAGCAGCCACCTCCCCTCAGCCCTCGAAATCACGGATAGCTTCACCCTCAACGCCGCAAGAGAATACCTCGGCCCTGACCGCATCCCGCCAGGAGAAGCCCACCTCCTCGCCGAATTCGACGGCCCCCCCGAAGGCGTCACCGCCGAACTCCGCCGCGTCACCGCCCTCCTCCGCAGCCACGGTGCCGTCTCCCTCAAACCCGCCACCACGGAACCGGAAATCGAAGCCTTCTGGCAGATGCGCCGCGAATTCTCCTACAGCCTCCGCCACACCGGCCTCACCAAACTCAATGAGGACATCGTCGTCCCACGCAGCCGACTCGTCGACCTCGTCGACTTCGCTTCGTCCCTCCAGTCCCGCTGCGGCTTCCCCATCGCCTGCTTCGGCCACGCCGGCGACGGCAATATCCACGTCAATATCATGGTCCCGGACATGAACGACACCGCCCAGCGGGAAAAGGCCGACGCCGCCCTCGACGATCTCTTCCACCACGTCCTCAGCCTCGGCGGCGTCATCAGCGGCGAACACGGCATCGGCCTCGCCAAGAAACGCTGGTTCCCCAGCGCCATCTCCCCAGCCTCCCAGCAGCTGCACCACACTCTCAAAAACGCTCTCGACCCCCTCTCCCTCCTCAACCCAGGGAAATTCCTCGGCTGAACCGGAAATCCGCAGGACCGCAGGACCGCAGGAACCACAAGAGCCCCCGCCTCAGAGGTTTCTAAAGGGAATCTCATGCCGATTTTTCTTGGCATCAATCCCCGCTTAATCCTAAAACCCATCCGCCAACGCCTGCTCCCCCCCCCCGAAAATCCGGGCGTTGCCCCCAATCAATCCCGCGACCGCGCGCGGGACCACCTACCTCACCCCCACATGAGAAAACTACACCTTGCAGCCCTGCTGCTCGCCGCCGCCTCTCCTGCCCATGCCCAGATCTGGACCGGTCCCTACGGACCAGGCGGAACATGGAACGTCTACCGCGTCGTCACCACCGCCGCCACATGGGCAGCCGCCGACACCGCCGCCAAAGCCGCCGAAGCCCAATCCTCCGGCGTCCCCGCTCTCGCCGGCAACACCACCCTAGGCCATCTCGTCCAAATCAGCAGCGAAGACGAAAATACCTTCGTCGCCCTCGCCGCCGCCCTCACCCCAGCTTCCGGCAATTCCAATATCTGGATCGGCCTCAACGACAACAACGCCGAACAAGGCTCCAATCAGGTCGGCTGGGAATGGTCCGGCACCACCGGCGGCAGCGGCACCAACGGAGCCCAGATCGCCGGAGTCGATACCGATTACCTCGTCTGGGCACCCGGCGAACCCAATAACTCCGGAACCGAAAACGCCGGAGAAATGCGCAACGACGGCCGCTGGAACGACAACAAACACAACCTCTCCACCACCACCAGACGCTACGTCATCGAATGGAGCCTCGGCCTCTCCTCCCCACCGGAAGGAGCCCGCCAGTTCCCCGTCACCTACACCGCTCCCTACGGACCAGGAGGAACATGGAACCTCTACAAAATCATCGGAGCATCCGAAAACTTCGATAACGCCCGCTCCATCGCCACCACCCGCACCGCGGGTTCCACCGGCGTCTCAGGCGTCGCCACCGGACCACTGAGCAACCTCACCGGCACCCTCGCCACGGTCGCCTCCCAGGGCGAAAACGACTTCCTCTACCGCATCTCGGGATACGCCGGAGCCAACACCATCGCCACTTGGCTCGGTGCCACCGACGACCCCAACCGGGAACCCACCGCCACCGAATCCGGCACCAGCAAAACTTCCGGCTGGGTCTGGATGGACCGCAATGGCTCGCAGCCGTGGACCTACCAGAAGTTCGGAACCCGCTTCCCCCTCAACTCTGGCGAACAACCGGATAATTCAGGTGGCACCGAAAGCGCCCTCGAACTCCTCGGCACCAGCTTCTGGAACGACATCACCCCGGCCGCCACCACCCTCCGCCGCTACGTCATCGAATGGCATATCGAGGCCACCAACCCCATCGCGGGAGCCTCCCTCCCCCAGCCCATCCTCCCTGGCCCCACCCCGTCCCTCACCAATACCCACTCGGTCGGCACATGGGCCATCAAGGAACAGCGCGCCGGCCTCCTCACGGCCAATATCAACGGAGCCCTCTCGCTCGTCTACGCCAACACCAGCACTTCCGCCGTCCAGGGCACCAGACCCGTTCTCAATCAGACGGACAATGCCGTCTCCGGTTCCGCCGGACGCTCCACCATCGGCCTCTTCTGGCCGAAATCAGACCTCCTCGGCGATACCGCCAATGCCGACGACAACAATTACACGGTCTTCGCCAAAACCAGAATGGCCCTCACCGGAACAGGCCCATACACCCTCAATGTCCACAGCGATGACGGCTTCATCTGCCGCATCTCCGGCCCCGGCACAGTCACCATTTCCCAGGTCAGTGGAGCCGGCATGCAGGACCCCGCCGACAGCGCCTTCTACTACCCCTTCGGCATCGGCGATGCCAATACGCGCGCCATCTTCACGGTCTCCACACCCGGTGAATACGAGGTCGAATACATCGGCTGGGAAGGCACCAGCGGCTCGGTCCAGGAAGTCTCATGGTGCGAAGGCGCCGCCCCCAATGACTGGGACGGCAACTGGCAACTCCTCGGCAGCGCCGTCGGCGGCACCCCAGTGCTCCCCCCAGCCGATTCCTTCAACGCTCCCACCCCCACCGGCAATCAGTGGCAGATCCGCTACCCAACCCCGGGCACAGTTGGTACCCTGACCACCGTCAGCGGTGCGGCCACCGCCCTCCAGAACGCCACCGGCACCACCGACTCCATTTCGCCAGTCATCAATTTCGCCGACCCCAACAACGGCGGAAACCGCGGTCTCTTCACCGCCGATCTCCCCCAGCCAGGCGACACCACCGCAGACGACAACAACTTCGTCTGGGGAGGCCGCACCCTCCTCAATATCCCAGCTGCCGGCGTCTACACCATCGGAGCCCATGCCGACGACTCCATCGCCATCCGACTCCGCAACGGCGCCAAATGGCGCGGCCGCGTCTGGGGCACCACCGCCCAGGGCCACATCGACGCCAATGACGAATCGGTCATGTACTGGTTCATCGGCTCGGGCGACAGCAACATCCGCGCCGCCGCATGGTTCCCCGCCCCCGGTAACTACGAAGTCCAGGTCCTCCACTACGAAGGTACCGGCGGAGCCGCCGCAGAACTCTACTACGCCCCCGGCGTCCACCTCGCCGATAATGACACCGGGACATGGAAGCTCATGGGCGATACCACAGAACTCCCCCCGATCTTCCCCACCAGCATCCCCGGAGCCCCCACCGCAGGCAACGGCGCATGGAACATCCGCTACCTCCGCTTCTCAGGCCTCACCCTCAATACCCTCCAGGATGCCGTCGCCGCCCTCAGCAGCGGACTGGGCGAAAGCATCTACGGTTCCACCAGAGTCCTCAACTTCTCGGACCCGTCCAACCCAGGCACCGCAGGCCTCTTCGGCGGCGACCAACCCCTCCCAGGCGACCTCGAATTCACCAACGATGACGACGTCGCCATGCACGCCCGCGGCTCCCTCTTCGTCCCCTCCTCAGGCCTCTACACCTTCGGAGTCCGCTGCTCGGATGGCTTCGCCCTCCGCATCGGACGCAATCAGTGGCTCGGACGCAACGGCGTCGGCGGCATCGACCCCGCAGACCCAGCCGTGCTCGCATGGACAGCCGGATCGACCGCCCTCACCGAAAACATCACCCGCAGCCTCATCTTCCTCCAGGCCGGCGTCCACCCCATCGAATTCCTCTCGTTCGACCGCAGCCGCGAATTCATGGCGGAAGTCTTCGCCATCCCAGGAAACCAACTCGGCACAGGCGAATACGCCGCCGGAGCCACCGCCAATAACGGCGGCGTCAATATCAATGCCGCCGACGCATGGCGCCTCGTCGGCTACAAGGCCGGACCCAACCCGCTCGGCATCATCACCGTAAAAGACCCGGGCTTCAGCGTCGTTCAGACCATCCCCTACACCACCACCGCTCCCGCCGGATGGGGCATCACCGCCGCCCAGACCGATAACTGGCTCGCCACCCAGCCCCTCACCGCGCTCGTCAACCGCGACATGATCAATCTGCGCGACACCGCCAGCGGTACCGGCCTCTTCCCGAACGACTACCCGAACCCCAACGATGTCGCCAACGTCGACGACAATTACTACGTCAGCCGCTTCGAAGGCACTCTCATCGTCCCAGTCGCCGGTACCTACAACGTCGGCTGGCAGGGCGACGATGGCGGCTACTTCGAATTCCTCACTCCCCCAGCCGGAATTCAGCCGCAGTTCACCCGCATCATCGCCAATGCCCTCGCCACCGCCACCATCACCACAGCCAGCAACGGCGCGGAAAACGCCCGCATCGAACTGAACGCCGGCGGCGGCAATACCCGCACCACCGGCGAAGTCACCCTCGAGGCAGGCGAATACCCAGTGCGCATCCAGTGGTTCGAAGCCACCGGCGGTTCGTACTTCGAAGCGTTCGCCACCCCCTCCGTCGCCGACGCCCGCGTCGTACGCCTCATCAATAAGGCAGCCGCCACCACCGTCCCGGATACCGATGGTCTCACCCTCGTCGACACCACCATGAACGTCCTGAACTACAGCCTCTCCGGCAACCAGTTCTCCCTCACGTTCACGTCCATCCCCGGCGCTTCCTATACCATCGAATCCGCCACCAGCCCCTCCGGCCCATGGACGGTCAACGACCAAGCCGTCACCGCCACCAGCACCACCACCACATGGACTGGCACGGTCTCCCCAGGCGCTGAACCAGGCCGACTCTTCTTCCGCGCCCGCCTGAACTGACCCGCCGGAACGAGTCCCCAATCCCCACACCGGAAGGGGTGCCCCGTCACAAGGGCACCCCTTTTCCGTTCCTGACACCTCGCCGCTGCGGCATTGCAGCCCCCTCACCCCTGTGCATTCACTCTTCCCCGTCTCCACGTGCCTTCCGCCGACACCATCACCCTGAGCCTGATCTCCCACACCAATGTGGGCAAAACCACGCTCGCACGCACTCTCCTCCGCCGCGACGTCGGCGATGCCGCGGACCAGGAACACGTCACGGATGTCGCCACCGCCTACCCCCTCATCGAAGCAGGCCCCCACCGCCTCATCCTCTGGGATACCCCCGGCTTCGGCAGCACCCCCAAACTCCTCAAACGCCTCCGCTCAGCCGACCGCCCCCTCGGCTGGTTCCTCTCCGAAATCTGGGACCGCTTCCGCGACCGCGCCCTCTGGTGCAGCCAGCAGGCCGTCCAGAATGTCCAGTCGGAAGCCGATGTCGTCCTCTACCTCGTCAACGCCGGCGAAAACCCGGAGGCCACCGGCTACGTCGACATGGAAATGGAAATCCTCACATGGATCGGCCGACCCGTCATCCTCCTCCTCAACCAGACAGGCCCACCCAGACCCCCAGGCGCCGAAGCCACCGAAGAACAGGCATGGCAAAGCCACCTCGCCCGCTTCCCCATCGTCCGCTCAGTCCTCTCTCTCGACGCCTTTGCCCGCTGCTGGGTCCAGGAAGGTGAACTCATGGACGCCGTCGCCCCACTCCTCCCGGAATCGAAACAGCCCGCCTTCGCCAGCCTCCGCCACGCATGGCTCAAGGAAGGCATCAATACCTTCCACCGCAGCATGACCACCCTCGCCTCCCAGTTGGCCTGCGCCGCCACCGACCGCATCACCGTCAGCCGCGAGAAACTCTACCAGAAAATCGGAATCGGCCGCGCCCCCCTTCAGGAGGAAATGACCCTCGCCCGCGAGGAACTCAGCCGCCGCCTCGCCACCCGCTCCATGCTGAGCGTCGATACCCTCATCGCCCTCCACGGCCTCACAGGCCACACCGCCCGCTCAGCCATCACCGCCGGAGCCACCGACTTCGGCGTCCCCAGCCACGTCAGCGAATCCGTCTGGACCGCCGTCGGTGCCGCCCTCACCGGAGCAGCCGGCGGTCTCGTCGCCGACCTCAAAACCGGAGGCATGACCTTCGGCGGAGGCACCGTCATCGGCTTCTTCGCAGGCGGCACCGGCGCATGGCTCCTCGCCAAAGGTCTCAACCTCACCCGCAGCGACGACCACTCGGTCCGCTGGACCCTCGAACACTTCATCGCCCAGGCAGAAATCGCCCTCGTCACCTACCTCGCCGTCGCCCACTTCGGCCGCGGCCGCGGTTCATGGCAGGACGCCGAACACCCACCCCACTGGCCCCCCGCCGCCCGCGCCGAACTCCAGCACCACCGCAGCGCCCTCGAATCCACATGGAAAAAGGCCGCCGACCCGGACACCACCCCGGATTCCCTCACCCCGGAAATCAACCGCACCCTCACCGCCGCCACCGCCAGCCTCCTCCGCTCACTCTACCCGGACATCCCCATGCCATGGCTCGGCACCACCACAGATGACCAGACCGCGGTCACCCCGGCAGAGCCCGCACCGCCCGGTTCATAAACCAAACGGATTCTCCACCACCCCAGCAGGCTCACTGGCCTGACACGTCAGCCGGATCCCCCCGCGCGCAGCAAAATCCCCCCGCACCACCATCCGCTTCGGCCCACACGCCTTCACAAGGTCATCCAGAATCCGGTTCACCACGTCTTCATTGAACTCCGCTGTGCTCCGCCACGCCGCCAGATAGTACTTGAGCGACTTCGTTTCCAGACACTTCCCCGCAGGAACATAGCAGATCCTCAGCCGCGCCGAATCAGGCTGACCAGTCACCGGACACAGGGAACTGAACTCCGGATAATCCAGATGAATCCAGTAGTCGCGCTGCCCATGACGGTTCGGAAAACACTCAAGGACGGCTTCCTCCGGACTCGCCGGAAGCCGACTCGCATGACCAAGCAGGGATAGTGACTCTGACATCCCACCCCCCTCGCACCACCACTTCACGCGCTCCACCGGAAATCAGGGCACCACGCTTGCGGCATGGCCACCCCTGCACTCCACTCCCCTCCGACCCACGCCCCCCACATGGAAAAATTCATTCCACTCCCCGGATTCCGCGACTTCTACCCCGATACCTGCGCCGTCCGCAATTACATCTTCCACCACTGGCGCGAAACCGCCCGCTGCTTCGGCTTCTCGGAATACGAAATCCCCGTCCTAGAACCAACCGACCTCTACCGGCGCAAAAGCGGCGACGAAATCGTCCGCCAACTCTTCCACTTCACCGACGCCGGCGACCGCGAAGTCGCCCTCCGCCCGGAAACCACTCCTTCCCTCGCACGCATGGCCGCCGCCCGCCAGCGCGACTACCGCAAACCCATGAAGTGGTTCCAGATCGGCGCCTGCTTCCGCTTCGAAAAACCCCAGAAAGGCCGCGGCCGCGAATTCTATCAGTGGAACTGCGACATCCTCGGCGAAAATTCCCCCGGAGCCGACGCCGACCTCATCGCCATGGCCATCCATGCCATGCTCGCCTTCGGCTTCAGAGAAGGTGACTTCCGCATCCGCCTCAGCGACCGCAATGTCTGGCCCGCCTTCCTCGCAGCCCAGCACATGCCGGAAGCCACCCTGCCAGCCTTCCTCCAGATCATCGACCGCCTCGAACGCGAAAAGGAAGAGGTCACCTCGGCAAAACTCGCGGAACTCGGCACTTCCCTCGACGCCGTCCAATCCTTCATCCGCAGCAAAGGCAAGGGCCACGCCCCCCTCGAAACCATCAGCGCCGACCTCGCCGCACGAGGCCTCGCCCCCTTCATCGAAATCGACCTCGGCATCGTCCGCGGCCTCGCCTACTACACAGGCGTCGTCTTCGAAATCTTCGACCTCCACCACGGCATGCGCGCCGTCGCCGGTGGCGGACGCTACGACAACCTCTGCGAACTCATCGGCGGCACCGACCTTCCCGCCGCAGGCTTCGCCATGGGCGACATGGTCATCACCAACCTAATCCGCGAAACCCCCCACGCCCTCGCACGCATGGAAACATGGCTAGCAGCTCAGGGGAAACCCGATGCCTACATCATCGTCGCATCCGAAGACCACCGCCCGGACGCCCTCGCCCTCATCCACGCCCTCCGCCGCGCCGGATACCGCGCAGACTACAGCTACTCCCCCGCAAAAGTCGGCAAACAATTCCAGACCGCAGAATCACTCCACGCCTCCACCGCCATCGTGATCGGTTCGGAATTCCCAGAGGTGAAAATCAAACACCTCGCCTCCCGCCGCGAATCCGCCTGCCACGCCACCGGCGTCCTCTCCGCCCTCGCCGAATCCCTCGCATGGTCCCCGCCACCAGCGGAAACGGTCTGAACGTTCGACCACAACGCAGCAAAGCCTTCCGCTATAAGGGCCGCCGCCCTCAGGGAACCAATCACTCAGGCGCATCAGTCGGCCGACTCGGCGGCGCATAAATCGGCGGCGGCAGCACCCCCATGCCAGCATCTCCACGCGCGGCCTGCTCCTTCACCGCCTCCGCGATCGCCACCGCCATGCGCTGACGGTACCCCGCATCACTGCAAAGCCGCGCTTCCTCCGGATGGCTCAGGTACCCAAGCTCCAGCAGCACACACGGGATCTCCGGATTGCGCGTCAGCCGCAGCCGCCGCCGCACCAGTCCGCGCGACCCCCTTTCTCCGGGACTCACCGCCGCCATGTTCCGCTGCAGCCGCTTCGCCAGACCATAGCTGTCCACCCGCCAATAAAACGTCTCCGGCCCCCGCACCGACGACGGACCACTGTTGAAATGCACACTCAGCAGAATGTCGCCCAGCTGCGCAGCCCGCGCCGCACGCACATCCAGATCCACAAACTCATCCCCCTCCCGCATCATCTTCACCTCAAACGACCGTCCCAGTTCCCGCCGCACCCGCCGCACCACATCCAGAGCCAGATCCTTCTCCTTCACTCCAGTGACAGCACTGCGCGCCCCGCTGTCATGCCCGCCATGCCCCGCATCCAGCACCACCGTCCGGAATCCACGCGGCCCAGCCCGGTGACCCCACACATCCCGCGTTCCACCACCACCACCCGCAGGTGCCGCACACGACGCCAGAAGAAACCCGCAGACCAATGACAGATAGACTCGCATAACCACGCCCCATGACCCCATACCCTAACCCACGAAACCGCAAAAATTCCCCGCTCCGCTCCTGCGGACTCCCCTCGGGATTGCACCAACCCACCCCCCGCACGACGCACCACCCATGATTCCCCCATGGCGCGACCACTTTCTCAAGGGCCAGGTCATCCCCGCCCTCCCCCTCGCCCTCCACCACGATGGCCAATGGTCGGAACGCCACCAGCGCGCCCTCATCCGCTACTACTCCGATTCAGGTGCCGGCGGACTCGCCGTGGGCGTCCATTCCACCCAGTTCGCCATCCGCAACCCCCGGCACGGTCTTTTCGAACCCATTCTCCGCCTCGCCGCAGAAACCATGACCGCTTCCGCCGGCCCCCAACCCTTCATCCGCATCGCCGGTGCCTGCGGCCCCACCCCAGCCGCTGCCCGGGAAGCAGAACTGGCCGCCAGCCTCGGCTACCACGCCGTTCTCCTCAGCCCCGGCGGCTGGCAGCAAGCCACCGAAGAGGAATTCCTCGCCCACACCAGATCCATCTCGGACATCCTCCCAGTCATCGGCTTCTACCTCCAGGCCGCCGTCGGCGGCCGCGCCTTCTCACGCAGTTTCTGGCAGCGCTTCGCCGCCATCCCCGGCGTCGCCGGCATCAAAATCGCCCCCTTCAACCGCTACCAGACCATCGACGTCATCCACGCCGTCTCCAGTTCGGGCCGCCACGACCTCGCCCTCTACACCGGCAACGACGACAATATCATCGCCGACCTCCTCACCCCATGGCCCGGCGGACTCACCATCACAGGCGGCCTGCTCGGCCAATGGGGCGTCTGGACAAGCAAGGCCGTCACCATGCTCCGCGAGATCCACAACACCCGTTCCAGCGGAACTTCCCCAGCGGAGTGGCTCAGCCGCAACGCCGACCTCACGGACGCCAACGCCGCCATCTTCGATGCCACCAACCACTTCCACGGCTGCATCCCCGGCATCCTCGAAGTCCTCCGCCGCCAAGGCCTCGTCCCCTCCTCCCGCTGCCTCGACCCCTCCGAAACCCTCTCCCCAGGCCAAGCCGAAGAAATCTCCCGCGTATCCTCGGCCTACCCATGGCTCACCGACGACGAATTCGTCGCTTCAAACCTCACCCGCTGGCTCTCATGAACTGCTCCATCCTCTCCGCCGAAGTCTCCTTCCGACCCCAGCCGTTCGCCCGACCCCTCCAACTCAGCAGCGGCACCATCACCGAAATCACCGAAGCCACCGCCACCGTCACCGTCCGCATCGGCTCCCGCGAAGCCACCGGCAAGGGGTCGATCTACCTGAGCGACCTCTGGGCATGGCCCGACCCCGCCATCCCCCACTCCCAGCGCGACGCCGCCATGCAGGACTACTGCTCCCAGCTGGCCGCAGACCTCCCCGGTCTCTCAGGCCCACAGCACCCCCTCTCCCACGGAATGGACCTCCTCAGCCGCAACGCCCACCACGCAGGCCAGGGCGGAATTCCCTTTCTCGCAGGCTCAGTCTGCCTCAGCCCCTTCGACGCCGCCATCCACGACGCCGCCGGCCACGCCCTCCAACGCTCGGCCTTCCACCTCTACGATGACGCATGCGCCGACCACCACGTCGCCTCCCCGGCACAACTCGCCGCCATCCGCAGCTTCCTCAGACCCACCCCGTCACCAAAAGTCGACGGCTGGTACGTCGTCAGCGCCACCGACCCACTCACCAATGACTTCCACCAATTCATCCAGCAGCACGGCTTCCGCTGCTTCAAACTGAAAACCCTCGGCAAAGACCCGGACGCCGATGCCCGCCGCACCGCCGATGTCTTCGCCGCCGCCCAAGCCCTAGGCGTCTCCCACCCCCGCCTCAGCGCGGACAGCAACGAAGGCAACCCAGACGCCCAGTCGGTCGCCACCTACCTCGACGCCCTTCAGTCCCTCAGCCCCGCGGCCTACGAAGCCCTCGCCTACCTCGAACAACCCACCGGCCGCGACATCCGCACCCACGCCTTCGACTGGCACAGCATCGCCGCCCGCAAACCCATCCTCGTCGACGAAGGCCTCATGGAACCGTCCATCCTTCCCGTCATCGAACAGCAGGGCTGGAGCGGCATCTGCCTCAAAACCTGCAAAGGCCACAGCTTCAATCTGATCGCCGGCGCATGGGCCGCCTCCCGCGGACTCCTCACCGCCGTCCAGGACCTCACCAACCCAGGCCTCGCCGCCATCCACTCCTGCCTCCTCGCCCAGCACACTCCCTCCCTCAATGGCGTCGAACTGAATTCCCCGCAGTTCACCCCAGCCGCCAATGACCCATGGGCCAGCCGCCTTCCCTCCCTCTTCTCCCCCACCGACGGGTCCCACCAACTCCCCAACCCGCTCGTCCACGGACTAGGCTCCCTCTGCTGACCGCCACCGCAAGGTTCCCGGGTTGACTTCCCCCACCCAAGCCCTCACGCTCCCCGCCACGACTATGCAGAAGAATGCTCTCGGCCGGGGACTCGGCTCCCTCATCAGCGGTGCCGCCAAACGCGGCAACTCACCCTCACCGGCTGCCCCCTCCGCAGATCCTCTGCCCTCCGCAGACCCGGCTCCCCAGCAGCCCGAAACCGCAGAACCAGGCACCGCCGTCCGCCAAGTCCCCCTCTCCTCCATCACCCCCTCCCCCATGCAGCCACGGAAACACTTCCGGGCTGAACAACTGACGGAATTGATGGAATCCATCCGCGAACACGGCGTCATCCAGCCACTCGTCGTCCGCCCCGTCAACGGTACCCTCGAACTCATCGCCGGCGAACGCCGCTTCCGCGCCTGCCAGCAACTCGGACTCACCGATGTCCCCGTCATCGAACGACTCGCCAGCGACCGCGATGTCCTCGAAATGGCTCTCATCGAGAACCTCCAGCGCGAAGACCTCAACCCCATCGAAGAAGCCGAAGCGTACACCCGCCTCGCGAAGGAATTCGGCCTCCGCCAAGAAGACATCGCCAAACGCGTCGGCCGCAACCGCGCCACCGTCGCCAATACCATGCGGCTCCTCGACCTCTGCGACCCCGTCCGCTCCCTCCTCGCCCAGGGCCTCCTCTCCACCGGCCATGCCAAAGCCCTCCTCGGTCTCCGCGACCCCGACCTCCAGAAAATGGTCGCCGACATGACCGTCCGATCAGGCTTCACCGTCCGCCAGACGGAACAGCAGGTCCAGAAGGAACTCGCCGGCCCAGCCCAGCCCGCCCCGCAGGGCAAACCCACCGGGAAATCCACAACCACTTCCTCCACCCACCTCTCCAGCCACCTCAACCGCATCCAAAGCAACCTCCGCCAGCACTTCGCCACTCAGGTCACCGTCCAGCATTCCCCCAAAAAAGGAAAAATCGAAATCGAATACTACGGCGACGACGACCTCGGCCGCATCCTTGAACTGCTCGGCGTCCCGGCAGAATGAACCCGCCGCGCCCATCCCTCATCGCCGCCGCCCTCGCGCTGGCAGCATCTTCCTTCCTGCCTTCCTCCTGCCGGAAAGCCCCTCCTTCGAACGCTTCCGCAACCACCGCCACCGCCACACCAGCCTCGGGCGCATGGACCAGCTTCTCGGGTGCCCGCGCCTTCGAAGACGTCAAAGCCGTCGTCGCCATCGGACCAAGACCCTCAGGCAGCGCACGCAGCGAACAAACCCGCCAGTTCCTCGAAAAACGCCTCGCAGAAGCCGGCTGGCAAACCCAGCGCCAGTCCTTCACCGATACAGCTCCCGTCCGCGGCCCGCTCCAGTTCACCAACCTCCGCGCCCGCTTCCCCTCCAGCGGACCGAATCCATGGGAACGCCCCACCCCCATCCTCGCCGCCTCCCACTACGATACCAAATGGGTCACCGGTTTCCTCTTCGTCGGAGCCAATGACAGCGGCTCCTCCTGCGGTCTCCTCCTCGAAGCCGCCAGAGCCCTCGCCGCCACCCCAGCCCTCGCCACCCAATGCGAACTCGTCTTCCTCGACGGTGAAGAAGCCCTCGTCGATTTCACCCTCCCACGCAGCTTCACGGACCAGAATTACGACGGCCTCTTCGGCAGCCGCCACTACGCCGCTACCCTCCGCGCCCTCCCACCGGAACAGAAACCCCGCTGGTTCGTCCTCTTCGACATGATCGGCGACCAGCAACTCGAAGTCGAATTCCCCCGCAACTCCTCACCACGCCTCACCTCCATGGCCCTCGAAGCCGCCGCCAGCCTCGGCTTCTCCCGCCACTTCTCCCGCGGAAATGATGACATGGTCGATGACCACGTCCCCTTCCAATGGGCCGGCCTCGAGGTCATCGACTTCATCGACTTCAATAGCTACCGCCGCGCCGGCTTCTGGCACACCGCCGCCGACACCATCGATAAACTCTCCCCAGATAGCATCGAAATCACCGGCCGCACCGGCCTCCTCCTCATCGAAAAACTCGCCGCCATCCCCTCCCCCTGATCCACCCGCCTCCAACCAGAGGCTAAACGGTTGCGGCACTCCCCGGAATCCGTTAACAATCCCACGGTAATGCTGTCCTCCACGGAAATCGTCCGCCGCAATGCCATCATCGCGGGAATCCTCCTCCTCCTGCTATCAGGCGGAGTCGTCTGGTGGCTCCAATCCGGTTCCAACGCCACGGAAAGCGAGCGACTCACCGACTCAGCCGCCGACCTCATCGCCAAAGGAGAAACCGCCGACGCCGCCAGCATGCTTACCGTCGCCCAGTCGATCGACCCCGCCAATACGAGGGCCTCCGAACTGCTGGCCACCATCCCCCCGGAAGCTCGCATCCCAAAGGAAACCAAGAAGAAATCCCCCTTCGCCCTTCCCACCCTGCCCCAGCCCTCCGCCAAAAAACAGGCCACCCCCACCACCCCGTCCGTAACCGAAGGAGCCGCCGCCGTCGCCGAACACCTCCGCAAAGCACGCGAGTTCCTCGACGCAAAGAATCCCGACGCCGCCGAACGCGAACTCCGCCTCTCCGTCGGACGCGACCGCTCGCTCCGCAGCAAAAAGGCCATGATCGAGTTCATGCTCGAACACCGCCTCAGCGAACTCACCGGCCCACGCGCCATCGGCTACCTCAGCGACCTCGCCGCCGCACGCGGCGAGGAATTCCACGAGGCAGTCATCGCCGCCATCCGCACCGGAACCATCCAACCGCAGGAAACCAGCAGTCTCCTCAAACTCCTCAAATCCCACCGCGACGTCCCCAACGAAATCCTCCTCCTCGCCGACAGCACAGAAGCACGCCTCCAACCGGAACGCCGCTCCGCCCTCGCCGCCGCCTGCGCCGAACGTCTCCGCGAAGCTCCCCTCAAGGACCGCGTCGATGGTGCCCGCTGGCTCCTCAGCCTCAAGGAATCCAAACGGGCTGCCACCCTCCTGCCCAGAATCGAGGCCACCTCCAGCCCCGAAGCATTCGAACTCTGGCTCGAACTCGCCGAACTGAACAAGAACTTCGCAGAAGCCCTCGACGCCCTCGCCGCCACCCCCAACCCCCTGTCTCCACTGCGCGCCAAACTGTTCCGCGCCAGAATCCTCCATGCTTCCGGAGCCTCGGGAGCCCGCGAGGAATACATCGAAACCCTGCGCATCCACGCCGAAGACCCCGAAGCCTACGGCGAGGCCATCGCCTTCATCTGCTCAGCCGGAAACGACCCCCTCATGCTCGGTTCCTTCAAGAAGGGAATCGATGACTTCCCTGCCACCGCCCACATCCTGCTCGCCAAACTGACCCCAGCTGCCCGCGCCCTCAAGGACGCCCGCCGTGTCCGGCAGATCCTCGAAGTCGCCAGCCAGTCCAACGCCTTCAATGGCAATGTCCTCGTCCGCAGCGAACTCGCCTACCTCAACCTCCTGCTCGGCCGCGAGGAAGACATCGAACAACTCTACCGCATCTCCGTCCTCTACCCGGGCAACGCCCCCGTCCGGCTCGCCCTCGCCATGGGCCTCCTCAAGAAGAACCGCGCCCAGCACGCCCTCCTCGAAGTGGAAGCCTTCCAGCCGGACATCCGCACCGCCACGCTCCGCGATCACGAAAAAGCCATCCTCGCTTCTGTCTACGCCGCTAACGACCGGAAAGATGATGCCGTCAAAATCTCCCTCGGCATCAATTTCGGAGAACTGACAGCCCAGGAAATCGAATTCGCCATGACCTCGCTCGGCCGCAAGGAAACTCCCCTGGCCCCCAAATGGCAAACCTACTTCGCGTTCTACTGGCCCAAGGCCCTCGCCGCCCTCGCAGGCCTCGCCGCGCTAGTTTTCCTCTACCTCCGGCTCCGCATCTTCCGCAGCCGCCGCCTGACAGTGCGCGCAGACCGCGCCTTCTCCCAGAAACGCTTCGCCGCCGCCGCCCGCCTCGCCTCAAAAGCCGTCAGACTCCAGCGCCAGAACATGATCGCTCAGGACATCTTCGAAATGGCCAATATCGAAATGCTCCGGATCGCCGCCCGCAAGGACAAGGAGGAAGCCGAACAAGCAGCAGACTCCGCCTCTCCAGCCTGAACTGCCCGGGAAGACTGCCTCAGCCATCCAGACGGCCAATGGCCGCCGCCAGCAGTTCA
This sequence comes from Verrucomicrobiota bacterium, assembly GCA_039795165.1. Taxonomy (GTDB): domain Bacteria; phylum Verrucomicrobiota; class Verrucomicrobiia; order Verrucomicrobiales; family V1-33; genus V1-33. Next base: position 51,524 of record JBDKER010000025.1, on the reverse strand, counting down.
CCCACGACCTGCGGATTCGCCCGGCCCGCGCTCAGCTTCATGACCTGACCCTTGAGCGCATTGACCGCCTTGTCATTGCCGCCCCGGATCTTCGCCACAGCATCGGGATTGCCTGCAATCACCTGACCGATGATCTCATCCAGAAATCCAGTGTCGCTCACCTGCTCCAGCCCGCGCTGCTTCACAATCTCCCCCGGCAAGGCCCCCGTCACCACCATCTCGCCCAGAACCTCACGGGCCTGACTGCCATTGATCCGCCCGCTCTCCACCAGCAAGGCCAGTTCCCGCAGCGATCCCGCCTCCACCGGATTCTCCGCCAGACTCTTCTCCGCCGCCGCCAACCGGCCAAGAAGGTCGTTGATGATCCAGTTGGCCACCGCCTTCGGCTTCGGCACACCAACCGCCGCCGCCTCGAAATAATCCGCGAGCGCACGCTCGGAGGTCAGCACCACGGCATCATACCCGCTCACCCCATAATCCCTCACAAATCGCTCCCGCTTCTCATGCGGTCGCTCCGGAACCAGCGGCAGCATCTCCGCTACCAGCGCTTCCGTCCGCAGCGGCACCAGATCCGGACACGGAAAATACCGGTAATCATGCGCGTCCTCCTTCGTCCGCATCACCGTCGTTTCACCCCGGTCATCATCCCACCTCCGCGTGCTCTGCACCTGCCCAATCCCCCGGTCCAATTCATCAGCCTGACGCTCCACCTCGAAATGGATCGCCCTCCGCACCGCCGAGACACTGTTCAGATTCTTCAACTCGATCTTCGCTCCCAGCTCGTCCTGCCCCCGCGGCCGCAGCGAAATGTTCACATCACACCGCATCTGCCCCTTCTCCATGTCCGCATCACTCACCCCAGCATACACCAGCATCTGCCGAAGACTGTTCAGATAGGCCACCGCTTCCTCCGCACTCCCGATCTCAGGCTCACTCACCAGTTCCATCAGAGGCGTGCCCGCCCGGTTGAAATCAATAATCGTCTGCACGCCCTGATGCGTGCTCTTGGCCACATCTTCCTCAAGATGAATCCGGGTCAACCCAATCACCTGACCGGGCCTCGCAATCCGCTTCTGCCAGTCTTTGGGATACGCATCGTCATAAAGCGGCACCTCACCCCCGACACACAGCGGCAGATCAAACTGCGACAACTGGTAGTTCTTCGGCATGTCCGGATAGAAGTAATTCTTCCGGTCCCACTTCACCACCTCCGGCGTCCGGCACCCGAGAACCAGACCAGCCAGAACCGTCATCCGGATCGCCCCCCCATTCAGAACCGGCAACGCCCCGGGCATCCCAAGGCATACCGGACAGGTCAGCGTGTTCGGTGGCTCTCCATACCGCACCGCACATCCACAGAACATCTTGCTGGCAGTCCGCAGCTGACAGTGCACTTCCAACCCAATGGTGACAAGATAATCGGTTACAGGCATGACTCTGCTCGTTCCATGTCAGACGCTCTCCCGCACGGCAAGGGCTGGCTTCACGCCTTTTCCGCAAAGACCCCGCCAGTTCACTCCCCCGCGCCGCCGCCGCCATCCGAAGCCTGCGCAGTCACGCCCGGTAACTCCGCATCCTCATCTCCCCCGTCGGCCAACTGCACCATCAGGTCCTTCGCACGCTGATTCTCCGCGTCGAACTTGAGCGCCAACTCAAGGCTGTGCCGCGCATCCCTCGTCATTCCCTTCCGCAGGTAACGCTCCGCCGCCATCGTGAGCCGCTCGCTGTCGTAGCGATCGGAAGAAACCTTCATCAGATAGGCCCCATAGCCAGCCACCGCAAAGAGCAGCACGCCAAGCAGCAACCTGCTCTCGTGGAAGAACTTGCCGATCTTTTCTCTGAATGTAAGCATTTCCGGAAGTCACATAGCGATTTGCCCACCCACCGGCACCCGCCGTTCAACCCTCACTGGTCCCATCTATGAACCACGGCACGCATTTTTCAAGCCAGTTTCCACCAGGCTGCTGCTCCCATCCTGAAAAGTCAACGCACCCTCACCCGGAAAAACCGCGACCCCATATACACCGGAACCTCAAACGACAACTGACCATCGGCAGCCGCCTGCACGGCAGCATCCACCGACACCCAATCCCCTGAAACCAGCTCCGCCGCAGCCTCTAGCCCATACCAATGCCAGCGTTCGACCGTAAACCCAACCCTCATCTTCCCACTGCCCACACCCATGGCCGCCAGTTCCGGAACCGGCGCCGGCGCAAGCCAACGCCCCGGAGAGCCCACATCCGTCCCCGTCGCCGCTGCATACCCACCATTCAATCCAACCTGCGTCACCCCGCCAAACTGCCCGGTCTGCGGGCTGTACCCAAGCGTTGTCCCCACCACCGACGCCCCCACCACCACCTCGGCAATCACATCTCCCACCCTCGTAGCCGTGGCATCCCACACCCGGATGCGGTCCCCAGACGGGGCCAAGGCCAGCCCTGAACCACTGTAGCTCACAATCTTGGTGTCCTCCGGCAATCCCGCCCCCCACCACGACCGGAACTGCTGCGCCGTCCGGCTATCCACAAACACCACGGATTCCCCAGGCTCAATCACCAGACCAGCCGGAAACACGAAGGCACTGCTCAGATCGCCAGTCTCATCATTGAACCGCCACCCCGACAGATCCACACGCCGCGGCTCGAAACTCGTCAGTTCCCACCAGTCGGCACCCAGAGTCGTCCCCGGAGCCGTCTGCACCTCGGTAATCCTCAGCAAAGGCCGCGGCTGCACCTCCAGCACGAAACCAGACCGAACCTCGCCGGACGCATTCACCGCCCGGATTTCATAGAATCCTTCATCCGCCTCCGTCACCCCCGTCAGCGTCAGCACACTCCCCGTCTGCCCCGCAAGAACCTGCCCGTCCCGGCTCCACGTCACCGCAGGAACCGGAAATCCGGAAATCGCCGCATAGCACTGCAGATTCGATCCACTGATCAGCGTCCTCGCCGGCAACGGAGCCTCCAGCACCGGAGCGGCCGCATCAGTCTTCTGAAAGTAATACAGCAGCGGCCCCACACCCTCGCTCACCGTCAGGTACCCGCTGCCATCCGCGGTGAACGCAATGGCCTCCCCATTCGGCTCCAGCGGCCTCCCCACCACCGGCACAGCCACCGGTGCCTGCCGCAGCGCATCAGCCACGCTCACCCCCGGCCCGCGCTGCCACTGCAGCGCACGGTCCTCGTCCCGCAGCAGAATCCTCCCCCCATCCCGCGAAATCGCCGCTGCCGACGGCTCCGGAAACGGAACCGTTGTCACAAAAACCATCGGCACCACCGCTCCCGAGACAGACCCATTCAGATTGGCCCGGTAGACCCGGCTGACCCCCACCGTCTTCGTGAACAGATACAGGTCCGCATTGCGCGGATCAATGATCATCGCCTCGGCATCATACTGCCCATCCGGATAGGTCAGCGTGAACACATCATTCGCCGGCAGCGCCACCACCGGCACCTGCCCCCCAGCCTGACCCGGCACCGGCGGTTCCGGAATCCGCACAATCTTCACCGTGCCCCGCACGTCCCCCGGAGATGCATTGCCCCCGATATCTCCAACATACAGATACCCCGTCCCCGCCACCGGCCCAGGCCCCGCCGCCAGTTCCTCAAAGTCCCCCACCGCCTCGCTGAAAGTGAAATTCGCCATCGGCCGCCCACCCGCATCCAGCGCATGCAGCACCTCGCGCCCCCCATCATTGTGGGTCCACACCACCCCCTCCTGCACCCACCCGCACGAAATCCCGGACGCCTCCCGCAGGGCCGCCACCTCAACACTCCCCCACACCCTCCCCGGAAGATACGGCCCCGGAATCTGCGCCCGGATCAGTCCGGCCAAAGACAGAAACATCGCCGCCCCGGATACCATCCGAACGGACCCTCCACTGGAAAACAATTGATGCAGTTTCATGGTGTGCGTTCTGACCTACGGTATCGCTTGTGACAAAGGTGTCACAAATCTTTACTTGCTTACCCAGAAACTTTTTCCGGAATCATTACCAGATCATGATGCTCCGGCGCAGCCGACAACCGGATCACCTGCCGTAATCTGCCGATAATGAAGCCGCGCAAGATTACCCTGATGACCACTCTGCCGCATCACCTGACCCCGCTCGCCATGGTTCTCCTCTGCGCCACCGACTGCCATGCCGGCTGGCTCTCTGATCCCCTCGACAACCCACGCGAAATCTTCCTCTTCGCCGATGCCAATCGCAGCAACAACATCTGCAGCAGCGAACGCGACCGCCTCCGCATCGCCTTCCGTCAGCGCACCGACCTCCGCCAGCTCGACACCAATGGCAATGGCCGCCTCGACCGCGACGAAATCGATGCCCTCGAACGCCACAAATCCCGCAAACGCGACAAACCCCGGAAACATGCCCGCGGCAGGTAACCTCAGCAGTTCCCGAGTGTCATGACACGCACGTTTCTCGCCATCCTCGGCACCCCGCTCCTGCTCGCGATTCCATCGCACGCAGAGGAAAAGTGGCAGCTCACTCCGGCTCCCAGACCGCCATCCCTCGCCGAATTCATGGAAGCTGCCGACCTCAGCGGCATCGCCCTCAGCGGAAAATACGCAGCCATCGCCAGCGACGAACTCGCCTTCGCTCAGTTCGGATCGTTCCAGCCGGAATCAGACACCATCCAGTTCTCCGCCAAGATCGGCAACGTCAGTGCACCGGGCGGAAAAGCCGAAGGCCTCCTTGTCCTAGAGGATGCCGCCACCTCAGTCCACATCGCCATCATCCACGATGGCACCGACCAGGGCGGCACCACCTCGTACTTCCTCCGCAGACCAGACGCGCCTTCCGCTCCATGAACTTCCCCATCCCAGCCATTCTCGGCACGCTCATCCTGTCCACGACGGCCCAGCAGCCAACGGCAACACTCCCCACCAAACCCGTCCGCATCGCCGAACTCGCCGCCTGCCCGGAACCTGTCCGCAGAACGCTCGCCTCCCTCCTGCCCAAACCCATCATCTCGGAAATCCTCCTGACCACCTCCGAAAACAGGAAAACCTACTCCTTCGAAACCGGAACGGAGGACGACGGCACCGACCGCGAAACCACCTACACCATCGAAGCCGACGGCACGCTCCTCCGCACCGCCCGGGAAATCCCCCTCAAGGACGCTCCGCAACCCGTCCGGAACGCACTCCATCAAGCGGCAGGAACGACCGCCAAGGTCGATGACGTCGAGGAAGTCACCTCCGGCACCGACATCACCTACCGCGCAGAACTGGAAAGCGACGGAGCCGAAGACCGGCGCATCACTGTCTCCCCCACCGGTACCGTCATCTCCCTGACGCCGGAAACCGACGACTGATTCCCATGCGGCTCCTCGTTGTCGAAGACGCTCCCAGACTGCGGCAGACTCTCGTCACCGCCCTCACCAGATCCGGCCACACCACCGACTCGGCCCCGGATGGTCAGCAGGCATGGCTCCTCCTCACGGAACATCCCTACGATGTCATCGTCCTCGACATCATGATCCCGGAACCGGATGGCCTCACCATCCTCGGGCGCCTCCGCGCAAGGGGGGACACCACCCCCGTCCTCCTCCTCACCGCCCGAGATGCCGTCGAGGAACGCGTGCGCGGCCTCACCGCCGGAGCCGACGACTACCTTGTCAAACCCTTCGCCCTCGCCGAACTCGAAGCGCGCCTGCAAACCCTGCACCGCCGCCGCCACGGCATCGCCCATCCCCGCTTCCAAGCCGGACCACTCGAAATCGATACCGCTTCACGCTCCGTCTTCCGCGGCGGCCGCGCCATCCCGCTCACCAGCCGCGAATACGCCCTCCTTGAACTGCTCGCCATGAAACCGGGACGCGTCTTCTCCCGCGAACAGATCGAAGCCGCCCTCTACAGCGACACCTCACCGCCCGCCAGCAACGCGGTCGACTCGGCCATCTGCATTCTCCGCCGCAAACTCTCCCCCGAAGGCTCACCCAGCCTCATCCAGACCCGACGCGGCATGGGATACTGCTTCGACCCGGCATGAAATCAATCCGACGGCAACTCACCGTCCGGCTCTCCGCTGCCCTGCTCGCAGCAGTCGCCCTCGCCGCCGCCTCGCTCTTCGTCTCCGCCCGCCACGCCGCTCTCGCGGAATTCGACGCCACCCTCACCGCCCGCGCGGAACTCCTCGAGTCCGCCATCGAGGAAGACGACGGCCACCTCGAACTCGAATTCAACCTCCACCGGCTCGCCGCATGGGAAAGCCCGGACCACCCCACCCACTACGCCGTCTACTCCGCCTCGGGCGAACTGCTCATCGCTTCCCCCCACTGGACCACCACCGGCTTCCCGCGCCCGACGCCGAACCCCACTTCTCCCACCGTTGCCGACCTCCAGCGCGCAGACCGGAACTACCGCGTGCTTCATACCGTCTTCGATGCCGCCGACGACACGGACATGGCCTACCAGGGCCTCCAGCTCTCCATCGCCCGCGACCGCAGCAGCCTCGACGCCGCCCTCCGGAAGGCCGCATGGCTGGGAGCCGCCACCGCCCTCGCCTCCCTCGCCATCCTCATCCCCCTCCTCCAGCACACCCTCAGATCCAGCCTGCAGCCACTGGAAGAATTTGCCCGGCGCACCGACGCCATCGATCCCGGAAAACCGCCCGTCACCATGGAGACTGCCTCCCTGCCCGCGGAACTCTCCCCCATCGCTTCAAAACTGAACCAACTCCTCGCCCGCGTCCACGCCTCCATCCTGCGCGAACGGCGCTTCGCCCGCGATATCGCCCACGAACTGCGCACCCCCGTCGCCGAACTCCGCGCCCTCGCCGAACTCGCCACCAAGTGGACGGACGAAGCCACCCCTGCCGCCTTCTCCCAGGTCCTCGAAATCACCTCGGAAATGGAAGCCGTGGTCGCTTCCCTTACCCTCCTCAACCGCCTCGAAGCCAACCCCAGCCCCATCAGCTGCGAACCCGTCAACCTGTCCCCCATCCTCCTCCGCCTCATCGAACGCAGCGCGCCCGCCGCCACTGCCGCAGGACTCCGGCTCTCCTCCCCGGACCTCTCCTCCACCATCACATGGGAAACCGATGCCACCCTCTGGAAAGCAGCCGCCTCCAACCTCCTCGGCAATGCCATCAGCTACAGCCCGCAAGGCTCCCTCATCACCGTCAGTCTGACACCCTCCACCTTCACAATCCTCAATCCCGCCCCATCCCTGCAACACGAGGACCTCTCCCACATGACCCAGCCATTCTGGCGCAGAGACAAAGCCCGTTCCGCATCCCAGCACTCCGGCCTCGGTCTCGCCATCGTCGCATCCGTCACCTCCCGCCTCGGTCACGGATTGACCCTCGTCCTCACCCCCGACGGCCAACTCGCTGCCTCCATCACGGTAAGCAGCCCATTAGCAGCATCCACCGGACCCTCCTGAAACCCGCACATCAGCCGGATCACTTCAACTCGACTGTCACTTTCCGGATGGTTCCAGTGAACTCATTGCCGTGCTGCGGGTAGTCCGGCGACACATTGGTCTCGCCATCCGAACCAACATCGGCACCCTCGTCCCCGGAGAATCCAAACGGCTGCGTCTTGGGAATGTGAGCCTCGGCCACCTGCTGGCCATCGACCGACAGAATGGAGCGGCCTCCCGCTCCCGGCCGCGCCGATTCCGGAATGAATTCATAACGCACCGTATGCCGCCCCGCCGTCAGCGGCTTCGGCGACCCTATATTCGTCCGCTCAAGGGCAAAGTAATTGTATTCATGATGCGGCCGCCCGTCCTTCAGATAAACCGCCCATCCTCCAAAGTAACCCGCCTGGGCAATGATCACTCCGCTGGCCTTGTCATCCGGAACCTCAATCTCGGCAGTCACCGTGTGATGCACACCCTTCACATTGATGAACGCATTTTCCATCATCCCAGTCATCCCTGGATAAACCGTCAGCGACTTCCGCCCACCCATCAGATCGGGACGACCCGCGATGGCAGCATTGAATCGCTCGGAGCGCCGGTCATCAATCGGATACACCCGGTTCCGCACCGCTTCCCGGTCGAACACAGCCTGCAGTTCCCGGAGCTTCTCCGGCTTCTCAGCCGCAAGATTGCGGGCCTGACTGAAATCCTCCTCCACATGATAGAGTTCCCACACATCGTCCTTGAGGGGCGGATTCTCTGCCATAAGCCACGGAATGGAATGCCGCGTGCACGCCACCCAGCCCTCGTGGTAAATCCCGCGGTTCCCGAAAATCTCGAAATACTGCGTCGTGTGCCTCTCCGGAGCGTCCGCCGCATTCACCGAATAAAGCATGGAAACCCCATCCATGGGCCGCTGCGCCACGCCATTGACCATCTTCGGCTGGGGCAAACCCGCCGCCTCCAGCACCGTCGGAGCCACATCGACCACATGATGGAACTGACTGCGCACCGCACCGCCCGCTGCCTTCATCCCCTTCGGCCAGTGCAGCACCATCCCATTGCGCGTCCCCCCGAAATGACTCGCCACCTGCTTCGTCCACTGAAACGGCGTGTTGCCAGCCCATGCCCAGCCAATCGCAAAGTGAGGATACGTCATCGGCCCACCCCAGGTCTCCAGATGCGACATCATCTGATCAGCCTTCCCAACAATCCCATTGAGCGCCATCATCTCGTTGTAAGTCCCCTCAGGCCCGCCTTCGGCACTGGCCCCGTTGTCCCCCACAATATAGAAGAAGAGCGTATTCTCGAGTTCTCCAATCGCCTCCAGCTGCGCCATCAGCCGTCCCACCTCATGATCCGTATGCTCGGCAAACCCCGCAAAGGTCTCCATCTGCCTCTCGAAAAGCCGCCTCTGCTCCGCTGACGTGCTTTCCCATGACGGAATCTCCGCCGGACGCGGCGTCAGCTGCGTGCCCGCAGGAATCACTCCCAACTGCTTCTGCCGGGCAAAGGTCTGCTCCCGCAGCTTGTCCCAGCCACCCGCAAATTCCCCTTTGTACTTCGCGATCCATTCCTTCGGCGCATGATGCGGCGCATGCGTCGCCCCCGTCGCAAAATACAGATAGAAGGGCTTTTCCGGCGTCAGCGACTGCTGCGCACTGACCCAGCGCATCGCCTGATCCGTCATGTCCACCGTGAAATGATAGTCAGGCGACTTCCGGTGCTCGACCCGGGTCACCCCATCATAAATGGCCGGAGCCCATTGATTGGTCTCTCCTCCGATGAATCCATAGAATTTGTCGAAGCCCGACCCCGTCGGCCAACGGTCGTATGGACCGGAAACCGAGACTTCCCACGGCGGCGTCTCATGATACTTGCCGAAGGCTGCCGTGCTGAATCCATTCTGCCGCAGAATTTCCGCAAGCGGCGTGATGCTGCGCGGACGGATCCCCGTGTTTCCCGGAAAACCAGTCGCCACTTCCATGATCGCTCCCGCATTGTTGGCATGGTGATTGTGCCCGGTCAGCAGCGCCACCCGCGTCGGGCTGCAGAGCGCCGTCGTGTGAAACCGATTGTACTTCAATCCCTGCTTCGCCATGCGCTCGAGCGTCGGCATCCGGATCGGACCGCCAAACGCAGAACTGTGACCGAATCCAATATCGTCAATCAGCACCACCACCACATTGGGAGCACCCTCCGGTGCCCTCACCTCGAAACGCTCCGGAGCCCTCGCATCCCGCGCATCCACCGTCTCGATGACCGCAGGTTCCGGCCCCACAATCGGAAGCACCGTCCGGTCCATTCCTCCGGCTGCCGAGCCGGCGACCCCCGACAAGGACCCCAGCAGACTAACAACAAACCCGCTCAGGAGCGGCAGCGGCAAATGGACGGACTTTTTCATGGCAGCAGACTCTTATCTCTATTGATAGCATCGCGCCCCGGCCTCGCCCTGTCGATACGCTTCCCGCACAATCCATATCCGTTTTGCGCAATTCCATACAGATCAGACTTGTTGAGCGGCGGACTTTCCGGCAGCGTCCCCCACTGTGGTCACCGCCCCTCCCGCCTTTCTCGCCCGCTTCTCCGACCCCGAACAGCTCATGGGAGCGATCCGCGGAGCCGACCTCGATCCCTGCCAGCTAACCAGCCGCCCGGCAGTCAGCGAAATCTCAAGAATCGCCTTCGCCGGCAGCACCCTCGACACCGCCAGCCTCGGGCCAGGCTTTGCCGTGACCGGCACCACCGCACGCGACTGCTTCACCCTCATCTATTCCAACGATTGCCCGCAGCCGGCAAAATCCTTCCACTTCAGCATGACGCACGGACCGGGCATCCTCGGCTGGTACCAGCCGGGCGGCGACATCGAAGTCATCACCCCAGCCGGTTTCGGCACCATCACCCTCACCATTCCCACCGCCACCTTCCTCACTGCCCTCGCGACCCATTTTCCAGAGGCCACCGACTCCATCCTTTCGCGGAGCGCCGCCCTCATGCCTGACCCTGCCGCGCTCCGCCAGATCAACAATCTGGTCGCCGGACTGCGCCCCCTCGCAGAACGGCAGGGACAGGACCCCGACACCGCACGAATCCTCGCACTCGCAGAAACAGAAGTCATCGACGCCTTCGCCGTGGCCTTCCGCAGCGGATGCTCCGCACATCGTCCCGCAAGTGACAGCCGCTTGAGCCGACGCTTCCAGAAACTGCGCGCCACCCGCGACTTCATCCACGCCAACCTCGGACAACCACTCTGCACCAACGACCTCTGTGCCGCGGTCGGACTCAGCCGCCGCGGCCTCGAAACCCTCTGCCGCGACCTCCTCGACATCAGCCCCAAGAGCTACCTGCTGCACCAGCGGCTCCATGGCGTCCGCCGCTGCCTCATCGCCTCGGAACCAAAACCCGGCACCATCAAACGCATCGCCCTCGAATGGGGCTTCTGGCACCTCGGCCGCTTCGCTGCCGATTACCGCACACTCTTCGGCGAAGGCCCCACCCGGACCCTCGCCAGACGCCGGGGAACGATGCCTGACTGATGCGGCACGCCCCTCACGGCGTCCACACCCAGCGCGGATCACGGATCGTCCGGAGCGCCTCGGCCACGGAAATGGCCCGCTCCGCCCGGTGCGCAAAAACCGCCCGGTGCGCCGCCAGCCGCTCGCGTTCCCATGGCTCAGGCTCATGACGCTTGCGGTGCGGAACCCTCATCCCCACCAGCATCGCCAGATAACCCTCGATTCCGAACTGATCACTGTCGGACAGGCAGAGCGCCTTTGCCAGCAGACTGGGGCCGTTCTCCTCATGAAAATCCACCACCTCCTGCGCCCCATGCAGCGCCGTCTCCCTCCGGCAATGCTCCCAGAATGGCGTGTTCAGGCGTGTATTGAAACGGTAATGCAGCGCCAGAAAATCCCGGATCTCATCCCAGCGCGCTCCCATGAAGCGGTTGTAGACATCCCGTAGCCGCGGCCCCGGCTCACCCAGCGAATCCACCAGCGACTCGGCCACCGTGCGGCACTGCGCACACAGAATCATGAGAGCCGTCGCCTCCAGCGGTTCCACAAATCCAGCCGCATTCCCCACCGCCACCACATTCCCAATCCACGAACGCCGATACCTCCCGGAACGGAACGGCACCACCCGCGTCGCCCCAACCCCCGGATTCTTCCGGCGGAATTCCGCCTCGGCCTCCTCATCCGAAACAAACGCCGACGCATACACATACCCCCGGTTCACATGATGCTCATGATCAATCCGCCAGCACCAGCCATGATCCATCGTCTCCGCTGTCGTATACGGATCAATCGGCTCCCCCTCCCCACGCTCCCGCGGCCCAATCACCGCGCGGTCACAGAAGAGAGAATCGCCAAAACCAATGAATGGTTCCCCAAACTCCCGCCCGATGATGCGGGCATGAAACCCCGAGGCATCAATGAAGAAATCCGCCGACCGCTCGCCCCCCTTCTGCAGTTGGACCGACCGCACAACGTCTCCCTCCCGCTGCACCGTTTCCACCAGATCATCCTCGATGATCACCCCCAGGGCCGCCGCCTGCCACTCAAGATACCCCACCAGCTTGATGTTCTCGATGTGATACGCCACCCCGCTCACCGGGATGACCGGCTGCCCGCGCTCATCCCGCACAAACGCCTTCCGCCGCGCCATGAGCGCCGCCGACAAACTCATGTCGCTCAGTTCCTCCCCGCAGTAGAATCCATTGTTCCGCGGCAGATCCGTGAACCGCACCGAAAACTGCTGGTCAAAGGTATACGGAAACTCCGGGCGCTCACCCCACAGAAACCGGATCCCCAGCTTCCACGTCGGCTGCGCCCGCGCATAGAAGTCCTGTGGCGGCAGCCGCAGGAACCGATGCAGATGAACCGGAAAATACGGCGTGGTGCCCTCACCCACCCCAATGATCCCAATCTCCGGACTCCGCACGACCCGTACCTCAAGATGCGGCAGCACACGCTTCAGCGTGATCGCCGCCATCATCCCGGCCGACCCGCCCCCCAGCACCAGCACTTTTGCAATCATGTGGTTTCCAGAAAAAAGCCGACCGCTCCGGCATGCGGAACGGTCGGCTGATCATTTCAGGGCCTTGCCACGGCCAGAACCTCAGTTCCGCCGGCGACGAGCACCCACACCAATCAGCGCCGCTGCGCCCAGCACCGCCGAACCCGGCTCCGGAACCTGCTCAATGATGATGCCCGTGATGCTGCCACGCGCATCGCCGGCGCGGGGCGCGCCTGCAATCGTCAGGGTCGCACCCGTCGTCGTTCCGCTCAGCCAGTAGTTGCCAGCCTGCGTCGCCGTCAGCAGGCTCCACTGCGAACCCGTGGCCGCAAGGCTGCTCCCCATGGTCGCATGCGCCTGTGCCTGACCGCCCAGTACTGCCACGCCATTGACCGTAAAGTCCTGCGCGGTGTAGAGAGTGGCCGATTGGTCACTGGCCAGCAGGCCATACACCCGGTACTCGGCATACGGGATGTTCGTCAGCGTCAGCGAGACGCCCGAGCCACCGTCATCAAGATACCCCACCGCCAGACGGGCCTGGTCATCACCCGTGCCATCCCCGTTCCACCACGTGTTACTCGAATTCCATGTGATTGCCGCCGTCGTCGCCACCCCATTGCTGTCAACCAGCCCACTCAGCGATCCGGAAGCCAGCGTACCCGTCCGCGTCGGCAGAATCACCGATCCCGGAGGATTGTTCGTTGTGTTGAAATTTCCCGCCGGAATTGCCGTCGGTCCAATCAGTGCCGCCGGATCGCCCCAGCCCTGATTTCCGTCATTCTCGGAAAAATTAACAGCAATCGACGCCGCCTCGGCGGTCGCCACGGTTCCAATGGCCATGCAGGCCGCAAGATAGTCTTTTCTCATGGAGTGTTTTCGGGTGTGTTCATCATCCGATGCCCTGACGGAATCGCGGTGTCAAGGGTGAGACTTTCCGCAATTCGCCCAGAGGGAATTCATGCCTTGCCCCGGTGCGCCCGCAGAAAGGCCTTCACGGCTCCAGCGTCGGGCTCGACCGGCCATCGCTGCAAGGGCTTGTCCTTCAATGCTTCAAGGAAAGGATGGCGCGGCTCCACGCCCGTGGCGGCAGCCACGGTTTCGGGGAATTTGGCCGGACTGGCCGTCGCCAGCACCACACTGACCCTCCCGTCTGCCAGTTCCCCGAATCCACAGGCCGTGTGCGGATCGACAACATACCCCCATCGTTCCTGCACCATCCGGATCGCCGGAACAATCTCCGCATCGCTCATGCGCGAGGCCCGGATCGTGCCGACAGGCACCCCGCCGGCTTCATGACACCCGGAACGCGCCACCGTCTCCATGACTGCCACCGTCCGCCCCGGATCTCCCCCGTAATGGTAATACAGGTATCGCTCGAAATTCGAGGCTGCCTGGATGTCCATGCTCGGGGCACAGCTCGGCTCAACGCCTCGCTGTTCATACACCCCGGTCGTGAAGAACCGCCACAGAATGTCGTTCTGATTGGTCGCCACCCGGAACCCCCCCACCGGCAGCCCCATCTTCTGCAGCAGCCATCCCGCCAGCACATTCCCGAAATTCCCCGTCGGCACCACGAATTCCGCGCCGGCCCGCACGTCCGCAGGCAGCCGCCGCCACGCATGCAGGTAGTACACACACTGCGCCAGCACCCTCGCGATGTTGATCGAATTGACCGCCACAAGATTCACCTCCTCCGCAAAGGCATGGTCCCGGAATACTTCCTTCACCACCCGCTGCGCATCATCAAAAGTCCCCGGCACAGGCATCGCAAAGACATTCGCCGCCCCGGTGCACGCCATCTGACGTTCCTGCAGCGGAGCCACCCGGCCGTCCGGATAAAGTATGAAAATTGAGATGCCCTCGCGGCCCAGACAGCCATGAATCGCCGCCGAACCCGTGTCCCCGGATGTCGCCCCCAGCACCGTCAACCGCTTGCCGCTGGCGGCCACCAGCCGCTTGTAGAGCAAACCCAGCAACTGCAGCGCAAAATCCTTAAACGCGAGCGTCGGCCCATGAAACAGCTCCAGCACGAAGGTCTGCCCGTCCAGCCGCACAAGGGGAGCCACATCCGGATCCGCAAACCCGCCGTATGCCTCCGCCGTCAAACCCCGCCATTCCTCCCGCGCCAGTTCCGGCCCGAACAACGCGAGAAATTCCCCCGCCAGTTCCGCATACGGCAATCCCTCCCATTCACTCAGCCGCGACCGGATGTCAGGCAGCTCCACCGGCACAAACAACCCGCCATCCGGAGCCAGCCCAGCCTCCACGGCCTCCAGAAAACTGTGCGGGCGCACTCCGCCCCGCGTCGATACATACTGCATGCCCTCCCCTTCCCTCATGCCTCCTCCGCTTCAACAGACAAACCAGCCACCGCCCGGCAAGCCTCACAGACTGCGGAACCTCAGAATGCCATTCCCAATCGCCTCCGCGAGCCGCTGACGGTACCGCGGATCAAGAATGCGGGACCGCTCGGTCGCCGTCGAAATAAAGCCGCCCTCAATGAGCGCCGCAGGTACCGTCGCCGTCCGGATCACCTTGAACCTCGCAAACTTCACTCCCCGGTTCGTCGTCTTCAGCGCCGCCGCAATGCTCGTCTGAATCGCACTCGCCAGCTTCGACCCCTCCCCGCTGAAATAAAAGGTCTCCGTCCCATTCGGCCCGCCATAGCTCGCCCAGTTGAAGTGAACACTCACAAAAATGCTCCCGCGGATCCGGTTGGCCACCGCCGACCGCTGCTCCAGCGGCAGAAAAATGTCGCGCGACCGCGTCAGTTCAGACTTCACGCCCTTCTTCGCCAGATACTCCTTCAGCCGGTACGATACATCGAGCGCCAGATGCTTCTCGTAAATGTGGCCAATCTTCGCCCCATTATCATAGCCCCCATGGCCAGGGTCGATCACCACCCGGCTGAACCGGCCCGCATGGACCACGCCGCCTCCCACCCACAGCAGAAGGAGCACCAGCCACCGACCCACGCACAAAGATCCCGCAGACATGCCGCTTTTCATCCGCTTCAATCAAGAGGCACTCCCTCAGGACGGTCACCCGTCCCGCGGAACTTGTCGCGCTTGGGAGATTCCGCCTCATACGGCTTCGCCCCCACCACCGACACCTTCCCGGAATCGGACAATTCCAGCTTCGGCGACCCACGCTTCACCTGGTAGAAATCCTGCTTCAGAATCTTCCCATCCGCATTCACCTCCTGATACACCCAGATCCCCGGACTGCCCAGCGAAAGCACATGCAGATCCCGGTCGCCATCGATCTGAATCTGCACCTCGCGGTCGGGAATCAGCGTGTTGAGCGGCATCGTCAGCAGGAACGCCCCAGTCGATTCATCCACAATGCGCGCATACAGATACGACTTCGTGGTGTCATGGAAATTGAACAGCTGATACCGACGGTACTTGCCCGCCATGCGGTGGTCACTCGGCAAAGCAATCGACTTCTCCCAGCGCGGCTTCTGCGCCTGCTGAATCGTGAAGCGCAGCGGGCGCGAATTGACCCAGCGCTGCAGGTCGGAATGATAGACACTCGCCTTCACCACATACCCTCCCGACCCTGTCAGATGAAAATACCGCGGCAGATTGAAGCGCCGCTGCAGAGACTGCCCAGCCCGGAACATCATCGGCTCGGCCGCCGGAGATGCCATCGCCGTGACCGGTTCCCCCCGCTCGCTCATCACCACGAAGTTGATCCATGACGCTCCACCCGCAGCCCCCAGCACCACATCCCGGCCCGCCGTGTTCGTGATCGTCACACTGACGTAAAGGGGCTCATACGAAATGTAATTCGTGCGCTCCGCACTGATCGCCACGTTGAACTGGGCCGCCGCCCGCCCGGCCAGCAGCAGCAGTACGCAGGCCAGCAGCAGTCGCCGGGCTTGAAGGATTCCGTAAGTGGTCATTTGTATTCAGGGATTGCTGTCCGGTGGCTCAGAGGAAGCGGTTCGGAAACCGAGAAATGGCTGGGAATATTCCGCCGACTCCGCCAGCCACCGCGTGTGCACCGGCACCGTCCGGGTCTGCCGGAAATCCCCGCCCAGAAACACCGGAACGCGCTCGTCAGGTAACTCCGGATGCGGCTCCCAGTCCTCTACCCACTCGGCCACATTGCCCGCCAACCCCGCCACCCCATCCGGACTGACGTCCCCATCCAAACGGTCGACTTCCCTCCAGTACGATCCTTCCTGAGCATCCCCGGCACCACCGGCCTCGGCAGCCGCTCCCGCCACCAACCGGCCGGGATTGGCATCGTTCCCCCATGGATAACGGCGGCCATCCTTACCGCGCGCCGCCCTCTCCCACTCGGCCGCCGCAGGCAGCCGCCGCCCCATCCACCGGGCACACGCCCAAGCATCCCACCAATCGACCCCGAACACCGGAGAATTCATCGTGAGGCGCCCGCCCCGCCAACTCCGCCCACCCTGCGCCGCCGCAAGAATATCCGGCCATCCAGCGGGCTCATGCCCTGCCTTCCCAGCCGGCTGCTCGGGATGATCAAACCGCCCGGGATCGCCCCCCGCCAGCGCCTCCAGAAAAGCCGCATAGACACTCAGCGGCACCTCATGCCGGTCAATCCAGTACTCCGGCAGCACCGCCTCCACCCCTTCGCCCCGCAGATACTTGCCAGCCGGAATCCGCACCATCCCGGCCGGCGGCCGCACTTCAGGAACAGAATCAACCCGGCGCGACTGAAAATGCACAACCGCAGCAACCAGCCCCGCCATCCCCAGCAAGGCAGTCGGCACCAGCCAGACCGGACGGGTCCGAGGCACCGCCTCCGCCTGCCTTCCCTCCGCCGGTTCCATCCGCATCCGCCGCAACTGCGCCGCCAGTTGGACCCACGAAGCCCCCTCGGGTACCCCGGCCATCTTCACCCTCCGCAGCAGCGCCAGTAATGCCGACGTCCCCCCAGCCGTCTCATCAGTCAGCGGCAGCATGGCCGACGCAAGGGCACGGATCTCCCCGGCCTCATCGGGAGCCTGCGGCAAAGCCGCGACCGCCAGATTCGCCACCCGCACCGTGCCGTCCCCGCTCAGATACACATGCCCCGGCTGGAATACTTCGCGCGCTATGCCATGCGACTTCAGCCAGCCCAGCGCCTCCGCCACCGCCGTGAAAACCGACGCCACTTCCGAGGCCGGCCGAACTTCCCCGGCCGCCGCCATTTCCCCAGGTGTGCGGCCACGCATGAGTTCCCGGGTATAGAACACGGTGCCCCCGGAATCCTGCACTTCGTAGACTGCCGCAATGAGTGGATTCGTCACCGCCGCCCTCGCCCGCACCATCGCCCGGAATGCCGCCACGGACTCCGCATCCCCCGCAAACTCGGGTTTCAGCCGCTCCAGCACGACCTCGCGGTTCACACTCCGCTGCACGGCCCGGAAGGTATCCGTCCACGGCAGCGTCCGCCGCTTCTCCATCACCAGATAATCACCCAGTTCCTCCAGCCCGCTCCCCATTCTCGCCGCCTCGGCCTGCTCCAGCCACGCCTTCACTTCCTCCACAGCCGCCCCGCCGGCCTCGACCGCCTGCATCCCGGGAAACTCCCGCCGCAGCCGATCGCGCATCTCCCGCCCACCCAGCCCGCCAAACCCCGCGGAAAACACCAGCACGTCCAGATCGTCCAGTTCCTCCGCCAACCGCTCGAGAGCCTCCGGATTCCCGGCGGGAAGCACCCGGTGCCGACCGCCCTCCCCCAGCGCCGCAGCCAGCCGCCCGCAGGCCGCCGGTTCGTCCATGGCAATCACCACAATCATGATTCAGCGCGGAACCAGCGGTCCCCGTGCTGGTGGCGGAAACAGCAGGTTCTCCGGCAGCACCTCCGGCTGCGGCAGAACCGCCCCGCGCGGCAAGGGCCCGCTCTCCAGCACGGGATCGGACGGCACCACCTCCGGCAGCGGCAGTTCCCGCGCAATCTGCAGCAACTCCGGCGTCGTCGCCGTCGCATCCTGCAGCCGGTCTTCGTAAATCACCTCCAGCGTGCATCCATAGTATCGGCACCGGCCAATCCGCTGGATCTCATCCGGCGTCATCGGAGCCAGACGGTACTCAAACCCGAACGTCTCGGTCCCGTCCTTCCAGTCAACCGGCTCACTGAGACAACTGAGCACCGCTTCCTCCGCCAGCGACCGCGCAATGCGGCGACCGTTCACGGTGTCAAAGAAATGAATCGCAAGGGTCATCCGGTCCATGTTCACCGGATCGCCGGTCTTCTTCTCCAGCACCGCGGAGAACCGCAGCCGCTCTCCTCCCCCGGGCTCGTCAATCCGCTCCTCGTCAAGACTCCGGATCACAAACTTCTCCTCCTTGTCCTCCTCGGGCTCCTGGGGAGCAGGCACGCCGTCACGCAGCCTGTCCCGCGCAATCGTGTAGAGATCCCCCGCTTCCTCGCCCAGACCGCGCAGTTGCTCCCACACAGGCTGCGATTTCCGCAGCAATCCCATCGTGTCGAGCGTCAGTGCCAGATGATAGAGAATGCGGGGATGGTCAGGCAGCACCGCAGACGCCGCCCGCAGATGCTGCAGCGCTCCCTGCATGTCACCAGTCGACCGCAGATTGATCCCCTCATCGAGATGAGCAAGGACGCTCTCGTCGGTGATCGGAGTGTCCAGCGGAGCCGCCGCCTTCTCAGGAACCACAGCATCCTCCAGCGGCACTTCGCGACCCGCAGCCAGCGCCTCGAGCAAGGCTTTCTCCCGCGCCTCCAGCAGCAGAACCTGCTCATCAGCCGATGATCCCGCCGACTCATCCACGTCCGCTGCGGCGCGCGACTGCTCCTTCCGCATCTCAAAGGGATCAACTTCCCGGATTCCCTCCGCCTCGGTTACCGGCTGCGCCGTCGGAGCCACCGCCGGAGCCACCGCCGGAGCCACCACCACCACCTCGCCGGACAATTCCGCCGCTTTACTGGCTTCCTTCCCGCCGGAAGCTTCTCCCGTCGCAGGAAGAGCCACCTCAGCCAACGCCGGAGCCACACGGTTTCCCCGCAGCGAAACGCCCCACGCTCCCGCCTGCGCCATCGCCACAAGGCCAAGAAATCCCCAGACGATCCGCAAGGTGCGGACGCTTCCAGAAGGAGGCACAGGCGATTCAGGGCTCATGACAGGAGAGATTCGGCAGATTAGGGATTTCCCCGATGTGTGTCAATGTCCGCATCCCGAATCTTCCCCGGACAGGAAAAAGGCCCGCGCCACGTACTGCCTAGCCGCCACCAGGTCTCAGGCCCCGGTTCCCGTCTACCTTCTTTCCCATGTTCCGCCCCGCCCTCCTCCTTGCCGCGCTGCCGACCCTCGCCGCCGCGGCGGATCTTTCCCCGGATCAGTCGGCCTTCTTCGAATACCGCATCCGGCCAGTCCTCGCCTCGTCCTGCTACGATTGCCACGGCCCGGAAAAACAGAAGGGCGGGCTCCGCATCGACTGGCGCGACGGTCTCCTCAAGGGCGGGGACAGCGGCCCGGCCATCATCCCGGGCAAACCGGACGAGAGCCTTCTCATCAAGGCAATCTCAGGCCAGCACCCCGAACTCCGCATGCCGAAGAATGCGGACCCGCTTCCCGCCCTCGCCATCGAAAACCTCCGCTCATGGATCCGCGACGGTGCCCCGGACCCACGATCCCAGCCGTCCAACAACTCCAGCAGCGACTGGTCAGCTGCCTTTGCCCTCCGCCGCCAATGGTGGTGCTGGCAACCCCTGCAGCATCCATCCCCACCGGAATCCAGCGGATCCCCCCACCCCATCGACCGCTTCCTGCGGAAACCCCTGCAGGACGCAGGCCTCACCCCGGCCCCCACCGCCGACCCCGGCTCCCTCATCCGCCGCGCCTCGTTCGTGCTCACCGGCCTCCCTCCGTCGCCCGCAGAAACAGAATCCTTCCTCACCGCATGGAAAGACGAACCCAGCCGCCCCGCCACATGGGCCGCTCTCGTCGACCGACTCCTCCAGTCGCCCGCCTTCGGCGAACGCTGGGCCCGCCACTGGATGGACTGGACCCGCTACGCCGATAGCCACGGCAGCGAAGGCGACCCCGCCGTGCCCTACGCATGGCAGTACCGCGACTACCTCATCCGCGCCCTCAACGACGACATTCCCTACTTCCAGCTCGTCCGCGAACACCTCGCCGGCGACCTCATTCCACCGCGCCCAGGCCGCAACCCGGCCATCAACGAAGCCGCCATCGGACCGGCCCACCTCCGCATGGTATTCCACGGCTTCACACCCACCGACGCCCTCGACGAATTCGTCACCTTCACAGACAACCAGGTCGATGTCGTCTCAAAGGCCTTCCTCGGCCTCACCGTGAGCTGCGCCCGCTGCCACCACCACAAATTCGACGCCATCAGCCAGGAGGATTACTACGCCATGTTCGGCGTCTTCGCCAATTCCCGCCCCGGCATCATCGACGCCTCCACCGACCCGGCACAGCCATCCCTCGCCGCCAAACTCCACCAGCAGAAGGCTGCCGTCCTTTCTTCGGTTCTGGAAGGCTGGTCCGCACTCGCCGACCCCGCCGCCGCACTCGCCAACTGGGAACCAACCGACGACAACCAGCGCAAAGCCGCCGCCGCTGACGGCCTCGGCCCGCTCGGACCATGGCTCCAGCTCCGCGACCTCCCGCCGGACGCCATGGCCACCGCATGGTCCGACCTCCAGAAACGCCACCGCGAAGCCATCGATCGCCAGCAGGCCCACCAATCCGCCCCCGCTCGCTTCCGCTGGACTCCCGGCGGCCACACGCAGGAGAAAGTCTTCACCCACGGCCCGGGCCTGACCACCCACTCCCGCGAAACCCTCTTCACCACCAGCGACCCACCACAGAATCCCCCCATCGAGTTCCGCCCCGCCGGCCGCTTCTCGGATTCCCTCTCGCGCCGCCACCGCGGCATCTTCCAGTCGGCCCGCTTCATAAGTGAAGGCGGTCGGCTCTGGGTCCGGGCCTGCGGCCGCAACGCTTCCCTCCGCTTCGTCGTCCACCACTACCCCCGCGCCGGTCTCATCTACCCGAAAACCGGCCTCGATCACGACGAACCACGCTGGATCGCCTTCGACATGGAGTACTGGAAAGGCGAAACCGTCTACGTCGAAGCCGTCACCAACCCGGACCACCCCGCCGAAACCGGCGGCGGCGAACGCGCATGGTTCGGCATCTCGGAAATCCTGTACCCGCAGGATGCAGCCACCACGCCCCAGGAAGCGCCAGCCATACTGCCCCTCCTGCTCAAGGGCCCAGCCCCGCGCTCGCGCGGCGAACTGCTCGACCGCTACCGCGACGCCCTGCGCATCCTCTTCGCACAACTCAACCGTCAGCCCGCCTCCCCGGAAGCCGCCACCTTCCTGAATTTCGCCTGCCGCTCCGGACTGCTGCCCCTGCCCGCAGACGCCCTCGCTGCCACCACCCAGAAAATCGCCGCCCTCCGGGAAACGGAAAACTCCATCCCTGAACCCGTGCGCGTCCCCGGTGTGCTCGAAGCCGACGCCGCCGACTGGACCCTCTACACCCGCGGCGACATCCGCAAACCATCGCAGCCCGTCCCCCGCGCCTTCCTCTCGGCCATCGACCCTTCCCCATGGAACCCAAAGGACAGCGGACGCCGCGAACTCGCCGACAGCATCGCCTCCAAAGGCAGAGCCCTCGCCCTCCGCGTCATCGCCAACCGACTCTGGCACCATTGCTTCGGCCGCGGCATCGTTCCCACCACCGACAACTTCGGCAAACTCGGCGAACTCCCCTCCCACCCGGAATTGCTCGACTGGCTCGCCAGCGAAGTCGACCGGAACGGCGGCTCCCTCAAAGCCACCCTCCGCACCATCGTCACCAGTCACGCATTCATGGCCTCCAGCACTCCCTCTGCCGAAGCCACCGAACGCGATCCCCTGAACCGGCTCCTTTCCCACTGGCCCCTGCGCCGCCTCGAAGCCGAGGCCATCCGCGACAGCATGCTCACCATGACCGGCAGACTCACCGCCGGCAGCGGCCCCGGACAGGACGGATCCTCCCCCGTCCGCAGCGTCTACGTCAAGGTCATCCGCAACGCCCTCGACCCCTTCCTCACCGCCTTCGACGCCCCCGTGCCCAGCAGCACACGCGGCAATCGCGACAGCACCAGCGTCCCCGCCCAGGCCCTCACCCTCATGAATTCTCCCCAGGTCCAGTCATGGGCCGCCGACTGGGCCAACCGCATCGCCGCAGCCCACAAGGATTCCCCCAGCCAGATACGCCAGCTCTTCCTCGATGCCTTCCAGCGCGAACCCTCCCCGCAGGAAGCCGCCGAATCCCTCGCATGGCTGGCATCCTCGGAAACCGCCATCCTCGCAGCCGATTCCGGCAAATCCCGCCTCACCGCACAACTCGCAGAAACGGAAGCCGCCCGCGCCCGCCTCATCAACCCGGTCATCGCACGCCTCCGCAAGACCAAGCCCACCACGGAATCCAGCAACGCACCCAAACCTCTCGCGGAATGGGACTTCACCACGGATACCCAGCCCGCCATCCCCCTGAAACTCCACGGAGGAGCCACCCTGCGCGACGGCTCCCTCCACCTCAATGGATCCGATGCCTTCGCCTCCACGGACCCACTCCCGTTCGCACTGCGCGCCCGCACCCTCGAAGCATGGCTCAGCCTCGCCACCACCAATCAGTCCGGCGGCGGTGTGTTCACGATCCAGGACCTCGGCGGCGATACCTTCGACGCCATCGTCTTCGCTGAACGCGACCCCGCCCAGTGGATCGCAGGCAGCAATGTCTTCGCCCGCACCCAGCCAGTCGGCGGCCCCCCGGAAACGGAAACCAACCCCGTTCACATCGCCATCACATGGGCCGACGACGGCACCATCCGCATCTTCCGCAATGGCCAGCCCTATGGCCAGCCCTACCGCTCCAGTGGACCGATCACCTTCGCCGCCGGACAATCCATGATCCAGTTCGGCTGCCGCCACGGATCCCCCTCAGCCGACCGCCTCCTCAAAGGCAGCATCCACCGCGCCCGACTCCACAGCCGCGCCCTCACCGAAACGGAAATCGCGGCCTCTGCCTCCCTCGAAGGCTCCATCGTCACCCCGCAGGCCATCCAGAACCTCCTCTCAGCTGAGGAACAGCAGCAACTCGCGAAGATCGACGCCGCCACGGAACAACTCCGCCGCGCCATCGCCACAGCCCAGCCCTCCGCCATCACTTCCCCACTCCAGAGCCTCACCCTCGCCCTCCTCAATACACGCGAATTCATCTCGCTGCGCTGATCCGACCCTGACATTTCCGCCATTGCAGCAGACCCCGGCTGAGGATTTCGTCCTGATCAGATCCCCACGCCCATGAATTCCTCCCGCCGCCCATTCCTCATCGGTCTCGCCGCCGCCTGCTACCCCAGCCTCAGCAAGGCAAAGGATACCCCCAAATCCCGCTCCGCAGTCATCGTCGTCGATATTCAGGGCGACTTCACCGAAGCACACAAAGGATCCCTCGCAGTCGCCGGAACCGATGCCGCCTACCTCAAGGCCGTCGCCGACGCCACCGCCCAGCTCAAGGCCGCCGGACACCTCATCTACGCCACCCAGGACTGGCACCCAGCAGACCACATCTCGTTCTTCTCCAATCACAAGGACCACAAACCCTTCGACGTCATCCAGCTCCGCGGACGCGATCAGGTCCTCTGGCCTGCCCACTGCATCCAGCAATCCAAAGGCGCAGAAATTCTCCTCGATGCCAGCCTCTTCACCGGCATCGTCCAGAAGGGCAAGGACCAGCGCTACGACAGCTACTCGGGCTTCAAGGACGACGGCGGAGCCAAAACAGAAATGGAAGCCACCCTCCGCAAGGCAGGCGTCACCGACGTCATCGTCTACGGCGTCGCCACCGACTACTGCGTCCGCGCCACCGCCCTCGATGCCGCCGCCGCAGGATTCAATGTCACCATGGTCGAATCACTCTCCCGCGGCGTCGCCCCCGAATCCATCAGAAAGGCCATCGCCGACCTCAAGACCGCCGGTGTCACCGTCACCGATTCCCTTCCCGCAGCCGCCCTCCAGCCAAAGCGCTGAAGTTCCGCTGGGACTGCCGGGGAATTCCACCGCAGCCCCCCAGACCATCCCAGTTTCCCTCAGGGTTTCGCTGGAACAGGCTCAGGCACCGCAGGAATCGCCGCCGCCTCCGGCGACTTCTTCATGAGCGCATCGTACACCACCTTGATCCGGTCCGGCCCAATGCTCACTTCGCCACGGAATGGATAATCAAGCGCCGCCACCAGAAAGATCAACGACCCCACCACAAAGGCCAGCAGCCCGCCAATCACGAGGTGGATATCGAACCTCACCCGGAAAAACATGATGATCAGGGTATTGATGATGGCCCCCACCATGACCACCCACCACATCACCCCGGGAATCCCGCTGTTCGTATTCTGAATGCGCTTGCTGCGGAATTCCACCATGTGGTTGAACGCCCGCATGGTCTCCGCATGCAGAATCTGCTCGCTGATGTCAGCCGGCTTGAACTGACACAGTTCCCTCTGAAACTGTGACGCCAGCTTCACCCCCTGGGTGTCCATTTTTCCCTTCCGCTGCGCCGGCCATTCGCCCGCAATGATGTTGTCGGAGTAAGTTCTCAGCTTGTCCTGCAGACTCGTGCGCGAGGGCTCCGGATAGTTGTCCACATCCCGCCAGAGTCCCGCCAAAGCCGCCGCCTCGCTCGCCACAATTCCCTCCAACTCGGACGAATTCTCATAACTGGAAACCGCCAGCAACCCCAGCAGCAGTCCATAGAAGACCCCAAAAGCCCCCAGCGCATACCCCACAATGTCATTGATCCCCTCCTGCCGCTTCACCCAGAACTTCAGGATCGGACTGATGAAAATAATCCCAGCCCACGTAAAGCCCACAAACACTACCGCAAACAGCAGTGCCAGCGTCGGAGTCGGGATGTCGTAAATCCAGAAGAACATGAAAATCAGTCAGGGTTGCTTTAAGGCCTCCAGACTGAGTCAGGCAAGCCACCCCCGCAAGGACGGTTTTCGTCAGGAAAAGTCGCCGCAGGACCCACAGGACCCCACAGTCAGCCTCGGCAGGCCGCGAGACCAGCCACAGCCGCCCCGGAATCACCGGCAGCAGCCCCGCTTCACACGAACTTCGTAATCCCAGGCCGCGGCATCGGGTTCGGCGTGAACGCCGAATCCCACTTCAGATCGTCCGGAGCCAGATCTTCCTCGGACTTCATGAGCATGTCCCACGTAATCCGCCGACCCGTATAGGCCGCCATCCGACCCATGATCGCAAGGGCCGTGCTGTGACACATCCAGTCGCCCTCGTACAACGGCTTGCCCTCGCGGATCGACTGGAACAATTCCATGTGCTCGTAGACATACATGTTCACCGGAGCCTCACCCCGGTCCCGCCAAGCCTTGTCTCCCGTGATGCGCAACCCGCCCTTGATGGTCGCATTCCCCTTCGTCCCGAGAATGTAGTCCGCATTCTCGTTCTCGCAGTTCGGAATCTGCCGGTTGGCCACGGTGGCAAGCGCTCCACCCGGATACTCGTAAATCACCGAGAAGTGATCGAAGATGTTATACCCCTCGGCTCCCTCAAACGGAACCTGCCTCCCCCCGTTGCCATGACAGGCAATCGGATCCTTGTCCAGAAAGGCCCAGCCGACCTTGTCGACACTGTGCACGGCCTGCTCCACAAGACTGTCACCCCCAAGCCACGAGAAGTTATACCAGTTGCGCACCTGCCACTCCACATCGCTCCACTCGGGTTTACGGTCCTCCCGCCGCGCCATCGGCTTCACCGGCCCCGTATAATACGTCGCATAATAATGCGCAATGTCCCCGATATCGCCACCGTGCACACGCTTGAAGAACTCACGGCGCGACGTGTCCTTCCGCCAGCAGAATCCGGAAACCACCGCCAACCCCTTCTCCTTCGCCTTCTGCGCCGCCGCCATCACCTTCTTCACCCCAGCCATGTCCACGGCCACCGGCTTCTCGCAGAACACATGCTTGCCCGCATTCACCGCCGCCTCGAAATGCAGCGGCCGGAACCCCGGAGGCGTCGCCAGCAGCACCACATCCACCCCGCTCTCCAGCACCTTCTGATAGGCATCCATCCCCGTGAACTTCCGCGCCTCATCCACATTGACCCGGTCCTTGAACTGATTGCGCAGCGCATTGAGGCTCCCCTCGATGCTCGACGGAAACACATCCCCCACCGCCCACAGCTCGGCATTGCTGTCCGATGTCATGGCATCCCCAGCCGCACCACTGCCCCGCCCACCACAGCCCACCAGGCCAATCTTCAGCCGCCGGCTGTCAGGATTGCCCAGTACTATGCCCGGGGCCGCAAGACCACCCACCGCTCCAGCGGCCGCAGCAGATTTCAGAAAGGATCGACGGTTCGGAATGATGATCTGATTCATGGGAAATGATGGTCGGTAAAATGATGCAATCCCTCACCTAAACGATGGCCAGCCCGGAATTCTCACGGTGATTTCAAGGCTGTTCCGATACTTTTTCGGAATCCACCGCGGGCCCGGCGTCCAGTTCTGCCGGTTCAGCCACAGGCACCTCCTCCGCCGGACGACCCACCCGCTCCGGCAGCACCCGGTTCTTCTGGCCAAGATACTCCATGCGGCCAGTGGCCGGATCCAGCCGCATCCTCAGCACCACGGAAGCCTCGCCACCAATGAAATAAACAATCTGATGAGTCGCAGCTCCAGTCCCAGGAGGCGGATCACCCGTCACAATCCTCACTTCCGGAAACCTCGGCCCCGCTTTGCGCTTCGCCTCCATCAGCACCATCGGGAGCAACATCACTTCCTCCTCCGCAATGCCAGCAACCGGCATCAGCTCGGCGGTCCCATTCTCCCATACCTCCGCCCCAATCATCGCCAGCAATTCCTGCACCCCCATCTCCTGCCTCCCCTCCGTGCTGACACCTCGGAAATACAGATACAGAAACCCTCCGAACATCCCCGCCACCAGCACCAACCCCAGCAGGGCGCGGGCCAGCCTCGCGAGCGGAGAAGGCTCCCGACGGTCCTGCTGCCATGGCTGACGGCGCTCCACACCTGACATCACAGGCCCACCCGGCGGCAGCATCTCAGCCCCGCGGCCAGGCATGACCACGTCCGCCGGAGCCTCGGGCTTCGGCAGATTCCGGTTCCTCGACTGAGGCAGCGGCGTCTTCATGACCCCAGAACCTTCAGTCATTCTGACACACCAGCCAACCGGAAATCAGCACCCGCCATCACTGCCAGCTCTTGATCCACTGGCGCTGCCCCTCAGGAGAATCATCGCGGTTCTCCAGCGCCCCGTACGACCACAGCTCGAAATCACTGCTGCTGTGCATCTCCCCCGCATTCGTAAGCCTCCCATTCCGGTCGCGGATCCCCACCAGGTACTGAAACGGACGGCCAAAGCCGTCAACTACCACAAACCGGCCGTCCTCGAGCGCATCCACCATTTCCGTCTTCTTCTTCTGCTGCACCTGCTCCTTCGTCGGTGCCACACAGGTATCCAGCAGAATCTTCCCCGTGTTCTCCGCCCCACCCGGAATGCCCACACTCTGCACTCCCTTGCCGCCCTGGAGCGCATCATCCCCATCCCCGGACAACAGCTGATACAAGGCCACCGCCCCGCCCGCCGGCCACTGCTTGCCGCGCAGCGACCCCGAACTCATCGGATCCTGCGGCACAGGATAGTTCCCGTTCTCATCCCGGTACTGCTGAATGATCGACGAAATCGCCGCCATCCGGTTCTGCGTCTGCTTCTCCTTGCTCTTGCGGATCGCATACTGAAACCCCGCAAACCCCATCGCCCCAAGCAAGGCCATGATCGCAATCACGGTCATGACCTCAATGAGCGTAAAGCCCGCACGTCGGTTGGTGGCAGCAGTTGTTTTCATCAGTTTTCGGAATGGGATCGGATAGGACTCCGCGGCGCAATCCGCCGACTCAGCCCTGGAACTTCGTGATGACCGTAATGAGCGGCTGGAAGAGCGCCAGCACGATGACCGCAACAATCACAGCCAGCACCACAATCATGATCGGCTCAAGTAGCGAAGTCAGCGCACTCACCGAGTTGTCGACCTCGTCATCATACACGTCAGCGATCTTCAGAAGCATCTCCGGCAACTGCCCCGTCTCCTCACCCACTTCCACCATCGAAATCACCATCGCCGGAAAGATCTTGCTCGAATCCAGCGGAGCCACCATCGATTCCCCTTCCTTGACCGCATCGTGCACCTTCATGATGGCTTCCGCCACCACCGTATTGCCCGCCGTGTCCCGCGTGATGTTGAGCGCCTGCAGAATCGGCACCCCGGACGTCACCAGCGTTCCCAGCGTACGCGAAAACCGCGCGATCGAACTCTTTAGCAGCACCGGGCCAAACAGCGGCAGCTTGAGCGCGAGACGGTCAAGCGTGCGCCGTCCGTTCTTCGTGGTCCCGAACGCCTTGAAGCCCATCACCATAAGCGCAATCGCTCCAAAGACGATGTACCAGTTCGCCTTCATGAAGTCACTGGCTCCAATGACCGCACGCGTCAGCGCCGGCATCTGACTCGCCCCGCCCTGCACCATGTTCTCGAAGATTTCCGTGAACTTCGGTACAATGTAGGTGAGCAGGAAGACCACGATCCCCATCGCGATGAAAATCACGATCACTGGATACACCATCGCCGAAACAATCTTGTTCTTCAGCTTCTGGGCCTTCTCCTGGTATTCAGCGAGACGGTTGAGCACCAGTTCCAGCACCCCGCCAAGCTCGCCCGCCTTCACCATGTTCACATAGAGCTTGTTGAAGACCTTCGGGTGCTGTGAAAGACTCTCGGAAAAGGTCGAACCCGTCTGCACGGAATCCGCCAGCGACACCACCGTATGCTTCAGCACCGGATTCGGTTCCTGATTCGCCAGCACGTTGAGCCCGCGCAGCAGCGGAAGACCGGAATCAATCAGCGTGGCCAGCTGCCTCGTCCAAATCATGAGCGCCTTGCTCTTCACCTTGCCAGTCGCCTTCTTGGGAGCCTTGCCCTTGGCCACCGCCGACGCCTTCTTCGTCTTCTTGACCGCCTGCGTCAGCTGTCCCTCCGGAGCCACCTGCGTGGGAAACAATCCGCTGCCGCGGAGCTTGTTGATGGCATCGTCCTTGCTGCCGGCTTCAATGGCTCCCGCGGTTTCCTCACCTCGGGCGTTGACAGCGATGTATTCAAATTTGGCCATGGGTCTGGGGGGCGTGAAAAGTGGAAATCAGGCGGACAGGGAATGGGAAAACGGAACGCAGCGGACCCGCTCCCCAGCCCGGGGAAGGAACTCCGCATGGGATGGCTGACCAGTCAGTTGCATCGGAAATCAGAATCGCAGTTCTTCGTCATTCGACTCGGCTCCGGGGTCAAGTGTACTTGAGGACTTCCTCGATGGTGGTGTTGCCCTCGTAGATGTTGCGCAGACCGTCATCCCGCAGCGTCACCATCCCCAGCTCGATCGCCTTCTGCTTAAGCACCACCGTGGGTGCCCGCTCGCAGATGAGATCCCGCAGCGCATCATTCATGTCGAGCAGTTCGTAAAGACCCCGGCGGCCCCGGTAGCCCGAACTGTTGCAGTCCTCGCAGCCTCGGCCCGTGTAGAA
Organism: Verrucomicrobiota bacterium; assembly: GCA_039795165.1. Lineage (GTDB taxonomy): Bacteria > Verrucomicrobiota > Verrucomicrobiia > Verrucomicrobiales > V1-33 > V1-33. The sequence continues at coordinate 21,522 of JBDKER010000025.1, read as the reverse complement.
ATGCTTGTCACCGATCTCATGCGGACTGAGCCCCAGCTGATTCAGAATCGACTCGCTCGGCTCGTACGGAACCCGGCAGCTCTTGCAGATCGTCCGCAGGAGACGCTGTGCCAGCACCGCCTCCATGGTCGCAGCCACAAGAAATGGCTCGCAGCCCATGTCCACCAGACGCGTCACCGCTCCCGGCGCGTCATTCGTGTGGAGAGTTGAAAGCACAAGGTGTCCCGTCAGCGAAGCCTGAATCGCAATGGTCGCCGTCTCCTTGTCCCGCATCTCACCAACCATGATGCGGTCCGGGTCCTGCCGCAGAAACGCACGCAGCACCTTCGCAAAGGTCACCCCCACCGCTTCATTCACCGGAACCTGAATGATTCCCTCAATGTCGTACTCAACCGGATCCTCACAGGTCAGCAGCTTGCAGTCGACCGTATTCACCTTCCGCAGCGCCGCATACAGCGTCGTCGTCTTGCCCGCACCCGTCGGCCCCGTGACAATGAAAATCCCATTCGGCTTCTGCACCGTGTCAAGAATGTAATCGTACAGCACCGGCGGCAGCGCCAGGTTCTCGAGATCCAGATTGATGCTCGAGCGGTCCAGCACCCGCAGCACCACCGATTCCCCGTGAATCGTCGGCAGCGTGCTCACCCGCATGTCCACCTGCTTGCCACCCACAATCTTCATGATGCGGCCGTCCTGCGGAATCCGCCGCTCCGCAATGTTCAGGTTCGCCATGACCTTGATCCGCGATGTGATGATCGGTCCAAGATGCGGCGGCGGCGGTGCCATTTCCAGCAGACCACCGTCCACCCGGTAGCGGATCTTGAAGTCGTTTTCGAACGGCTCGAAGTGAATGTCCGACGCCTTCTGCTTGACGGCCTGGAAGAGGACAAGGTCAACGTAGCGCACAATGGGAGCCGCGTTGGCTTCGGTCTCCATGCCGCCCGGCTTGCCCATGTCGCCCAGCTGCAGCCCCGTGAGGATGTCCTCCATCCCCTCATTCTCCGCCGCGTAACTCGTGTTGATGAGATCCTCGATGCGGTCAGTGTCCGCCACCACCACCACAATCGGCTTATCGAGCGCAAAACGCAGATCCTCCACCGTCTGCGGATTGAGTGGATCAAGCAGAGCCACATGCAGACCCTGCTCATCGTAATTCACCGGAAGCGCCCCGTGCATCTTCGCAAGGTTCGCCGGAACGAGATCCAGCAGCGCCCGCGGAGGCTCATACCGCCGCAGATCCGCATACTCAGCTCCCAGTTCCTCCGCAATCACCTCATATACCTGATCCTCCGACTGCACATAACCGTAGTCGTTCAGCAGCCGTTTCACATCCTTCCCGGTGGTGCTGATCTCATCAAGGATCTCACCCACCTGACTCTCGCTCATCACGCCGCGGCCTTGGAAAATATCCAGAACGTATTGCGCTGTCATATCTCGGAAACTGTTGAAATTGAATGTTAGGGTGTCACACAGGCCGCCGCATCAGTCGGAGTCGCCCATGGTGGTTTCAATGACTTCATCGGCCGTGGTCATGCCCGCCAGAACCTTGCGGACGCCGTCTTCCCGCAGGGTGCGCATGCCGAGTTCGCGGGCCCGCTTGCGGAGCTGCGGCGTGCTCAGTCCTTCGTTGATCATGCCGCGCACCTGGTCGTCCACCTTGAAGATTTCCAGAATGCACATCCGGCCGCGGAATCCCTTGCCTTTGCACTTGGAACAACCGGTCGGGCCCATGATTTTCGCATCCGCCGCCCGCGAAGCATCCAGACCGAGCGCGCGCATCTGCTTTTCATTGAGTTCCGCCGGAGCCTTGCAGTCAGCACACAGCTTCCGGACCAGCCGCTGCGCCATCATGGCCCGCACCGCAGAAGCGATGAGGAACGGCTTGACCCCCATGTTGACCATACGGGCCACCGCCCCCGGCGCGTCATTCGTGTGCAGCGTCGAGAAGACAAGGTGACCCGTCAGCGAAGCGTTGATGGCAATGTTGGCCGTCTCCGCATCCCGGATTTCCCCGATCATGATGATGTTGGGAGCCTGACGCAGCATGGACCGCAGGGCCGCCCCGAAACTCATCCCGATGTCTTCCTTCACAGGCACCTGATTGATCCCTCCCAGCTGGTACTCGACCGGGTCCTCGACCGTAATGATCTTCCGGTCAGGCCGGTTGATCGTGTTCAGACACGCATAAAGCGTCGTCGTTTTCCCCGATCCCGTAGGCCCCGTGATCAGAATGATGCCGTCCGGCAGACCAAGCAGTTCCGTGAAAGTCGCATGGTCATCACTGAAGAATCCAAGGTCGCTCAAACCAAGCAGCAGACTGCTCTTGTCGAGAATACGCATGACGACGCTCTCGCCATGGTTCGTCGGCACCGTGGAAACCCGCAGGTCAATGTCCTTGGGTCCCACCCGGGCCTGAATCCGTCCGTCCTGCGGCACCCGGCGCTCGTCGATGCTCATCGACCCGGTCATGATCTTGAGACGCGCCATGATCGGTGCGTGCAGATGCTTGGGGTGACTCGCCACTTCCTGCAGCACGCCATCGATGCGGTAACGGATGCGCAGCCGCTTCTCGAGCGGTTCCACGTGAATGTCACTCGCCCGGCTGTTGACGGCCTCGGCCAGCAGATCCGCCACCAGCTTGATGATGGGAGCATCCGCTTCGGTCGCCGGTGCCGTCGCATCCGAGCCAGCAAAACTCAGATCGCCCCCCGCTTCCTTGCGGTACCCGAAGAATTCTGTGAGGAACTGCGTGATCTGCGACCGCGGCGCACAGTAGAAGTCGAGCGGGAAGCTGACAAGGTGCGGCAGGCTGTCCATCGCCTGAAAATCAAGGGGATCCGCCACCGCCACCGAAAGCCGGCCGTCCTCGACACCCACCGGAATGACGTGGTACTTCACCGCCGTCTCCGAAGGCATCAGCTCAAGGGTGGCCGCATCCGGCACGAACCCGGAAAGGTCGACATATTCCATGCCGGAATTCATCGCCATGGTCTGCGCCAGCAGTTCCTCGGACACCTTGCCGGTCTCCATCAGATACTCAAGGGCCGTGCGTTTGCCCTTATGAATAACGGCTTCCTGGACGTCGTGAGGGTCCACGTTGCCTGATTCCTGAAGCAGTTCGAGAAGGTAGTCGTCGTTCGAGTACACAGTATTTTCTCCTTATGGCATCGGTGTTTGCCTGATAGCCGCGTAAGGCGCAAGTCTTGAGTGAAAAAAGTTCCGACCCACCCGGCCCGGAATTCGTATCAGCACGCTCATTGGGCTCGGGTTAAAATCGGCCCTCGGCACTCCCGCTTTCCTCCCGCCCCATGATTTCGAGGCAGCGGCGCACGTACTCCGCAGGAGCAGGCGACTGCAGGATCCCGCTCACAATGACCACCCGGCGCGCCCCGGCCGCCAAGACCGCAGGGAGATTCTCCTCCTTGATGCCCCCTATGCAGAAAACCGGCACGGGGGACTCGGCATGGACGGTCCGGATGTCTTCGGTGCCGATGGGACGGTAATCGGGCTTGGTGGGTGTCGCAAAGAGTGGACCGAAGCCCAGGTAGTCGGCTCCCTCGGCCCATGCAGCCCGTGCCTGGGCCACACTGTGGGTGGATTTACCGACGAGCACACCCGGTCCGGCCAGTGCTCGCGCCTCGGCCACCGTCAGATCGTCCTGCCCCACATGCACGGCTTCCACCCCCACGCGGCCCGCAGCCCCGGGAAAATCATTGATCACAAGGGGAACCCCGGCAGCCCGGGTGACCGGGTGCAGCCGGCTCGCCATTTCCTCCACGTCCCCCTCGGACCATCCCTTCGCCCGCAGCTGCACCACCGAAACCCCACCCGCGAGCATCGCCGCAAGCATCGCCGGCATCCTCCCGGCCTCGCAGTAGCCAGCATCAACAATTCCATACAGTCGGCAGTCGGCAAACAGGGACATCACGCCCCGCCCTAGCCAGCCCCACACCACCCCACAAGGGCAATCCGAAAACCAACCCGCCTCTCCGCCCCTCCCCACGCCCGCAGTTTCCCTCACATCTTTCTTTTCTTCCCGGAAAATCGCGTTAGGCACCTGCGCCTCATCACCCTGCCTTCATGTTCATCCCCGCTTTCATCCGCTGGTCCAACTCCCTCATGGCCTCGCTGGCCCTGCTTTCTATCCGTCCCGACTGCCCCGCCGGGACCGGTACCGCAGCCCCGGAATCAATCGCGCCAGAGGCAGCCTCCGCCGCCCGGGATACCGCCACCCCGCCCGTCAGCGTCACCGCCAGCTTCTCGGTCGCCAGCCAGTACCTCGCCTTCGGATCGGGCATCCAGCTTTCATCCCATCCCGTCATGCAGGGCGGCCTCTTCTTTTCTCATCTCAGCGGCGCCTACGTCTCTCTCTGGGGATCGGCGGGATTCGACGGCGACTACGGCCGCCGTGATGGACAACTCGACTTTGGCGACGAACTCGACCTCGGCATCGGCTGGGCGGGCTCCATCCGCGGCCTCTCGGTCAATCTCAGCACCACCTACTTCAACGAACCGCTCCCGGATGTCCTCGGAGCCTTCGACATCATCTACACCCACCTCCGCATCGGCAAAACATGGGGCAATAAGCTGACGCTCACAGGCGTCTGGCAAAACTACTCGCCACTCCACGGTTCCCCCTATGGGGGCGGCAACCTCATCGGCGTCGAACTCTCCCGGCCCTTCCAGCTCACCAGATCCCTGACCCTCCCGGTCATGGCCGGCATCGTGCACGACGACGGCGGCATCGACGCCGGAAAAGGCATCCTCCTGCGCGGTTCCGCCGTGCTTTCATGGAAGGTCTCGAAGGCCCTCACGGTGGAATCCGGCTACCGCTACTACATCCCCACCATGAGCGATTTCCGAAGCACCGACGGCGTCTGGTGGACAGGCATGAGCTGGAATTTCTGACCGGCTGACTCAGCCGCACCCGCAGCCACCCGCGCCACAGCCCCCGCGCCGCGCCGCCAGTTTCTTCTCAATCGCCAGCGACGCCGGCGTGATCGACAGCCCGCCCAGCGCCGTGCAGCGCAACTCCCGCGGCATCTGACCCGACACCCGCCGCGCCGTCTCAATCACTTCGTCCAGCGGAATGAGCGGATCAAATCCGGCCAGCGCCATGTTCGCACAGGACAAGGCATTCGCCGCCGCCATGACATTCTTGCCAAGGCAGGGTGCCTCGACACGGTTCGCAATCGGATCGCAGATCAGCCCGATCATGCTCTGCATGGCCATCGAAGCAGCCGCCACGGACTGTGCGAGCGTGCCCCCCGCCAGCGTGACCAGCGCAGCCGCCGCCATGGCCGACGCCGAACCTCCCTCGGCCTGACATCCCCCCACTTCCGCCGCAAAGGTCCACGCAGTCGCAATGAAGACCCCGATGAGACCGGCCGCAAGAATCGCCCGCGCCATCGCTTCCTCGTCCATTCCGCGTTCCTCCGCCATCGCCAGCACCGCCCCGGGCAGCGCAGCACAGGCCCCGGCCGTCGGCATTGCCACAATCACCCCCATGCTGCTCTTCACTTCCATCAGCGCCGTCACATACAGAATCACCCGGTTGAGCGCCCCCGCCTCCAGCAGCCCTCCCCGTTCCATGGCCTGCGCAAATCCCGGGGACTGCGACCCCAGCACGCGATCGCCATACTCCGTGCCCGCAAGCCCGGCAGCCACGGACCGCCGCAGAATCCTCACAATGCCCAGCATCATGTCCATGACCTCGGCTTCGCTCAGCCCCCCGCGCGCCATTTCATACTCCACCGCCAGCCGCCACAGCGGCACCCCTTTCCCGCCATCCCGCGCCAGCATCTCCGCACAACTCCGGAAAGGCACCTCCACCCCGCGCCGCGAACGCACCGGCAGCACCGGTGCCAGCATCCGCACCCTTCTCACCATGCCCGCATCCTCCAGCGCACGCAGCACCTCGCCCCGCACAAATTCCTGCGCCCGTACCTGCACCAGTTGCTTCCCGCCAGCTTCATGCACGACCACCTCATCCACCACTCCACCCGCCAGCACGCGGTCCCGCACCGCTTCCCCATACCCGTCGCTCCACAGCAGGGTCTCATGATACCCCCCGCACAGGGAAACCGGAAATTCATCGATCCGGATCACTTCCATCATCCCTCCCCCCGTCGAAATCGCCAGCAGCCGGAATTCCCCTTCCCCCGTCCGCAGCGTCAGACGGTACGTGTTGGGATGAGGATCCCCGGCATCGATCGTCTCGATCCTCACCTTCACCCCATTCCGCTGAATCACCTCAAGCGACCCCGGCAGCCGTTCGTCCGCCGCCTCCCAGCCCATCAGGCCTCCGAATAATCCCATGTCGGATCCCTGCGAATCATGCGTCGTCGGCAGCGACCCGCCCCGGTCGAATTCCACCAGCACCGACTCCAGTTCCCCCCCAGCCAGTTCCCGCGCCAACCGCCCAATCCGCAGCGCGGCCGCACAATGCGAACTCGATGGCCCGCGCATCACCGGACCAATCACATCATTGAAGAGACTGACAACCATCCGCCCATCCTGCCCCAGCCCGCCGCTTCCCGCAAGCCCGCCGCTTCCCGCAGAAAACCCCTGATTCCACCGCACCATGGCAGCGGAATCAGGGGCACGACTCTTTGCGGAAGGTTCCGCGGCACAGCAGCCTCAGGCCAGCTTCCACGGTCCGCGGTACTCGCGTCCCATCAGCTTGGTCGCCTCTTCATCGCCAATGATCTCTTCCTTCACCGGATCCCACTTGATGCGGCGGCCCACCATCATGGAAATCAGAGCAAGATGGCCGGGAAGGGCACTGCGGTGCGCCGTCGTCACCGGTGTCAGGGTCTCTCCACGGCTGCGCACGCAGTCAATGAAGTTCCCCTGATGCCCCGTCGGGCTCTTCATCAACTGCACCTTGCGCAGATCATCAGCCAGTTCCTGATGGATCGTCTTCTCGGCAATCTGATCACCCCGGCGCTCCTTGATGATCTTCTTGTAGGCAGGATTGGAACAATCGAAGAATCCACGGTCGACCTGCACCCAGCCCTCTTCGCCAATCCACCGGGTCCCTCCACGGATGTCGCCATGCCCACCGGCAATGATCATCTTCACCCCGTCATGATAGGTTGCCTCGGCTCGATACTTGGTCGCCGTGTTCCACATGGCGTCCTTGGCAGGAAATTCTCCCTGACCCTCGATCTCCACAGGCCCGCCACCCTTGTCGCAGTCCATGCCCCAATGCGCGATGTCACAATGATGCCCGATCCAGTCAAGCAGCTGACCTCCGCCGGTATTGTAGTTCCAGCGCCAGTTCTTATGCACGCGGCCTTCAATGTAGTCTTCCATCCGGGACGGCCCAATCCACATTTCCCAATCGAGTTCAGCCGGCGGCGGCGTCGGCTGATTCTTGCTCCCCGTTCCCGCAAAATCAGCATGACCCGACGGCAGACCCACATGCACTTCCTTCAGCTTCCCGATAAGCCCGTTGCGCACAATCTCGGCTCCCACCCGGAAGTTGTCGTTGCTCCGCTGCCACGAACCAGTCTGCCAGACCCGCTTGTTGTCGAGCACAGCCTTCACAATGGCCTGCTGCTCCCGGATAGTGCGCGCCAGCGGCTTTTCCCCGTAAATGTCCTTCCCGTTCTTCGCGGCCTCGATCGCAATGAGCGCATGCCAATGGTCCGGCACTGCCAGCATCACGGTATCAATGTCCTTGCGCGCCATCATCTCGCGGTAATCCCGCAGGGCCGCACAGTCCTTGTTCCCATTCTTGGAATTGATCGCATTGACGGCCTGCTCGAGGTGACGCTTGTCGAGATCACAGGCCGCAATCACCTGACACCCGGGCACATTCATGAAGGCTCCCGTATTGCCCGGTCCCTGCATCCCCCAGCCCACCACACCCATGGTGATCCGGTTGGAGGGGGCATCCGCGCCCAGCACAGTCGATGGAATGATGGTCGGAAAGGCAAGGGCACTGCTGGCCTTGAGAAACTGTCGGCGGCTCGTTTTCATGAGATTGAATTGGGAAGGATGATGGTTCGGGGTTCGGGGTGGAACATTACTCTGCACGAGAATACCCCGGCACCGGAAGCCAAAAACGCAACCCGCCAGCCGCATCTTGCGCCAAAGCAGCCCGATTCCCCCGCAAACTCACCGCGGCGGCATGCCCCGGAACAGTTCCCACCGCACCCCCCCAACCCCGCGGAAGGCCTGCGCACAGCGCTCCTCAGCATCCCGCCCATCCCCCACATCCCGGATCAGCACCCGGCTGATGCGCGACGGAAATTCCCGCGCCAGCTCCGCATAGATCTCCGGATCCCGGTCGCCAGTATCCCCCACCAGCAGAAAGGGCCGCCGCCGCCACCGCCCGAACAATGGCCGGATCGCTTCCAGCTTGTGACGGTGATTCCCACGGAACAGCGCCGCCAGCGTCGACGGACTCTTCAGCCGGATATGCCGCATGTGCCACGAACCTCCCGGAAATCCCTCGGCGTCCACAAAGGCCTCCAGCGGCTGATACAGCTGCCACGGACTGCTCGTCACATAGAAAAACCTCGCCCCGTCCCCCTCCGCCCATTCCCGGTAGCGCCCCACCATCCCCTCCACGGCCCGGAAAGGACGGCAGAATGTGTTCCACTTCAGCTCAGCACGGTCCGTCACCCCCGTCACCTTGATGGTATCATCAATGTCGGACACCACACAGGGCGCATCCTCGTCAGCCACCAGATGCACGGCCCCCTCGAAATACCGCCCATCCTCGTGCGCTGCCGCCGTCCGTACCCGCAGTACCCCAGCACCAGTATCCACCGCATCCACCGGAACCGGAATCATCGACCGGAAATGCCCGTTCGGTCCGGACGCGGGCAGCACCATGCTCTGCCCCGCCACTTCCACCACGAGTGCCTTGCCGCGTTCATGATCACGCAGAAACAATCCCAGCCGCTCCCGGAAAACTGCAGACTCGGCCTCGCTCAGCATACCCTCGTCAATCCCCAGTGCCCTCCGCAGCACGGCCGCATACAGCCGATTGTACTCGGGTTCATACACCACCCCGCGCACCTCGGCTTCCCACTCCCCATCATGGCCAGGCCACGCAGCCGAACCATGGAAGGTCACACGTTCGTCGGATTGTAGGGTCGAGGGCATTGATCAGGAGGCAACCACTGACTGAAACCACCCCGCGGTTCCGCGCAACCATCACTCGAGAGCCGCCCGCCCATCCCACACCTGCCGGAATGCCCACCGCAATAAATTGCTGGCATCACCCCGCGCCCTGGCTAAAACGAACCACTCACTTTCCTCCCCATCATCCACGCCACCCCCCAACACACCATGCCCAAAGTCACCACCAACGGAATCGAGATGCACTACGAAGAACGCGGCTCGGGCGAGCCCGTCATCTGCATCATGGGAATCACAGCCCCCGGAGCCGTCTGGGAAGCCCACGCCGCCGTCTGGGAACAGCACTTCCGCTGCATCCTCGGCGATAACCGCGGCGTCGGCCAGTCGGACAAACCCCTCGGTCCCTACTCCAGCGCCATCATGGCCGACGACTACGCAGGCCTCATGGACGCCCTCGGCATCGAAAAGGCCCACATCGTAGGCTGCTCCATGGGCGGCATCATCGCTCAGCAACTCGCCCTCCGCCACCCCCAGAAAGTGAAAAGCGCCGTCCTCATGTGCACATGGGCCCGGCTCGACAGCTACGGAAAATCCATCTTCGAACACCTCAAGGCCATCAAGGCCCACCTCCGCCCGGAGGACATGATGCGCTACGTCCAGCTCCTCATCTTCACCAAACCATTCTGGGATAACGAGGAAGCCGCCAAGGGCCTCGCCCAGGGCCTGCTCGACGCAGCCGGCAACCCCGCACCCCAGCCGCTCCACGCCCTCGAAGCCCAGGCCGCCGCCTGCATCAGCCACAACGTCCTCGCAGACCTCGGCCGCATCAAGGCCCCCTGCCTCGTCATCGGCGGCCAGAACGATATCTTCACACCACGCTGGATGTCGGAGGAACTCGCCGCCGCCATCCCCAATGCGGAACTCCACCTGTTCCCGGACGCCGGCCACGCGTTCCACTGGGAATGCCTCGACGGCTTCAACGAACGCAGTACCGCCTTTCTCCGGAAACACAGCGGTTCCTGAATCCCACGGCTCCCGCCCAAACCCCGGGGCAACCACCGACCCCGCCGCACCCACGCGCCGGAACCAACCGCCGCATCCCTCCCGTCATGCCCAGATCCCTCGCCTTCGCCCTCGCACTCGCACTCGCACTCGCCGCCTCCGCCACTGCGTCGCCCGCACGCTTCGCCGACACCGTCGGCGAATTCCGCGCAGACGAACGCAGCGTCAGCGACTCGTTCGACCTCCCATGGTCGGACGCATCCTTCAGCCGGCGCGCCACCCTCGTGGCCACATGGGATAAACGCCTCGCCGAAACCCCATGGGATGCGCTCTCCCAGGAGGAACGCATCGACTGGCTCCTCCTCGGCAACTACCTGAAGGGCGAAATCGCCGACCTCGACCTCGCCAGAAAGCGGCTCGCCGAAATGGCTCCGCTCCTCCCCTTCCACGAGAGCATCCAGCAACTCACCAGCGCACGGCTCAGCCGCACGGGATCGGACCCCGCCACCTCCGCAGCCAACCTCGCCGCCATCCCCGCTCCCCTCCGCTCATGGAAGGAACAGACGGAAGCCCGCCGCAAGGAGGCCGCCACCAGCAAAGCCCCTCCCCCCATCAGCCCCTCCACCGCCCTCCGCGCCGCCGCCGCCACCGACGCCATCCGCCAGTCGCTCGAAGCATGGTTCCGCTTCCATGACGGCTACCAGCCGGACTTCTCATGGTGGACCCGCCAGCCCTACGCCAAAGCCCGCGAAGCCCTCGAACAGCACGCCAAATACCTCCGCGAAGAACTCGCCGCCCAGAAAGGCCAGCCGGACGACCCGCTCGTCGGCGACCCCATCGGCCCGGACGCCCTCGCCGCCGGCATCGCCCGCGAACTGATCCCCTACTCCGCCAGCGAACTCATCGCCATCGCAGAACGCGAATTCGCATGGTGCGAAGAACAACTGCGCCGCGCGGCCGAAGCGATGCGCTGCACCACCAAGGATGCCCTCGAAACCGTCAAACGCGCCCACGTCCCTCCCGGCGGTCAGGCCGACCTCGCCGCCGCCGAAGCCGCCCGCGCCATCGCTTTCCTCCGCAAACACGACCTCGTCACCATCCCCACGCTCTGCGAGGAAATCTGGCGGCTCGAAATGATTCCCCCGGACGCCCAGAAAACCCTTCCCTACGCCGTCTACGGCCAGCCCGCCATGCGCGTGGCCTACCCCACCGATGCCATGCCCCACGAGGATAAACTCGCCGCCATGCGCGGGAACAACCGCCACTTCCTCCGCATCGTCACCCCACACGAACTCATCCCGGGCCACCACCTCCAGCGCTTCGCCGCCGACCGCTCCCGCACATGGCGCTCACTCTTCAGTACCCCTTTCTTCGTCGAAGGCTGGGCCCTCCACTGGGAAATGCTCTTCTGGGACCTCGACTACGCCGAGTCCCCGGAAGATAAGGTCGGCATGCTCTTCTGGCGCATGCACCGCTGCGCCCGCATCATCGTATCCCTCCGCTTCCACCTCGGCTCCATGTCACCCGCAGAAATGATCGACTTCCTCGTCCAGCGCGTCGGTCACGAAACCGCAGGAGCCACCAGCGAAGTGCGGCGCTACATCGGCGGCGCCTACGGACCCCTCTATCAGGCAGCCTACATGCTCGGCGGCCTCCAGCTCCGCGCCCTGCACCGCGAACTCACAGCCGGCGACCGCATGTCCCAGCGCGCCTTCCACGATGCCGTCCTCGCAGAAAATGCCATCCCCATCGCCCTCGTGCGCGCCTCGCTCACCAGCGAACCCCTCACCAAAACATGGCAACCCTCATGGAAATTCGCCGAATAGCCCCTCCCCACGGCATCCCATGAACAACCCGCCAGACGACGCCCCGCCCCGCCCACCGCGCCGCCCGCGCTACGCCGGCAAGCACCCACGGCGCTTCAGCCAGAAATACAAGGAACTGCAGGGCGACCCAGCCACGCTCTCACGCGTCGCCGCCGCGGGCAAAACCCCCGCAGGCACCCACCGCCCCATCATGACCGCCGAAGTCCTCGCCGCCCTCGCCATCAGACAAGGCGACACCGTGGCCGACGCCACCCTCGGCTTCGGCGGCCACACCTCGGAATTCCTCGCCGCCGGAGCCACCGTCCACGCCTTCGACGTCGATCCCCTCGAAGGCCCACGCGCCATCGCCCGGCTGCGCGCAGCCGGTCACCCGGAGGACCGGCTCATCTTCCATCAGGGCAATTTCGCCGGCATGGCCCGCACCCTCGCCGCTGCCGGCCTCACCGACGGAGCCGACGCCATCTTCGCCGACCTCGGCCTCTCCTCCATGCAGATCGATAACCCGGAACGCGGCTTCACATGGAAGGACAACGGCCCCCTCGACATGCGGCTCAATCCCTCCCACGGCATCCCCGCTAGCCGATTCCTCGCTTCCTCCACCCCGGAAAAACTCGCCCGCATCCTCTCCGAAAACGCCGACGAACCCATGGCCGATACCCTCGCCGCCGCCCTCGCCGGGAAATCGTTCACCTCAACCACCGCACTCGCCGCCGCCATCCGCACCCTCGCGACCCCAGCCCTCCGGCTCCGCCCCGCCGCCAACGAAGAAATCCAGCGCACCATCCGCCGCGTCTTCCAGGCCATCCGCATCGAAGTGAATGGCGAATTCAGCGCCCTCGACGCCCTCCTCCGCTCACTCCCAGCCTGCCTCCGCCCCGGTGGACGCGCCGCCTTCCTCTCGTTCCACTCAGGCGAAGACCGCCGCGTCAAACACACCTTCTCCCAACTCGCCGCCTCAGGCCAGTTCTCCCTCCCGCACGACGATCAGCCACTGCGCGCCTCCCCCGCCGAACAACACGCCAACCCACGCAGCTCCAGCGCCCGACTCCGCTGGATCACCCGGCTCCCCTGACGGCCATCGCCCCGGCTTTGCCCTCGCCCCTCCCGCATTCCCCGCCCATATTCCCATCCATGCGACCTTCCCTCGCCGCCCTGCTCTGCGCGCTCGCCCTCTCGCTTTTCTCCGGATGCTCAGGCGAATCCCTCGACGCCGCCAGTGCCGCACAACGGAAAATCCTCCTCGTCAATAACAAGGACGACCCACGCTGGCTCGACCTCCACCGCACCAACAGCGTCGTCGAAAACAACATCATGCTCGCCATCCACGAAGGCCTCGTTGTGGAAGGCAAGGACAATGAACGCTTCCCCGACCCCGGCATCGCCGAACGCTGGGAATCCAATCCCGACAAATCCGTCTGGACGTTCCACCTCCGCCAGAACGCCCGCTGGTCGGACGGTGCCCCCATCACCCCGGACGACTTCATCTGGTCGTGGCAACGCCTCCTCAATCCCAAGCTGGCCGCCCAATACTCAGGCATGCTCTTCCTCCTCAGAAATGGCCGCGAGGTCTTCGAAGGCAAGGTCCCGCCAGACCAACTCGGCGTCCGCAAGCCCTCGGACCATTCCCTTGAACTCACCCTCACCGGCCCCACCCCCCACTTCCTCCAGATCCTCTGCCACTCAATCTGGTGCCCTCTCGCCCGCCACTGCCTCGAGAAATACGGCGACCCCCTCAGCGCCCTCAACCCATGGACCGATGACGACAAAATGGTCACCAGCGGCCCCTTCCGCATGAAGAAGTACCTCTTCCGCAGATACCTCGAAGTCGAAAAAAATCCCCACTACTGGGACGCCGCCACCGTCCAGCTCGCCGGCATCCGCTTCTACCCCATCACCTCGGAACAAACCGAGGACCGCCTCTTCCGCCGCGGCCAGCTCCACATCACCTACAACGTCCCCCTCGACAAAGCCCCCGCCTACCTCCGCAACCACCGCGACATCACCGTCAATGACGCCAACCTCGCCGTCCGCTTCTACCGCATCAATGTGAAACGGAAACCCTTCGACGATGTCCGCGTCCGCCGCGCCCTCGGCCTCGCCATCGACCGACAGTCCCTCGTCGATAACGTCCTCCGCGAAAACCAGCGCCCCGCCCACGGCGTCGTCCCCCCCATGGACGGCTACGACGAAGTCAAAGGCTTCTCCTTCAATGTCGCCGAAGCCCAGCGCCTCCTCGCCGAAGCCGGCTTCCCAGGCGGAAATGGCTGGCCCACCCACGTCAAACTCCACATCGCCGACTCGGAACGCGCCATCCAGGTCGCCGAAGCCATGCAGGCCATGTGGCAGAAACACCTCGGCATCCGCATCCCCATCCGCATGGAGGATTACAATTCCTACCTCTCCTCCCAGCAGCACATGGATTACGATATCTCGGACGCCGGTTGGAACGCCGATTACTACGACCCCGCCACCTTCATCGACATGTGGATCACCGACGGCGGCAACAACCGCACCGGCTGGAGCAACCCAGCCTTCGATCAGCTCCTCGACGCAGCCGGCCAATGCACCGACGCCTCGGAACGCCTCGCCACCCTCCGCAAAGCCGAAGAACTCCTCCTCTCGGAAGCCCCCGTGCTCCCCTACTACTACTACACCCGTACCCGCATGATCCACCCAGCCGTGGTCGGCTGGCAGAAACGCCTCCTCGACGACCGCATGTGGAAATACTTCGACCTCCGCTCCCCACCGCCAGCCAGCAGCATGGACAGCGAAATCCTCCGGAACTGAAGTACCCACCGGAGCACCCAGCAACTTTCCGCTTCCCCTCCCGCCTTCCACGGCCAGCATGCCGCCCCGCCCATGCTCACCCGCCGCATCATCCCCTGCCTCGACGTCGACCAAGGCCGCGTCGTCAAAGGCACGAAGTTCCTCTCGCTCCGCGACGCCGGCGATCCCGTCGAATCCGCGGTCGCCTACAACCGCCAGGGCGCCGATGAACTCGTCTTCCTCGACATCACCGCCTCCTCCGATGGCCGCAGCACCATCATCGATGTCGTGGAACGCACCGCCGCCCAATGCTTCATGCCCCTCACCGTCGGCGGCGGCATCCGCACGGTCGATGACATGAAAACCATGCTCCGCGCCGGAGCCGACAAGGTCAGCATCAACACCGCCGCCATCCTCAACCCAGCCCTCATCAACGCCGGAGCCGAAACCTTCGGTTCCCAATGCATCGTCGTCGCCATCGACGCCCGCAGCAATCAAGACGGAACATGGCGCGTCTTCACCCACGGCGGTCGTAAACCCACGGAACTCGACGCCGTCGCATGGGCCCGCGAAGTCGCCAGCCGCGGAGCCGGCGAAATCCTCCTCACCAGCATGGACGCCGACGGCACCAAGGCCGGCTACGACATCGCCCTCACCCGCGCCGTCAGCGACGCCGTCCCCATCCCCGTCATCGCCAGCGGCGGAGCCGGCAACCTCGACCACATGGTCTCCGTCCTCTCCGACGGCCACGCCGACGCCGTCCTCGCCGCCAGCATCTTCCACTTCGGCGAACACACCGTCGCCAGCGTCAAGGAATACCTGAAGACCCACGGTATTCCCGTTCGTTTATAATCATTCATGGAAATTATAGGATTCTATCCACTGGACGAACTCCCGCTCCTTGGCTAGACATTCACTCATGAGTAAGAACATCCAGCAGTTCAAAGGTGCCGACTGGTACGCCTGTCCGTCGTGTGGCGGCGAGGTGCGCGTCGGTTCCTCCGGCTGCAAAGCCTGCGGCCCCGGTATCCCGGAAGCATGGCTCGAGGATGATTACCTCGACGGCATCGACCTCCCGGACAAGAATTCCGACTTCCGCTACGAGGAATTTGTCAGCCGCGAATTCGGAGCCGCTTCCCAGATCAAACCAGCCCACCTCAGCTGGAAATGGTGGCTCGTCGGAATCACGCTCGTAGCCCTGCTCCTCGCCGGTTCCTTCCTCTGACCGTAACCCGCAGGCCAGCCGTCCGCTGTGTCGCGCCCTCAGTAGCAGATAACTGCGGAATCCTCAGAGCCGCAGTCCCCAGTGCGCCCCGGCCCAGCGCAGCAGCGCAAAAAGCACCACGGTGAGCAAGGCCCCGGCCACCAGTGCCCCGTAGAAGCCCCACCAGCGCACCAGTACCGGAAAGACAAGGAACATCGGCAGCGTCGGCAGAACATACCAGAAGGTATACCAGGCATGATCCGCCACCTTCCGGTCCCCCTCACCCGGTGCCGCCTCATGGAAAATCCAGATCATCCCAATGATCGATACAAACGGCAGGCTCGCCACCAATGCCCCCAGCCGGTCACTGCGCTTCACCAGCTCCGTCACCGCAAAAATCACCCCCGCACTCAGCAGAATCTTGACGACCGGAAATACACTCATGACCCAGCGCCAGTACGCCAACCGACTCCCTCCCGCCAGCGGGAATCCTCCCGCCCAGCCATGGCCACCATCCCATCCCGGAACCGCCAGCCCCGTTCAAGGAGGCGGCCCGTTCAAAACTTGACGCCGGCCTCCGTGGTCGCGTAGAATGACCACATGAAGATCCGATCGGCATGCACGGCGGTAGCGGTTTCGCTGGCAATCGCAAGGGCCGCGGAAGCACAAAGCGGAACGGCTCCCGCACTGCAGGAAACCAGACTCAATGCCGCCCACCGACCGCAGGTGACCTTGCCGGCCGAAAGCGGATTCTACTACCAGCTCAGGCGTTCCCAGACCCTCCAGGGACCATGGCTCGTCACGGGCATGGCCATGGGCACAGCCGGCCCACTGACACTGACCGACAGCATTCCAGCCCGGCAGCGGGCGTTCTTCGATGTCCGGCGCGTGCCGCTGAGCAGCCCGCTCGACACGGATGGCGATGGCCTCAGCGATCTCGCAGAATGGTCGGCCGCCCGCCCCACCAGCCCCTTCCACGCCGGCCGCTGGGTCGCCGCCGCCGACGGGGCCTCGGAACTTCCCAGCCTGAATGCCTACGAACAACTGGCCCACTTCGACAACTTCCCGGGAGCACAAGCAGTTCAGGAAGTGAAATTCCTCATCCTCAATGCCCATACCAATCTTCCGCAGCTCTATTTCCTGAACGCCTCGAAGCATCAGTACCATTACTACTTCGCCCGCGATGTCCTCGGCTACTCAGGCTCCCTTTCGCAGTTCAATGGCGAAACGTATTTCTCCAATGCCACGCGGAAGAATCTTGCAGGAAGCCTCGTGCGGCACCGCAGCTGGCAACCCCCCGACGGTGGCCCGCCCGGCGTCATCACCATGGAATTCTGGCCATCCGACGCCGTCAGCCACAGCTTCGTCCAGAAGGCGTACGACCTCGTGACGCGCGCCGCTGCAGGCACCGGCGAACGCATCGCCTACCACGCCGCCAGCGAAACCCAGCGCACACTCTACCGCAGCGAGAAGAATCTCTTCGCAGCCTCGGAAACCCATGCTCTCCACACGGTCCGGACGGAAGACCTCTTCGGACAGGCCAGCTACTCGCTCCTCAATCCAGGCGTCGGCTTCGGCCGACTCATGGTCTTCGATGGCTCGTCATCTCTGTCGGCCCGCGATGTCGTCATCTTCCGGAGCATCCCCAACGATATCACCCACCTCGCAGGCATCATCACCGCCGTTCCCCAGACGCCCCTCTCCCACATCAACCTCAAGGCAAAACAGAACAACACACCCAATGCCTTCATCCGCGACGCGGAAACGAATCCCACCATCGCTCCCCTCCTCGGAAAGTACGTGCGCTACGAAACCACATCGACCGGATTCCTGCTGCGCGAAGCCACCGCCGGCGAAGTCGAGTCCCACCTCGATGCCATCCGCCCGCCGCTTCCACAGTACCCGCTCCGCGACCTCTCGGTGACCACCATCAAGCCACTCTCGGGCATCAACTTCGGAGGCTCCCGCGCCTTCGGAGCAAAGGCCGCCAATGTGGCGGAACTGCGCCGCATCGCATGGTCGCCGAATGTCTACGTCCCCGACGGCCATGCCATCCCGTTCTACTTCTATGACGAATTCATGAAGGCAAACGGTCTCTATGACATCGCCGCAGCCATGATCGCGAATCCCTCCTTCCAGCAGGATGCCGCCTACCGATCGGAAAATCTCACGGCTCTGCGGCGCATGGTCAAGGATGCCGCCGTTCCCGAATGGATGGCCGCAGCACTCACCACCCTTCAGAATTCCTTTCCCACCGGCATTTCCATCCGCTGCCGCTCCAGCACAAACAACGAAGACCTCACCGGATACAGCGGAGCCGGACTCTACGATTCCTTCACCCACCACCCACACGAAGGTCACCTGTCGAAAACCATCAAACAAGTCTACGCCAGTGTCTGGGAAGACCGCGCCTTCGACGAACGCGAATTCTACCGGGTCGACCACCTGCTCACCGCCATGGGCGTACTCGTGCACCCGAACTTCGATGACGAACAATCCAATGGCGTGGGCGTCACGAAGAATCTCATCGACCCCGCATGGACCGGCTACTACATCAATGCCCAAGTCGGCGAAAACCTCGTCACCAATCCGGAAAATGGCGCAGTCCCGGAGGAATTTCTCATCGCCCAGCTCCTCGGCAACACACGCTACACCATCCAGTACGTCACTTTCTCTTCTCTCCTCCCGGAAGGTCAGAAGGTCCTCACCAGCGCACAGGCCGAACTGCTGGCCGACCAGATGGCAAAGATCCACAGCCGCTTCCAACCACTCTACGGCTACCCGCCGGACTTTGCGATGGAACTCGAATGGAAGATCGACGCCCAGGGCCGGCTAGCCATCAAACAGGCACGTCCATGGATTGACTGAGCCCGGGAAGATTCCCCCTCTCCAGCTCGACGTCCCGCCTTGATTCGGAGCCCCGAACCTCCTATGACGGCTGGATGTCCAGCCCATGGTTCGTTGTCCCCACCGCCCAGCATCACTCGCTCATTAAGGCTGCCTACCGGCACCGTGGCTACAGCGAGGCGGAAAGCGAAGACGCCGCGCGCTTCTGCGACCTCGCCTCGCGCCACGGCATCCGGACCCACAACGGCATCAAGGCGCTGCACCTCGATGAACACTTCGGAAGCCGTGCCGGGGGCTGCGTCCCGAGCGCAGAAATCGAAGTCCTCCCCAGCCGCTTCGCCGCTTCCGCCATCTGGAATGCCAACCGCAAGCTCGGACAAAGCACAGCCTTCGCAGCCATGGAAGAAGCCATCCGGCTCGCCGACCAGTACGGCATCGGTCAGGTCAGCGTCGACAATGCCTTCCATTACCTGTGGGGCGGTGGCTATGTCATGGAAGCCGCTCAGCGCGGCTACCTCGCCTACACGAACTGCACCGCCGCCCTTGCCGAAGTCGTTCCCTTCGGCGGACGCTTCCCCACGCTCGGGACCAATCCGCACAGCTGGGGCTTCCCCACGCAGCACGCGGTCGGCTTCCCGGTCGTCATCGACTGGGCCACCAGCACCATTGCCATGGGCCGCGTGCAGCAACTCAAGCGCGAGGGCAAACCCCTGCCACCTGACGCCGCCGTCGATGCCAGTGGCCAACCCACCACGGATCCCGCCGAAGTCGCAGCCCTCGTGCCCTTCGGAGCCCACAAGGGATACGGCCTTTCTCTGATCAATGAAATGGTCGCCGCCCTCATCGGAGGATCGCTCCCCACCCTGCGCAGCCGACCCATTCCCGACGGAGAAAAACGGACCTGCTGCTTCTATTTCTCAGTGATTCATCCCGATGCACTCGGCAGCGGACTCTTTGCCCGCGGACGATCGCAGCAGGAAAACCTCAAGGCTGTCCTCGCCGATGTCTTCGGCCACGGCAACGAAGGCTGCACCCTGCCCGGCCAACCAGAAGCCCGCGCCGCCGCCGCCTCGGACGCAGCCGGAGGCCTCCTCTTCTCGGCTGCCGAAATCACAGAGTTCAACGCCCTCGCCCGGGAATGCCGCGAACCGGAATGGAACCAGGCAGGCTTCCCGGTCGCCTGACCCACGCCTCGCCGCCCACGGCCTCCGCCCCTCAGCGGAACTCGGTAGGCTTGCCGACGGCTTCCCATTGCTCCAGTTCGGCGCGGCGCTGCTCAACCTGCCGCTTCGCCTTGTTGGTGGCATAGGTTCCAAGGACGAGCCGGAACGGCGGCTTTTCGGCTTCACTGACCTGCAGAATGACATCAGCGGCCCGGTCGGGATCTCCCGGCTGCTTGCCATCCATGCCAGTAATAAGCGATGCAAACTTCCCGGACGTACCCGCATACGCTTCCATGGTCCCAGCAGCCCGGTCCACCGACCGCCGCACGAAATCTGTCCGGAAAGGCCCGGGAATGACCACCGTGACACGGACGCCCAGCGGCGCGACTTCGGCAGCGAGCGCTTCGCACGCCAATTCCATGCCGGCCTTGGCTCCTCCATAGACAGAAAACCCAGGATAGTTGGCAATGGCCGCTGCCGCTCCCATCTGAATGATCCTTCCACTGCCGCGCGCCCGGAATCCCGGCAGGACGGCCCGCACCACACGAAGCGGCCCGGTGAAATTCACGGCAATGTTTTCCTCAATCTGCCCGTCGCTCACTTCCTCAAGCGCACCAATCAGACCGCGCCCACCATTGTTCACAAGTACATCAATGCCACCAAAGGCCCGCTCCGCCCCGTCCACCGCTGCACAGATCGATTCCGCATCGCACAGATCAAGCCGGAAACTGCGCGCCTGCATCGGATACTCTGCACACAGTTCATCAAGATCATCAGGGCGACGCGACGTTAGAGCCGCCTGATGCCCGGCCGCGAGCACTTTCCTTGCAAGCGCCCTCCCGAAACCGGACGACGCCCCTGTGATGAACCAAACCCTGGAAATGGAATCGGATGACATGCCCAGCGGATACGCCCGCCGACCTCATTCCGGCGCAATGCTTCCAGCGGAATGGTGGTCGCGCAGCAGTTCCTCCGCGGCCTGCCGCCCGGATAGCAGGGCCCCATTGATCGACGGCGTCGCCGTGTGGTCGCCGCACACATACAACCCCGCACGCCGCCGCGCCGGACTCCCCGCAAACCGCGGATGCCGCGCGGCTTCCTCAGGCAGCGCATGCCGGATGATCTGCGCCGACAGCAGCCGCCAGCTATCCACCCCGCTGCCAAACCAGCCCCGCAGCTGCGCCCGCACCGCCCCGGCATCATCCCAGCCATCCACCCCCGGCAGAGTCGCCGCCACCACCAGCGCCTGCCCATGCGGAGCCAGTTCGGCACTGACATTGCTCATGACCGCCGCATGATTGACCGGCCCCCCGCCGCTGCCCTCCAGCAGCACCGCAGCCTCCCGCAGCGGAGCCTCCGCAGCCGCAAACGCAAACGACCCAGTCGCCCGCGATCCTCCAGCGGCTTCTCCCAGCAGCCGCGCGCATTCCGGTCCCTCCACCGCCACCACCACCGCACGAGCCTTCACCCTCCGCCCATCCGCAAGCACCACCCCACCGTCTTCCAGAAGTGCCACGCGTTCCCCACAGCGGATCACCCCCCGCGGCAGTGCATCACTCAGCTGACGGCTCAGCTCCCCCATCCCCAGCGCCGGAATCGCCGTGTGCCCCACCGCAAA
>JBDKER010000024.1:0-78445 GCA_039795165.1 Verrucomicrobiota bacterium | reverse complement strand
AGCCACCCCCGGACGTAGGTCGCCACGGTGGCCTGCGGAAGCTCCTCCTTGTGGGCCAGCTTGTAGATGTCTGCGATGACTCGGTGCGCCTGCCTTGCCCCGGACCGCTCCTTCGCGAGCTTTTCCCACTGATCGGCCTTCACCTGCGCAGCCTTCCGCTGGGTCTCCTGAGTGCTGCGCTGGGCGCGCCTGCCATCGGGAAGCGTGAAACAGGCAAACCAGTACTTACAGCGGTTTTTTTTGCGGAGGCTGGCCATGGTCTGAAGAGAGGTCAGGGATTTCGCGGATTCTGCGGATTTTGCGGGTGTGCGGATAAAAACGGGAGGGATCCCACAGGCAGCAGAACGACCGCCATCGTCACTATGCACAGCATCGAAATGCTGGCAACAAAATTGGCAACATCAGTAAGGTCAGGGAAGTTTCATGACGTATTACTGGTCCTATTTATCAACGAGTTACGTCGATTCACCCTCCTATTCAGCGAAACGTGGGTTCGATTCCCATCACCCGCTCCACCTTGATTTTCAGGTGGTTGCGAGAAGCAAGCGGCCGGTATGGCAACAGAAGTGCCAACTTGGATGTTCGGCTTCCTGAAAGGTTTGGGCGTGGCGCGTCGGCGCTTTTGGAACGATGCGGTGCCCTTGCGTGCTGGACTGGGTGGAGGTAGCGGAGCGGCATGTCTGTGACGATGTCGACTGTGATGGGAATAGCTGGACTGGGAATCATCGGGAGCCGGGCCGCTGCCAGTCTGCGCGCCAAAGGGTACCAGGTGCGGGTATGGAACCGGACGCCGAAGCCGAAGGCGGATGGCTGGCTGGATAGCCCTGCGGCACTGGCAGAGGCCTGCGATGTCATTCAACTTTTCGTGCGCGATGCCCGGGCGCTCAAGGAAGTGGTGGAAGCCATGCAGCCGTCGCTTGGTAAGGGGAAGGTGGTCATCAATTCCGCGACAGTCTCGCTGCAGGCCACCCGGGAGGCAGCCAAGGCCGTGCGGAAAACCGGGGCAGAATTCCTCGATGTGCCCTTCACGGGCAGCCGGGATGCGGCCGCCGACGGACAACTCACGTACTATGCCGCGGGTCCAGCGAAGGCCATCGAGCGGGTCCGGCCCATTCTTGAGGCCACCAGCAAGGCGATTCTGTGTACCGGCGAAGTGGGCACGGCGACGGTCCTGAAGATTGCCACGAACATGGTGTCGGCGGTGACGGTCCAGGCCCTTGCCGAGGCTCTCGGCGTGGTCGCTTCCCAAGGGATTGACCTCGCGAAATTCCGCGAAGCCATGGAAGCGAACGCGAATTGCTCGGGCCTCGTGCGGATGAAGCTTCCGGCCATGATTGCGCGCGATTTCACTCCGCATTTCTCACTGAAGAACATGCTCAAGGACGCCCGGTACGCACTCGCCCTCGCAGGCCAGGGGAACATGGAAGTTCCCGTGCTTACTGCCGCCGCTGCCTGCATGGCGGGACTGGAAGCCGGTGGCCATGGCGACGAGGATTACTGCTCGGTGGCCCGTCATTATCTCGACGAACCACGGGACTGATTCCGCATCCCGTAAGCCGTCGTCACGCGTTTTCCCCCGCACCATGTCCAGTTCCCTGCCCGACCGGCTCGCCACCACGGGAGCCATCATCGACCTCTCGGATTCCGTCCGGCTCCGGTTCACGGGCAACGACCGTCAGCGCTACCTCAATGGCCAGCTCACCTGCGATGTCCGCAAGGCATCACCCGACACCGTCCTGCCGGGCTGCGTGACCAATCACAAGGGCCGCCTCGAAGCCGTCGTATCGCTGCACAGCCGTGGCGATGCCATCTGCCTCGATGCGCCCGCTTCCCTGACGGATTTCCTGCCGGCCCGGCTCGGCAAATACATCATCGCCGACGACGTGGAACTGGAGGACATCAGCGCCGCTTCCGCCCTGCTCCATTGCTGCGGAGGGAATCCGGACAGTCTCCGCCGCCACCTCGGAGACGGAGAAACCGCCGTGGCACATGCCCGATTCGGACCACCCGGAACCGACATCTGGTGCCCGCCCAACCGCGTCGCCTTCTGGCTCTCCCTCGCCCCGGCACTCTCTCCGGAAGAAGCCGGCACTCTGCGCATCCAGCACGGATTGCCCGACTGGGACGCCGACCTCGGCGACGGCATTCTTCCGCCCGAAGCCGGACTCGACAGCACGCACATCGACTACCACAAAGGCTGCTACATCGGTCAGGAAGTCCTCAGCCGCATGCGCACAGCCGGAAAGCTCAATCAGCGGCTCGTTCCCATCCGGCTCTGCGGTCCCGCCGTCGCTCCCGGCACCCCCCTCCTCCGGACGGCCCTGGACGGCAGCACGGCTCTGGTCGGAAAGGTTTCCAGTCTCTGCCCCGACCCCAATGGTCCGGCCGGCACATGGCTCGGCCTTGCATGGCTGCGCAAGGATAGCGGCGAGGGCCCATGGACCTGCCCGCATGACGGACAGTCCCCGCTCACGGCCGCAGCCGCCCGCTGAAGCAACCCGCACCACCGCGCTTGCAAGCCGGTTCGGAAAAGGCATGGCTCCCGGTCCGTATGACTTCCGCCATGTCCATCCGTTCCCGCATTCTGCTGACCCTCGCCGCCTCATCAGCGGTGGCCTGCGCCGCCGAACCCGACCCCGGATCGGAAGCCTACTTCACGACTTTCGTGCGGCCCATCCTCGAATCCGCCTGCACCCATTGTCATGGCAAGGATGAAGACAAAGGCGACCTCCGGCTCCACACGCTCGAGGCCGCCCTCGCCGGTGCCGATGGCAAAGCCGCCCTCGTCCCGGGCAAACCCGAAGAAAGCCCGCTCTACACCAGCACCATTCTCCCGGCGGACGACGATGACATCATGCCTCCGTCCAAGGAACCCGCTCTCGAGAAGGAACAGAGCGACCGCCTCAAGGCATGGATCGCCGCCGGAGCCAAATGGCCCGCCGGGGTCGTCCTCGGCCAGGAACCCCGCATGCAGTTCGTCCGGGACATCCAGCCCATCCTCGAACAGAACTGCGTCTCATGCCACAAGCCGGACAAGGACGAAGGCGGCCTCGACATGACCACCGCCGCAAACTGCCTGAAGGGCGGCGACTCCGGGGCCGGCCTCGTTCCCTACGACACCGAAAAATCGCTCATCTTCACCCGCACCAATCTTCCCGCGGACGACGACGACCTCATGCCGCCTGCCAAGAAGGGTGGCCCGCTCTCGAAGGAACAGATCCAGAAACTCCAACTCTGGGTCAAGCAGGGTTCCCCATGGCCCGCAGGCGTCGTGCTCGTCCAGAAGGCCAAAACCGAAGACCGCCCACCGAATCCTGACAATCCCGAGTTCGTCGAAAAGCTCCACGCCGACATCACCCAGAAGTCCACGGAAAAGTCCCAGGACGAAATGAAGCCCTACACGGGCACCATTCCGAAAACCGGCAAGGAATACAAAATGGTCGTCATCCCCGGAGGCGAATTCACCATGGGCAGCCCGGAATCGGAAAAGAACCGCAAGCCCGACGAAGGACCGCAGGTCAAGGTCCGCATCGAGCCATTCTGGATGGGTGCCTACGAAGTGACATGGGATCAGTACCTCAATTTCATGCTCACTCCGGATTCCCGCTATAAAGACGGAGCCAAAAAGACCCCTCCGGCACCGGACAGCCCGTCGGTCGATACCGTGAGCAGCCCGACAGCCCCCTATACCGACATGACCTTCGGTATGGGTCAGGACGGCTTCCCGGCCATTTCCATGACGGAACACGCCGCCAGCAAATTCTGCGAATGGCTGAGCGCACAGACCGGCCACTTCTACCGCCTCCCCACCGAAGCGGAATGGGAATACGCCGCCCGCGCCGGCACCACCACAGCCTACTTCTTCGGCGACGATCCCGCACAACTCGGCGAGTACGCATGGTACTACGAAAACAGCGACGGCAAAACCCAGCAGGTCGGTCAGAAGAAGCCGAATCCATGGGGCCTCTACGACATCTCCGGGAACGTCGTCGAGTGGACCCTCGATCAATACGATGAGAAGTTCTACGGTTCCCTCAACGGCGCTTCCGAAAACCCCTTCAACCGTCCACGCAAACTGTACCCGCGTGTTGCCCGGGGAGGGTCATGGGATGACAATCCGGAAGATCTCCGCGTGGCCGTCCGCCGCGCTTCGGGTGAAGCATGGAAACAGCAGGACCCCCAGCTCCCCAAAAGCATCTGGTACCACACCAATGCCCAGTTCCTCGGCTTCCGGATCGTCCGCCCCCTCAAGGTGCCCAGCCCCGCCGACATGCACATGTACTGGAATCTCGGAACCGTGAACGAACAGAACTGAACCAGGCCCCCGCCGGGCGCAGCCCCGTGGTCCCAACCCTTCGCTTCCCATGACTGATTCACCCGGCTACCAGCGTCCGCTCCTGCGGCCCTTCCTCCGCCAGAATGGCCGGACCGTGATCGTTCCCATCGATCACGGCACCGCCATCCCCGTTCCGGAACTCGGTTCCACCGGTGCCCTCATCGAAGCCCTCAAGCCCTTCGCCGATGGGTTCGTGGTCAACTACGGAGTCGCCCGCAGCTTCCGCCAGGAACTCGCCCGCCGCGGCGTGTGCCTGCGCACGGATGTCTACAAGCCCGCCCGGCCGGGCCAACCCGACCACGGGGCATGGATGACCTACGGAGCCACGGAGGCGACCCGCTGCGGTGTGCACGGAGTCATGCACATGCTCTACACGCACCACCCGGATGAGGCGCGCATGTTCCGCGAATCCGCCCGGCTCATCAGCGACTGCCACGCTGCCGGATTTGCCGTCATCACGGAAGCCCTTCCCTTCGGCATCGGCCGCCCCGCCGACTACACCCCCGAAAACATCGGATTCGCCGTGCGCGCCGCGGCCGAACTGGGAGCCGATGTCGTCAAAACGGCATGGCCCGGCAGCCGCGAGGCCTTCCAGAAAATCACCGCCGCTTCCTTTGTCCCTGTCATCGTTCTCGGTGGTTCCTCTTCCTCGGAAACGGAAATCCTCCGCATGGTCGAAGATTCCATCGCAGCCGGCGGAGCCGGTGTCGCCATCGGACGCAACGTCTGGCAGCACCCCAACCCGGCCCTCATGCTCCGCAGAATCCAGGCCATCGTTCACCTCGGAGCCACTGCCGCCGACGCCGCCGCCCTTTCCGCCTAACCGATTCCGGATCCCATGGCGTTCGCTCCGGACCAGGCCTTCTCGCTCATCACAAAGGCATGGGAACAGGGTCGGCTCGCACACGCCTTCCTCATCTCGGGCGCAGAAGCAGCCGACCAGCGGCAACTGGCGCTCCGCATGGCTGCGCTTGTCAATGGCTGGCCGGCCCTGACGGAACTGGACGAACTCCGGCAGCACGGTGCCATTGTGATTGAACCGGAGAGCAAAGTCCGCCGGATCCGTGTTCAGCAGATGCGGGACGCCGAACACCGACTCCGCCTGACCTCGGAAGGCACCTACAAGCTCTGCGTGGTCTCGGATGCCGACCGCATGGTTCCGGAGGCCGCCAACGCCTTCCTCAAGACGCTCGAGGAACCACCGGACGGTTCCCTCATCCTCCTGCTGAGCCGGGCACCGGACCAACTGCTGGATACGATCCGTTCCCGCTGCGTCCGCATTCCCCTCTTCCGCCCCGGGGCGGCCGGGCTGACGCTTTCGGACTCCGGAACCGCATGGGTCCAGCTCATGGCAGCGTATTTTTCCTCGGGGAAACCCGACCGTCACCGCGCCATGGGTCTGCTCGCCGATTTCCAGGCCCTCCTGAGTGAAGCCCGCGCCGAAATCGAACAGGCGCACAAGGACGCCTTCCGCGAAGAAGTCGAAACCTACGGCAAGACCACGGATGGAGCATGGCTCAAATCGCGTGAAGACTACTACGACGACCTCACGGAATCCACCTACCAGGAACAGCGCAATTCCTTCCTCGCCCTGCTCTACACATGGTTCGGCGAACTCCTGCGCCGCCGCACGGGTCTGCCCGCCGCCGACCTCCCGGGCTTCGCAGCCTCCATGGAGGAAATCGCCACCCGCCTGAGCAGCGACGACCTCTTCCGCCGCATCCACGCGGTCGACGAACTCCGCCGCAACCTCGCCACCACCGTCCGCGAACCCCTCGCCCTCGAAGTCGCCTTCCTCAAAGCCTTCGGCTGAGTTCGCCGCTTCTCCCGCTTGCCCGCGGCAAGGCACCGGATAACAGCCCCAGCCACCGTCTCACGGCTCCCTGTCCAATCCCAACCCTTTTCTTCTACATGCGAATCGCACTCGATGCCATGGGAGGCGATTTCGCCCCGCAGAACATGATCGCCGGGGCCCAGCTCGCCATGGCTGAATTTGCCCGCATCGATACCCTCTTCCTCGTGGGCGATGAAACCCGGCTGAAGGCGGAAATGCAGTCGCTCGGCTTCCGCGACCCCCGCGTCGAAATCGTCCACTGCACGGAGGTCGTGGACATGCACGACAGTGCCGTCAAGGCCATCCGGCAGAAGAAGGACAGCTCGATTTCCGTGGCCACCGATCTGGTGAAGAAGGGATCGGCTCAGGCGGTGGTGAGTGCCGGCCACACGGGAGCGGCCGTGGCCGCGGCCACCGTGAAACTGCGCACGCTGCGCGGAGTGGAACGCGCCGCCATCGGGACCCCGTTTCCCAATCTCCACGGCACCTGCCTGCTCATCGACGCCGGAGCGAGCGTCGACAGCCGCCCGCTGCACCTCTTCCAGCAGGCCATCATGGGCAGCGTCTACATGCACCGGATGTTCGGCATCGCCCGCCCGGTGGTCGGTCTCATGAGCAACGGAGAAGAAGAAGGCAAAGGCAACGAGGTCACGCGCGAAGTCTTCGAAATGCTCCGCGCCACCCCCGGACTCAATTTCCGAGGCAACATCGAAGGACGCGATCTCGCCAATGCGGAAGTTCACGTCGCGGTCTGCGACGGCTTCGTCGGCAATATCCTGCTCAAGGGATCGGAAGGGATCGCCAAGGCCATCATGCACCTTCTCAAGGATGCCTTCACGGCGTCGCTGCCGCGCAAGATCCTCGCAGGACTTCTCAAGCCGGCCATGAAGAAGGCACTCCACCAGATGAACTACGAGAACTACGGTGGATCACCGCTCCTCGGCATCAATGGCGTCAGCATCATCGCCCATGGTTCTTCAAGCCCACTGGCCATGAAGAACGCCATCCGCGTGGCCGTCGAAAACGTGCAGAACGCCGTCAGTGCCAGCATCGAGGAACAGATCGAACACTGCCGCCCGGTCACCTCCGCGAACCCCTGACGGGTCTGGCCCGGCGCATGGATCCACCCATCAAGGCGGATCGCGAAAACCTTGACCGATCCTGACGGGGCGTTCACCCTTGCCCGATGATGCCGTCCGTTCCTCATGGTTCCCTGTGCAGCCGCCGCGAATGGCTGCGCGCCGGCGGACTCAGCGCACTCGGGCTCAGTCTTCCTCACCTGCTCGCGGCCCCGGCCCGGGCCAGTGCGCCTTCCGGCAAGGGTGCGTCATTCGGGCGTGCCAAATCGTGCATCATTCTCTTTCTGAGCGGCGGTCCCCCGCAGCACGAAACCTTCGATCCTAAACCGGATGCTCCGGCGGACATCCGCAATGGATTCCGGTCCATCCGGACAAGCGTCCCGGGCACGCATTTCTGCGAAACCCTGCCGCACACAGCCGGCATCGCCCATCACCTCGCGGTCATCCGCAGCATGTGCACGGACATCCATTCGCACAGCACCAGCGGGGCCTACATGCTCACGGGATACGAACCCCTCAGCAAGGCCGAGAACGTGCCGCCCAGTCCGGACGACTGGCCAAGCCTCGCCGCAGCCATCGGTGCCCTCAAGCCCAGCACCACGTCCCCGCTTTCGGCAGTCGCCCTGCCAGACGAAATCTACAATGACGGCCACATCGTCTGGCCGGGTCAGAACGGCGGCTTCATGGGATCCCAATGGCATCCCACCCTCATGAAGTGCGACCCCTCGCAGCTTCCCATGCGCATCGAGGGACTCACCCTCGAGGAAAGTCTCACCAGTGTCCGCCTCGCGGAGCGGTTCGACCTTCTCCAGCAGATGGATGCCCATTTCTCCGGCAGTATCCGCAGCGGAGCGGTCACGGAACTCTCGGGCATGCAGCAGCGCGCCTTCGATCTCCTCCACGCGGAATCAAGCCGCGCTGCCTTCTCTCTGGAAAAGGAACCTGCCGCCCTGCGCGAGGCCTACGGCAGCCACAAGTTCGGCCAGAGTGTCCTCCTTGCCCGACGGCTCATCGAAGCCGGCACCCGCCTGGTCCAGGTCAACTGGCCCCGCGAGGGAGACAACGAAGTGAAGGGGAGTCCGCTCTGGGACACCCACGCCGGCAATGCCTCCCGTGTGCGCGACGTCCTCTGCCCGCAGTTCGACCGCACCTTCGCCACTCTCGTGAGCGATCTCCACCAACGCGGCCTGCTCGACGAAACCCTCGTCGTTGCCATGGGCGAATTCGGACGCACCCCGCGCCACAATGCCAATGGCGGACGCGACCACTGGGGCTCGGTCTTCTCCATCGCAATGGCCGGAGCAGGCATCGGCGGCGGCCAGATCATCGGAGCGAGCGACCGCATCGGTGCCACTCCGGAGGACCGCCCCGTCCGCCCCCCGGATCTCGCAGCCACCATTTTCCACCTGCTCGGCATCGACCCAGGCGGCGAATTCCTCGATGGCCTCCAGCGCCCCCGCCGCCTCACGGCCAGCGGAGTCCCGCTGCGCGAACTGGTCAGCGCATGAAGCTCCGTTCCCTCTTCCCCTGCTGCTTTGCCTGCCTGCCGATCGCGGCACCCGCAGGCGATCCCGTCCTCGGTTCCTTTTCCGACGAAACCGCCGCCCCGCACGGCCGGGGGAATCTCTACGCACCTTGCCTTGTCTCGCACGCAGGGGAAGTCTTCCTTTACTTCGGAGCACAGGGCCGGGACGGTCACGACCGCATCTTCCTCGCCACGTCCCCGGACGGCAAGACATGGAAGCCGCAGGGCGTGGTCTTCGCACCGCCGGGTGTCAATCACGTCAACGATCCGTCCGTGGTGTCTGTCTCCGGAACGCTGCACCTCTTCTATACGGTGGCCGGTCAGGGCGTGACCGATGCCATTGGCCGCGCCACGTCTCAGGATGGCCGCACATGGACCGACCACGGCGTGGTGCTGCGCCCGTCGCCGCCGCCGGCATGGGATTCCCTGCTGGTCGGACGACCGTCGGTGCTCCATGACGGCCGGAAATTCCATCTGTGGTACGACGGACGCCGCGACCTCCCAACGGGAGCACCCGACCCCACAGCCCCGCAATCTCCGACGTCGCGCCGCGCCGTCGGCTACGCCACGTCCAACGACGGCATCGTCTGGCAGCGCCAGCCGGATCCAATCTTCGGAGAGGATGCCGGCGGAGTCGATGTCACCCGCACCAGCACAGGATGGTTCATGGTCTATGAGTCGCGCGAGGGCACCCGCTGCGCCAGCAGCAAAGACGGTCTCGTCTGGAAAGCCGGGGGATTGCTCGCAGCCATCAGGTCGGACGACCCCGCCGAAACCCACGGACACGTCACTCCCTTCCTGTGGAATCACGGCGGGAAATTCACCCTGTACTACGGAGCCGCGGCGTCGCCACACTGGAATCAGAATACCATCCGGAGGATCACCATCCCCCGCCTGCCCTAGACCTTCGACTGCAGCGCAACGAAGCCTTCTGGAATAGGGCCCGCCGCCCGCAGGGGATCCATCCCCCAAGCCCACGGCGCAGCCGCTCATCCAACCACCTTGGATTCCGGATCCGCTGCCGGGACCGGTTCTTCAACAGGCTCCTCAAGCGACTCATTCCGCCGGAAACTTCAGCTGCTGCAGAAAATGATGCAGTGCCTGCTTCCATTCGGCAGCGTCATGCGCGCCATCGGTCACATGCCAGACATGCGGAATGCCCGCCTTCCTGAGGTGGCGGTCGACGCCCTGACTGATCCCGAACAATCCGTCGCGCGTGCCGCACGACAGCCAGATGAGCCGGAACTTCTCCGCCGCCGCAGGATCCTTGAGCAATTCACCGGGCGGACGCGTGTTCGGAGCCGAGGAAAACCCACCGACCCATGCGAAGCGGTCGGGATTGCCGAGCCCGAAATTGAGGGCCTGCCCGCCACCCATGCTCAATCCCGCGATGGCGCTCTGTTCCCGGCCGGAACGGACGCGGAAACGCGCGGCCACGGCCGGCATGACATCGTTGAGAAGGTCCTTTTCAAAAACGGCAAAGGCCGGCGCGTGCTGCATGACATTGCCCACGGGCCGGTCATCCTTCTGGGCACGCCCATTCGGCATCACCAGCAGCATCGGCTGCGCCTTGCCATCGGCGATGAGATTCTCCAGCAGCACATCGGGCTGCGCAAAACGGATCCATTCGCCCTCGTCTCCACCAATCCCATGCAGGAGATACAGGACCGGATAACGGCGTTCCCCATCGTAGCCTGGCGGCGTGTAGACATTCATCTTCCGCTTCGTACCCACGGTCTTCGAGTCGTATTCGACGAGTTCCATCTTCCCTCGCGGAACTCCCTCTCGGTGCCGGTCCCAGCCATCCGCCGGGCGCGCAAAGGCCGGACGGTCGTCCTCGCCCACCACCGCCGGAGCCCGCCCCGGCCGGCCACCCTGCCTCCCCGGCGGCTTTTCATCCGCTCCCCAGCCGGAACAGGGAAACAGAACGGCAGGCAGGAGCAGGACCGCAGCAGGAATCACAAAGCGTCGCATGATGGTCACGGAGGTTTTCTCCTTCCTTCCACGCCCCCGGCCCCTCGGACAACGGAATCAATCGCTCCGCAGATCATCATTCAGCGGCGCGCCCTGCTGCCGCCCGAAACCGGAATCGGTTTTGACTCGGCAGGCGGGATCGGCCCAGTGCGCCCCGGCAGCGGAGCATCGGCAGCCACGGCCGCCCGGTACTCGGCAAGCGCCCGGAAGTAATCGGCCACGGCCTCCACTTCGGAGAGCCTCGCTTCAAAGGTCCGCTGTTCCCGGATCTGCAGCGCCAGAAGGTCGGACGCGCCTTCCTGAAACCGGAAGCGCTCCGCTTCCTCAAGCTTCACAGCCAGTTCCACATTCCTCCGGTTCTGGGAAATCTGGGCCATGGCTGCCTCCATCGCAGAAAAGGCGTCCTGCACCTCGGCCACAATGCGGTCCCGGGCAAACTGCGCTTCCTGGCGCAGCCGGTCCATCTGTGCCGCGGCCACTTCCAGCCGACCCTTCGCCTCGTTCCGACCAAGTGGCACCTTCAGCTCGATCCCGGCCTGCAGTTCCGTCCGCTCGAGATCCTTGTACGGTCCATCGCCGAACTCGCGCGCCGCACTCAGCCCGAGATCCAGATTCGGCAGCAGATTGTTGCGCGCCAGCCGCTCGTCGACCGATACCTTTTCCATCATCAGATCAAGCCGCCGCAGTTCGGGCCGCCGCACGGATGCATTGAGCAGTTCCACCCCGCCGAGCGCAGCAGGGACCGGTCCCGCCACCGGAAAGGCCTCAGGCAAGCGTTCCCGCCCCGCCAGTACCGGCCGGCCCTCCACATCCCGCAGAAACAGAGAAAGCTCGATGGCCGCCGCTTCGAGGCGCCTTTGTGCCCTCACCACTTCAAGGGATCGGCTCAGCACAAGCTGCTCGTTGTCCGTCCGCACAATGGGAGCCGACAGTCCTTCGTCGATCTGCTTCCCAAGCGCCCCGTCCCGCTCCCGCGCCACCCTCAGGATTTCCTCGCTCACCTTCAGCCGCAGACCACTCGCCACCCAGTTAACATACGCCCGCGTGGCCGCCCGGATGAAATCGAGGTACTGACGCAGAATGAAGGGATCAGCCAGTTCCTCGTCGAGTCTCGCCTGGAATACGGCGGCGCGGCGGCGGTCGATGGCTCCATCCCGCAGCAGGTTAAGACGCCCGCCGAATCGCAGTTCCCCATCCTCCTGCGTGCGGTCCTTGCTGTAATTCGGCAGGATGCCACCGCTCAGGCGATAGCCACCGTACAGACTGCCACCCCAGAATGGCAGAGCCTGCTCAACGCCCGCATCCGCATAGTCCGCATCGTAATAACCACCCTGCGTGCCCAGCTTGGCGGAAAGCGATGGATCAAAAGCCCCCAGCGTCTGCCGCAGCCTCCCCCCCGCAATGTCCTGCTCAATCAGGGCTGCCAGCCACGGAGGATACCGCGTCATCACCGACTTGAGCACCTCCTCCAGCATGAGAGCATTCACCCGGGCCGCTTCCGCCTTCGCCGCGACGGCCTTCACGGCTGGCTTCGCAGCCTTTCCCGCCGGTTTGGCCGGAGCCGCACGCAGCGCGGCAGGCTCAGCAGCACCCAGCACCGCCAGCAGCAGCAGGGGAAGCTGTCGTCCACTCCACCTCATGACTTCGGAAATTTGTCAGGTTCCCCATCCGCCACGACCGGCGGGAATCCGTTGAGCTGCCGCCATGCCTCCTTCCACAGTGGCACCTGTTCCAGCAGCACCCAGCCGTTGACCCGCACTCCCTGCCGCAGCCAGCGGTTGCTCGGCCACGTCGTTTCCACCCTCCGTCCTCCACGCTCCATTACGTCCGGCAGTGGCTTCACCACGACGCGCACCTTGCCGGAATCATTGACGTTCGGATCAATCCACGCCACTTCCCCGCCAAAGGTCCCCACGGCCACACTCGGCCAGCCCACGAACTGAATCGCCGGCCAGCCCTCGAACTGCAGCCGCACTTTCTTCCCAGGCTGCACCAAAGGCATGTCGTTTCCATCGAGCCACACTTCCGCAAAGCGGCTCTCCGTCTCCGGAATGATCGTGCAGACCGGCGAACCCGGCCGCAAAAAGGTTCCCGAATTGGCACTCACGGAGAGAACGATCCCATCCCGCTGCGCCACCACCACCTGACGTTCGTTCTGTGCAATCTGATTGTCCATCGCCGCCAGTTCCCGTTCCGAGGAGGCAAGGTCCGATTCCGCACTCGCACGCTGCGCACGGATGCCGGCAATGACCGACTGAAAATCAGCCTCTGTGCGCTGCAGGGTCGCCTGCGCATTCCCCAGATTCGCCTCCGCAGCTTCGAAATCCCGGCGGTCCAGTTCATACTGCCGCCGCGAAATCACGCCGCCCGATTCCAGCTTGCGGCTGCGTTCGAAATTGACGGAAGCAGCCGTCCATGCGGCCTTTTCGGCTGCGACGCGCTGAGTGGCGGCATCGATGGCCTGTCGGCGTGCCAGTTCCTGCTGCGCCCCCTGCGTTTCCAGATCTCCCATGCGGTTGAGGGCCGCCGTGCGCCGCGCCTCGATCGAAACACGCTGCTGCCGGAGGTTGTCGAGCAGTCCCGGATTGTTGTCCTGAATCTCGCAGATGACATCGCCTTTCTGCACGCTCTGACCCTCGACCACGTGCATGGCCTTGACCGTTCCGGAAACCTGACTCTCGACGGAGAGACGGCGGTCGAGCGGATCGTACGCAATCACCTTGCCCACCCCACCGACGTTCTGCTGCCATGGCAGCACGAGCAGAGCCAGCAGCAGCAGCGGCAGCCCCACCGCAAGAATCCGCCCGAAAACCCGGCTGAAACGCGACGATCCAGTCAGCGCCATGGCATGGAGGTGCGCCCGGCTGTCAAGCAGGCTGCGGTCGGCGGAATCTGAGGAATGCGATGCCATGGAATCAGTGAATCACGGGAAAATGCCCGCCGGGGGGAGCCAGCCGCACGATTTTGTCGCAGAGGGCCATGACCGCCGGTTCCCTCGTCGCCACCAGTACCGTCCAGGGATGCTGCGGTCCGAAAATCTGTGGCGCCAGTTCCCGCAGGTCATCCTCTCCCAGCCCATCAAGGACCTCGTCAAGCAGCAGCAAACGGGGACGCGTGACAATGGCCCGCGCAATCATCAGGCGCACACACTGACGGCTGGAAAGCGGTCGTCCACCTGTCACCAGCACGGTATTCAATCCCTCGGGCAGCGCCATGATTTCCTCGAGCAGCCCAGCCCGTGCCATCGCCTCCCTCACTTCATCGAGCCGGATGTCAGCACGGCCCAGCCGGACATTGTCGACCACCGTACCCTCGAGAATCTCGAAATTCCTCACGAGAGCCACCTGCGAACGCAGCGACTCAAGCCGCCAGCTCCGCAGATCAATGCCATCAATCCGGATCACGCCACTGTCCGGAGCCCTCAGTCCGCTCAGCAGGGCCAGCACCGTGCTCGACCCGCTCCCATGTGGACCGGTAATGGCCACCCGTTCCCCGGGTGCTAGCCGGAATCCCAGTTCCTCCACGACCGGATGCCCTTGCTGATAGCCATACGCCACATTCTCCACGGCTATCGAGGCTGGTTCATCCCGAACCGGTGGCGATTCCCCGTCTTCCCGCTCGGTGCCCAGATCGACCAGATGGCCCAGCTTGTCCATTGCGGCCATGGCATCGTACCAGGCCTCGAACTGCTTACCTAGCTTGGCGATGGCCGCCACCAGCGTCCCCACAATCAGTTCGCTCGCCACCAGTTGCCCCAGCGTCAGCTCCATGTTCAGCACGAGCCATCCCCCAATCACCAAAAGCGCCGTGGTCGCGAGCACTTCCAGTCCCAGAAAGCCCGCAATTTGCCGGATCAGGATCCGGAAATGCGAACGCCGCGCGTGCAGATAGTCCAGCGCCAGCTGGTCGGCCCGCTCGGCAGCCAGAGCATAGCCCCCGGGGCCCTTGAACACGGCCGGATAACGCGCCAGTTCCTCCAGCCAGTGCACCACCGCATATTTGGAACGGCTCTCCACAATGCTCGTGCGGACCGCGTTACGTCCGAATATGAACACAATCAGCATCACGATGACGATGATGCAGGCGTCGAAGGCGAGCAGGAACGGATGATAGAACGCCAGCACCACCATTCCAATCACCGAGCCGAGGACTACATTGATGCCCTCCAGCAGCAGAAACGCGGTCGTTTTCTGCACGGTCACAATATCAAGGAACCGATTCATCAGCTCCGGCGCATGAATCCCATCGTAGCAGGAAAGCCGCACCCTAGGCAGACGATAGGACAGATCGGCAGTCAATCTCACAAACAGACGCCTCTGGATGACATCGCTCAGGTAGTACTGCATCCCGCGCGCCGTCGCCGCGAGGGCCAAACAGGCGAGCAAGGCAATGGCAAGGGCCACCACCGCCTGAATGAGCTGTCCCTGACCGCCGAACGAAAGATTGCTGACGAGCGCATTCACCGCGAGCGGGGCCGCAAGGTAGAGAGTCCCGGTGACAAGGCTGTAGACCACAATCATCCGGATATCGGGCATCTCGGCCCGCAGGAGCCCGAGGAAACGCCGCCACGGAGCAATCTCCTCATGATGTCCCGAAGCCCCGCCATGACCATGGGAGGCGGCCACTTCAGGGCCGAGCGGATTCCGTCCATTGGCCATTTCAACGGACCGCTGGGCATGAACGACCCCGAAATCGACTTCGTCCCGGCTGCTGCGGAGTCCCAGCAGGCGGGCCAATTCACCGCGGCTGACCATTTCACTGCGCCCGCCCCCCGCTGTGCGCACGAGCCTCGCACGGAACCATGAATCCCCCGTGATGATGAGCCATGTCCGGCGCACCGGACTCCATACCACCAGCGGCAGATCCGCCCGCGCCCGCCAGACAGCATCGGCCACGGAAAGTCGCGCTGGCACGACCCGCAGACCACAACCCGAAGCAGCCGCCACCAACTGCTCCAGGGACTCATCACCCACGGAGACCGCCGATTCGATGGCCTGCCGCGCTACCGCAGGATCGAAAGCCGTATCGGTGAGCACCGCAAGATTGCGGAACAGAAAAAGCATCTCATCCGCCCCCCCTTCCGGTTCAGGGGGAACACCGTCAGTGCGGCGAGGTTTTTCAAAAGGCATGCAGTTTCAGGAAATGAGCGGAGGATAAACGCTGCAAGCGTTCACTCGGAAACCATGAATCATGCCCTCCGTGGCCGCTTCCGGTTGAAGATGAGCGCGATTTCGTGTTCGGGGACCTGCATGAAGGGCCCCTGGCGCGCCATTCCAATCCTGCTCTGGGGAGGCATCTTCACCATTTCTTCGTGTTCCAGCCCGGAGGGCGGCACGGCAGCCCACCCCCGCAGAGTCAATCTGACCACGAAGGCGTGGTTTCCTCCGGTTGTCCCGCAGCAGGCATCGTCCTGCGCCCAGCACGCCGGTCTGTACTACCTGCTGGCCTGCGAAATCAACCGGGCCCGGGGGGTTTCCGCCAGCGATCCGTCCCGGCGGCTCTCGCCCTACCTCGCCTACGGACTCCTCGCAGACGACCGCTCGGGCCGCTCCCACGTCGTGGATGGCTGGCTCCTCAGCCAGGAGACCGGAGTACCTTCGGAAGCCGACCTGCCCTCATTCTCCCCGCGGCTGATACATGGATTCGACCGCTACCGCCGCGCCCTCGCCAACCGACCCGCCACATGGAACATCCTCCCGCTCGAAACCGAGACCGACCTCAGGAAAGTGCTGAGGGAACTGGACTCCGGGCACCCGGTCGCCTGTGAATTCCCCATCCGGGGCACCAAGATCGTCCCGTTTCCAGAAGGCATGCCCTCCGGCTGCGGAGCGATGGTGCGTCAGTGGGGCCAGGCTGGTCCGGGCCATGCCATGGTCTATGCTGGCTACGACCTCTCCATCGGGCGTGATACCAATGGTGACGGCCGCATCAGCAACAACGCGGACATCACGGGAGACGGCCGCATTACCCTCGCCGACTGGGAACAGGGTGCCTTCCTGCTGGTCAATCCATGGGGCAAAGGCTGGGGCGACCGCGGCATGGCATGGGTTCTCTTCCGGGAACATGCCCTCAGCCAGTGGCCGTGGGCACGATCGGTGGCCTCCGTCACCGCCGCCCCGGCGGAACCGCCCCGCCACATGCTCCGGCTCTCCCTGCAGTGCCCGGACCAGTCAGCCCTGACCCTCATGGCACAGTCACCGGGGCAGGCCGAGCCATGGCGGCCGCTCCTGTTCCGGGAATCCTCCACGCCGGGAAAACCTGGCAACAATGTCTGGGAAGCCTTTGCCCTGCTCCATCGGACCAGCTTTCAACCCCCCGCCCAGCCCCTCGAAGCCCCCGGCGGCGGCCCCATCGAACTCGGCTTCGCCATTCCCTCCAGCCATTTCTCGGAAACGTGGTCGCTCCAGTTGAGCCCGCGTCCCGGCCGCCGGCTTTCCGGCACCCTCGCCGCAGCCGAACTCGTGGAACTCTCCCCGGGCGGCCAGATCACCCGCCGCTTTCCCCTGCAAGGCCTCCCCGCAGCAATTCCTCCCGCCGGGGCCACGTGGACCGCCTCCAGCACCCGCTGAACAGCCCCGCTGTTTTCCTGCGGCATTTGGTCTGACCAATCCCCCGAGGGACAGGCGCACGCGTTCGCTTCCCGGAAAAAAGAAAACGGCCGGGATGCAGCAGATGCCACATCCCGGCCGCCGATTCAATCAGATGCCCGGATCAGGGGTATGGGGTTGCCACGACCGAGAAGAACATCTTGCCCCGCGCGGCAGCATCCACATAGAACGGATGCGTCACCGGGAAGCGGATCTCTCCGTCAGCCGAGCGGACCGGCACTTCACCGATCGGCACCCAGTCGCCCTTCAGGGTGGGGCTGGCCACGATCTGGTAGCCACGTCCCTGAACGCCCTGGAAGGTCAGAGCGATCTCACCCGGGGTGAACTGAACGTTCGTGATCCGGAACGAGCTGTTCGTGTCGTTCGGGTTCGTACCCGCGGCATACTCCTGGAGGTTTGTCTGACCATCGCGGTCGCCGTCGAGCAGCGCGTCGGCGGCATTGCTGTCGCTCAGGCCGAAGGCAGTTTCCCAGACTCCCGGGATGCCATCGCCATCAAGGTCCGGATTCGGAGTCACACCCAGATTCACACCCGTATTGGGCGGGATATAGAATCCAGAGTTCGTCGTGATCGGACGGAAGGCCGTTGTATTCAGGCTGGTGTACTCGCCGACTGCGAACCAGACTTCGTATCCGGAATCGCCACCACCTTCGAAGTGGTGACCGACGATGTCGTACTCGCCTTCCTTGAGATCAATGATCCCGAAGGCCTGCGTGTTCCCAGTCCAGTAATCGGCAGTGAGAACACCGTCGCCATCGACCTGCACGATCTGAGCAACGCCGTCACCGGTGGTGTTG
Organism: Verrucomicrobiota bacterium; assembly: GCA_039795165.1. GTDB lineage: Bacteria > Verrucomicrobiota > Verrucomicrobiia > Verrucomicrobiales > V1-33 > V1-33. The sequence continues at coordinate 60,292 of JBDKER010000024.1, read as the reverse complement.
GCAGCGCTCAGGAAGTCCTGGCCGACGATGCGGATCTCGCATCCGTCATCCGCGAACAGACCGAAGGTCAGACGGATCGTCTCACCGGGAATGCCGTCCTTGTCATCGACCACGATCCGGCCCGTGAGGCGGCTCGCGTAATCATCCGGACCACCGTTCGGCATGACCACGGCCTGACCGTAGATGTTGTTGCCAGGGCGCCCGCAGCAGATGTCGTCGCCGTCACGGAAGACCGTGATGCCAGCAGTGGCGGTCTGCGCCACACCCTGAGCCACGGCTTCCGCCATGATGGTGCGGGTGGTCGCAAGGAACGGAGGACCGAAGCCATTGTTCGAGTTCGTCACCGTGGCCGGAGCCGTCAGGTTGAGGGCATCGGGAGCACCCGCCCATGCAGCTGTCCGGAGGGCGGTCGGAGCCGTGAGGCCACCGAGCCAGTCGCCGAGCTGCCAGCGCAGGTTGTAGTTCGATCCACCGCCGCCTTCGTACATGTACGAGACGAAGCTGTAGCTCTGACCTTCCGTGAGCTGGATCCTGCCGCGGGCATTGGTATTGCCGGTGTAGAAGTCAGCCGTCAGCGTCATGTCGCCGGCCACGTCGATGAGCTTGGTGTTGCCGTCGCCGAGGGCGGCCGCGAAGTCCTGACCGAGGATCCGGAGGCTGGCACCGTCGTCGCAGTTCAGGATGAACGTGACGTCGATAAGCTGGCCCGGTGTTCCGTCTCCATTGGCGTCAGCAGCAAGAGCGAGGGATCCGGTGACCTTGGTGATGTAGTTGTCACCGCCGTTGTTGTTCGGCATGTCGCCTTCGCCAAGTTCGAGGTTCTCACGGACATCGCTGAAGGCGGTGCCGTCGGCGATCGCCTTCTCGATGATGGCGCGCATGGCCGGCAGCACGTCGCCGCGATTGCGCAGATTGGCGTTGGCAATGGTCGCAGGCGACTTGAGGGACACAGCGTTCACGGAATTCACTTCCGGAATGAACGTGTTCGAGCCGAGCGGGAGCCACTGAGCTTCTCCGACGGTGAGGCGCGCGCCGGTGGCCGCGGTCACTTCGAAGCAGGCACCGCCGCCACCTTCCCAGTGGACAAACTCGACGTCGTGTTCACCAGCCGCGAGGCGGATGACCGCGCGGGTATTGGCATCGCCGGTGCCGCGCTCGAAGACGAAGGTCGAAGCGTCCGCCGGATCGATGTAGCCATCGCCGTTCACGGCCGTGAAGGTACCTCCGCGGACACGCAGGGCAAAGCCGTCGTCGCCACGGACCTGGATCGTGTAGTCACCTTCCGCCGGGATCTTGAGGCGGGTGGTTGCCAGCACGAGGATGTTGTTGTCGTCCGCAGCCGTGTTGCTGAGGTACGGGAAGGGCGGAGTCGTCAGGATCGGACCACCGTTCGGGTTGGTCTGCGGATCGGTGAAGTCGAGGTACGGGCTCTGCGTGTGGTAGTGGGTACCGATGCCGCTGTACGCGTAGTCGACTGCATCCACCACGTTCCCGGCGAGGCCGAGGTCACGGACTTCACGGACACTCCACTTGCCTTCCTCGTTCCGGGGAATCGGGAGGCGCTGACCAGGCGGGAACACGGAACCATAACGGATTCCGGGAACTGGATAGGCGGTCTCCGTCTTGTACTCGACAACCCGGATCATGGCAGGTCCGCCGGACTCGTCGTTGCTCGTACCCGGCTGGATGGTGGGAGGCTCGGGATCATCGAAGAAGAAGCTCGACTTGTTGTCGTTCCAGAGACCGTCGCCACGGATGTGGCCTGCGTCTTCGGCACCCGACCAGTCGTTCGGCTCACCGCCGCCCCAGTTATTGAAGACAAACGGGTCGCCATTCGTCCATGCCCAGCCGTTGCTGAGATTTCCAGGCGAACCAAAGGTCTGCGATTCCTGAGCACCGGGGGCAGCGCCCTCACGGTCGGTCGCACCGATCCACTGGTCGCCAGCGAAACCGATCGTGCGCCAGAGCCAGCGGTTCTTGGCGGCCGAAGTCACCGAAACGAGGTCGCCCGGCACCGTACCTGTGATCGGATCACGGCGGCTGCGCGCATCATTGAGGGCATCCTTGAAGGTGGCACCGGCACGGACCACTTCATAGATCCGCCATTTCCCGCCAGGTCCGAAGGGAGCCTGGTACAGTTCCGGTCCTTCTGCGAGGAACGTCCACGATTCCGTCCGGGTCGCCCCGGTTGCATCGCGGAAGCTGAGTCGGACCGAGTGACTGCCACGCGACCAGACACCGCCAGTTCCCACCGGAGGATGAGACACCCGGGTATTGATGCCCGCGCTCGTGATCGTCGGGGTAACTGCCTTGCCATCGATCGTCAGGGTGATCGATGCGTCATTGATCGCGGCAATTCCGTCGATCAGGTCGATCTGAATCGGATGACGGTTATCGGAACGGAAGGCGAGGGTTGGCAGCGGAGCGATCCGGTGCACGGATGGCTTGGCGGGCAACCCGGCGTAGTAGCCTTTGAGAGCGGCCGGGTTGGCAGCGTCATTGATGAGAACCTTCGTGCCGTCAGCGGCAATCGAGAAGATTTCGACGTTGCCACCACCGCCGCCTTCCCACCAGAGAATGCGGACAGGGTAGAGACCAGCGACGGGTGCGGCCACCGTGAAGAGCGTATCGGATGCTCCGCGGCCGCCGTTGAACTGACCTGCCACGCGGCGGGTGAAGAAGTCGAGGGCCGTTTCTCCGAACGAAACGGTGAAGCCGTCATCGCTGTTCACACCAAGAGTCGTCGGGCCAGCGGGGAGTTCCAGCCAGGTGAAGAATTCGCCGACAATGTTGTCGGTATTTCCGAAGGCGGCGATGCCGGGAATGGTGGTCTCGGGGAAGCCGTTGTTGACATTGAAGTTCCCCTGAGCGGCTCCGTCCTGGTCCCAGTTGATGGCTCCTTCGACAATGAAGGTACCGTCGGCCTGCGCCGTGATCCCCGCGCCCACAAGGGCGGGATCCATGATGTTCTGGGCAATGCCAGGAATGTTCCCATCGTAGAATCCGTTGGCAATCTGACGCTCGGGGATCGGGAGAACATTGGCATCTCCAGGATAGCGGGCAAAAGCCAGCTGGTGGATGCTCGCGAGAAAGCTCGGAACAGCCGTGTCCACCTGTCCAGGTTGCGCCTTCCATGCGGAATCGATAGTCAGGTAGGCACCGACATTGACCGTGCGCTCGAAATTCCACACCGTATTGGACGTGTCGCGCACGCTCAGCGTCACCGCATGATCACCCACGGTGAACAGAGCCGGCGGGGCAATCGTCGCCGTGAAGATGGAATCGGCGCCGCTCTGCGTCGCCGTCGCCGGGTAGTTCACCCCGTCCACCGTCATGGTGTATGGCTTCGAGATGTCGACATTGATCCCCGGAGCATTCGAGACGACCACCCGCACGCTGTTGGCCGTCATGCTCGCAGCCGTCACGAGCGGCTTGTTCGCCGAGGTCGTCGTGATGCTGATGTTGTCAACGTGGTGGTGGGCATTGGATCCACCCGTCCGTCCGGCCAGCACGACACGGCCACGGCTTGGCGTGAAGCTCGTCTGGAGATCGGAAATGATGGCCCGGCCCTTGTAGCTCACCGTCAACTTCCCGTCGTCCTTCATCTGCACCGTCAGGTTCGCGAATGCATGACCGGGAACGTCGAAGTTCTCATCCACCGGTACGTTGGCCGGACCCGTCTGCAGCGAGGTCGTATCCTCGGCGGTCCCATTCTTCGTCGGGAGGGCCGTCTGGTTGACAAGCACTCCGTCAACCCGGACGGAAATCCCGATCACATCGGGAACGCCAGGATTCACATCGCCGCTAAACCATTCATCCAGACCGATGGAAACGCCCGTACGGGAGCCTTCCTCGGGGAGAGATGCCTCACCGACGGTCCCCGCCCAGCCGCTCATCACGTCCGGAGCGGTCAGCACAGGATCGTTTTCCCGCACAAAGGAGACACTGTAGCCGTCCGCAGGATCGTTGGTGCCACCGCCCGTCCGCAGATCCGCGGAGAAGATGAACGAATTGATCACAAATCCCGGTTCCAGTTCATCGAAGACGATCTTGCCGGCCTGGCCATTGAGAGCATCGGTGATGGAGAGGTATCCGGAGTTGGCTACTCCACCGGTGGGACGCCAGACGGAGTTCCCGGTGAAGTCGAGGATTCCCGAAGGATCCGTGTCGAAGTTGAGGCTGACCGATCCTGCCTGTGCCTGCGGTATGACCGAGGCCAGCAACAGAGACGCCAGACTGCTTTTCAGTAGGTGTTTCATTGGCTATGGAGTGACCACCCGGCGCGGACCAGGTGGCAGTTGGGGGGAGGTTTAGCGGAGCTTTCACCCCGCCAAGGCACGGATTTGACACCAACAATGCCCGGTCCGGCAAGAAAAAAGTGCTCCAGTCATACGAAATTGCTCCATGCTGGCCCCTTGATTTACCTGACGTTTAAACTTTTACAACGTTTTGATAAACGGATTCGGAGCCGGATGGTCAACCCTCACTGCCCCGCTCCTGCGTGGCCCGAAAGTCTGGGCTCTTGAAAAAGATCACCGTTCGCCTCCCGTATTCTGCCCATGCCGCGCCGACCCTCCGCCTGTCAGGATTTTCACAAATCCTTCACCCTGAACCGCAGGCAGATGCTGACAGCGGGGATGAGCGGTCTCATGGGGCTTTCACTGCCGAAACTGCTGCGGGCGGAAGGCCAGAACCTCTACGGCGGCCCGCGGCCAAGAACACGAGCCAAAAGCGTGATCTTTCTGTTTCAATGGGGAGGGCCGAGCCACCTTGAGACATTCGATATGAAGCCGTCGGCTGATGAAAAATTCCGTGGCCCGCACCGCCCCATGCGGAGTGCCTGTCCGGACATTGAGGTGAATGAACGGCTTCCAGAGACGGCGAAGATCATGGACAAGGTCACGGTGATCCGGTCGGTTCACCACGACATGACAAATCATAATTCGGCTGGCTACTACGCGCTCACCGGGAAACGACCGCCGACGGACGACCAGCGGCTGAGGGAATCGATCGATCTGTTCCCGGGCTACGGGAGCGTCGCGGACCATCTGCTGACCCAGCGGGACCCGGCCATTCCGGCCTATGTCAGCTACCCTCACATCATCAGCGACGGCACCGCGGTACCCGGACAGTTTGCGAGTTTCCTTGGCAAGCAGCACGACCCTCTCTTCATTCCATCGGATCCGAGCGACGACGGCTTCAGCCTTCCGCAGTTCAGTCTTCCGGATGGACTCAGTCTCGACCGGCTGGCGCACCGCCGGGGACTCCAGCAGTTCATCGATACGCAGAGCCGTCTCATGGAATTCAGCGGGGAAGCGCGCGGGCTGGACGAATACTACGGAAAGGCTCTCGCCATGCTGCAGAGTCCGCGCATCCGCGACGCCTTTCAGCTGAGCGCGGAACCGGCCGCAGTGCGCGACCGCTATGGACGCACGACCTACGGCCAGGGATGCCTGCTGGCGCGCCGCCTCGCGGAAAGCGGGGTCCGCTTCATCACCTGCTACTTCAGCGAAAGCATCGGCGGTCAGAGCACGACCCAGGGCGGCTGGGACACTCACGGATTCAATAATACAAAAATGTTCCCGATCATTGAGCAGTATCACCTGCCCATCACGGAACAAACCCTCCCCACCCTGCTGCTCGACCTCGAACAGCGGGGCATGCTCGACGAAACCCTCGTCGTCTGGATGGGCGAATTCGGCCGCACTCCGAAAATCAACGGCAACGCCAGCCGCGACCACTGGCCCCAATGCTACAGTGTCCTCCTTGCAGGAGGCGGCACCAAACGCGGCTTTGTCTACGGATCCAGCGACGAAACAGGCAGCAAGCCCGCCGAAAATCCCGTCACCCCGGACGACGTCGCCGCCACCATCTTCTACCTCATGGGCATTGACCCGCGCAGCGAAATCACCGACGCCCAGGGCCGCCCACTCATGATCTCCAGCGGCAAGCCCATCCTCGAAGTAATTGCGTGACGTGTGCGGGGCCAGGGGCCTCAGATCAGTCCACGGATCGGTTCACCCTTCGTCATGGCATCGATGACTCGCTGCGGAACTCCGGGCATGAGCCGCACCTGACCAATGTCGAGCAGGCTGTGCATGATGGTGGCGATGAGATCCTTCATGGTGACAGGCTGCGAGGCCGGTTCGCCACCGTCCCTCGAGGAACTGCCGATCACCTGCCCCATGCGGAGGCCTCCTCCGTAAATCATGAGGGGAGCCAGATTGCCCCAGTGGTCGCGCCCGCCATCCTTGTTGAGCGCAGGCGTCCGTCCCATCTCGCCACAGCAGACCAGCAGAATCTTCTCGCTCAGCCCACGCGACTCCACATCCTCGATGAACGCGGAAACAGCATGATCAAACGGACGGCCCACATAGTCCATGCCCACGGTGAGGGGCGCATTGTTCACGTCCGCATGCATGTCCCACACAAAACTGGTCGTCACCGTCACAAATCCCGCCCCCCGCTCGCAGAGTCGACGCGCCAGCAGCAGTTGACGCCCCAGCGTGAGCGCATTCGTGGCGTAATGATTGATGTTCTTCCAGCGGGGGTCGATCCGGTCCTTCGGCAGCAGCCGGGCGGTGTCGTAGCGTTCCACGAGCCGCGCATCCTCCCGCGACAGATCGAAGGCATCGAAAATGCCGCGCTGCAGGGCATCAAAGGCCTGCTGCTGAAATCCATCCATGCCCTCCAGCGCTTCTCCGCCTCCCACCCGGTGCCGCCAGCCATCCAGCATTGTCAGCAGTCCCCGGCGGTCATGAAAGCGTCCCTCCGGGAGATTGAGCCGCATGTCCTGCTGACGGTCCGCCCCGGCCCCGGGCACAAATGGCGCATAGCTCCGGCTCAGTTCCCCCGTGTTCTCGAAATTCCCGAATTCCGTGACGGCGGCCTGCGCCTCCGGATCCACCGACCGCGGAAACAGCGCCACATTCGTCGGCATGGCACTGTCGGGCCGCGCCGAACCCGCCACGGCCGCATAAAGCGAACCCATGTTGGCCCGCAGCGTATCCAAGCCGACCACGGGCTTGATGTCATGATTCCCATCGCCCGTCACAAACGACCGCACGATGCTGAACTTGTGCGCCAGCTTCGCCAGCCGCGGAAAACTGCTCCCGAAGGTGATCCCGGGAATCGAAGTGGCAATCTCTCCAGTCGCACTGCGGATCCCGGAAGGCGCATCCATCTTCGGATCGAAGGTCTCGAACTGCGACGGCCCGCCGTGCATGAACAGAAAAATCACCGACCGATCCTTGAGAGGATTCGGGCCATCAGCCGCGGCCGCCCGCACCGCCATGCGGTCGCTCAGGGTCAATCCGCCCAGCGCCAGCGAACCCGCCCGCAGAAACTGCCGGCGCTGCCACTTCCCCTCGCGGAGAAACCGATCTTCAAAAGTCAGCATGAACGAACCCGCGTGATTTCCGGACAGGATGCCCGGCACCTCCTGCCCACGGCAACTTCTTTTCCATCCGCGCCCGGGTATCGACGCCAAGGCCGCTCAGAATTCCAGCGTCAGTCCGTCATAGGCCACCCGGATGTGTTCCGGCAGCCCGGCCTCGAATTCCGCATGCCCCAATTCATGACTCAGATGCGTGAACCACACGCGTCCCGCACCGCAGGCCTCAGCCGCCGCAAGGGCCTCGCTCACATTGAAATGCGTCGGATGCGCAGTCAGCCGCAGGCAATCGACGATGAGCACCCCGCATCCCCGCAGCAGCTCCATGGTCTCCGCTGGAATCACCTTGCAGTCGGGAATATAGGCCACCGTCTGCCCATGCTCCGGGCGGAACAGATATCCACACGTGTCCACCTTCCCATGCAGCACCGGCAGGGCCGTCACCTCTGTCCCTCCGATCCGGAATGGTCCATCCACAACCCGGGGATCGGGTTTCAGATAGCCCGCGTAGCGATTGAGCCCATTGAAGGCGAATTCGTACACTCTCCGCAGGTCGTTCATGGTCGCATGCGTCGCATGAACCGGCAGCGTTTCCTCTTCTCCGAAGGTGAACCGGCGCAGTTCATCGAAGCCCATGATGTGATCGGCATGCGCGTGCGTAATGAGCACGGCATCCAGCCTCCGGATATTCTCGCGGAGACACTGCTGCCGCAGATCCGGACCCGCATCGACCAGCCACACCGCTTCCCCATCACTCATCCGCAGCGCACAGCGCAGCCTCCGGTCGCGCGGATCCTCCGACTGGCAGACCGCACAGTCGCAGCCAATCATGGGCACACCTGTCGATGTGCCGGTGCCAAGAAATGTCAGGGAAAGCATGGACGCGCGGAAGAAGCACGGATGCCCGCGCTTTGCAGGCGGATTCTGCAGCGGGCGGCCCGGTCCTCAGCTTGATTCCCTGCCCCGCCCTGCCATAGTCGCCCGCGCCATCCCTTCTGCCGACATGCTCGCCTCTCTGTCCCTCCGCAACCTCGCCCTCGTCGAATCGCTCACATGGGAACTCGGACGTGGACTCGTCTGCGTCACCGGCGAAACCGGAGCGGGCAAATCCATCATAGTCGGTGCCCTCAAACTCGTGCTCGGGGAACGCGCGGACCGCGACCTCATCCGCACCGGGGCGGACCAGTGCAGCATTGAAGCCGTCTTCGCCCCAGCCGATACCAGCACCATCGACGCCGTCCTCGCCGCAGCCGGACTCGATCCCTGCGAAGGCGGCCAACTCATCATCCGGCGCGTCATATCAGCCTCGGGACCAAGCCGCCAGTTCGTCAACTGCACCCCGGCCACCCTCCAGGTCCTCAAGGCGCTCGGCCAGCACCTTGTCGACCTCCATGGCCCGCACGAACACCAGAGCCTGAATAGCCGCGACCGCCAACTGACCATGCTCGACGCCGCCGCCACCGCGGAATCCGCCCTCGGCACCTACAGCGAAGCATGGCGCACATGGCGCAGCATCGCGCAGGAACTCGACGATCTGAACCGCACGGAACAGGCCGGGGAACGCGAACTCGAACTCCTCCGCTTCCAGCTCGAGGAAATCGACAGCGCAGCCCCGCGCCGGGACGAGGAGGAACCCCTGCTCCAGCGCCACCGCATCGCCGCCAACAGCTCGAAACTGGCGGACCTTACAGGCCAGGCGCTCGGCCTTCTCAGCGAAGGCGACAGCACCATCCTTGGCCAGCTGGGGGAACTCCGACGCGTCTTCCGCGATCTCGAACGCACGGACCGCAGCACCGCGGAAATCACGGCCCCCTTCGAAACCGCCTTCATGGAACTCGAGGACCTCGAACGCAGCCTCCGGCGCTACCAGGAAAACCTCGAAACCAACCCACGCGAAATCGCGGAGCTCGAGGACCGCATCAATCTCCTCGAATCGCTGAAGCGGAAGTACGGTGGATCCATCGAACGTGTGCTCGACCACCGCGACGCCACCGCAGCCAAACTCAGCCGCATGGAGGACCGCAGCGGCGAGCTGGAACGCCTCGCCACTGCCCTCGCAGCAGCCCGCTCGCGCGTCGATGCCGCCGCCAGCACCCTCTCGCAGCTCCGCCGCAAAGCCGCCCCGCGCCTCGCCCGCGAAGTCAGCCGCCACCTCGCCGACCTCGGCTTCCGCGAAGCAAAATTCACCGTGGACCTCCACCCGCTGCCCCAGCCAGGTGCCCACGGAACCGAAGAAGCCGAATTCATGTTCGCCCCGAATCCCGGCGAGCCGGCCAAACCCCTGCGCGTCATCGCTTCCTCCGGAGAAATGAGCCGCGTCATGCTCGCCGTCAAAAGCGCCCTCGCTGCGGAGGACGATATCCCGCTGCTCGTCTTCGACGAAATCGATGCCAATGTCGGCGGCGAAATCGCCGCCGCAGTCGGACGGAAAATGCGCGAACTGGGAGCCAGCCACCAGATCATCTCGATCACGCACATGCCTCAGGTGGCAGCCCTCGCGTCGTCCCATTACCTCGTCAGCAAAGTCGTCAGCGACGGCCGCACCCACAGCGAACTCACCCTCGTCGAGGGAGACGACCGCATCAGCGAAATCACCCGCATGCTCGGCGGACGCGCCGCCAGCGCCCGGGCCCACGCCGTCAGCCTCCTCGCCGGTGGAGATTAGCATTCAGCGGCCCACCCGACCGCCCCCGGAACCCGAAGCAAGAGCCTCGGCCTCCGCCCGGCTCACCATTGCAAAATCCCCCGGCACAGTGTGCGCCAGACAGGAAACCGCGGCCGCAAACGCCAGCGCCTGTCCCGGTTCCCGCAACTCCGCATCACCCAGCGCAAAAAGCAGCCCAGCCGCAAAGGCATCGCCTCCACCAAGGCGGTCGACGACCGATTCCATGTCGTGCCACTGCGGCAGTTCATGACAGACCCCGCTGGCAGTATCGAGAAGAATCGCACCAAGCCGCTGATGCGTGGCCGAGATGGCCTCGCGCCGCAGCATGGCCACGTGCTGCAGCCCCGGCCAGCACGATGCCAGCAGCCGGGCCGCCGCCTCATGCTGCCCCGCCCCCGGCGGCACCGCACGCCCCGTCAGCATCTCCACATCGTCGGGCCCGCCAAGGAACAGACGGACGTCCGGGAGCAGTTCCCACACGACCCGCGACGCCAGTTCCCGGCCCGCCGTCCCCGCTTCCCATTGCCAGAGCCGACTCCGGAAATTCATGTCGAACGAAACCGGAACGCGGCGCGCCACGGCCTGACGGACCGCCTCGCGCGCCAGTGATGCGGCGGACTGCGAAATGGCCGGCGTCACTCCGGAAAGATGAAACCCACTCGCCCCGCGGAACACTTCCTCCCAGTTCCAGAGCGATGCCGCGGCCTCCGCAAAGGACGATCCCGCGCGGTCGTAAATCACCTGCGCCGGACGCGCCCCGCTGCCGGGTTCCAGAAAAATCAGGCCCAGCCTGCCGTCTTCCGTGCGCACGATCTGCCGCGTGTCCACCCCCACGCCGCGCAGGTGCGCCACGATTCCGTCGGCCAGACCATGCCGGGGCAGCACCGAAACAAAGACGGCTTCGCCGCCCAGCTGCACAAAACCCGCAGCCACATTCGCTTCCGCTCCCGCCGGACTCACTTCGAGCACCCCGGGCACAGTCTGCACAAGACGGCGGTGACCCACGGTCGCCAGCCGCGCCATGACTTCGCCGAGCGTCACCAGCCTCGGTCGGACCGCCCGGTCGTCGTTCCGATCACTCACAGGCTCACGAGAAATGCTTGCGCAGCAGGGCAAGACTCTTCGGAACAGCCGTGAGCGGATCTTCCTTGCCTTCCATTTCCAGCGAAACATACCCACGGTAGCCAGCCTCGCGCATTAGTTCGGCAATTCGTCCATAATCGAGATCCAGCGAGTACCACAGCCCGCCACCGTAATATGTCTTCGCCTGCAGCAGCACAGCATGCGGAGCCAGCTTCCTGAGCCGGTCATAAGGATCCTCAAGGAAATTCCCGGTGTCGAGAGTCACCTTCAGCCAGGGCGACTTGATGGCCTCCACAATCCGCAGAACGCCCTCAGCCGAAATCCCGAGTCCCCAGTGATTCTCCAGCCCCATCACCACCCCGCGCTTCTCGGCCTCGGGCACGAGCCGCTCGAAACTGTCGATGACCCACTTGAACCCATCGTCGTCCGTGTACCCCTCGAGCCGTGGCTCAATGCCGCGGTTCGCCATTAGCTCATCGAAATTCTTGCTCGTCCCCCAGCGTCCCGTATTCACCCGGATCGTCGGAATCCCAAGGTCATATGCCTGCTCCAGGTACTGCGTGGTCTTCAGAATATTGTCGTCCCGCTTCTGCGCATCCGGCGAGCAGAATCCCTGGTGCGTCGAAAAACCCATCAGGTCCAGCCCCAGCGTGAAGGCCCGCTGCTTGATCTTCCGCAGCGCCGCCGGCGACGTGTCCAGCATCTGCACCTGCAGCACCTCAAGACCGTCAAATCCCATGTCCGCCGCCGCCTCCAGACACTTCTCCATCGACCGCCATGTGTCGGTCTTCTCGTCAAAATGCCAGAACGAATACGTCGAAACCCCAATGCGCAGTGGCCGCCGCGCCACCGCGGCCGCCTTCTCCTCCGCGATGACTGGATGGGCCGCCGCAGCGGCAGCAGCAAACGGAAGCGAGGAAAGGATCTGACGTCGGTTCATGGCAGGATTGGTTTTTCGGAATTTCCCGCCCATCCTGTCAGCATTCCGCCCTGCGGGGAATCAGAAAATATTCCGTCTCAGCGGGAAACCGGCAAGGCCAGCGGCCTCAGACCGATTCGAGGAATCTCCGGTAGAAGCCCACGCCTTCCTCAAGTTCAGCCACCCCGACCCATTCGTCAGCCGTGTGGGCCTGGGCAATGTCCCCTGGCCCGGCCGCCACGGAAGGAATCCCCCCGATCTCTGCGAGCCAGAGCGCGTCGCAGAACCATGTCGCCCCGGCCGTGCCTTGGCCCGCCGCCGCCAGTTTCCGCACCAGCGGATGCCCGGCATCGGTCTCCAGCGGCGCACAGCAGGGATCGGCATCAATCGTCACCAGTCCGCTGAAACCTTCCTCCGCCAGAAATTCATCCAGCATCCGCGGCACCCCATAACGATGCGCTGCAGGCGTGAACCGCAGGTCCAGCCAGACCGTGCATTCGTCCGGCACAATGTTCGTCCGCGTCCCCCCGCGGATCATCCCGATGTTGATGGTGCTGTCACCCAGCACCTCATGCCGAAACTCCGGAGCAGCCAGACGTTCCCGGAAACGGCCGTCCAGCGCAGCCACTACCGGAAGCATCTTCGTCACCGCGTTCACTCCCCGCTCCGGCGTGGACCCATGCACCGCCACCCCAGCCGTCCGCAGCCGCAGCCACCACGAACCCTTGTGCGTGTGCACCGCCCGGCAGCCCGTAGGCTCTCCCACCACCGCAAAATCATACTCCCCGGCATGCTCGCGCGCGAAATGCCGCGACCCATGCTGCCTCGTTTCCTCCCCCATGAGCCCCGCAAAGGTAACCTCAGCCCCCAACCCCGCCACCGCTGGCCCAATCTCCTCCAGCGCCGCCAGCATGGCCGCCATCGTCCCCTTCGTATCGCACGCCCCCCGTCCCCAGACCCGACCATCCCGCAGTTCCGCCCCAAAGGGATCAATCACCATCCCAGCCACACTGACCGTATCCGTGTGCGGAGCAAACAGCACCCTCGGCTTCCCCGCCCGCCCATCCGACGGAAACCGCGCCACCACATTCGGCCGGCCCGGCAGCACTTCCTCGTAAACCACCGCAGCCCCCAGCCTCCGGCAGAATTCTCCCGCATACCGCGCACATTCCAGTTCCCCTGCATGCCCAGCCTCCGATTCGCCATCCGGGTTCACACTCGGTATGGCAATCAGATCACGCAGAATCCTGACAACCCGGGAGGACATGGCCATTTCAACGCTGCAGCTTCTCCTTCATTTCACGGTACCATGCCACGAATTTCGGTATTCCCTCGCTCACCGGCGTGTGCGGCGCATACCCCAGCAGGGCTTTCGCCTTGCTCACGTCCGCATAGGTCAGCGGCACATCTCCGGGCTGCAGTGGAAGATTCTCAATGACCGCTTCCTTCCCGAGCGCCCGCTCCACCGCCACGATCAACTCGCTCAGCTTCGTGGTCTGACTGCCGCCCAGATTGAAAATCTCAAACGGTGCCCCGGCGTAATCGACCGATGCCATGATCCCACCTACGATGTCGTCAATGTACGTGTAGTCCCGCGCCGTCGATCCATCCCCATAGCGGGGCACCCGTTTGCCTTCATCAATCAGCTTCGTGAACTTCGAAATCGCAAGGTCGGGCCGCTGCCGCGGACCATAGACCGTGAAGAACCGCAGACACACCGTCCGGATACCATACAGATTGGTGTAGTTCGAACACAGCTGCTCGCCCGCCATCTTGGTCATCGCATACGGCGAAATCGTGTTCACAATCAGATCGGTCTCCGCAAAGGGCACCTTCTGGTTGATCCCGTACACGGACGAACTGCTCGCAAAGACAAATCGCTCCGTCCCCGCCTTCCGCGCGGCCTCGAGCAGATGAAACGTACCGTTGATGTTCACCGACAGATACAATTCCGGTTCCTGAATCGACGGCCGCACCCCCGCCCGCGCCGCCAGATGCACCACCGTATCGAATTTCCGCTCCGCAAAAAGCCGATCCACCAACCCACGGTCCCGGATGTCGCCCTCGACCACTTCCGCGGCTCCCCCGAACGCTTCCACATTGGCCCGCTTCACCGCCGGATCATAGTAATCATTGAATTCATCGAGCACCGTCACCTCGGCCCCACGCGCCAGCAGACGCTCAACGGTATGCGATCCAATGAACCCGGCTCCCCCGGTAACAAGAACTTTCATGACGCCGCGTACCCCGCCGCACCGACGGGGTCAAGAACAACCATGCACCCCCCATCCCCACGGATTTAGCTTTTCCGCCCCCCTGCGATAGTGTCTAATGCTCCGCGAATCCCCCCCGATCATGAGCCCATCCCTTTTTGCGTCTCTCTGCCGCTGCGTCTGCCTCGCCGCCGCAGTCTCTTCGGCCCGCGCCGGAACGTTCCCGGCCACCGGCGGTCCCCAGACCTATACCCTCCCGGACGGCACCACCACCATGCCCGACGGCAGCGCGGTCTACGGGATCGCCAACAGCGTCTTCAATGCCAGCATCATCACCGTCCGCAGCAACTCCCTGCTCCTCGCTACCGCCACCCCTCCCGCAGGCACCACCTCCACCGCCGCGCGACTCCTCATGCCGGTCATCGACACCGGCCGCGTCGTCAGCGCCTTCACTGCCACCTTCGACCTCGCCCTCTCGGCCCCCACCTCCGACCCTGCCCTCATCGGCGAAGGATTCTCCTTCAACTTCGGTGCCATCCCCGGCAACGCCGGAAACGGCGAAACCGGCTTTCCAATGGCCAATGGCCTCACCATCGGCTGGGACCTCAAGGACAATGGCGGCGAAGTCCGCGCCATCGAAGTCTATGCCAACGGTACCCGCATCGGCGACTTCAAGGCCTCGGACTTCCCCTCCGCCTTCCTCATCGACAATTCCTCCGCAGGACCCGCCACCTTCCGCCCCGTCTCCATCACATGGGACGCTCAGGGCCTCGACATCTCATGGAATAATGCCGTCATCTGCGAAAACCTTGCCACCCCGGGCTTCATCCCTGCCGCCACCGACCGCTTCGCCTTCAGTAGCCGCACCACCGACACCGGACTCGCTGACATCGCCATCGATAACCTCTCCATCAGTACCACCGCCCTCGACCCACTATTCACCAACGGACCCGCCATCTGGGAATTCCTCGCCCGGAACCGCGACAATATCGAAGACGACGACGGCGACCACCCGGACTGGATCGAAATCTACAACGGCCAGCCCGCCGTCCAGTCCATGGCCGGATGGTTCCTCACCAACGACCCCGCCAATCTCAGGAAATGGCCGTTCCCTAGCGTCAACCTCCCCGCCAACGGCTTCACCTACGTCTTCGCCTCAGGCAAGAACCGCACCAACGCCGCCCACGCCCACACGAATTTCACCCTCGCCGGTGAGGGCGGCTGGCTCGCCATCGTCCGGCCCGACGGCACCATCAAATCGGAAATCACCTACGGCCCGCAGTTCGACGACATCACCTCGGGCTTCAAATCCGCCTTCGACCCACTCGGCTACCTGAGCGCCCCATCGCCCGGACGCGCCAATACAGTCATTCCCGGAACCACCACCACCATCGTCCGCGCCAACTCGGTGGTCACCGAGGAACCCGTCTTCCAGAACGCCGCCGGTGAAATCCTTCGCAGCGGCTTCATCACGGCCAACCAGTCAGTCGTCATCGCCCCGCCCACCACCCCGGGCGCCCAGATCCGCTACACGCTCAACGGCACCAACCCCACCGCCAGCAGCACTCTCTACAGCACCCCCATCGCCGTATCCAACCGCAGCGTCGCCATCCGCGCCGCGGTCTTTCTGACCGGTGCCATCACGGGGCCACCGAGAACCCTCAGTCTCGTTTACCGGGGAGCCGACCTCTCCAATTACCGCAATTCAGGCCGCCCCTTCGAATCAACCATGCCTGTGCTCGTGCTCGACAGCTTCGGCGTCAATGTCGACTCGGCGAGCAATCCGAACTCAGCCCGCCCGTACCGCTACACATGGGGCATGATGTTCGACCCCGCGAAGGGCACCAATGCAGGCAAGGCCAGCTTCGCCGACACTCCTGCCATCTCGAGTTCTGCCGGAACTCACGTGCGTGGACAGACTTCCTCGGACTTCCCCCAGCGGCCCTACGCACTCGAATGGTGGAACAGCGAGGACAAGGACAAGGACGTGGAAACCCTCGGCATGCCGGCCGACTCGGACTGGGTTCTCTACAGCCCCTTCAACGAGGAAACCCTCATGCGGAACGCTGTGGTCTACAATTCCATGTTCCAATGGGAAGGACAGGGAGCCGGCATGCGCTGCCGCCTCGTCGAGGTCTTCTTCAACCAGTCCGCCGATACCCTGTCCTATGCCGATTACCGCGGCATCTACCTCCTCGTCGAGAAAATCAAACGCTCGTCTTCCCGGGTCGACATCGAAAAACTGAACGAGGAAGTCACCGACCCCGCCCTCATCACCGGAGGATACCTCTGGAAAAAGGACAAACCACCCCAGGTCTACACCATCTCCACCACCACCAGCGGCCCATGGGGAGCCCAGACCTACGAGGTCACCGAACCGAATATTCTGAGCACCCCGCAGAAGAACTGGCTCCAGACCCACGTTCAGCAGTTCGAATCCGCCCTCTACGCAGGAACATGGCAGGACCCCGCCAATGGATGGCGGAAATTCGCCGACCCCGCCTCGTTCGCCGATAACCTCCTCTGGGTCGAAGCCTTCAAGCAGATCGACGGCTACCGTATCTCGACCTACTTCCACAAATCCCGCGCCGGCAAAATCGAAGCCCGCCCCGCATGGGACTACAACCTCGCAGGCGGCAATGCCAATTACCTCGGCGGCGAAAACCCCTCGGGTTGGTACTATGCACACCTCTCCGGCGGCAACCTGCCGTACTGGCCCCGCCTCCTCCAGGACCCGGGCTACGTCCGCGAACAATGGGACCGCTACTGGGCCGCCCGCCGCTCCGCCCTCTCCACCGCAAACATCAACGCCCTCATCGATCAGTTCTCCGCCGAAATCCGCAGCAACGACCCCCGCGATGTCCGCAACACTTCCCGCCCAGCCAATCCGCCATCCGGCGGCACCCCGGACTTCGATACGCCAGGATCCCGCCACTTCAGCAAAAACCAAACCCTCGGAGTCTACAATTGGCCGAATGCCAATAACTTCGCACTCCGCCAGACGTTCCAGTCGGAAGTCGAATTCTTCCGCGAATGGATGCGCCAGCGCCTCGAATGGATGGAATTCCTCTCCATGGATGGCAGCGCCAGCCTCGTGAAGATGCGAGCCCCGAACTTCCACGACCACGCCACAAGGCAGCAGACCTACCGTGGCAATGTCCCCGCAGGCTGGCAATTGGCCATCGCCGACCAGGACGCTCTCGCCAACTCCACCATCTTCTACACCCTCAACGGACCGGACCCACGCACCGCCAGCGGTGCCGCCGATCCCTCCGCCCTCCAGCTGACTGGTTCGTCCACCACCATGGCCACCCTCATCAATGCCACAGACCCATGGAAGTACTCGGCATCCCTCACCGCCTACCCCGCCGCCCAAGGCACCACCCCATGGAGCGCGGTCGCTTACAACGATTCCTCATGGGCCTCCGGAGCCACCCCCATCGGCTACGGCGAATCCGGTCTCGCCACCACCCTCACCACTGCCGTCCCTACCAGCGGGGCCAATCAGGTCACCTGCTTCCGCAGGACTTTCACCATCGCCGACCCCTCCAGCGTCTACGAACTCATCATGGAACTCGCCGCCGATGACGGCGCCGTCGTCTGGCTCAATGGCACGGAGGCCGTCCGCTGCAACATGCCCTACGCTCCCGCCACCATCAACTTCGCCTCGCGCTCCAATGGCGTCCTCGATGGCATCGCCGACGGCGAAGCCGAAGCCACCCTCGTCCCCTACCGGCTGCCAAAGGAACTGCTGGTCGCTGGCTCCAACACCATCGCAGTCGAAGTCCATCAGTTTCAGTACGGCTCCAGCGGCAATACCACCGCGATCAATGACATGCGCTTCAGCATGCGCCTGAAGGCCAGCACCGTCACATGGCCCGCCACCCCCATCACGCTGAACACCCCAGGCATCCAGACCGTCCGCGCCCGGGTCCGCAGCGGATCTTCATGGAGCCCAATCTCGGTCGGCACCTACACGGTCGGCACCCTGCCCGCCAGCGCCGCCAACCTCGCCATCTCGGAAATCATGTACAACCCGGCTCCCCCCACCGCCGCAGAAACAGCCGCCACCGGAGCCACCCGCGCCAATAATTTCGAATACATCGAATTCCTCAACATCGGTCCCAACCCGATCGATCTCACCGACCTCCGCATCAGCGACGCCATCCAGATGGACTTCAGCACCATTCCGCTGGCCGCCCGCATCCTTATGCCCGGAGCCCGCGGCATCATTGTGGAAAACCGCGACGGCTTCCTCAGCCGCTACCCGTCCGCCGCCCCGTTCGTTCTCGCTGAATGGACCAGCGGCAACCTCCGCAACGAAGGCGAAACCCTCACCCTGACCACCGGCTCCGGCGGCACCGTCGTCCGCACCCTCACATGGTCCTCCGCCTCCCCATGGCCTCCCCTCGCCGGCTACCCCCGCATCGAACCCGGCGGACCAGACTTCAGCATCGTTCTCAGCCATCCGGAAGACAGCCCGGACCACGCTCTCGCCATCAACTGGCGCAGCAGCGGTTCGTCCCGCGGCAATCCCGGTTCGTCCGGCACCACCACCCCGCCACCCGATGGATCCACCGACTCCAACAGCAATGGCTACCCGGACTTCGCCGAATGGGCCATGGGCCCGGGCAACTTCCCATCCGCAGGACCAGAAATCCATACCCCTCCCGGCGGTACTCCGAACACCTACCTCTTCCTCCGCATCCCCCGCAGCGGTTCCGCCGACGCGGAAATCACCGCCGAAGCTTCAAACGACCTCTCTGCATGGTCCACCAACGACCTCACCGACCTCGGCCTGGAATCGGACGGACTGCGCGAATTCCGAGTCTTCCGCTCCACTCAGCCCATCGGTTCCCATGCCCGCTTCTACCTCCGCGCCCGCATGGGACGGTAGCATCCACGGTACCGATCCGACCTTGCACCCGGCAAGGGCTTCCGGAGGATAACGCACCCCCGGCTTCCACCCCATTCCCACACCCCAGAAAATGTCACGCAACCTCAGCCACCTCTCGTCCCGTCAGGGCGTCGAACGCAATCTCTTCGAACGCATGGTCGCTGCCGCCGACGCCCGCGGCACCGCGGAAGAAACCGAAACCGTCCAGCAACTCGGCCGATCCTCGCTCTTCGGTGACGCCCTCACCCTCGGTGCCGTCTCGGCCTACGACTTCCTCAAGAAAGAAAACGCCGGCAAGAAGGTCTTCGTCTGCAATGGCTCAGCCTGCCTCTGCGCCGGTACCCAGACCGCTCTCCACGACACCCTGCGCGCATCCTTCGAGGAAAAGGAAATCGGCCACATCTGCTGCATCGGTCACTGCCACACGGGCGGAGCCTTCCAGCTCGGCAGCCATAACTATTCCGGCCTCGCACCCGACGCCATCGCCGCCCTCGCCCGCAACCCGTCTCCTCCCCCGGCAGGCCCACCATATTCGGTGACCTCGCTGCTCCCCCAGCCCATCCTCACGGCCACCTTCCCCGGCATCGCATCCTACTACCAGCCCTTTCGCCAGCTCCTCGCGTCGGACCGCGATGCCTTTCTCGCGGAACTGAAAGCCGCAGGCCTGCGCGGACGAGGCGGCGCCGGTTTCCCCGCCCACTTCAAATGGCAATCCTGCCGCGAAGCACCCGGCACGGAAAAATACATCGTCTGCAATGCCGATGAAGGCGACCCCGGAGCCTACATCGATATGTACCTCATGGAACAGCAGCCCCACAGCGTCCTCCTCGGCATGATGGTCGCCGGCTGGTTCGCCGGAGCCTCCACCGGCATCCTCTACATCCGCGCCGAATACCCCGATTCCATCCGCATCATCGAAGCCGCCATCGCCGACCTCCACGCGGCCGGACTCCTCGGCCGCAACATCGCCGGCAGCGGCTTCGACTTCTCCCTCAAAACCATCAAGGGAGCCGGAGCCTACATCTGCGGCGAAGAAACCGCCCTGCTCTCGTCAATCGAAGGCCAGCGTCCGGAAGTCCGCGTCCGCCCGCCCTTCCCCACCGTCCAAGGCCTCTTCCGCAAACCCACCATCGTCAGCAACGTCGAAACATTCGCCAACCTCCACGCCATCCTCACCCTCGGCGGCAAATCCTACAGCTCCATCGGGACACCCCAGAGCACCGGACCCAAACTCCTCAGCCTCGATTCCCATTTCGTCCGCCCTGGCATCTACGAAGCCCCCATGGGCCTCCCCCTCAAAGACGTCTTCGCCGCGGCCGGCGGCTTCCGCAAACCAGTCAAGGCCATCCACATCGGCGGCCCCCTCGGCGGCCTCATCCCACTCGCCCTCACCGACTCCCTTACCGTCGACTTCGAATCGTTCAAATCCGCAGGCTTCCTCCTCGGCCACGCCGGCGTCATCGCCATCCCGGAAGCCATGCCCATGATCGATTACCTCGAACACCTCTTCCAGTTCACCGCCGACGAAAGCTGCGGCAAATGCTTCCCCTGCCGCCTCGGCAGCACCAGAGGCCGCGAACTCATCGCCAAAGCCCGCAACGATGCCTCTTTCCGCATCGACCCGGAACTGATCGGCGACCTCCTCGATACCATGGAACAAACCAGCCTCTGCGCCCTCGGCGGCGGAGTCCCCCTCCCAGTGCGCAACGCCCTCCGCTACTTCCGCAGCGAACTCCAGCCGTTCTTCGCCGCCCCACTCCCCTGAACGCCTATCCTCAGAGTCCCCCGAACCTCCGGTTCCGCTTCTGATACTCCTTCACCGCCCCATACAGGTCGGTCTTCTGAAAGTCCGGCCACAGCTTCTCCAGAATCACAATCTCCGCATAACTGCACTGCCAGAGCAGAAAATTGCTCAGCCGCATCTCCCCGCTCGTCCGGATCAGCAGATCCGGATCCGGATAGTACCGCGTATACAGATGCTTGCTGAACACATCAGGCGTAATCATCGCCTTGTCGAGATGCCCCTCCTCGATGTTCCGCAGCAACCCCCGGATCCCATCGACAATCTCCTCGCGCGACCCATAACTCAGCGCGAGCACCATCGTCACCCCACTGTTCCGGCTCGTCTTCTCAATCGATTCATGCAGCCGCTTCTGCACAGCCTCCGGTAGATCCGTAAGCCTCCCAATCGCCTGCAGCCGCACATTCCGCTCCATCATCTCAGGTGTCCGGTCCTCCAGAAACCGGTCCAGCAATGTCATGAGCGCCGCCACCTCGGTCTTCGGCCGCCGCCAGTTCTCCGTGCTGAACGCATACAGGGTCAGATACTCCACCCCAAGGTCATCGCAGGCCTCCACACAGCGGCTCACCGCATCCGCCCCCGCCCGGTGACCCCGCGTCCGCTGCCATCCGAATTTCCTGGCCCACCGCCCATTGCCATCCATGATCACGGCAATGTGCCGCGGAATGTTCTCTGCCTGAACGCCGGACGGAAGTGACCTCATACTCAATCGGGTGAATCCGTAAATGCATGCGGCGACTCCCCACCCGCCGCAAACGGGATTCCCGCGGGCCGCTTGCACCGATTCCCACCCCATGGCACCTCCCCCCCATGAACGAGCAGATCATCGCGGCATCCATGGACGAATCGGCGTTCCGGCAACTCACCGCTGCCTTCTACCGCCGCGTCCGCAGCGATGACCTCCTCGGCCCCATGTACCCGGAAAACGACTGGGCCGGAGCGGAGGAACGTCTCGCCGATTTCCTCTGCTTCCGCTTCCTCGGCCACACGAAATACACCGACCAGCGCGGCCACCCGCGCCTGCGCATGCGCCACCTCCCGTTCTCCATCGGCACCACCGAACGCGACCGCTGGCTCTCCCTCATGTCCGCCGCCATGGACGAATGCGCCCTCCCCGCCCACACCACCACGGAACTTTCCGCGTTCTTCGCCCAGGTGGCCGATTTCATGCGCAATCGCCCGGAATCCGGCAGCTGAACAACCCGTTCCGCCGTTTCCCTTTCCATGAACGGCAAGGGCTTCTCTCTCAACTTCGCCCTGCCGGACCTCTGGCAGCAGGAAGCCGTGCGCGCCCTCCGCAGCGGATCGGATGCCGTCGTCGACGCCCCCACCGGCGCAGGCAAGACATGGATCTTCGAAATCCTCATCTCCGGTGGCTGGAAAGGCCAGGCGGTCTACACCGTCCCCACCCGCGCCCTCGCCAACGACAAACGCCTCGAATGGCAGCGCAAAGGCTGGCACGTCGGCATCGTCACCGGCGACCTCTCGGAAAATCCAGACGCCCCCGTGGTCGTCGCCACCCTCGAAACCCAGCGCGAACGCCTCCTCTCGGGCGAAGGGCCGTCGCTCCTCGTCATCGACGAATACCAGATGCTCGGCGACCCCACCCGAGGCCCAGCCTACGAACTCGCCATCGCCTCGGCCCCCGCTTCCACCCGCCTCCTCCTCCTCAGCGGCAGCGTCGGCAATGCCCGCGAGGTCACCGCATGGATGCAGCGGCTCGGCCGCCGCACGGAACTCGTCTCGGTCCACGAACGCCCGGTACCACTCGAGGAAATGCCGCTCGCCCAGCTGCCGCGTCAGGCCCCCAAATCCCTCACCGGTTTCTGGCCGCGCCTCGCCGCCTCGGTTCTCCTCTCGGGCCTCGGCCCGCTCCTCATCTTCGCTCCCCGCCGCCGCGACGCGGAAGCCATCGCCCGCCGCATCGCCGCCGCCGTCCCCACCCCGGACCCGCTCCCGCTCACAAAAGAACAGGAACGCATCCTCGGACCGGACTACGCCCCGCTCCTCCGTCAGCGCGTCGCCTGCCACCACAGCGGCATGAGCTACCAGCAGCGCGCCGGTATCATCGAACCCCTCGCCAAAGCAGGACAACTCCGCGTCGTCGCCGCCACCACCGGCCTCGCCGCAGGCATCAACTTCTCCATGCGCTCAGTCATGGTCGCCGAAACCATCTACTTCGACGGCCGCATGGAACGCCAGATCGCCCCGGACGAACTCCTCCAGATGTTCGGACGCGCCGGACGCCGCGGCCTCGACGAATCCGGCTACGTCATCAGCGCCGCCCGCTCACCCCGCCTCGGCGACGCCAGTCAGCGCTCGCTCCGCCGCAGCAACCAGATCGACTGGCCCACCCTCCTGCGCATCATGTCGCAGGCCAGCCGCCACGGCCAGTGCCCCCTCGCCGCCGCCACGGCTTTCTGCACTTCCCTCTTCAGCCGCCAGCGCATCACCCTCGGCTTCGAACCAGATGCCGCCGCACCAGCGGAAGCTACCGCCACCTCTGCCACCACCGCAGCACCCACCAGCCTCTTCGGCCTCCGCCCAGGCCGCACGGAAATCCTCAATGCCGCGGGCACATGGGAACCACGACACAAGTCCCGCCAGACCACGGCCCCGCTCGCCTCTGCCCTCGTCCACCACGGCAACCGCTGGGTCCCCGCCATCGCCTGCCACGACTTCATGCTCCGCAGCTTTCCCACCGGCCGTCTCTGCCGCCTCCCGGACCGATCCCCCCCGCAGTACGGCCGGGAACTCGCCATCGCCACACTCAGCCACGAACCAGACGGGTTCTCCCTCACCAAACCCATCCGCCGCCTCGCTCCCCGCCAACCAATCTGGTCCCGCGACGCCATCACCGCGCAGATCATCCCAGCCCTCACTCCCCTCATCGCAGGAGGATCTCCCGCCGACCTCGTCATGCGCGGCCCTGTCCTCTCCCTGCTCGTCCGCTACGACGCCACCCCATGGCCGGTCTATCTCGATTCGTCCGGAAACGCCCTCGTCTCTCCCCCGGAACGCACCGTTTCCCTCGAACCGGAAACCACTCCCCAGCAGCCCGGCGGACTCCCCGCAAACCTGCCAGCCCACTCAGCCGCCTTCGCATGGCGCCAGCTCGGCCTCGTCTCGCCAGACGGCACCCCCACCCGCCGCGGCGAAATCTTCAGCCTCTTCAACGGCGGAGAAGGCCTCGCCATCGCCGCCGCCCTCGAAGACTCTTCCTACCACACTAACGAAATCACCCGCCACCTCGCCAATGTCCGCGGCGGCTTCCGCTTCAGCGAAGCCTCCCTCAGCGGCGGCAGCGAACGCCTCGCCATGTCCTGCCTCCACGCCTACGGAGCCGCCAACCACGATGGCTACCTCGACGCCGGTCTGCCCTCCGGATACGGCGAAGGCACCGCCGAAGCCATCGCCCTCTGGCTGGATCGCCGCAAACCCACCGAACGCGACGACGGCTTCCTCGGCGAAGGCGACCGCGAACGCGCCTTCACCGAATGGATCAGCCTCCTCCGCCAGATCGCCCACGCCCCGGACATCGCATGGGACCGCTGGACCGATCTCCAGCAAAGCTGCCGCACCGTAATCGCAGCCCTCCTCCACCACCTTCCCTCCCGGGACCTCCCACCCATCCCCGCCATCCAGCTCCACCACGCCACCAGACACCACGCGGTCGCCCTCTGATCCCCCCGCTGCCAATCCCCGTAACCGGCCCTCCACACCAGCCATCCGTCAATGTGTCTGCGCCCGTAACTTCCCCGTGGACGTTCGCCTACCTATAACCGCATCACAGCTAACCTCATGAAATCCGCGCTTCTCACCCTTTCCCTCTCTCTCGCCTGCCTTCCCCTCGCTCATGCCGACTGGCAGCAATGGCGCGGACCGGAACGCGATGGCTCAGTCGCCGGAAAATCATGGCCCGCTTCCCTCTCCGGGATCAAGGAACGCTGGCGCCTCCCCCTCGGCCCCAGCTACTCCGGACCAGTCACCGACGGCAAACTCGTCTTCACCACCGAAAGCCTCGACAAACGCATCGAACGCGCCCACGCCGTCGACGCCACCACCGGCAAGACCGTCTGGTCAACCGAATGGGAAGGCTATCAGGGCGTTCCCTTCTTCGCCAAACGCAATGGCGACTGGATCCGCTCGACCCCCACACTCGCCGACGGCACTCTCTACGTCGCCGGCATGCAGGACGTCCTCGTCGCCCTAGACGCCGCCACCGGCAAAATCCGCTGGCGCCTCGACTTCAAATCAGAATTCAAATCGGATGGCGAAGCCTTCGGTTTCGTCTGCTCCCCGCTCGTCGACGGCGATTTCCTCTACAGCCACGCCGGAGCCGGCCTCTGCAAAGTCGACCGGAAATCCGGTAAGGTCGTCTGGCGCACCATGGACGAAGGCGGCGGCATGATGGGCGGATCGTTCTCCTCTCCCATCCTCGCCACCATCGCCGGAAAACGCCAACTCGTCGTCCAGGGCCGCAAATTCCTCGCAGGCGTCGACCCCGCCGACGGCAAGGAACTCTGGGCCCAGGAAATCAAAACCTTCCGCGGCATGAACATCTATACCCCGGTCGTCCAGGGAAACCGCCTCTTCACCAGTGCATACGGAGGCCTCTCGCAGGCATGGGACATCACCAAGGATGGCGAAAAGTTCTCGGCACAACTCGCATGGGAACACAAAGCAGAAGGATACATGTCCACCCCCGTCATCGTCGGCGGCAAAATCTTCATGCACCTCCGCAATCAGAAGGTCACCTGCCTCGACCTCGCCACCGGTACCCAGCACTGGCAGTCAGATGACAAACTCGGCGAATACTGGAGCCTCGTCACCCAGGGCAACCGCATCCTCGCCCTCGACCACAAAGGCACCCTCTACCTCATCCGCGCCACCCCGGAAAAACTCGACATCGCCGACCAACGGAAACTCTGCGACGCAGAAACATGGGCCCACCTCGCCGTCGATGGCAGTTCCCTCTACATCCGCGACCTCAAAGGCCTCGCCGCCTTCGACTGGAATCCGGGCGAATCAGTCAACGCCAATGCCCCGGCCGCCCCGGCCACAGCCAGCCGCTGAGCCGCAGCGCCAGTCCCCGATGACCCTTTGCAGGCACGTCTTCCCCGGAAGATAGCTGTCGCCCATGCCCAGCGACCACCTCCCGGCCGACTACCACCAGCACACCCCCCTCTGCCGCCACGCCACCGGTACCCCGGAGGAATTCGTGGCCCAGGCCATCGCCCTCGGCCTCCCGGAAATCGGCTTCTCGGACCACAACCCCATGCCCACGGAATTCGACGACTGGAGGATGCTCCGCGACGAACTCCCCGAATACTTCGCGTGGGTTCAGCGCGCCCGCATGGCCGCCGCCAACCGCATCCCTGTCCGCCTCGGCCTCGAAGTCGACTGGCTCGCCGGAGCCGAACCATGGATCGATGAACTCACGGCCATGGCCCCATGGGACTACCTCATCGGCAGTGTCCACTACCTCGGTTCATGGAACTTCGATAACCCGAAACTCGCTTCCGGATTCGATGCCATGGGCACCGCAGAAGCATGGGACCGCTACTGGCACCTCTTCGCCCAGGCCGCCCGCAGCGGCCGCTTCGACCTCATGGCCCACCCGGACCTCATCAAGAAATTCGGACACCGCCCGCCGGGCGACCTCCGCCGCTGGTACGAACCAGCCATCGCCGCCATCGCCGAATCAGGAGCCGCCATCGAACTGAATACCGCAGGCCTCTTCAAGGACGTCCGCGAAATGTACCCCGCTCCCCTCTTCCTCGAACTCGCCCACAAGGCAGGCATCCCCCTCGCCATCAGCTCGGATGCCCACGCCCCCGGGGAATGCGGCCGCGCCTTCACCGAAGCCATCGCCCTCGCCAGAAACGCCGGCTACACGGAACTCGTCCGCTTTTCCCAGCGCCAGCGCACCACCGTCCCCATCGGCTAGCGGAAATCAGCAATTCCTCAGCCGCCCCTTTCCCCGACGGTCATCCTTCCGACGCTCAGAAGCGCAGACCCGTCCGCACGCCCGCCGCCAGCAGCCAGCCTCGCCCCGCGGAAACATCATCGCCTGCCGCAGCCTGCGCAAACCCCGTGACCTGCAGATCCGGGGTCAATTGCCAGCGGTAGAACGATTCCCCGGCCACCTGCCAGTCGCGGCCCCGGTGCTCATCTTCGCCGGCCGAAATCCCCACTCCCCAGCGGTCACTCTCGCGCCCCCGGAAACTCACGCCGGCCGCCCCGAACTTCGTCGCCGCCACCGTGCCACCGTCAGCCACCGCCACCCTCCCAAACCACCGCGTGCCCCCGTCAGTGACCCGGCTCCACGTCAGACTCACCCCGTGGTCGGCCTCGAGCGATTCCACCGCCAGCCCATCGGTCCGCCACACCAGCAACTGCAGCCGCTGCCCATCCCCGAAATTCCATCCCCCCTGCACACCCTGAAACAAGGCATCGGACTCCAGCCGCCAGCGCGCCCCGTCATCCAGATTCCCCGTCTGCACATTCGACGCACTCAGAGTGACATCAGCCACTTCCCGGAAATGCCAGCGGCCCATCAGCCCAAGCCCGGACCCGGGAAAGCCCACGGCGGGACTTGAGGAAAACGCCTGATTCAGAAACTGCTTCTTGGCACTGCGCAGCGGATGGTCATCCAGCAGATCGTCGGGAGCCATCTGTCCCCAGCGCAGCAGCATCCGCTTCCGTAAGTACTGCTGTTCAAGATACAACTCGGGAACTTCCAGCCCGCGGTCATTGAATCCATCCACGAGCCTCCAGAGCAGACCCCGCCCGCCCTCCACCACGGAGGGAGCGTCGTCACCGTACGCATGCCGGTTCCGCAGCCGCCACGACAAGGCCAGCGGTGCCCGCCTCTGCTCAGCCAGCAGTTGCCACCGCAGCGACAAGGCCACATCACCAGACGCTGCCCCGGACGCCCCTTCCCCCAGCGTCCCCAGCCCGAGCGCATCGTACGTCAGCGCAAATTTCATCCGCAGCCGCTCGCCCAGGGTCTTCCCGGCTGCCTCGGACCAATCCTCGGGAATCAGATGACGCCCCGGCCCGCGGAACAACCTCTGCTTCTCCGCTAGCTCCCCGCCAATCCCATCCGCCGATCCCTCCGCGACAGCCACACCTCCTGCATCCACACCTCCCGCAGGCACATCTGCCCCACGGAGCGGAATCCCGCCCGTCATCATCACCAGCAGCACAACTCTCTTCAGCATCCTCACAGAATCTCCCACCCTGACAAAACAGCAGCCCGCAAGGCAATCGCAAAATCCTTCCCGCACCTCAGTACGGAATCCGGTCGGGCTTGCCCAGCCACGACTCGAGGACGGCCACCGCTTCGCCCCGCAGCAACTGACGGCACGGCAGCTTCCGTTCCCCCTCGGACCGCTGCACTTCCCGGTACAGTTCCGCATCATCAAAACCAGCAAGGGCCGCATCCTCCCGCGACGCCGCATACACCACCGCATCCACCCGCGCCCACCACGCCGCCGCCAGACACATCGGACACGGCTCGCAACTCGCATAAAGCACAGCTCCCCGCAGCGAAAAATCCCCCACCGCCCGGCACGCCCTGCGGATCGCCACCACTTCGGCGTGCGCCGTCGGATCCAGCGCCGACGTGACTTCATTCCATCCCTCGGCAAGAATCTTCCCCCCGGCTACCACCAACGCGCCAAACGGCCCGCCCGCCCCGGCTTCCATGTGCTCGCGCGACAACGCAATCGCCCGCCGCAGATACTGCTCGTCTTCCATAACGATTCACCATGCCCGCAAGCCAGCCACCACGCAAGCCCCGCTACCCACACCCACGGTGATTGACGCCCGCCCGCCCCATCCACCAGACTCCACCCATGAAACATCGTCCCCTCCTCGCTCCTCTGCTGGCATGGCTCCCCTGCGCCCATGCCGCCGACACCGCACCCATCACCCTCCATCACGACGGCCATATCCTTTCCCTCAAGGGACCCGCGGTCCCCGGAGGATCCATCGAAATCAATTACCCGGAAGCCTACTGCCGCGCCCATTCGACGGACGCGGACTGGGTCCAGCATACCGTCATTCCCCACCAGCAGGAATTCCTCTCGCGCAATGCCAGCGGTACGGAAATCCGCCTGCGCGATTCCCTCCACGAGGGCCTCACCGTCACCCACACCATCACCGCAGGCACCGACGAGGTTTCCTTCCAGCTCGAAGCAAAACACTCCGGCCAGCAACGCTCGGAGGCCCACTGGGGACAGGCCTGCATACGCCTCAGCCGATTCTGCGGCCTGCCCCCGGAGTCGGCAGCCAATGCCACCGACTACCTGCCGCAATGCTTCCTCTTCCTCGATGGCAAACTCACGCGCATGCCCACCCGCGACTGGGCCACCACCGCCCGCTACACCCCCGGACAGGTCTGGCGTTCCCCAGCCGCCCCAGCCACGGATGTCAATCCGCGACCTCTCCACCCTGCCATCCCGGACTGCGGACTCATCGGTGCTTTCAGCGCCGACGGAAAAACCATCTTCGCCACCGCATGGGAACCATGGCAGGAACTCTTCCAGGGCGTCATCCGCTGCCTCCACGCCGACTTCCGCCTCGGCGGTCTCGCCCCCGGAACCACTCTCGGCATCAAAGGAAAAATCTACCTCCTCAAAGGCTCTCCGGACGACCTCCTCCAGCGCTACCAGCGCGACTTCCCGGAACACCGCCGGCCTTCCCCCGCTGCCCCGCCACCACCCCGCGCAGCCGACGCCCCGCCAAATCGCCGATAAGACTCACAAGGGTCGCCAGCTCCACCGACGGTGCCTCCTTTGGCATCACCAGCAGCAGTTCCGCACTCGGCACCGGAGACGCCAGCGGCACAAAGACACAACCAGCATGCGGCAGCTTGCGCGCATGCTCAGGCAGCAATCCCACCCCACCCCCCGACGCCACCGTTCCCAGCAGCATCGAAAGCGTGTCCACCTCAGCCACCACCCTCGGCTCAAACCCCGCCACCCCGCACGCCCGCCGCAGAAATTCCCTCCGCCCAGGAAAAATCGCATCGGACAACGATACCCATTCCTCCCCACGCAGCGCCGCCAGCGGGATCTTCCGCCGACCCGCCAGCACATGCCAATCAGGAAGCACCGCCGCCATGGGATGACGCGCCAGCCGCTGCACCCGGAACTGTTCCCGGTCGGCTTCCTCCATGTTCCCCAGAATGGCCGCATCCAGCTCCCGCGCCCGCAGCCGCTCAATCTGCGCCCGCGGCGGCAATTCAAACAGACTCACCTGCGTCCGTTCATGCCGCTGCCGGAACTCCCGCACCGCCGGAGCCACCAGATCATCCAGAAACACCGGCAGAAACCCCAGCCGCAGGGTCCGCCGCACCTGACCAAACCGCTCGCCCACCTGCTGCACCACCGTCTCCGCATCACACAGAATCTGCCGAGCCCGCGGCAGCAGCCACCGCCCAGCCTCGCTCAGCCGCATCCGCTTCCGCACCCGGTCAAACAACACCACCCCCATCTCTTCCTCCAATACCGCAATCTGCCGGCTCAAGGCCGGCTGCGACAGATGCAGCCGACG
Organism: Verrucomicrobiota bacterium; assembly: GCA_039795165.1. Taxonomy (GTDB): domain Bacteria; phylum Verrucomicrobiota; class Verrucomicrobiia; order Verrucomicrobiales; family V1-33; genus V1-33. The sequence continues at coordinate 29,757 of JBDKER010000024.1, read as the reverse complement.
CGCCGCCCCGGACACACTCAGTTCCTCGGCCACCGCCACAAAATACCGCAGCTGATGAAATTCCATGCGCCCTCCCTGCCATGGGTAAATCATTACCGCAAGACATGAACTTCAGCCTGAATGACAATTGGCGGCCGACCCGGCCTCTGTGCAAGGTGCCCCATCATGAAACTCTCCCTGCGCCGATCCTCGGAACGCGGCCACGCCGACCACGGCTGGCTCCGCGCCCTTCACAGCTTCAGCTTTGCCGACTACTACGACCCCCGCCACATGGGCTTCCGCTCGCTCCGCGTCATCAACGAGGACCGCGTGGCCCCGGGAGCCGGATTTCCCACCCACCCGCACCGCGACATGGAAATCTTCACGTACGTGGTCTCGGGTGCCATCGCCCACAAGGACAGCATGGGCAATGGCCGCGAACTCCGCCCGGGACAGATTCAGCTCATGAGCGCCGGCCGCGGCGTCACCCACAGCGAATTCAATCCCTCGAACAAGGATCCACTCCACCTCCTCCAGCTCTGGATTCTTCCTCGGGAACGCGGACTCACTCCCTCCTACACGGAATGGCATCCGGACCCGGACCATGATCACGATCCCCTCGTTCTCATCATCTCCCCGGACGGCCGCCGGAATTCCGCAGTCATTCAGCAGGACGCCGACGTCTACCGCCTCCGGTTGCCAGCGGCCGCCTCTGTGACCCATGAGGTCAACCCCGGCCGCGGTATCTGGCTCCAGCTCATCCACGGTGCCATCACCGTGAACGGAACCTCCCTCGCAGCAGGCGATGCCCTCAGCACGGAAGACGCCGGCCCACTCGAAATCCATGCCTCCAGCGACGCCGAAGGCATCCTCCTCGACCTCGGCTGATTCCCGCAACGTCTGCTGAATCCTTCCACCGACCAAAAAACCTGCCTAACCATCCCATCACCACATGAAACAACTCCCTCATGCCGCCGCCGTCCTGCTCGGACTCGCCTTCGTTCTCTTCGGCCTCAATTTCTTCGTCCCGTTCCTGCCATCGCCCGGCCAACCCCCGGCAGGCAGCCCGCCCGCCCTCTTCATGGGTGCCCTCTACCCAACCGGATACCTCGCCTTCGTGAAGGCCCTCGAAATCGTCGGCGGTCTCCTCACGGTGCTCCCCCGCACCCGCAGCCTCGGCCTCCTCGTCCTCGGCCCCATCGTGGTCAATATACTCGCCTTCCATGTCTTCCTTACCAAAGGAGCCGGCCTGACCGACCCTCCCGTCCTCGCCGTCGCCTTCCTCTCGGCCTTCGTGCTCTGGACGGAACGCCGCCGCTTCGCCGCCCTCGTCGGCTGAGCCCGCCATTGCCTACCCTTCCATCCCCCACCACGAATCCATCATGTCTTCGCTCTTCGATTCGCTCAAGGCGGGCTCGCTCACGCTGCCCAACCGCATCCTCATGGCCCCCCTGACCCGCTGCCGCGCGGAACAAGGCCACGTCCCCGGCCCCCTCATGGCCGAACATTACGCCCAGCGGGCTTCAGCCGGCCTCATCATCGCGGAAGCCACCATGGCCATGGAAGGAAATTCCGCCTTCTGGATGGAACCAGGCATCTACAATGATGCCCAAGTCGCCGGCTGGCGCGCCGTCACCGACGCCGTGCACGCCAAGGGCGGCCGCATCTTCCTCCAGATCTGGCACGGCGGCCGCGCCTGCCACCCGCTCCTCAATGACGGTCAGCAACCGGTCGCCCCCAGTCCGATCGCCATCACGGGCGACGAAGTCCATACCCCCCAGGGCAAACAACCCTACGTCACCCCACGCGAACTGCAGGACCACGAAATCCCAGGCATCATCGCAGGATTCCAGCAGGCCGCCACCAACGCCAAAGCCGCCGGATTCGACGGCGTCGAAGTCCACGGTGCCAATGGCTACCTCCTCGACGAATTCCTCCGCGACGGAGCCAACCACCGCAGCGCCCCTTACGGCGGCCCACTCGAAAACCGCGCCCGCCTGCTCCTCGAAGTCACGGAAGCAGTCTGCGGCGTCTGGGGAAGCGACCGCGTCGGTCTCCGCATCTCTCCCCTCAATAGCTACAACAGCATGAAGGACAGCGACCCCGCCGGACTCACGGCATGGCTCGCCCGGAAACTCAGCGGCACAGGCCTCGCCTACCTCCATGTCATGCGATCCGACTTCCTCGGCCAGCAGCAGGGCGATGTCATCACCCCAGCCCGCGAAAACTTCGACGGCGTCCTCGTCGCCAACATGGGCTACTCCGCGGACGAAGCGGACGCCGCCATCAAGGCCGGACAAGTCGACGCAGTCGCCTTCGGCGTCCCCTTCCTCGCCAACCCGGACCTGCCGGAACGCTTCCGCCGCCGCGCCCCACTCAACGACCCCAACCCAGCTACCTTCTATTCCCCAGGCCCAGCGGGCTACACGGACTACCCCGCCCTCGCCGATTGATCGGGCAGACGTGACGGAATCGTAACCACGCGGAACTTCCAGACGCGGCCAGCCTCAGGCATCGTACTGGCAGCCCACTTTTCCCCGGTTTTCAGATTCAAATACTCCGGGGTTCCCACGCAAGGCGCGCAGCTTTCCACAGGCTGCGCGCCTCTGCTTTTTCCAGAAGGTCCCTCAGCGCTTTGCCCGCTTTCCCGCACGGGCCCGCCACGTTACGGTTTTCCATGCTCATGCCTTCATGGATCGCCGGAGAACCTCTGCTGGACGGACCCCGTCTCGCCGTCCACTACCCATGGGATGGATCGCTCACAGGCGAAACCATCATGGCCACAGCAGCAGACACGGAACGCGCCATCACCACCGCCCTCCGCGGCGGCCCCCGGCTCACCCGGCACGACCGCTCGGCCATCCTCCTGCGCGCCGCCGACCTCCTCGACGCCCGCACCGAAGCACACGCCACTCTCATCCGACTCGAAACCGGCCTCTGCCAAACCGATTGCAGGGCAGAGGCCGCCCGCGCCGGAACCATCCTCCGCTGCGCTGCCATGGAATGCCTCCGCGAGGAAGGCTCAGTCTGGCCAGGCGATGTCACCCCCGCAGGCTTCAGCCGCAAACTCTGCACCATCCGCGAACCGGTCCAGCTCGCCCTCGCCATCACGCCATTCAATCACCCTCTCACCCAGTGCGCCCATAAAACCGCCCCGGCCATCGCCGCCGGGGCCCCCCTGCTCCTCAAACCATCGGAGAAAACTCCCCTCATCGCCATGAAGTTCGCGGAACTGCTCTACGAAGCAGGCCTCCCGGGCTGGATGCTCTCGTGCTTCACCGCACCAATCGACCCCGTCATCCACCAACTCCTCCGTGACCCCCGCATCGACGCCATCTCATTCACCGGCGGCACCGACGCAGGCCGCCAGATCGCCGCCGCAGCCGGCCTCCGCAAAACCTGCCTCGAACTCGGCGGCAATGCCGAATTCATCGTCCTTCCAGACGCCGACCTCGCCCTCGCCGCCCGCCTCGGTGCCGATGGCAGCTACCGCAACTCGGGACAACGCTGCACCGCCATCAAACGCTTCCTCGTTCACAAATCGGTCGCCCGCGAATTCACCGACCTCCTCGCCGCGGAAACTCTCCGCTCCTTCCCCGCAGGCGACCCCGCCAGCCCAACCACCAGAGTCGGCACGGTCATCACAGAAGCCGCCGCCATCAGCCTCGGGGAATTCGTGAACGATGCCACCAGCCGCGGAGCCCGCCTCATCTGCGGCGGCCAGCGCCACAGCGCCCTCTTCGAACCAACCGTCCTTGCCGACGTCCCGCGCAGCGCGCTCCTCCTGCACAAGGAAGCCTTCGGCCCCCTCTCCCCCATCGTCACCATCAACGATACCGCCGACGCCATCGCCCTCTGCAACGATTCCCCCTACGGCCTCGCCACGGCCGTCATGACCAATTCCCTCCACGACGCCTTCGCCATCATCCACGGCGTCCGCACGGGCATGGTCCAGGTCAATGAAGTGCCCGCATGGCGGCTCGAACACACCCCATTCGGCGGCATCAAGGAAAGCGGCCCCGGCACCAAGGAAGGCGTCACCGAAGCCATCCGCTTCTTCTCCCATACCAAATCCTTCTCCCTCCCATGGCCCTCGCAAAGCTAACCCACGCGCCAACCCTGCGCACCCTCGCCGCCCTCGCAGCAGCAGGCTGCCTCGCCAGCTGCGGAAACCTCATCAACCTCAATGAAAAGGCCCGCCAGAAACGCCGCATGAAGGAACTGGAACGCCTCGCCTCCGCCTCCACCACCGAAGCCCGCAGCCGCCTCGGCGACAAAGCCGCCGGCGAAATCGTCTACGCCGACCCCACCGCAGGATTCGTCCTCATCCGACCACTCACCGGCCTCACCATCCCCACAGGCACCAAACTCGAATCACGCCGCGATACCCGCACGACCGGCGAACTCATCATCACCCCGGAACGCAAAGGCTCCTTCGCCGCCGCCGACGTCACCACCGGTTCCCCCCAGGCAGGCGATTCCATCATCCCCACCGGTTCCGCTCCGCCACCAGAACCCACCCCCATCACCACCGCAGGCAACCCCACCACCCCTCCCTCCCAAACCCAACCCTCCGGATCCACCGCCACCAACCCACTCGTCCTCGACCCCTCCACCATCGCCCCAGAAGACCTCCCCGATACCATCGGCAATATCATCAATCCCATCCCCACAGTTCCAGACCAACCAACACCACCACCCTCCCCATCCGACATCCCTTCCTTCGACGAACGCTAGGCCGGTCCTCGACAACCATCCCAGCCAGCGGTAGTCTGATCGTTCAGTTCCCACTGCAGCAGCCGAGGAATCAGGACATCTCCGGCAGACGCCCCACCCTTCACACCACGCCATGACCCGCAGTTCGCTCCTCAACACTGACACCGAGGACCTCAAGGAACTCCTCAGCAACGGGAAGACCTACAGCGTTCCGCCATACCAGCGGGACTACTCATGGAAGCAGGAACACTGGGAAGACCTATGGGAAGATCTCATCACCGTGGAGGCCAGCAATGAAGATCACTACATGGGAGCTATCGTTCTCGAAAGCGGGGAACGGAAATCCTTCCGGGTGATCGACGGTCAGCAGCGCATGGCCACCCTCAGCATCCTGATTCTTGCCTCGGTCGACTATCTTATAAAAATCGCCGATCAGGGAATCGACACGACGGCCAACCACGAACGCGCAGAACTCCTCGAAAAAAGTTATCTCGGCTCGAAGGATCCCACAAGCCTCCGCATCACACCAAAGCTCAAGCTGAACGCCAACGATGACCGCTTCTTCCAGCTGAACCTTGCCCAGCGCAAACCACCCCCGGGAGGATCCCGCCTTCTCACCGACTCCGAACGGCTTCTCTGGAATTGCTTCCTATTCTTCCAGGACAAGCTCAGCGCCAGATTCGGGAGCAATCCCAGCGGCGAGCGAGTCGCTGCCTTCATCAGCGAAATCGTCACGGAACGCCTCGTCTTCATCACCGTGCGGGTTCAGGATCAACTGAGCGCCTACACCGTGTTCGAAACCCTCAATGCACGCGGATTGGAACTCACCGAGACCGATCTCCTCAAGAACTACCTTCTCTCTCTCGCTGACCGTCTCAGCAGATCGCAGATGGATCCTGTCCTCAGTCAATGGGGACGAATCACCAACCGGGTGGATGCAGGAGGGTTCCCCGAGTTCCTCCGCCACCACCTGAACTCCCGACGGGAATTCGTCCGGCAGAAGCAGCTGTTCAAAACCATCAAAAAAGAGGTCACCACGATGGAACAGGTTTTTGCCCTGCTCGACCGCCTCGACGAGGACGCAGCGTGGTTCGCCGCACTGCAGGATCACACCAATGAGTTCTGGCTGGACTACCCAGGTGCCAAAGAACAGGTCAGGGTCCTGAATCTCTTCAAAGTGTCCCAGTACACTCCCCTCATCCTCGCAGCCAAGGACGTCTTCTCAAGTCCGCCCGACCTTGTGGAAATCCTCCGCTACTGCGCCGTTCTCTCGGTTCGCTTCAACGGAGTCAGTCGCCGCAGCACCCACCTTCTTGAAGCCACCTACAACCATGCCGCACTGCAGATCCGCGACGGACGGGCTTCCTCACTCCTCGCCGTCCGGCGGGCGCTCCTGCCAATCTATATCCCGGATGAAGAGTTTGAAGCTGACTTCGCAGTTCTGCGGGTGAAGGACCGGAAGAAACGCGCCTACTTCCTCTCGAGAATCGAAACACAGCTCAGCGGCTACGAAATCAGCGATGACTCAACCAAGGCCACCATCGAACACATTCTGCCATTGAACCCGGGATCGCTCGGATGGGACCATTTCACTCACGATGCGCACGAACGATGCTGCGACCGCCTCGGTAATTTCGCCCTGCTGGAACGCAGCCTGAACCAGCGGCACGCCGCCAACGCATCGTTCCCCGAGAAACAGCAGGCCTACCACAAATCCTCGTTCCGCACCGCCACAGAACTGGCCGACGAAGCGGAGTGGACAGAGGAAGCCATCGCGGACCGGCAGCAGAGAATGGCGAGGATCGCAAAAGCCATCTGGTCCATGAATTTCTGAAATCCCCCGGCGTCATCCTCACCACGCACCGCCGAGGGCTTTGATGAGGCGGACGGTGGCCATGTGGCGCTAAATGAACAAACCTTTTCGTCACAACCTTATCAGCGCGTCCCCACCGGCGACCGAGAGGCAAGCCTGGGGCTGAGCCACGCGATGCCCCAGGTCACCCGCCCCAATGGGTTCCCAGCGCCCTGCAGGGGCGCGAGAGCCGCCCCATCCCAGTGGAAGCCCAGAAAAGCAAGACACTCCCTGCCCCATAAGCCTACCCGAGGAGCCACTATTGCCCCCATGTCCAAGTCCGCACCTGAGGCCGCACGGCTCGCGCCACAAATGCGGCATGCGCATCCGAGATCCAAATTCGGTCTCGTCACATGCCCCAAGGATCAACTCACTCTTCCCGGTACTTGCAAAAAGCTGCCCAATCTCCGAATCTGAAAAGATGGAACCGATTTCTCACGCACGTCACAATGCGTACCCTCCAGTCCCAATGTTGGCAACACCCCCGGACACGAGAGTCTTGCCCAACTGGAAACCACCGATAAACCCCACGAGCCTATTTGAATCTTAAAAGACCACTAGTACCATGCCAAGCCCTATGTCAACAAGCCGATCATCGGATCAAAACGATCTATCGGCCCCAGCTACGCTGAAGTCGGTTCGGCCAAGAATCGCGGGCAACCCTACTTCAGAGGCTGCCCTAGGCTTCATCGACCTCTTCTGTGGAATTGGGGGTTTCAGGATTGCCTTCGAGCGGGCAGGGGGAAGGTGTGTCTTCTCCTCTGACTACGATAAATTCAGTCAGCAGACGTACGAGGCGAATTTCGGGGAACGTCCACATGGCGATATCCATAAAGTGGCGGTTGCGGACATTCCGGCGCACGACATTCTCTGTGGCGGATTTCCGTGTCAACCGTTCAGCATCGCGGGCGTGTCCAAGAAGCTTAGTCTTGGCCGCAAGCATGGCTTTGAAGACGTAAAGCAGGGAAATCTATTTTTTTCTATTGCTGAGATTCTTGACTATCACCGGCCATCAGCCTTCGTGCTGGAGAATGTTAAGAACCTTAAGGGTCACGACGGCGGACGCACCTTCGACATCATCCACCGTACGCTTACCGAGGCACTAGGCTATACAGTGTATTATAAAATCATCGACGCTAAAAAAGTCGTCCCACAGCATCGCGAGCGGATTTTTATCGTTGGATTCCGGGAATACCGTCACTTTGATTTTCCTTGCTTTCCTGACGAAGGGCCAAAGCTTTCGACTATACTCGAGGGATCAGTTCCCCAGAAGTACACACTTACCGATCACTTGTGGAATTATTTGCAGAACTACGCAAGGAAACACCAGGCAGCAGGAAATGGTTTCGGCTTCGGGCTTGTTACGGGTAATGACATTGCTAGGACCCTAAGCGCACGCTACCATAAAGATGGCTCAGAGATTCTCGTCTCTCAGGGTGAACGCAGGAATCCCCGTCGATTGACCCCCCGTGAATGCGCCAAATTAATGGGCTATCCCGACGACTTCTGCATACCTGTTTCAGACACACAAGCATATCGGCAGTTTGGTAACTCAGTCGTCGTGCCCGTGGTTGAGCGCATCGCAAAGAGCGTTGTAGAAAGCCTTAATCGGCCGCTCGGATATTGCCCTGACTTGGTTCTGGTTGGTTCCGTGGACGATCATAAGACCGTAACCAAACAAGGAAGAATGCGGAAGCTTTAGTTTATCTTGAAACCGGCTAGCACTCTTTCGTACGCAGGAGTGGGGTCTCTCTGCGTTCAGATGTGCTGGTCCTGTCTGACTACCAATAGTCGATCATGAACTTGAAACAGCTAAAAGAAGCGTTCGTCCACGCGGGAGCGAAGCGGCTGTATGCGAAGCCACTCGCTGAGAACGACAATTCTAAGAACCAGGTCTATTTCGGTCCTGACTTCGAGGCGCTTAATCTGTTTCCTTGCGCCGAATTGGTCGCGGAAAACAGTCAAAGAAGTCAGATATTTAAAGGTAAGCTTGAGTTTAGCTGGTTAGGGATTAACGGAGCACTCGCGGAGGCACCCGGTGCGCAACTCATCCTCTATCCCCAATATCCGGAGGTTCGCTTCTCGGGATTCCTAAGAGGCTGTACCAACCCGCCATCACCTTTAATGGCGAACCGCATTTCCGGTCGCATCCTTTTCCTTGCGGTCACGGGCGACCGACGGATTATTGGGTTCGTCGTGGGACCAAGTCATGTAATTGCTGCGGAGATTTGTTCTGCGGCCATTTCACCGAGCGTCGGAGTTTTTTTTGAACTGAGTTTACCAACCATTCCATCTGACTCGAGTTCAAGAGCCAAATTATTAGCCGAGCTAGGCCGAATTAATCGACTTGGCTGGATCGACTCCAAACAACTAGACTCTACCAGAGTCGTTAGACCATGCTGCGCGCCACAATGTGGCGGATTTACACTCGAAGCTGAACTCGGCATACCCAAAAATAGCGTCGCGGAACCTGATTTTCTTGGGTGGGAGGTGAAACAACATTCCGTCTCGAACTTTACTCGGTTGGACTCGGGCACCGCCATTACACTAATGACACCAGAACCCACAGGAGGGTTCTATAAACAATTTGGCGTTGAAGCGTTCATCCGAAAGTTTGGCTATCCTGACAAAAACGACAAGCCCGATCGTTTGAATTTCGGTGGTGTCTACCGCGCTAACTGCCGACAGCCTTCTACCGGCCTTACGATGCAACTCAACGGGTATGACCCCTCAACTGGCAAGATCACGGAGGCCGGAGGTTCCGTCGCGTTGGTCAGCGACGAAGGTATAGTGGCCGCTGACTGGGCATTCAGTAGCCTTTTGGCTCATTGGTCGCGCAAGCACACCCGAGCAGCATACGTCCCGTCCATGCGGCGCACAGAACCATGCTGGCAGTATTCCTATGGCTCGCGGATCAGGCTTGCGCAGCGGACAGACGGATTGCGCCTACTTCGGGCCCTTGCGTGTGGAGCGGTTTTCTATGATCCGGGAATAAAGCTTGAAAATGCTTCGTCTTCAAAGCCAATGTCTAAGCGGCGGAGTCAGTTCCGCGTGGCTTCGAAAGACATAGATTCCCTCTATGAAACTATAGAGATTGAGGAGGTATGAGACCTGAATGGTTTCCTTTCGTTGTTCTCGATGTTCAATCCGTAAGCTACCTCTAGGGCTCGTCTTGCGAGGATGACTCGCGGGCTTCACGGTCCCGTATCTCAAAGGGAATGTCCATACCGCGTCGGAGGGATTTCCGAAAGCTGTTGAGCATGGGTCCATGTGTCTGGACTGCCGAGCGATCAATGGCTTTCTCCAGCGGCTCACACCGATAACGAGAAACCGCCCTTGGTTGCTCGAGACCAAATCTTCCTGAGTACGATGTCCCCCCGGCTTCATCCTCACCACGCACCGCCGAGGGCTTTGATGAGGCGGACGGTGGCCATGTGGCGCTGGGCGGCGACGCGTGCGGCGGCGAGGTCGGACTGGAGGCGGGTGCGTTCGGCGTCGAGCAATTCGAGGTAGCTCACGGAGCCGCGGTCGTACGAGGCCTTGATGAGTTCGACGGCTTTGCTGGAGGCGGTGAGGGCGTCGGCGACGGCGTCTGCTTGTTCGCCGAGGTAGCGGATCTGGGCGAGGCTGGATTCGACATCGCGGACGGCGACGAGTACGGCCTGGCGGTAATTGGCGATGGCTTCGGCGCGGGCGGCTTCCATGCGTTTGACATTGAAGTGAATGAGGGCCCAGCCGGTCACGGGGAGGCTGATGCCTGGTCCGAAGCTCCAGACACTGGAATCGCTGCTCAGCAGGGTGCCGATGTCCTTGCTCAGATAGCCACCATTGCCTGTCAGGCGGATGGCGGGGAAGGCTGCGGTTTTGGCAACTCCGATCTGCGCATTGGCGGCCGCGATGCTGCGCTCCGCCGCGGCGACATCCGGTCGGCGTTCCAGCACAGCAGCGGGAACACCGGGTGGAATGACCGGCGGACTGCCGTGACTGATCGGTGCTGGTGGCACGGCAAAGCCGGTGGCCATCTGACCGCACAGCAGTGCAAGGGTATCGCTCGCTTCCTGGCGCTGACGCCGCACATCGGCGAGCTGGGCCCTCGCAGAAGCCAGTTCGGCGCGTGCCCGGGCGAGGTCGGTTTCCGGGACCACTCCGGCCCGCAGCTTTTCATCGAGCAGGGCCGTGAACTGTTCGCGCAGCGCAATCGTCCGCAGCAGGGAATCAACTTCGGCGTCGGACGCCCGCACAATGAAGTACTGGGCTGCAACATCGCCTGTCAGCGTGAGGACAGCCTGATGATAGTTTGCGGAAGCAGCGTCCGCATTGGCGCGGGCGCTCTCGACTTCCCGGCGGATGCGGCCCCAGAGATCGATCTCGTAGCTCAGATCCAGTCCGGTGGAGAAACTGTCGATGCGGGCTGCGGGAATGCGGAAGGGGACGGGCGTCGGGAGATTCCCCGAGGTCTGTTCGGATTGCCCGCGGCCATTTAACCGGATGTCGGGCGCCCACTCGGCCATGCGCACGCGTGCTCCCGCACGCGCCTGCTCGACCTTGGCGACGGCGGCCGCGAGGCTCGGGCTGGAAGCCAGCGCCAGTTCCTCAAGCCGGTTCAGTTCCGGGTCGCGGAACACGTCCCACCACGATCCCCGGGGGCGGTCGTCCTTGGGCTCGCCCGACTGCCAGCGCCACGCCGCCGGAGTCATCGCTGCCGTATCCGGCGGCACGTAATCAGGACCCACCGTGCAACCCGCGAGGGTCAGCATGGCAGCAGCAGACAGCAGATGAAATCGCATGGCAGAAAATCTGTGAAGGCTCAGACCGGGGGCGCATCCTTGCCGCGGCGGCGGCGGAACTGGATGACATCATCAAACAGGGAATAGATCACGGGCGTCGCCAGCAGCGTGAGCAGCAGCGAAAGCGCCTGACCACCCAGAATGACACCGGCGGTCGCATTGTTGTAGGCGGCCCCCACACCCTTCGCGAGCATCATGGGAATCATCCCGGCCACAAAGGCCAGCGTCGTCATGAGAATCGGCCGCAGCCGTTCCCGGTTCGCCCGGAGAATTGCTTCCCCGCGCTCCATGCCGCCCTCCCGCAGCTGATTCGTGTGGTCGATCTGGAGAATTCCGTTCTTCTTCACCATTCCGAAGAGCACGAGAATCCCCAGCATCGAAAAGATGTTCACGGATTGATCGAACAGAATCAGAGAGAGAATCGCAAACGGCAGCGTGAGCGGAAGCGCCAGCAGAATCGTGAGCGGATGCAGCCAGCTCTCGAACTGCGCCGCCAGAATGAGATACATGAAGATGAAGGCCATCAGAAACGCGACCATGAAGGCCTTGCCGGCCTTCTTCATTTCCTTGGATCGTCCTGCCGTGCCGCTGGCATAATCAGCCGGCAGTCCCAGCCTGCGCACGGCTGCCTCGATGCCCTCGAGAATCTCCGTCTCCCCGACCCCGGGCGCATTGTTCGCCGTGATCGTGACCTGACGCCGCCGGTTGAGCCGGTTGATCTCGGATGGACTGTCGGTGTCGGCGAGGGCGATGAGATTGGCCACGGGCACGGGTCCGGCCTTGAGCGACGGCACTGCCAGCAGATTGAGAATCTCACGCCGGTTCCGGTACGGTTCGGCTGCCTGCAGGTGAATGTCGTACTGCTCTCCGCCTTCGTCGTACGTGGACACATCAACACCACCCACGAGGAGACGCAGCGTCCCCGAGATGTCGGCAATGCTCGCGCCCATCTCTCCCGCCTTGTTGCGGTCCACCGTTCCCATGATCTCCGGCTTTCCAGGAATCAGGCTCGAATCAAGATCCCGGATCCCGGGAATAACCGCCGCATCCTTGAGAACCGACTGCGTCGCCCGCGTCAGCACGTCCAGATCGGGCCCGGCAATGAAGTACTGCACGTTGGCACTCGACTGCCCGGTATTGAAGGGCGGCACGGAAAGCACACTGATCCGCCAGTTCTCCGGATAGCGCGGCACAATCTTCTGCCGCACTTCGTCCATGATGGTCTGCTGGTCGGCACGCCCGGCGGGATCGCTCAACCGCACAAAGATACCCGCGAGATTTGCGGTCCGCTGATCATTGTCACCGATCGTGACGAGGGTTCCCTCGACCCCTGCGAGGTTCCGGAGATCGCGGGCGAAACGTTCCGCCGCGAGGTCCGTGGCCGCCAGACTGGTGCCCTCGGGTGTCCGCAGATTGACCACGAATTCCGCCTCTTCCACGGGCGGCAGAAAACTCTTCTGCACGATCTTCATGAGCGTCGGTACTGCCGCCAGAATGCCCACGCACGCCAGCACCACCAGCCAGCGGTGCCGCATCGCAAAACGCAGCAGCACCATGTAGATGGCCTCGACCGGTCGGTAGAAGATGTTCACCAGATGCTCGAGCTTCCGGTCGAATCCCGTGGCATGACCACCCCGGAACAAGCGGGCCGACAGCGCCGGCGTGAGCGTGAAACTCACCAGCAGCGACACAGCGATCGCAAAGGCCATGGTCAGACCAAAGCTCTTCAGGAATCTCCCGACAATGCCGCTCAGAAACGCCACCGGCACAAAGACGGCCAGCAGCGACAGGGTCGTCGCCATCACCGCGAGGCCAATCTCCCGCGGGCCTTCCACGGACGCCGTGACAGCATCTTCCCCCTTTTCTTCCATGTGACGGAAGATGTTCTCGACCACAATGATGGCATCGTCGATGACAATGCCGACGGCGAGCGCGAGGGCCACCAGACTGATCACATTGAGCGTCACATCCTGGGCCCACATGACTCCGAAGGCTGCAATGATCGAGGTGGGAATCGCCAGGGCGGAAATGAGCGTCGCCCGCGCATTCCCAAGGAACACAAGGACCACGATGGCCGCAAAGAGCGCGCCCAGCACAAGGTGTTCCTTGACCGCATGCACACTCGTCCGGATCACCTTCGATGTGTCGCGCACCACTTCGACAGTGAAGCCGGACGGCAGCAGCGGGCGGATTTCCCCGAGCTTCTCCATGACCGCGTCGACCACGGAAACCGTGTTCGTGCCGCTCTGCTTGCGGATCGAAAGCACCACGGACGGAACCCCGTTGTTGCGCGCCGCCGTCTTCGCTTCCTCGGATCCATCCTCGACGCGCGCCACATCCCGCAGCCGCACCAGTCCACCCCCGGATTCCCGCACCACCAGTTCCTCCAGTTCACGGAGACTCCGCGCCTTGCCCACCACCCGGAAACCGGCCTCGCTCGCCGCATTCTTCACGGTGCCCGCGGGAATCTGCACGTTCTGCGCCCGCAGGGATCGCTGAATGTCCACCGCCGTCAGCCCGAACGACCGCAGCCGCACGGGATCCAGCCAGACATTGATCTGCCGCAGCCGCCCGCCCAGCAGCGTGATCTGACCAACTCCCGGCACACTCTCAAGCTGACGCCGCAGGACCTTGTCCGCATATTCCGTGATCTCGCGCACGGGCTTCTCGGCCACGAGGGCCAGATTCATGACCGGAGCCGCATCGGGATCGAGCTTCTCAATGATCGGTGTGTCCGTACCCTCGGGCAGCTCGGGAATGATCCTTGCAATCCGGTCCCTCACTTCCTGCGCCGCCACGTCGATGTCCTTCTCGAGCACAAACGAAACCAGCACCTGCGAAATGCCCTCGCTGGAAATCGACCGCAGCTCGTCAATCCCGGCCACTGTATTGACCGCTTCCTCGATGCGGTCGGTAATCTCGGATTCCACCTCCCGCGGGGTCGCCCCATCCTGACGGGTGACCACGGCAACCGTCGGAAATTCAATCTTCGGAAAACGGTCGACCGGCAGTCGGCTGTAGCCAAGCACACCCACCACCACGAACACGAGAATGATGACGCTGGCGAAGACCGGACGCCGGACGGAAATTGCGGCTAGCCACTGCATGATGTCAGGCGCTCAGGGTTTCGGGGCATCCGTGGCAAAGGGCGCGCCATCGACCGCCGACGCACCAGGCTTCCGCAGCACGCGGTCGCCCACCGCGATGCCGCGCCGGATTTCCGTGAAACCCTCCGCCGTCTCACCGGTCTCGACGAGCCGTTCCTCGAGCCGCGCATCGGATCCGACCACGAACACCACGCGGCGCGATCCCTCGCTGCGCAGGGCATCATCGGGCACTGCCACCGCTTTCTCCTCCTTCAGCAGGATGCCGGCATCGCAGAAGAATCCCGGCCGCAGCACGCCCTCGGCATTCTCCACCTCGGCCTCGACCACCAGATCGCGGCTCGCTTCCCGCAGCGCAGCCCCCAGAAACCGCAGCGATCCCCGGAAGGTCCGCCCCGCCACCGCCGGCGTCTGAAACGTCACCACCTGATCAAGCGCCAGCAGGCCCACCTCCGTCTCCGGAACACTGAGAACCAGCCGCAGCTTCGTCAGATCAACCACCCGTGCCACCGGCGAATCGGTGCGCACATATTCCCCGGGCTCAACCATCCGCTCGGCCACCACGCCCGCCGAAACCGTGCGGATCCGGCAATCGTCGAGCGCTTTCTGCGCCTGATCGCGGCGCGACTTCGCCGCAGCCACCTCGGCGACCCCGGCGGCCACCTGCGTCACCAGCTTCTGATAGTCGGATTCGGCCACGGCCCGCTTCTCGGCGAGGGGGCGATTCCGTTCCTGCTCGTTGCGGGCAAGACCGAGCTTCGATTCCGCGAGGGCCAGCGACGCCGCCGCTTCTTCCAGCGCCAGCTTCGCCTGCCGCGCGTCCAGTTCAGCAAGCACGTCACCGGCCTGCACGACCGATCCCCGTTCCACGGCCACCGTCACCACCCGGCCCATGGCATCCGCCGCCACCACCGCATCCGTCGCCGCCCGCAACTGCCCGGTCGCCCGCAGGTACCGCGGAAACGATCGCTCGGCCACGGCCGCCAGTTCACCACGCACGGTCTCCCGCACCGCGGCAGCAGCCGCCGGCGGACCAGCCACCGGCGTTTCCGCCCTGCGGCAGCCATGCAACCCAGCCGCCAGCACCGGCAGCAGCATCATGAAACGCATCTTCTTCATCGTGATTCTCATTTGGAAATCTCCAGCCGCCGCCCCGCTCCACCACGCAGACCCTGCAGCGCCATCGCCACCACGCTGTCCGCCAGTTCCGCAATGCCCGCCTCCGTCGACGGCACCGTGAATCCCAGCCGCCCAATCACCGCCCGGCTGTGATCGAAATGCACGCACATCGCCACAATCTGATGCGCCGCCATCTCGCAACGCAGCGAATCCATTCCCCGTCCCGCCAGCCGTTCCACAATCTCCCGCAGCCGCCCGAAAACCGGACGGATGATCAGCCGCACCAGCTCGGAAAGCACCGGAGTCGGCTGCCGCATCTCATGCGCCATGAGACGCCCCAGCACGGGATCAGCCGCCCGCCGCAGCAGCACAAACCGCAGGCAAAACCGCACCCAGTCGCGCAGCGCTTCCTCCGCATCGTCCGCCGGCTCGGGCGGCGGTTCCTCCGCCAGCACCTGACGGTGCGATTCCAGCAGCACCTCCCGGTACAGTCCCTCCTTGCTCCCGAAATAGTAATTCACCGACGCCACATTCACCCTCGCCCGCTCGCAGATCTCCCGGACACTCCCCGCCGCATAGCCATTCGCCGCAAAAACCGCCGCCGCCGCCCGCAGCAGGCGTGCACGCCTCGCCTCAGGATCCCGCTCCCGCGGAACCCCCTCCTTCATCAGCACAGCAGCTCGCGAAGACCGGGGCATTATTTCAAACGACTGTTTATAAACGTGTGTTTGCTCCGCGCGCCCGGAGTCGCGGTCAATCGCACAATCTCATGATCGTCCGCGCCTCGGGGCCTCGGCTTTGCGGATGCGGGAAGCGGTTGCCGCCTGTGCCTGCGGCGGAATGGATGGCTTCCATGCTGCCATTCCGCTTTTCTCTCCTGCTGCTGCTCGCATGCCCTGCCGCCATGGCCGCGGAACCGTTCAAGCCATCGGTGCCCGACCGGCAGCCGGAACCTCCCTTTCCTCCGGTGCCTCCGGAGGCGGGCGTGAAGATGCTGGTGCCTGGCTTCACGGTGCGCGAACTCCCGGTCCGCCTGACCAGTCTCAACAATGTGGAATACGCGGCGGACGGGCGGCTTTACGCCGGTGGATACGATGGAAGATTCCATCTGCTGCGCGACCTCGACGGCGATGGACTCGAGGAACGGGTCGACACCTTCGAAGGAATGGCGGGACCGGACTACCCCTTGGGCATGGCTGTGCGGGATGGCATGCCGTGGGCGGTTCTCACGGATGAAGTCGTCCGCTGGACCGACGAGAACGGCGATGGCATTCCGGACCGCCGGGTATCCGTGGCCAAGGGCTTCGATGACCCGGAACTCGTCAAGGCTCCTTACCTCCAGCATCGCCGCGTCGACAGTTCCATGGCCCTCGCCATCGGACCCGACCAGTCCATCTACGTCACCATGGGCAACGGGGCTCCGTCGAATGCCTACTGGACCGATGACAAGGCCGTGGCTCATTACCGCGCGGACCGGCGGCGCGGCTGCCTCCTCCGCATCTCGCCGGATGGCAAAGTGGAACAGCTCAACTCGGGCCTCCGCTACATCATGTCGCTGCAGTTCAATCGCCACGGCGACCTCTTCGGAACAGAACAGGAAGGCGCGACATGGGTGCCCAATGGCAATCCCTTCGACGAATTTCTCCACATCCAACCCGGACGTCATTATGGCTTTCCGCCGCGCCACCCGCAGTGGCTCCCCGATGTCATCGATGAACCGAGTGTCTACGACTACACCCCGCAGCACCAGAGCACCTGCGGATTCCGCTTCAATGGACCCATGACCGGACGCGGTCGCTTCGGCCCGGAATTCTGGGCCGACGACGCCATCGTCACCGGCGAAGCCCGCGGCCGCCTCTGGCGCACCAAACTGGCCCGCACCGCGGCCGGATACGTGGCCCAGACCCATCAGTTTGCGTCGCTCGGCATGCTCGTGGTCGACTGCGCGGTTTCTCCCGCCGGCGACCTGGTGATCTGCTGTCACTCGGGTCCACCCGACTGGGGCAATGGGCCGCAGGGCGAAGGCAGGATTTTCAAGATCAGTCTCAGCGACCGCGCCGTTCCCCAGCCAGTCATGGCATGGGCGTCCGGCCCCGGAGAAACCACGCTCGCGTTCGACCGGCCGGTGCAGCCCGCCGACTGGCAGGACGCTACCCTCCACACGTCCGTCACGGGTGGTCGTTATGTCTCCACTGCCGACCGTCACGAAACCATCCGCCCAGGCTACGCGGTGGTCGCGATGCAGCAGAAGCAGCGGCACAGCCGCCCCGTCGTCAGCGGCGTCGCCACGGCCGAAGGTCAGCGCAATGTCGTGATTTCATCCGCGGAACGCACAGACGCCGTGACCTATGCCATCACCACGAAGAGCGGACGCGACGTCCTCGATTTCCAGCACGACCTCACGGGCATGGAAGCGTCATGGCAGGGATCCGCAGGCGCATGGAAGGGCTGGCTGCCGCACCCGGATACCGCGGCGTCCCGCACCTTCACCAGCGGAAGTGCCTCACATGACGGCCTCTGGCAGAACCTCAGCAAAGCGGGTTCGCTCGAACTGCGCGGACAACTCGACCTCTGGCAGATGCTCATCCCGGCAACGCAGCCGATTTCCCGGCTCGATTATGTGCCCGAAGCCGAAACGGTTGTGCTGTCGTTCTCCGCCGCGGCGGCACTGCAGATCGAAGCCGAAGGCGCAGCGTTCGTGCGCGACGGATCCACGGTGCGCCTGACGGTGCAGGGCCCGCAGCAGAACCGCTGGCTCCCCATCCACATCACGGTACCAACGCCGCTGGATTCGCTCGCGGTGTCGTGGTCGACGAACCGCGATCCACGGCCACGCGCCCTCCCGCTCCGCCGCATCCTGCTCCCCTTCGCCAAACCCGCAGCCCCGGATGTGGAGAAAACCGAAATCCCGGAAATCGCCGGAGCCGACCGGCTGGCGGGACGCGCTCTCTACAATGGCAAGGCGACCTGCGCCCTCTGCCATCAACTGCGCGGCGACGGAGCCCGCATCGGGCCCGACCTCGCCAATCTCGTGCACCGTGACTACGCCAGTGTCCTCCGCGACATCAGCGATCCCCACGCCACCATCAATCCCGACGCCGTCGCCTACACCATCACCCGCAAGGATGGCTCGTCCGCCACCGGTGTCCGCAGCGGCGAAACCAGCGACGAACTCCAGCTCGGTCTCCCCGGCGGCACCATTGTCCGGATTCCCAAAAGCGAGATCACGAAAGCCGAGCCACTCAAGACATCCCTCATGCCGGCTGGACTCGACAAGGCCCTCAGCCCCGAAGAACTGCGCAACCTGATGGCATGGCTCCTCACGGAGTAAGGCCTTTCGGCGGATCCGCTCAGGCTTCCGCGGCTTGCTCGCGGTACCGGTAGAAGGCAGCAATGACACTGAAGATGACCGCCACCACCGCCGTGATGGCCGCATAAAGCATGAACCGACCACTGGTGACAGATTCATCGCCATGCCCGCCACCAAGCGCCGCCGTGATGAACACCACCACCAGATTGCCCACCGCCACCGTCAGCTGCCAGTAACCCGTTATCGTCGACTTCATCGCCGCCGGTGCCTGCGTGAACGCAAATTCCAGTCCGGTCGTGCTGATGAGCACTTCTGCCATCGTGATCACAAGGTACGGCAGCAGTTGCCAGAGAATGCTCAGCTGCTCGCCGCCTTCGATCCGCTTCTGGAGCCACGCCACAAACACAAAGGACAGCGCGGCCAGCACCATGCCGGTTCCCATGCGGCGCAAGGGCGTCGCCAGCCGCCCCAGCATCGGATAGAGCACGAAGGTCGTGAACGGCACCATGATCAGCACCATGATCGGATTGGCGGAAAGCATCTGCTCGGCCCCGATTTCATAGCTGCCCAGCCGGTACTTCACCATCTGCCCACCCTGCAGCACCCACGTCGAAAAGGTCTGGTCGAAAAGCGCCCAGAAGATCGGCACCATCGCAAAAACGGAAAGAATTCTTCCATAGGCCAGGCCTTCGTCAGCTCCGAGCGCCGTGAACTTCGCATGGATGGGACCACTGAAATTCCGGAAGCCACCCCCCAGCCACTTCATGACCCCGTACCACCAGACCGAAAAGGCCGACGGCTGCTGCGGTTCCCGCGCGGCATCAACCCTCTGCACCATCCCGCGCGTCCAGAGGGCAGCCGCCACCGCAAAGGCTCCCAGCGTACCCCACAGTACGACATCGTACACCTGCGGAGCTTTCAGATGCACCACCACCACCAGCGTCACCGCCGCAAGCACCGACAGCAGCCATGCCAGCTTGGTGCGCCACGCCGGATCCCCGGTCGGCTCGACATGACGGTACTTCGGCGTCCCCAGCCAGAAGATGAGCGTCGCAATCCCCATGGCAATGCCGGGAATCCCAAAGGCCCAGCTGTAGCCATGCTTGTCCCGCACCCACGGAATGATCAGAAATGCCAGCGTGCTCCCCAGATTGATCATCCAGTAGAAGGCCGCATACGCCTTGTTGAGCAGAGACCGCTGCCCGGGACCAAACTGGTCGCCCATGAAGGCCGAAACACAGGGCTTGATGCCGCCCGATCCAAACGCAATGAGCCCAAGACCCGCATAGAGCAGCATGGTGCGTGCATCGACCGATTCCGTGAGGTCCGTGCAGGCCAGCACGGCATGGCCGAGGCAGTACGACAGGGAAATCCACAGGATGGTGCGGTAGCGTCCCCAGAAGCGGTCGGAAATCCACGCCCCGATCACCGGCATGAAGTAATTCACGAAACCGAAAAGATGAATGACACTGGACGCCTGGTCCTTGGTCATGAGCAGAACCGTCGTGAGATAGGCCGCGAGGATGCCCTTCATGCCATAATAGCTGAAGCGTTCCGCTCCCTCGTTTCCGAGGATGTAGCGGACCTGCGATGGCCAGCGGCCCGTGGCGTCGGTTTCGGAAAGTGCGGATGGCTTCATGAAAAATGGAGGTTTGCGCTCAGTATCCCCTGCCGATGCGCCATTCGTCCAGTGCTCCGGCAGGAATTTCCTCGAGGAACTGCGACGGTTGCTGCCATGGGTCGCCGGCATACGACTTCGGCCAGAAGCGAGGGAAAAGCAGATGCAGCTGCTCGCGGGCCCTCGTCACGGCCACATAGAAGAGACGGCGTTCTTCCTCGAGCCCTTCCTCGCCGCTTTCCTCGACAGCCCGCATGTTCGGAAACATCCCCTGCGTCAGCCAGACAAGGAAAACCACCTTCCATTCCAGTCCCTTGGCCTGGTGCACTGTGGAAAGGACCGCACATTCGGAATCCTTGACCTGATCCCCGCCACTGGCCTGCTCCGGCCCGCTCAGCAGCGAAAGATCACTGAGCATCTCCGGCAGCGTCTGATAGCGCGCCGCGAAATTCATGAACTGCAGCACGTCCTCCACACGCGTCTCCGCATTGTCATACGACGTCTTCAGGTAGTTCTGATAGACACCTTCCCAGAGGCTCCGCAGCAGCACGGAAGGCGGCTGCAATGCTCCCTCGGGGGTGAGGAATTCATCCATGGTGTAGCCAAGCTGTTCCCAATCCTTCTGAGCGCGGGCCGGCACCCGGATGCTGGAGAGCAGCGCGGAAAAACTGGGCGGCAGCACCGAGGTGCGCGCAAAGTCACTGCTGTGCCATGCCGCCGCCAGCTTGGCCGCCGTGCCGGCCCCAACCCCCGGCAGCATCTGCACCACCCGATCGAAGGCGGCCTCGTCGCGCGGATTGACCACGAGCCGGAGGTAGGCCGTGAAATCCTTGAGGTGCGCACTCTCGAAGAAGCGGATCCCGCTCGTCACCACAAAGGGAATGCCGGCCTGGGTCAGCTGCAGCTGCACTTCCATGCTCTGAAAATGCGCCCGGTAAAGCACGGCCATCTCGTGCCATGGAATGCCTTCTTCCTCGTGCAGTTCCTGCATGCGCTGCGCCACGAACATCGCCTGTTCCTCGGGCGTGTAGAGCGCCGCCAGCACGGGCTTCTGCTGACGGCTCGCACAGGCGGGCTGCAGTTCCTTGGCAAACTGCCGCGTGTTGCGCCCGATGGCCGCATTGGCGACCGCAAGGATCTCGGGCGTGCTCCGGTAATTCGTTTCAATCTTGAAGAGCTGCGCGCCGGCATGCCGTTCGGGAAAACCAATGATCGCGGCAAAGTCGGCCCCGCGCCACGAATAGATGCTCTGCGCATCGTCACCCACCACCATGACATTCCCATGTGCGCCCGCCAGCTGATCGATCAGCTCTCCCTGCACAGGATTGGTGTCCTGGTATTCGTCCACGAGAATGAACTGAAACTGGTACTGGTATTCGGCGAGGACCTCGGGATGCGCGCGGAACATCTCAAGGGTCCGCGTGAGCAGATCATCGAAGTCAGCGGAATTGGCGTCTCGCTTCCGCTTCTCATAATGCTTCGCCATCCGGCAGATGCCTTCGACCACATCCGCACTGGGACTGAAGCGCTGCTGCACCACCCGCTCCAGCGGCGTCCGCGTGTTCACTGCAAAACTGAGCATGCCCAGAATCACCGGAGCCTTCGGAAACTTCTCGCCGGTGGCCTGCTCGACCTGCTTCACAATCTCCGCATTCTCGCGGATCACTTTCGTCATAAGCGACTTCGCATCGTCGGCGTCGAGGATCGTGAATCCTGAGGTCAGTCCGGCGGCCGCGGCATTGCGGCGGAGGATGCGGTTGCAGACACTGTGGAAGGTTCCACTCCACAGCCCGCCCGTCCGGCCCGGCAGGAGGGCATCGACCCGCTCCATCATCTCGCGGGCGGCCTTGTTCGTGAAGGTGAGCAGCAGAATATTCTGGGGAGCGATGGCATTCTCGAGCAGATAGGCCACCCGGTAGGTCAGCGTGCGCGTCTTGCCACTGCCCGCTCCCGCCAGCACAAGGGCCTTGCCAGGCGGCGAGGTCACCGCGGCCAGCTGCTGCGGGTTCAGTTCCGCAGCAAAATCAATCGCGGCAGTCTCGGGCGGCGCTTCCGGAATTCCGGAGGCCTGCCGTTTCAGCTGGTAGATTCGTGACATGTCGGAAGGAGCCACCGCAGGGGCCATGCGCACTGCACGCAGCGGCGGAATCACGCAAACGCGAACGCTCCGCTCCCCTCCGCCGGACTCGCGGACTTTACCGGCGACCACCCCGCTGGCTTCATGCCTGCCATGCTCCCGCCCACGCCTTCCCGAGACTTCGCCGCCCCCCGCCAGCTCGTCGCCGTCCTCGCCTTCGTGCTTACCTTGCTCACCGGGCATCGGCAGGCCGCCGCTGCCGAAACCATGGCCTACAAGCAGGCCGATGGACGTGACCTCCTCGTTCATATCGACCGGCCGACTGACTGGAAACAGGCCGACCGCCGACCGGCCGTCGTCTTCTTCTTCGGAGGTGGCTGGGTCGGCGGCCGGGTGGAACAATTCCAGCCGCAGAGCGAACACTTTGCCCGCCGCGGCATGGTCGGCATCCGCGTGGCCTACCGCACCATTCCCAAAGGCGACAAGGGACCACCCACGGTCTGCTGCGCCGATGCCAAATCAGCCCTGCGCTTCGTCCGCCGCAAGGCAGCGGAACTCGGCATCGATCCCGGCCGCATCGCCGCCGCGGGTGGTTCGGCTGGTGGTCATCTCGCAGCCTTCACTGCCCTCGTTCCGGGGCTCGACGACCCCGCCGACGATCTCTCAGTCTCCTGCCGGCCTGATGCTCTGCTCCTCTTCAATCCCGTCTTCCATAATGGACCGGAGGGCTGGGGATACGACCGCCTCGGCGAACGCTTCCGCGAATTCTCACCCGCTCA
This sequence comes from Verrucomicrobiota bacterium, assembly GCA_039795165.1. Lineage (GTDB taxonomy): Bacteria > Verrucomicrobiota > Verrucomicrobiia > Verrucomicrobiales > V1-33 > V1-33. The sequence continues at coordinate 6,416 of JBDKER010000024.1, read as the reverse complement.
CCACATCACCGCCAAGGCTCCACCCACGGCCATCTTCACGGGCGGGCGCGACGCCCTCCTGCCGGTGCCCATCGTGCGCGCCTTCGAAGCCGACATGAAAACAGCCGGCGTCCGCTGCGATGTCCATGTCTACGCGCAGGCCGGACACGGCTTCTTCAATCAGGAACCCCACCTCTCGCAGACCATCACGGAAGCCGACCGCTTCCTCGTGTCGCTCGGATGGATCACAGCAAAAGCCACGGCAGCTTCCGCACCATCGGAAGTCCAGGCTCCTGCAACCACCACGGCAGTCCCAGCCCGCCCGAACTTCGTCATCGTGAACATCGACGACCTCGGCTACGCGGACATCGGACCCTTTGGATCGACCCGGAACCGCACGCCGGAACTCGACCGCATGGCCCGGGAAGGTCGGCGGCTCAGCTGCTTCTACGCGGCCCCGGTCTGCTCGCCATCGCGCGCATCGCTCATGACCGGATGCTACCCGAAGCGCGTCCTGCCGATTCCCCATGTGCTTTTCCCGAACGACCCCATTGGGCTCGACCCTGCGGAAACCACAGTCGCGGAAGTCCTCCGCGGATCCGGCTACGCCACCGCCATCATCGGAAAATGGCATCTTGGCGACCAACCGGAATTCCTCCCCAATGCGCAGGGCTTCGATCTTCATTTCGGTCTTCCCTATTCGAATGACATGGGGCCGGCACAGGATGGGGTGAAGAGCGACCTCGGCCAGCCACTTCCGAAGGTGGGCCGCCCGGGACAGCCACCGCTCCCACTCCTCCGCAATGGGAAGGTCGTGAAGCGCGTCCTTCCAGACGACCAGCAGTCGCTCGTGGAACTCTACACCACGGAAGCCGTCCGCTTCATCAGCGAACACAAGGACAAACCGTTCTTCCTCTACCTGCCGCACAACGCGGTCCACTTCCCGCTCTACCCGGGCAAGGCATGGGCCGGCAAATCGCCCCACGGCATCTACGCGGACTGGGTCGAAGAGGTGGACTGGAGCGTCGGCCGCATTCTCGAAACCATCCGCTCCAGCAATCTCGCCGAACGCACACTCGTCCTCTTCGTGAGCGACAACGGCGGCACTCCGCGCGCCCTCAATACGCCTCTGCGCGGACACAAGGGATCGGTCCTCGAAGGCGGCATGCGTGTGCCCGCTCTCGCATGGTGGCCCGGTACCATTCCCGCCGGAACCGATTGCCCGGAAGTCATGGGCATGCTCGACATCCTGCCCACTTTTGCCTCACTCGCGGGAGCGCCACTCCCCACTGGCCGCCGCCTCGACGGCATCGATATTTCGCCTCACCTCCGCGGCATTCCGGGCACGCCGCCGGCCCATGATGTCTTCCATTATTTCAGCGGACTCAAGCTCATGGCGATCCGCAAGGGGCCATGGAAACTCCACTTCGGCAGCACCACGGAGAAACGCACACCCGCCAACGCCAAGGGCGGACCGGAACTCTACCACCTCGCCGACGACCCCGGCGAATCGCGCAATGTGGCTGCCCAGCACCCGGACATGGTTGCTTCCCTAACGGAACTGGCCGCCGCCATGGATCAGGACCTTGGCCGCAGCGGCACCGGACCCGGCGTCCGTACTCTCGGCCGCGTGCCCCAGCCGAAGCCACTTATTCCGTGGGATCAGAAGTGATCGATCTTGAAGGAGGGCAGGGCTTTCTGCTATGAACATGCCAGCTTACCCGGCTGCGCCGCTCTCTCCCCATGTTCACCCGCATCGCCTCCACGGTGGCCGCCACATGGCTCGCCACCATTCCCGCCATTGCCCAGGAAATCCTTATCCCGCCGGGTTCCTCATGGAAGTACTGGGATCAGGGCCCGCTCAGCAGCCAGCCATGGCAGACCATGGATTTCGACGACAGTGCATGGCCGGCCGGCCCAGCCCAGCTCGGCTACGGCGACGGCGACGAAGCCACCGTCATCGGCTTCGGACCGGACGCGGGCTCCAAATTCATCGCCAGCTACTTCCGCCGGACATTCACGGTCGCGGATCCCGACGCCTTCCCGGAACTGCAGCTCGAGGTGCTGCGCGACGACGGCGCGGTCGTCTACCTCAACGGCATCGAGGTCTTCCGCACCAACATGCCGAGCAGCACCATCTCGGCCACTACCCTCGCACAGTCGGCCAGCGGCGACGACGAAACGACGCGCTTCCACCGCCAGATCATTCCGGGCTCGCTCCTCCGCCCGGGAACCAATGTCATCGCCGTGGCAGTCCATCAGGATTCCGCAGGAAGCTCGGACCTCAGCTTCGACCTCCGCCTCACGACGGCCCCCGCTGCTCTCATCCCCAAGGGATCCGCATGGCAGTTCCTCGACACAGGCACCGATCCCGGCCCCGCATGGATCACCGCTGCCTTCGACGATTCCTCATGGCGCACGGGACGCGCCCAGATCGGCTACGGCGACGGCGATGAAGTGACCGTCGCCGGCTTCACCGACACGGACCCGAATACCCCGGGCATCCAGAAGAACATCCCCACATGGTTCCGCCGGAAATTCACGGTCAGCCAGCGCCACGCCATCGCTTCCCTTCAGCTCGAACTGCTGCGCGATGACGGAGCCGTCGTCTGGCTCAATGGCACGGAAGTCCTGCGCAGCGCCATGCCCACCGGAACCATAACACCGGAAACGCTGGCCAGTCAGACCGCCACCGCTGCAGAGGAAGTCTCGGTCTTCCGCACGGCCACCCTCGATCCCGATCTCCTCGTCGATGGCGAAAACGTCATCGCCGTCGAAGTCCATCAGGATTCGCCCACAAGCAGCGATCTCAGCTTCGATCTCCGCCTCGCCGCGATGGAACCGGAACTCACCCGCGGTCCCTACCTCAACCGCGCCGCACCCACGGAAATGACCATCCGCTGGCGTACCAGTGTCCCCACCGATTCCGTGGTGCGCTGGGGCACCGGACCGGATTCCCCCGACCAGACTACCAGCGACCCCGCCATCACCACGGAACACATCGTCCGCCTCACGGGCCTGACCCCAGCCACGCGTTACCATTATGCCGTCGGACACAGCCGGGGCGAGTTCGCGGCGGACGGTAGCCTCTTCTTCACCACCTCGCCCCCGCGTGGCCCGGCTCGTCCATTCCGCTTCTGGGCACTGGGCGACTGCGGCACCGGCAACAGCAACGCAAGGGCCGTGCGCGATGCCTTCGCGGCATGGAATGGCAACCCGCATACCGACTTCGTGGTCCTCCTCGGCGACAATGCCTACAACACAGGCCTCGACAGCGAATACCAGTCGAACTTCTTCGGGATCTACCCGGACACCCTGCGCAATTCTCCCGTCTGGCCGTGCATGGGGAATCACGAGGCCTTCAATTCGGATTCTCCCACCGAAACCGGTCCGTACTACACAGCCTTCTCCATGCCTTCTGCCGGGGAATGCGGTGGCCTGCCATCCGGAGTGCGTGCCTACTATTCGTTCGATTACGCCAATGCCCATTTCATCTGCCTCGATTCCCATGACACGCCGCGCAGCGCCGCAGGTGCCATGGCCCAATGGCTCGCCGCCGACCTCGATGCCAACCGGCAGGAATGGACGATCGCCTTCTGGCACCACCCGCCCTACACCAAGGGAACACACGATTCGGATAGCCTGAGCGATTCCTCGGGCCGCATGACGGACATGCGCCAGATCCTTCTCCCCATTCTCGAAAGCCGCGGCGTCGACCTCGTCCTCAATGGCCACAGCCATGCCTATGAACGCAGCCGATTCCTCAATGGCCACTACGGATTCAGCGGCTCGTTCAATTCCGCTCAGCATGTCGTCCAGCCCGGAAACGGTCAGCCAGACGGAGACGGAGCCTACCGCAAGGTCATCGGTGCCAATGCCGGAGCCGTCTACACGGTCACCGGCAGCGCCGGACAGACAGGCAGTACCTACGGACTCAATCACCCGGCCATGATCCGCTCGCTCGCCCAGCTCGGCTCGGTCGCCGTGGACGTGAATGGAAAACAGCTCGACCTTCATTTCATCCACAGCTCAGGGGAAGTGCGTGACCGCTTCCGCATCGTGCACAATTCTCCGCCAGTCATCAGCGCCCGCGATGTGCAAACCGTCGAAAACCTGCCCGCCGGGCTCGCTCTAAGCGCCTCGGATGCCGATGGCGACGCGCTCACAGCCGACATCGTGACCCCTCCATCTCATGGAACCCTCACGGGCGCCTTCCCCCGGCTCGTCTGGACGCCGGATCCCGGATGGAGCGGCACGGACAACTGCACGTTCCGCGTCAGCGACGGCCGCGAATTCAGCGCACCAGTCACCATTGCGCTCACTGCTCTGCGCGACAGCGATGGTGATCTCCTCCCGGACACATGGGAACTGGCTTCGTTCGGAAATCTCGGCCTCGGAGCCGCCGACGATCCGGACGCAGATGGCCAGGACAACCGCTGCGAATACGTCGCCGGATTCTCGCCCGCCGATGCCAATGATCGTCTGATCCTCTCGTTCGCCGGACCCGTCCCGGGCGGCACCGCCTTCCACATCAACCACGTCCAGCCAGCCGTCACCTATCAGCTCGAAGCCAGCAGCGACCTCGTCTTCTGGGAAACGGTGCAGAATGCCGAGTTCCCCGCGGAAGGTGCGGGCAGCATCACCGATCCCTCAGCGCCGGACCGTGCCCGTCTCTTCCACCGTCTGCGTCCCGTTCCCTACTGACCGCCGCCGCGGTCCCACCGCCGGACGAATCCCGGATTCCACATCGGTCCGCCAACCTCCGCCGCTCCGGACCTCACGCCGCAGCCGCGCCGCCACCGTCACCGGTTCGCCCGAGCCCCCCCGCAGCGGCCACGCCCACACTTCAAGGCTCCGGCTCCGGTCGCCCACGAGCACATCCGGCATCCCATCGCCATTCTCATCCGACAGCACCACATCGCCCGGACCGCGGAATTGTCCGTCGCCTTCCTCATCCACCGCGAGCAGTCTCGTCGAAGGAAATCCCGCCACGCTGCGCGCATCGCCATCGAATACCTCCAGACGGCACGGCTCGGACGCCATAAATGAAAGATCCTCGACCCTCACCCCGCCCGCCCGCTGGTTGATCTCATGATACAACGGCACCGGCCAGCCAGGCACCGTATTCAGATTCCCTCCACTCACCATGGCCGACGCCGCCACCCGCTCACTGAAGAAGAATTCCGCCGACGCCCCAGCCAGACCTTTGCCCTGCCAGCGGATCCCCACCTGATTGTCCCCCGCCCGCGGCATCTGCTCGAGATACAGACTCACCGTCTCCCCCGGCCGCAGCGTGAGCGGCCGCACCGTCACAGCAGGAGCAGCCGATTCCTCATCGCCCGCCCCGAACGTGAGGACCTGACCGCCTTCATCCGCCTGCCACACCGCCGCACCTCCCGCCCGCGATTCCGCCCGCAGTTCCCCCACCACCGTCTCGGCAGTCGGATTCGACAGAAAAAATCTCGTCCGCGCAATTTCGCCATGCGACCGCGCCACCATCGCGGATGCCTCGGATGGGTTCAGTACAGGACCAGACGGAGCCCGCGGCAATGGCGGCACGGTCCCCAGCAGAACCGCCGACGCCGCCCGTTCCTCCGCCAGCATCTTCCGCGTCTCGCGGTCCAATCGGTCAAGCCTACCCGCCAGCAGATGGTCGATCCTCGCCCACTGATGCTGCAGCCGCCATGGATGCTCATGCTCCCGGCACAGACGCGCCATCGCCAGCAACGCAGCCACCGCACGGTTGTCCAGACCACCAGCCAGCGCCGCCTGACTCGCCCGGTCGTGCGCAAAAAACGCCGCCAGCCAGTCGCCGTCATCTTCGAAAATCGACGCCCGCCACGACCACACCCGCGCTTCTTCCCGGGGCAATCCCCAGTCGCGCGCACGCCGCGCCAGTTCCTCGAGCGCATCCCCCGCATCCGCATCAGCATCAGCCATCGCCAGCCGCAGCCAGCCAATCTCCGCTTCCATGCAGACTTCCCGCTGCCCAGTCTCCCGCGCCGACCGCGCCAGACCGGCAAGCGCCTCCAGCGCAGCCGCCGGATCCTCGGCCGCAAGGCCATCCTGTACCCATTGCGAAATCTCCAGCAATTGCCCCGCCCCACCCAGCCATCCCTCCGCCGCCAACCGGTCCACCTCACCTCCCCCGGGCGCAGCCATCCCCTCCCCCGCGAGCAGCAGGGTCGTCATCATCGGCAGCATCAGGGAACGCTTCATATCAAGAGGGCATCTCCATAAACCATAGCGACCACATCCGCCACTTTCTTCCCGGAAAGTTTCCGGGGAGGGAAACGGTCCGGCAAATCAAGGCCGGGTCATCCGTTCCGCGACGACCCATTGGTCGAACTGTTCGCCGGTGAGGTAGCCACTGGCGATGGCGGCCTCGCGGAGGCTGAGTCCTTCCTTGTGGCCCTTCTTGGCAATGGCGGCGGCCT